>CALIAU010000012.1 GCA_938045585.1 uncultured Saprospiraceae bacterium
TTGTAAGATTATTTATGAAGTGGATCCAGCAAATGGAGCAATCTTAAGTGAAAAAAGTGTAGCAGGTCTTGCAATTCCAGAAGGAATAACTATGGTCAATGATAATGAATTATGGGTCGCTGGTGAAGACAATGAATTACAGCAATTTGTCATTCCTGGTTCTACTTGTGATGACGGAAATCCAAACACCTTCAATGACGAATATGATAGTTCATGTGGATGCGTTGGCACACTAGATCCTAACTTCTGTCCTAACCTAAATCTATTCATCGGAGATCCTTGTGATGATGGTGATCCTAACACCTCAAATGACATAGTAGATAATAATTGTAACTGTTCAGGTACTTCTATTAATACCTGTGATGGTATGTGGCCAGAATCAGAAAGTTTTGAAACAGACCTAGGTGATTGGACACAGGGAACGGATGACGACTTAGATTGGATAAGAGATTCTGGAGGAACACCTTCCAGTGGCACTGGACCATCTACGGGATCTGATGGAAGCTGGTATATGTATGTAGAAGCATCGGGCTCAAACAGCCCAAATAAAACAGCAAGTTTGGTTTCAGAATGTTTCAATATTGCAACAACTGGTGGTGGTACCATACTCTTTGACTATCACATGTTTGGAACTGTAACTGATCACATGTTAGAATTCCAAGTTACAACGGATGACGGAAACACATGGACTACGCTGTGGAGTAATATAGGAAGTGATGGAGATGTCTGGACTACTGTAAACGTAAATCTTGACCTCTATGTAAACATAGAAGTATATTTCAGATTTCTTGGAACTACAGGAAGTTCATGGTCTGGCGATATCGCTATAGATAACATATTAATCTTCGACACAGATGGCACGGATTGTCCTAATCTAGGATTAGATATAGGCGATCTGTGTGACGATGGTGATCCAACCACTCTAAATGATACAGTAAACAGTAACTGTATTTGTGAGGGTACACTTGATCCTAACTTCTGTCCTAACCTAAATCTATTTATTGGAGATGCTTGTGATGACGGTGATCCTAACACTTCAAATGATACAGTAGATAATAATTGTAACTGTACAGGAACTACCAATAATACCTGTGTTGGTATGTGGCCAGAATCAGAGAGTTTTGAAACAAACTTAGGTGATTGGACACAGGGAACGGATGACGACTTAGATTGGATAAGAGACTCTGGGGGAACACCTTCCAGCGGGACGGGTCCATCCACTGGCTCTGATGGCAGCTGGTATATGTACGTGGAAGCCTCAGGATCTAACAACCCTAATAAAACAGCTAGTCTTGTCTCTGAATGTTTCAATGTCGCAACAAGTGGTGGTGGCACAATACTCTTTGACTATCATATGCTTGGAACTGTAACTGATCACATGTTAGAATTCCAAGTCACAACAGATGATGGGAACACATGGACTACCCTGTGGAGCAATATCGGAAGTGATGGGAACATATGGACTAACGTAAACGTAAATCTTGACCTCTATGTAAACATTGATGTCTATTTCAGATTTCTTGGAACTACAGGAAGCTCATGGTCTGGAGATATTGCAATAGACAATATATTGATATTCGACACGGATGGTGCTGATTGTCCTAACTTAGGATTAGATATAGGAGATCCATGTGACGATGGTAATCCAAATACTACTGGTGATATAGTGATTGGAGGATGTATCTGTCAAGGTATGGCAATTGTTTGCGATGGCACCTTCCCTGAAACAGAAAGTTTTGAATCAGGTTTAGGGAATTGGACTCAGGGAACGGATGATGATCTAGATTGGATAAGAGACTCAGGGGGAACACCTTCTAGCGGAACGGGTCCATCCACTGGGTCTGATGGAAGCTGGTATATGTACGTGGAAGCCTCAGGCTCTAACAGTCCAAATAAAACAGCTAGTCTAGTCTCCGAATGTTTCAATGAACCATCTTCAGGTTCTAGCCAAATCACATTTGACTATCACATGAATGGAGTCGTTACAGACCACATGCTAGAATTCCAAGTAACATCTGATGGTGGAAATACATGGACAACTCTTTGGAGTAATGTAGGAAGTGATGGAGATGTATGGACTAATGTAAATATAGATTTAACATCATATCAGAATATGGAGGTGTACTATAGATTCCTTGGAACAACAGGTAGTTCTTGGTCTGGTGATACCGCAATTGATAATATAAATATGAGCTCAGGACTTGGTTTTGATTGTCCTAGCCTGGGATTAAATATTGGTGACGCATGTGATGATGGAGACGCTGCTACTATAAATGATGTAGTGGATAATAATTGTAACTGTACGGGAACCTTTGTAGGTAATTCCATAGATATTACAAACTTTAACGCAGGCTGTGGAATTTCAACACTTGGTATAAATAACTTATCTGGAGTTACTTATAGGCCTGAATCCAACACATTATTTGGCATAACGAATTTTCCAACTGAAGTACATGAAATTGATTTGGATGGAAATATATTACGCACCATTGTATTAAATGGAGTTTTTAACGATACAGAAGGTATAGTGCACATAGGTGGAGACCAATTTTTCGTTGCTGAAGAAAGAGAGAGAAGAGTAACGCTAATTACTATTAGCGACAACACCACAACAATTACCTTCCCTGGAAATGGTGCTATAGCTTTTGATGATTCTGGTCTCGGAGATAATTTTGGTTTTGAAGGACTAGCATATGATGCTTCAAATGATATATTATACATTGGAAGAGAAGGAGATTCGGACAACAATAATACTGGGACTGAACCTAAGGTGTACAAGGTAGATAATCCTCTTTCGGAATTAGGAAATCTTATTACACCTGTTGAAGCATTCACCAGCCTACCTTCTTGTAACAATTTTGATATTGGTGGCTTAGCATTCACCTCAGTTGGATCACTCCTTCTAATTTCAGATAATTGCAGTACTATCTATGAATTAAATCCAAGTACCGGTTTTGAATTAAGTACAAAGTCGATTACAGGGTTTGCACAACCTGAAGGACTCACCCTAATAAATGATAATGAATTATGGGTGGTAGGTGAACAAGATCAAATTGCACAGTTTGTCATTCCTGGCGCTACCTGTGAAGAGAACTGTTATACGGGAGCCACTTGGGACAATGCATGTAATTGTACTGGAGGAACTATAATTGATCAAGATGGAGATGGCGAGTGTGCTGGAAACGACCCTGACGATATGGATCCATGTGTACCAGATGACACGGACCCATTATGTGGAGGTGGAAGTACTTGTACTACCCTCTTAAACAATGATTTTGAGTCCGGATGGCAAGGATGGGTTGACGGAGGCTCTGATTGTAGAAGAGATATTGCAGATGCTGTGTATGCTAATAGCGGATCATTTTGTATCCGTCTAAGAGACAACACAAGTTCATCGGTAATGACCTCTCCTACCTTGAATACTACGAATAGTGATATTCTTGAGCTTAGCTTTAGTTACATAGCTAGAAGTATGGATAATTCAACAGAAGATTTCTGGCTTCAGATTTCTTCCGATAATGGTGCAACTTGGACGACAACTCATACTTGGGCACGTGACATCGATTTCCAAAATGATGTACGCGAAAATGAATTTGTCCTAATTGCTACACCACTAAACACAACTACAAAGATTAGGTTTAGATGTGATGCATCAACAAATCAAGATTGGGTCTATATTGACGATATAGTACTTCAAAAGTGTATAAACACTATTATACCAGATAACGATCCTGTAGATGCATATAACTCAGGAACAGAAACAATGGAGGATCTCAAGAGTATCTCCAATACTGCAGAGGAATTAGAATCCGAGAATAGGGAATTGACTAAATTAAAGAATCAATTATCCATTTATCCAAATCCTCTTAGAAAATCAAGCACTCTATTTGTGGAAGTCATGAATCCAGAAAAGATTGTAGAACTTGAAATTCTAAGTTTAACTGGTAAACGTTTAATCTATTCTACATGGAATGAAGATTCAAATACTTTGGCACTCCCTATTCAAAACGTATCAAATGGTTCTTATCTTCTTCGAGTTAAAACATTAGAAGGCATAATAACTAAGAAATTTATTGTGATCGAATAATTCAATTTAATGCATTTGTCAACCCCCAGGCCGTTTTGGCTTGGGGGTTTTTTGTTGTACATCGCTACTGTAAACATTTTATAGTACGTAATCGTTACACTATAGTCGTTCAAAAGCACTTTTCAAATAGAAATTATGCTGTAATTGTTAAAAAACTATATATTTTTGAATAACCATAATCAAAGCACTAATTACCTATTCACTTTAAACCTGTTTAAAACATTAAAATGAAAAATATTCGTTTTTTATTCATTCTTTCAATTGCAGTGCTTTTATTAAATGCTTGTGGAGACACCGAACCAGATCCAGGACCAGAGCCACCAGACAATAGTTTTTTCATTCCATCTACTGGCTATATTTCCCCTGATTCATATACGGGAAAATCTTTAGTCTGGGAAGATAATTTTGATGGAACAGCATTAGATGCAGACACGTGGTGTCACGAAATAGGGGATGGCTGTGATAGGAATTTATGTGGTTGGGGAAATGAAGAATTACAGTCCTATAAAGAAGGAAACACAAGTGTAAAAGATGGCTACCTCGTCATAACAGCAAAAGAAGAAACAGATGGCACAAGAGATTATACCTCTAGTCGAATTATAACAAAGAACAAAGTATCTTTTCACAAAGGCAGGGTTGACATTCGCGCAGCCATGCCGTTTGGGCAGGGTATGTGGCCAGCACTTTGGATGCTTGGCAATAATATCGATGTTGTAAGTTGGCCAGCCTGTGGTGAAGTAGACATTATGGAAATGACAGGAGGCAGTGGTGATAGGGATAGTAAAGTATATGGTACAGCGCATTGGGCGGATCCCACAGGACAACATGCAGAATTTTCTGGTGACCGTACCCTAGAATCTGGTAAACTATATGACGAATTTCATGTTTACTCAATTGAATGGACGGATACAGCAATACGTTGGTATCTGGATGGAAGCCAGTATCATTCACTTAATATTTCTGCTGCTCAATTTTCAGAATTCCAACAAGAATTCTTCTTCGTTATGAATATTGCTGTAGGTGGTAATTTCCCGGGCAACCCAGATAGTACTACTGAATTCCCACAAAGAATGATCGTAGATTATATTCGTGTATTTCAATAAGCGCCTACAAACTTACTCAGCTTAAAATAGGATCTCCCATAGGAAAAATTAAATCAGCAATTTTTTCGCTAGATTTGTTTACAACAAACTTCTAAGCAGCTATGCAAGATTTAAAATTTCCTATTAAGTTTTCATTTAAAATTTCTACTTTATCGAATGACTTTAGAGCTATCGATGCCACAGGTAAGTTAGTCGCCTATGTAAGACAGAAGATGTTTAAGCTGAAAGAGGAGATTTTAATTTATAGCAATGAAGATAAAACTAAGGTGAACTATGCTATTCGTGCTAACAAATGGTTAGACTTCTCTACCGTCTATAGCTTTTATGATACGAATGAAACGGAGTTCGGTAAAATTGCAAGAAAAGGATGGCGTTCACTTTGGAAGGCTGAATACGAAATTATTGATCAGCATGGCAATTTACAATACCACGTAAGAGAAGAAAATGGAATGGTAAAGGTCTTAGACTCACTAATTGGACAAATTCCGATTATAAGTTTCTTTACTGGCTATTTATTTAACCCCTCCTACTTAGTCACTGATCTCAAAGAAAAAGAGATTATTAGACTCTCTAAAGAAGCTTCCTTTTTTGGGAGTGAATTTCTTGTAGAAAAACTAAGCACTATAGACAACGATGATGACGATAGAATTATGCTAGGCTTAATGATGATGATCCTACTAGAAAGACAAAGAGGATAGTGCATGGGTTTAGCGGACTGCCTGTTTAGACCCGTAGGCAGGTTTCATGGCAAGTATCAACTAAGTTGTAATGACTCTACCATTTCTTCAAAATCACAATCAAGCAGTTCTTCAAAATTCATTTTATATATCGCTTGCATCGTTTTCCCTCGCTGATAATCCTTATAAAACCCTTTCCATTGTGTGGGATAACAAATCAGTGCGACAACAATTGAACCCATAACTGAAATTGATTTCTTTCCATTGCCAAACAAAAAGAAAAACAGCTTCGCTTCATTCAGCATGCCTATACCATAACCTGAGATAATATGATAGATATCATGCGATTCATACAAAGATTGTATGTGCAGATTATTTCCTCTTAGGAATTGATATAGTTTAGCTCCTAAGGTAGATGGACCGTAATTCTTTAAGTTATCCATAGTCACATTCCATGGCTTTCTATTTGGATGTACTAGTTTAATGTAGGGTAGCTTAATAAGCTCTACTAGTTTTTGTAGATAATTATCACGTACTCGACTATAAAATGATCCCTTTTCCATAATTCAGTTGTATTTTAACACCAAGCTATTAGCTATTGCTCAATCTTAATCCAATTGTTAGAATTCGTTCTGAATTGAAAAGGAACTGTAAGAGAAAAACAAGGAAGGATATAGGTCGAAGGAGTTAGCTCACTCAAAACTTATAAATGCATTCTTATGAAAATTATACTTTACTCTACCCTGCTTCTCTTTTTATTTAGCTGCACTGAACAGCAAAAAGACGAATTAACTCTACATACGAATACTGAGGATCACCTAGCTATTGAGGGTGTAATCCAGAACTACTTTGATGGATGGCTTACAGGAGATACAACACTGGTCGGAAGCGCCATGCATGCAACATGTAATCTAAAATTTGTTCGTGAAGGAAAAATAGATCGTCGTAACCGAACACAGTACCTGAGTGGTTTCAAACCCAGACCTAGATTAAAAAATGCAGAGGGTAGAATCCTGTCAATAGATATAACACGCACAGCAGCTGAAGCTAAGATAGAGTTAGAAACCGCAGATCGTTTGTTTACAGATTATTTTAATCTCCTCAAGGAAGGAAACCGATGGTATATCACAGATAAAGTATCTACTAATATCGCAAAGCCGGAGACGATTATAAAGACTGAGAATTAACTTCAAATAAAAAAGTGGAGATAGGATAACCCATCTCCACAGTACATTCCGAAATTTTAGAAACTTGAAGGGTGCTTCTGCGAATGCATTAAAGTTGTTCTGTGCGCTTTGCTATTAACAACACACTACTATTACTATTTTTATAAAAAACTGACCTTCCCAGTAGCTACATCATACATTGCTCCAACGACCTCAATCTCTCCATTATTAATCATCTCATTCAAGACTGGACTTTCCTCTTTGAGACGCGCTATGTTTAGATGCACATTTTCTATTGCTACCTTATTTACAAATTCCAAATTCTTTGAACTTCTGTCTACTCCCTCAGCCGTTTCTACCTGAGCTAAGGCAGGGTTAATTTTGTCCAACATAGCTGTGAGATTACCTAACTTCGCATGATCGCATGCCCCTTTAACCGCACCACAAGACGTATGTCCCATAATTACGATAAGCTTAGATCCCGCTAGTTTACACGCAAATTCGAGACTACCCAATATATCTTCATTCACAAAATTTCCTGCAACCCGCGCATTAAATATATCGCCAATACCTTGATCAAAAATAATCTCCGTAGGTATTCTAGAATCGATACAACTCACTACAGCAGCAAATGGATATTGACCTGTTGCCGTATCCCCTATCTGACTGTGAAGATCTCTATGTAGACTTGCCTTGTTTAGGAATCTTTTGTTTCCCTCAGCCAGCATCTCTTGAGCATCTCTAGCTTTTAAAGCTGCTTGAGATGTTTTTGTTTGTGTGAAATTCTTTAATTCTAAATTCATTACTTAAGTTTTTAGTTTGCCAAGGCAGGTTCTAGTTCAAAATCTTTAACTGATTTTTCCAATATTTTCATTGCAGAATCTACAGGGCCTCGTCGTTTTAAGTCAATAATATGTGTTTCAATATTTCTTTCTTCAGCATTAATCAAAAACTCATCAATAATCTCTAAGACATCATGGTGGATGTTTCTAGAACTTGATGCATCAATGACAACTGTACTATCATTCGGAATTATGTTCAGAGCGCGCTGAATGTTTGCCTTATTCAAAAAGGTAACATCCTCTGAAAGTTGTATAGTGATTTTTCTATTATCATCATAATTTTCATCCTGCTCAAAAAAGAATGGCTTCTTATAATTTTCATACAAGACAAAAAAGATTGCCACTGCCATACCTATTCCAATTCCCATCAGTAAGTCTGTAAATACAATCGCAAGAATGGTAACCACAAAAGGAACAAAGTTGGTGTATCCCGTCTTAAACATTTGCTTAAATACAGCAGGCTTAGCAAGCTTATATCCTACCAAAATTAGAATTGCTGCAAGACTTGAAAGTGGAATAAGATTCAGTACAGTTGGTATAAGCATTGCACTGCCTAATAAAATAAAACCATGCAGTATTGCAGATGCCTTTGTTTTACCACCTGACTGGATGTTAGTCGAACTGCGCACGATAACCTGTGTAATAGGAAGACCTCCTATCAATCCCGAAACGAGATTACCGATACCCTGCGCTCGCAATTCTTTATTCGCTGGACTTACTCTTTTTAATGGATCTAATTTATCCGTAGCCTCAAGACATAATAATGTCTCCAATGAAGCAACTACGGCAATTGTTATTCCTACAGTATACACCTGCGGATTATTCCACTGACTAAAATCAGGGAAGGTAAATAGGTTTATAAATCCTGCAAAACTTTCAGCCACAGGTATTGACACTACCTGATCCATTTTCAATCCGTAAGAACCGCCTGCAAAAACAAGATTTAAAATAATTCCCAGAGCAACAACTACGAGTGGGCCCTGTACAATTTTAAAGAGCTTAATTTTCTTCATAAACTTCTGTTCCCAAAGAATCAAAATTGCCAAGGATATACTTGAAATGATTATTGCACCTGGCGTGATATTCTCAAACATATAGTAGAACTGAGAAAAAGTATTATGCCCATCATTTTGCGAAAACGCTAAACTTCCCTCATAATTCTTGTCATAGCCAAAGGCATGCGGAATTTGCTTGAGAAAAATAATGACTCCAATACCAGCCAGCATTCCTTTGATAACAGAATTAGGGAAATAATAGCCAATAATACCCGCTTTAAGTACCCCAAGAATAAATTGGAAGACTCCTGCAATAACAACAGCAAGTAAGAATGTCTCAAATGCTCCTAGACTTTGGATAGCAGTCAATACGATAACGGCAAGACCCGCTGCAGGACCACTCACACCTAACTGAGATCCACTGAGCGCTCCGCAGACAATACCGCCTACTATTCCTGCTATAATTCCTGAAAATAAGGGAGCTCCTGAAGCTAGAGCAATCCCCAAACATAAGGGCACAGCAACCAAAAAGACTATAATGGATGCTGGCAAATCACTTTTTAAATTACTAATGTAAGGTTTCATGTTTTTCTGATTTTGACGCAAATATATAAATGTTAGTATTACTTACAAACAAATAAGCATTATTAATTTTAATGTCAGTATTTGTGTTAGAAGTATTAGTAACAATTAATTATATTTATTGTTCATTATGTTTGTATTTTCTGATTCAAAAATCCCAGAAGGCCTTTATTTAAAGGATCCCCTGCAGAGTAAGCTGGGCAAAAAAATCATTAGCCATAGTATATTACTTATGGATGAGATTGGTTTTGAAGCCTTTAATTTTAAGAAATTAGCCCAAGCCATGGAGTCTAATGAGACTTCACTGTATCGGTATTTTGAAAACAAACACTTATTACTCCTCTATCTTGTCGTGTGGTATTGGGATTGGGTATCCTATCTAATTGACTATAACACAAAGAACATTGAAGACCCTAATCGCAGATTAGATCTCATTATCGACAACATAGTGCACGCAACCAAGGACAACCCGACCGTGGACTTTGTAAATGAAGCCGTGCTACATAGAATTATTATCACAGAATCTGCAAAAGCCTACCACACAAAAAATATCGATGAGGAAAACAAACACGGTTTTTATCTCAGCTACAAGAAATTAATTCAAACGATTGCGGATGTCATTTTAGAAATAGATAAAAAGTTTCTTTACCCACATTCCTTCGCTACCAATCTAGTGGAGATGGCTCATAATGAGATTTTCTTTGCCGAGCACATTCCAAGACTCTCAGACATAAAGGTCAAAAACGAAAACTATACACCCGTCGCAGATCTATTGAAGTTTTATAAGGATCGCATGCTTCAGTGTAAGCAACAAAAAAAGGGCTAAGTTAAACTCAGCCCTTTTTATATCTATATACGTTTTAAAATTAATACCTGTAATAGTCAGGCTTATATGGCCCTTCTTTTGGTACATTGATATAGCTCGCTTGATCCTGACTCAACTCTTCTAACTCTACCCCAATTTTCTCAAGGTGTAGTTTCGCTACCTTCTCATCTAAATGCTTAGGCAGCATATACACTTTGTTTTCATACTTATCTGTATTCTGCCACAACTCTAACTGCGCCAGTACCTGATTTGTAAATGAATTAGACATTACAAATGACGGATGACCAGTAGCACATCCAAGGTTAACAAGTCTTCCTTCAGCAAGTACAAGAATATCGTTTCCATCAATTGTGTACTTATCTACCTGAGGCTTAATCTCTACCTTACTATCTCCATGCTTACCATTTAACCAAGCCATGTCAATTTCATTATCGAAATGACCTATGTTACAAACAATTGTTTTGTCCTTCATCGCTTCAAAATGCTCAGCACTGATAATGTCTTTATTACCTGTTGCAGTTACAACGATGTTCGCATCTTTTAATGCATTCTTCATTTTCTTCACAGCAAATCCATCCATTGCAGCCTGTAAGGCACAGATAGGATCTATCTCTGTTACTATCACTCGACAACCTGCTCCTCGCAATGAGGCTGCACTACCCTTTCCTACATCACCGTATCCTGCAACAACAGCCACTTTTCCTGCCATCATAACATCTGTCGCTCTTCTGATCGCATCTACACAAGATTCTTTACAACCATACTTATTATCAAATTTTGACTTGGTTACCGAATCATTAATGTTGATTGCTGGAATTGGTAGAGTACCATTGATCACTCTTTCATACAATCTATGAACACCAGTAGTTGTTTCCTCACTGATGCCTCTTATATTTTTCACTAACTCTGGAAATCTGTCTAAGACCATATTCGTTAAGTCACCACCATCATCAAGAATCATATTTAATGGCTTCCCATCTTTAAATGCATGTAAGGTCTGCTCGATACACCAGTCAAATTCTTCTTCGTTCATCCCCTTCCAAGCAAATACCGGAATACCCGCTGCGGCAATTGCTGCTGCTGCATGATCCTGTGTAGAAAAAATATTACATGAAGACCAGGTTACATCCGCACCTAACGCCGTCAATGTTTCTATTAGAACTGCAGTTTGGATAGTCATGTGAAGACATCCAGCAATGTTAGCTCCTTTGAGTGGCTGACTATCACCAAATTCTTCTCTCAAAGCCATCAAACCAGGCATTTCTGCCTCTGCTAAATCCATCTCCTTCCTTCCCCAATCCGCTAGACTGATGTCCTTTACTTTATAATTTGTTTTCGTGTCTGTAGATATCATTTATTTCTTTTTTGAATTTCGCTGCAAAGGTATGCTTTAGAGGACTGATTATCAATAGTAATTGGACTTTTCTTTGGGAGTGCCCCTTCGCTTCACTGCGTTCCTCTCCGGGTCGTTCCCTTCTAGGCTCACCATGCGGTTCGGTCCCTCATCGGGACTGACTCTGGTCACCTTCCAGGCAACTCACTCAGACATCCACAATTCATCTACTCTCATAATTACCTGAGCCTTATTGCTGCACTACAAACTTCTTACTCGCTGTGCCCTTTTCCCCATGTAACTGCAAAACATACATTCCGGACGCAAGACCTCTCAAAGATATTGAACACGTATTGTTTGATGAATGTTCTCCATACTGAACTAATTCTCCTCTGATTGTGTAAATAGCATAATTATTGAAGGCATAATCCCTAGTATCAACGCTAAGAACTGTACTAACAGGATTTGGTGATAATGCAACTTCTACTTGCAACTCTTCCGACTCTATACTAGTCGTAGATTGCAATCGGTAAATAGATCCATCACGTGTACCCATATACAATCTGCCACCAGAAGTATGCAAAATAGCATCATGATCGACCTCCCCTAAACCATCTGTATGTTGAGTCCATGATACACCATCCTCTGTAGAATACAATCCTGAACGTCGGGCTGCATACAAACTTCCAGCAAAAATATGTAAATCTCCTGCCGATTCATTTGCAACTGAAATCCAATTATCAATTCCTCCCTCCACCCCTTTTCGAAGTCGAGTGGAACCCATAAAATAATCTCCCTTAAAATTGACTACATCATGCATTGGCCCAAAACCTGAACCTATCTGCTCCCAATTCTCCAGATCTCCGGAATAAAACAAGTCGCCATTAAACGTGCCTAAAATTAATCCTCCATCTTCTGTAAAATGAAGTACGGAATTATCTGCCGTTAGTTTTAATTGGGGTGGTGAAATATCTTCAAACTCACAATCTGTAGCATTCCTATACTGAACTCCATCGTCTATAGTACCTATGTAAAATTTATCATCACGAATCTCTAAATCTAAAACACTTACACGGTCAGGACCAATTGGGTTTACACACTCAGGTGTTGGCTCATAACTGTCCATAGGAAGGCTCAGAAAATTTGGTAGAGCAAACTGACCGTGACCACCTAGATATACCCTGCCTTTGTGATCAAACATCTTTCGCCAAGTAATTCCATCCATTACCTTTGTCATCGGTTCTTCAAAACTGTCACCTACATAGAGGTCATCCCACACACAAACATATGCGATATCATCATTTTGATACATCGAAAATACACGCCCATCTATGGTATTAATTTTCTCCCAAGTTTGCCCAAAAACCCCAAGATGAAGTACAATGAAAAATACAATACTTAGAAATTTTAAAAACCCAATATTTAATCTACTCATAGTTGTTAGCTTTAACTTCAAATTGATAATTTCCTTTAGAATATACGGAGGAAGATAAGCAAAAAGTTCTATGAAATTCACTATCACGCTCTTCTTATTACAACTGTAAAAATTACTTTAACTTTCAGATTTCTCTGTTTAAATAATTATCTGTAGCTTTCACATCAACAATTTTAACCAATGAAATTTTCCATCCTCGCTTTCGGCCTGTTCTTTATACTATATTCTTGTGATGTGCAGGCTAGCATCATCCCACATTACAATACAGAAACGACTCTTGACTATGATCTTGTCCCTTTTTGTAAAGACAAACTCTGCGGCTATGTAGATAGAAAGGGTAACGTAAAAATAAAAGCGGATTATGAAGGTCTTTCTTTTTTTAATACGGCAGGCTTTGCTCAGTTCAAAAAATTTGGACTCTATGGCGTAATAGACAGGTCCGGTAAAGAAATTTTAAGCGCATTTTCCACAAAACCTCTTTCACCTGTAGTTAACATCAAGAATCAAAAGAAGGAGGCTATTGCAAATGCCTACCTAGCCATTAACCTCAAAGCTAAGGAGTGGAGATATTTTATAGAAAAACCCAATCCCTATGTTTCACCCTCTTATCATCCTGCAAACGAAAAGCACCAATACAAAGTAAGCGATGCATATTATGCAAGTTGGTCTAATCCTAATTTTTATGAGGGTATCCGTAGAGCTGTGTCCAAAGATGGTACTTGTAACTTTATAGACTTGGATGGAAACACCCTACTCAATAATAATATTCCATACGGCGCCCCATCTAAACAAGCAATATATGTAATTGATGAGACGGACAAAATAGGCGCAATAGACCTAAAAGGAAATACAATTATACCTAATGCATACTCCTATTTAGAGCATCAAGATAAATTTGGCTACACCGTAGCAACTGCAAATTCAAAAAGAGGCGTTCTAGACAAAAACTATAATTTAATAATTGATACATCCCTCATTAGTATCCGACCTGTTTCAGAGGATAGATTCATAGTATCAAGAAAACGTAATCAATGGGAACTTGTTGATAAATCATTACATCCTGTTTTTTCCAAAAGCTACACACGCTTAAGCAACTATCTAGGCTCACTCTATATAGTGCAGGATAACGAACAACACTATCTTTTAAACGAAAAAGAAGAAATACTTGCTGGACCTTTCAACAACATCATTCAACCACAAAAACACGCAGACGATTCGCAATATGTATTTAGTAAAGGAGATAACTCACTTACCCTTATAGACAACTCAGGCAAAACAATTTTCTCAGTTGACAAAAAATACTCTGTTAGGCCAGGCACCATAAAAGAGCATTACATCCTCAGCAGTATAGATCATGGAAATCAACTTATTGATAATACTGGAAAGGTCCTTCTAGGGCCTGCCATGGAATCCATTCAAGCGGCAATGATGGAGGACAGTTATATCGTAAAAAACAATGGGGAGATGGGAATATATTCCGCCGCAAAAGACTGGATTATACCCCTAGGCAATCAGGAGATAACTAGATTCACACAATCTGGAAGCGAAAAGAGTAAAATACGAATTAGTACCCCAAATGAAATCATCGTGTATACAGATAGCTTTTCAAATAAAACTGTAGAACCAAACAATTACAGCAACTGGGGAGCAGAAAAAAGAAATCGAAAAGAATTTGTAGAAGTCAACTTTGTCGATGGTCGACAAGTAATTTTCCCAAAAGATAAACAGGCTAGAATAGAATACACTTCTAAATATGCCTACATGATTAAACGTTTTGACAATAAAAAAACGCTGGTCTATGATGAATACATGAATCCAATCTTACCAGAGGGTTTTTCTTTGCATAGAGATGAAGATATCCGCGCAGATGTATATTTTATTGTAACGAATCAGGCCTACGAATCAGGCCTAGTAGACATAGAAGGGAATTGGATTTTTCCACCTAAAGCACGACAAAATGTGAATCTTATCGAAGACGCATATTGGACTGTAGGTACAAGAGAGGGTGGACATATTTATAACACCGATTTTGAACAACTCTCTACGAAACAATATACTGGATTTAAAAAAGGAAAACCAGGACTAATCATTGGATATAATAAAGACAAAACTGTAGACATCCTAGATGCAAATGGAAAACTCATCATTGAAGGGGAATACACAAACCTGGTGCGTAATGAAACAGATTACTTGGTTTTAGAAAAATCTAAAGATAACGCAATTCGGAGCTGTCAAGTCGACGGTATGGGAAAGGAAACTAATTGCTATCCATATGCAGATTTCTATATTCCAGAAAACACAGACTATATTATTGCAAAGGATTTGCATGACTTTGGCGTAGTTGATAAACAGGGTGTAGAAAAAATACCATTTAAGTATAAATCCATTTCCTACAAACCTGAAGTTAAAACCTATGTGTGCCAATCGGAAGACTACAGCTGCCAGCTATATGATAGTAACTTCAAACCATTCGGAACGAGCGGTAAGTTTATGAATCGAGTAGAAAAAATTGGTGAGGATTACTATTATCTCAAAGGATCTGATAAATCAGCAATCTTTGATTTAAATGGACAATATCTTGGCACTACGGATAAGACCCTCCATGGTTCTGTGGCTACCAATAAGGCAAAATATCATAAGAATGGACTTATTTGGCTGTATGGTAAAGATGCTAGCTATTTCTTTGATGCACAAAACAAATTACTGCTTACACCAAAACAATAACATGAGAATTATCATTTCATTCGCATTGCTTTCCCTATTCCTAAGCCCACAGCTTAGAGCGCAAGAAACGGAGCATGATATTTTCAAGGTGATAATTCAAGAATTATACGAAGAAGCAAAAACAAAAAAAGCAGCTCATATTGCAGCTTACCAAAAATCTTCAGAAGAGGTAAAGCCCTATGAAAATAGAAAACCACTAGTATCTGTCTTCGGAGCACCACAAAAAGAAGCAGAAGAAATAGTAAAGATTATTGAGGAAGCCTTTGAGGAAAATTCTACAGAAAAAAGTGGAGAACAAAAAAATGCAGCGCAAAAGAAAAGTGATCGCAAAATAAATTTTAAACAGATCCATATGGAAGATGGAAAAGGAGAGGCATTGACTCCTGCACATGCACAAAAGCCTAGAGAAACAGAATGGATAAGTAGTGAAACCATAAGCTTCTCTTATGAGGAAATAATCGATGAATCAAATTATACAACGGAACAAAGGCAAGAATATGAAATCATTGGAAACCATAATTCCAATACCTTAGAACTGAATAGAATTGGATTCATTGAAGCAATTTATACCGAGACACAAACGCCTTCAGGCTACGCAAAGTTTAAAGATGAATTACACACAGCCGGCCATGATATCCAAGCAATTATGCGTAGATCGTTTTTCTTGGAAAAGACTGAGCAGCTAGACTACCTCCGATCCAAATTAAATCAAATAATTGACGCCGTAATTTACTAGCATCATGAAACACATTCATATCGTATTAATCCTATTTTCCTGCTGCCTACTCCAAGCACAGGAGTTCAAATCAATAAATGCAAGAACACAAATCAAAGGGATTGTAGAGGCGGAGAACGAACTTATATTCTATGGCGAAGGGATAATCTGGACTGACAAAGATGGCAGCGTAATACATACTGATCGGCTGCTTAAAGATCTACCTTCTTCTTCTATCACAGACCTACGTCTGGATAAGGAGGGCAATGCATGGATACTAACACACCAAGGAATTGGCCTAATAAAAGATAAGGACAATATGTCCACTCTCTTTAAAAATGAAGACTTAGATGAATCTGGCTATCAAGTATTATATATTGATGAGAATGGCCTTGTATACACTGCCACATACGAACACATATATAAACTCAAGCAGGATGGCACAAAAGAAATTGTACATGTTGCCACTGAAGCCAAAGAGCTTAGCTATATCAAGCGAATGCTTATAGATAAACAAGGGAATATATTCGTCACTGCGTATCGTGACATGTACAAAATAACACCAGATGCTAAGGTGACAAAAATTAAAACAGATCCTCGAGGAAAAGTCAATTTTCAAAACCTAGTTGCTCATGAAGACGGATCAATAACAGCTGTAGGTCTTAAACAGCTTCTTACATTGCAAAATGATAGTCTCGTTCAATCATTTCATGCAAATGATCTTGTAAGAGGAATTAGCCTATACGCGAGCGAATTTGTCTCTAAAGATCATTATGCAATACTTGCTAAGGGAGGCAATCTGTTTATTCATAAGAATGGAGAATGGACAAACTATATACCAGAAAATGATCTCAGGCCTGGTAATTACATGGACGATATCCTACTTGCTAGTGATGGACAAATCTGGATTACTATGAGCGAAGAACCCATTCTACATTTTAATGGTTCAGAATGGAAACAAAAAAACCTCGTAGAGCATGCTCCTCTTTTAGATATTGTACGTCTTCCTGCCTTACGTGATGGGAGACAAATGAGTTATATCAAAACCACACAGGAGTTTTACGAATGTAAAGACAAAGTTTTTACTCCTACTGGAATAAGAGAATCTGGAACAAAAGACACGGAATATGTAAAATCTTTGAGAACAGATAGCAAAGGAAATTTGTATTGGTCTACTAAAATTGGCTTAAACAAACATGATGGCAAGAATACCACAAAGCTAATAGCAAACCAAGAAATTCATGCTTTCGGAGTTCTGGAAGATAAACTCATCGTAAGCACGAATAACCTACTCTCCGAATTCAAAAACGGAAAAATGAAGGATATCTCTTCACAGGATCATAATCTTGGTTCATCCGATTTTAAATACATGAAAATCTATCAAAGCTATAAAGACGAACTCATACTATACACAAATAGAAAACGAGGGCAATTGATGCTGTACGATGGAGAGGCGTACACTAAAGTTATTGACATTGAAGGCAAAAAAATTGGAACTGTCGAGCAGGTAATTAGTAGTAAATCAAAGACCCTGATCTTTACAGATAAAAATGGTATCGCTCAATATGATGAAACAGGTTTCCGCTGGCTAACATCCGCCTATGAAGACCCAAATAAAAAACGGATGTCGAATTACCTCTGCCAAGATGGTGCAATTTGGTCAATTGACAATAAAGGATTCTTGGAGTATATTAAAGACGGAAAACATGTAAGTTTTAAGGCACCGATCAAAAATCTACATATGCACCTCCGTGCAGTTGTGAATACTAGTGAAGATGTGTATCAATTATACAGTCATAGAGATGTATTGGAATGCAATATGAAATAGTAGAATCTTTGGTGTCTTGAACAGTCACTTAAGTTATTAGCCAATAAAAACAGGATATATTGAAAAAGCCATTGTTGATACTTACTATCATTCTTGTACATTTTTCTTGCAAAGAGAATCCCCGTCCTAGCGAACTACATAGCATAAGCAAAGAAAATAAATCAGTTGAATCCAGGTCTACTAAGAGCAAGGATAAAAACATGCACCTAGCAAAGCCAAGAAACCATGAGATAAAAACTAAGAAGAAGACAAAGGAGAAAATAGAGAATAATAAATTAGATCCATTAGCAGCTACTAAACGTAAAATTTCAAGAAACCAATCAATTCCAAGTTTTAGAGTGGATTCCATTGAGCAAAACTATATACACAGCATTAACACATACAGAGAACTCACCTGTGATGTGAAAAAATACATGCATACGAATACTTTCAATATTCATTTCAATGACACATATGCAAACTCAAGTAACAATACAGGACTGACTGATGGTACATTATTCTGTCTAAGAGATTTAGCATTGCACGATACCGATTTTTCGAAATTGATTTTCGGAAGAAATGAAGGGGGACACACAAGTGATGAGGTACAAATAGTAACGGCAAATAATGATCAAAATAGAATTTACACCCTTCCTCTGTCTTATCAAGAGAGATGGGATGGCTATCAAACTGATGTAGAATCTACCATACATAGAAACATGATAAATCGTAAAATTACCAATAGATATGGCTGGTCTAACATGCATCCTGACTCATTAGCTAAGCAAGCAAGAAGGGAAGTGTTACAAGTCATTCATTTACATGAAAATGGTGAAATGGAATTGATGACTGAAGAAGTTTCTACTTACAATATGGATGATCTAATCAACTAAGCTGGAGTAGATTTTGGAATTGAAAACATGCAAAGTATTAGTCCTCTTCTATCGCACATTCAAGTTTAAGATTGGCTTTACTACACGCCTTATTTGATTGGATTACAATATTCAAATTACTTTTTAAGGCCTCACACAACCAAGGAGCTGCACATGTCTCCAGCTTACTATTTGAAGAGATACGCAACTTAGCATTCTCAGAGAAAGATACATCTATACCATCCAGATTTTCTAAAGCGGAACACGATTCAATTTGAAGCAATTGCAATGGATTTTTCTTATATACAAATCCATCTAAAGAAGTCAACATTCTATTTCCACTAATTTCTAATGCATTAAAATGTAAACCCCCGAGTACTGGTAGACTAGTAAATTTTGTTTGAAAATAAACTAATCTGTCTATATACAATTCCTCAGTATTCAAATATGTCTTATCCGCAAAACTAAGCTCTTGTATTCTTAATTTTTTTACATCTAATCCAGACCTAAGTATGGAGCTTAAACCTCCCGATCTTAATTTTAACTCTTGAACGCTTTTTAATTTTGGAAATTGGAAAACTCCGTGCAGATCCCCATCCCTTTTCCCCACTTCAATATACCTTGCCTCTCTTAAGTTTGAAAATGCGTTCAAGACACTTGGCGAAGCGTTTTCAATCCCGAGATAATCAAGATATTGCAACTTATGGAATCCCAATATTTTTGCACCAGGCTTTACTTTGATAAACACCGACTCACAAGAATCTAAATCACCAAAAAATACTTGCTTAGGAGCATAGCTTATATCAAGCCGAATCGTTTTTGCATACTTGAGTTTCCTAAACACTTTTGCATCTGTATCAGTGCTTAGCTTTAGCTCTAGCGTACCCTCTACTCTCTCCAATGATGGGAATTCATTATCCAAATGAACAAGCTCCCAGTTTTCTAATCTGACATTTCCTCCTACCTGCCATAACTGTGGGAACCTCGTTTTATTTTCCTTATATAGGTAGGCTTCTAAGTTTCCACCTATCTTTATCAACTCTGGAAAGTGGTATTGCTTATCAGCTGTGTTTATTCCTACAAAGTACTTTAGATCACCGCCGATCACTACCAAACTCGAATTATCCAAGCCAGCTGTAATATCGTTTCCGCGCAGATGTACATTTCCACTTACCTTTTCTAGCTTGTTGAGGACGGAAATATCCTTTAGCCATGGATTTTGGTCTACCACAAGATCACCATTCACAGTACGTATGTTTTTGAGCCCTTCAATCTTGCTTATACGCGTCTCTGCCATATAAGAATTAGGCCCTATAATAAGACTAGAATCCAGTTCGGTACAATTAGGATATTGTTTAGCAAAACTTGCTATCTCTTCGTCACTGACTAGATGTAAAACCCCTTCAGGACACTGCCCTAGCAGCACATTTTGCGCATAAAAAAAAGATAAGATTAGTACAACAATAGATTGAATCCCTCGCATACACACTAAGATATTGAAAACTCTGAAAGTCAGACTGCTCGAAAAGTCTAGCGTCTAGTATCTAGCGTCTAGATTCTACCTTCTAGATATCAATATTCGCATACTTCGCATTCTGCTCTATGAATGCTCTACGAGGAGGCACCTCATCACCCATCAACATAGTGAAGACCTGATCAGTTTGTAAGGCATCTTCTATAGTTACCTGTCGCAGGATGCGTGTATCTGGATCCATCGTTGTTTCCCAAAGTTGATCAGCATTCATCTCACCCAGTCCCTTATAACGTTGCGTCTTTATATTGGCATCTTCTTTTCCTTTAGAATAGAATTCGACTGCTTCTTGACGCTCCTCTTCACTCCAACAATATCTAAACTGCTTGCCTTTCTTTACCTGATACAATGGTGGCGCAGCAATATAAATATAACCCTGCTCCACAAGAGGTTTCATATAACGGAAGAAGAAGGTAAGGATAAGTGTAACAATATGGCTCCCATCGATATCCGCATCACACATGATGACTACCTTATGGTATCTCAGTTTTTCTATATTAAGATGGCGCTGACCCTCTTTTTCTTCAATAGATACGCCAAGGGCAGTAAACATATTTTTGATCTCTTCATTCTCATAGATCTTATGTTCCATTGCCTTTTCGACATTCAATATCTTACCACGTAGAGGAAGAATTGCTTGGAAGTGTCTATCTCTTCCTTGCTTCGCTGTTCCTCCTGCCGAATCCCCCTCAACAAGAAATATTTCAGACTCTTCTGGAGACTTCGAACTACAATCTGATAATTTTCCAGGAAGACCACCGCCTGCAAGTACATTCTTTCTTTGCACCATTTCACGCGCCTTGCGGGCCGCATGCCTAGCTGTAGCAGCAAGTATAACCTTATCGATAATGCGCTTGGCTTGATCTTTATTTTCTTCTAGATAATTCTTGAGTACCTCTCCTACTGCTCTGGAAACTATTCCAGTTACCTCAGAGTTACCTAACTCACCCTTAGTTTGTCCTTTAAACTGCGGCTCTGGCACTTTAACAGAAACAACAGAGGTAAGTCCTTCTCTAAAATCCTCACCTGAAATTTTAAACTTAAGCTTAGAGAACATGCCATTATCCTCACCATACTTCGCAAAGACTCTATTTACGGCTCTACGAAAGCCACTAACGTGCGTTCCTCCTTCTCGTGTGTTAATATTATTTACAAACGAATAAATATTCTCAGAGAAGCTCGTATTGTATTGCATTGCCACCTCAATCTCTACATTCTCTTCCTTCGCTTTTACAAAAATAGGTTCGTCTATGAGTGGCGTACGTACCTTGTCTATATGCATAACAAACTCCTTTAATCCACCCTCACTAAAAAAACGCTCTGTTCTAGCTTTTCCATTTTCATCAATATCACGTTCGTCTGTCAGATTCAGTATAAGGCCAGAATTCAAATATGACAACTCACGCATTCTTGCGGAAAGCACATCATATTTATATTCACCCGTATCAAAAATCGTTTTATCTGGCCAAAACGTTACAGTAGTACCCGTTACGTCTGTAGTCCCGGTTTCTGTTACAGGTCCCTTTGGTATTCCTTCACTGTATTCTTGTTGAAACACTTTACCCCCTCTGTGCACCTCTACAAGCAACTTTTCAGAAAGTGCATTCACACAGGATACACCCACACCATGCAGACCACCAGAAACCTTATAGGTATCTTTATCAAACTTTCCACCTGCGTGTAACACTGTCATAACAACCTCAAGAGCAGACTTACCCAACTTCTCATGCATACCCGTAGGTATCCCTCTACCATCATCCTTAACAGAGATAGAATTATCCTTATGGATAAACATATCAATCACCTTACAATGACCTGCCAGATGCTCGTCTATAGAGTTGTCCACAACCTCCCAAACGAGGTGGTGAAGACCCTTGGTGTCCGTACTTCCTATATACATCCCAGGGCGCTTTCGCACCGCTTCTAATCCCTCTAATGCTTGTATATTACTAGCATCATAATTGCCATTCTGCTTACTCATCTATTCGTATAATTTTTGCTGTTATTTAGACACTGCAAAGGTAGGCATTTTTAGACTAGAAAACCTCTTTTCTGCAATATGATTCACAGTCTAAAACCCCCGTATTTATTGACTTATTAAGATTAATTTTAAGGAGTCTCTAACATCCTGAATTCATAGGAGATTTCAATGATAAATACTCTTTAAGAATAAGTTTGTTATTTTATTATTTTTTGACTTTGGGCGTGCCCCATTCTGCCTCTTTTCTCTAAGCCCATACACCAGAATCGGTCGCTCCCTTCTGAGCTCGCCATTCGGCTCGGTCCTGCCAGACCATCTAGGTCAGATCACGACGGACTAGCGTCCCTCTACAGGCAGCTCACGCTTAGGAACATCCATTGATTATTGTGTTTTAAACACTAAGCATATTTTATTTCAGACAACATGAATAAAACAAACCCATAGCAAATTATATTCTGTCCCAAACTACAGATATAAAATTATATGAAATTAATATACAAGAACTCAGAATTTCATAGCATATTACATTTCCATTATCCAACACTTCTCATTATTTAATCAAATCAATTAAAATTAAATGAAGAAATTCATACCTATCCTTCTATTTTCTTTTCTGGCACTTGTTAGCCTTGATGCCCAACGAAATTGTGGTTCACATGAACATATGCTCCAACAAATCCAAGATGATCCTAATATGGCAAAGAGAATGGAATCCATTCAAAAACAAACTAATAAATATCTAGAAAATCCACAGCGACTCAACGGTACTGTTATAACCATTCCAGTTGTGGTACACGTTGTTTGGAAAACAAATGCACAAAATGTCTCAGATGCCCAGATTCAATCACAATTAGATGTGCTTACAGACGATTTTAGAAGACTAAATGCAGACGCAGATAACACGTGGAGTCAAGCAGCAGATGCAGAAATTGAATTTTGCCTAGCAACTGTGGATCCAGATGGTAATGCAACAACCGGTATCCAAAGAAGAAAAACAAACAAGCCCTCTTTTAGTGCTAACGATTTTATGAAATTTAATAATAAGGGTGGCATAGATGCTTGGCCTGCAGATGACTACCTTAATTTTTGGGTATGCAACCTTGGAAGTGGCTTATTGGGATATGCACAGTTCCCTGGTGGAGCAGATGCTACAGATGGAGTAGTAGTGGATTATGCATATTTTGGAACAATTGGAACAGCGACTGCTCCTTTTGATCTCGGAAGAACTGCAACACATGAAGTAGGTCACTGGCTAAACCTTAGACACATTTGGGGAGATGGTGGCTGTAATGTAGATGATTTTGTTTCTGATACTCCTGTATCTGATGCCTCAAATGGCGGTTGCGCAATAGGACATGTTTCTTGCGGAACAGTAGACATGGTACAAAACTACATGGACTATTCTGATGATGCCTGTATGAACTTATTTACAGAAGGACAATCTGATAGAATGGATGCACTATTTGCACCAGGTGGCGCAAGAGAAAGTCTTCTTAGTAGCAATGGCTGTGGAGATGGCGGTGGAAACACTGAAACTTGTTCTGATGGGATCCTTAATAACGGAGAAACTGAAGTGGACTGCGGGGGACCTAATTGTGATCCCTGCGAAACTGAAGAAACTTGTTCTGATGGCATCTTAAATAATGGCGAAACAGAAGTAGATTGTGGAGGACCTAATTGTGATCCTTGTGGAGGCGGAGGAAGCTGTGACACACCTTCAGGGACATTTGCTTCTAACATTAAACCAAAACGAGCTAAAGTAAATTGGACCGCAGTTGGATCAGCGACTAGCTACAATATTCAAATTGATGAAGCTGGACAAACAAATTGGAATAATTTTACTACTTCAAATACTAACAGAACTATCTCTGGACTTTCAAATGGACAATCCTACGACTGGAGAGTACAAGCAGTCTGTGGAAATGACCTAAGCGAATGGAGTCCTGTTTGTAACTTTACTGCAGGAAATAGTTCATCAGGAGACTGCGCTGCAAGACTTCTACAGGAACTAAATAAAGACTTCTCCGTATTCCCTAATCCAGCGCAGGATAGAATTAATATCTCTGACATTGATCTTAACTCTGCAACAAGAGTTCAAATCTTAGGCTTAAACGGAAATGTTATTAAAACAGCTTCAGCAAATGAAATCTTTAATGGAATTAATATTGCTGATCTTAATAATGGAATGTATTTAATGAAAGTTAATTTCAGCGACAACACATTTACTATTAAAAAATTCATTACTCTCAAATAAAAAAACCTCTTACTATTAAAAGAGCCAGTTCGCTAGACTGGCTCTTTTTTTTGCTTTCTAATAAAAGTTAAATCCCATGTCATAGCAAAATCTACAGTCTATCTTTGAAGATGCCATTCTAGATATCTTCCCAACAGCTAGCGATAAGAATCAATTAAAAAAGAAATTGTAAAACATTTATTTTAACACGGCTAAATCTAGCATGAATAAACCCATTCTGAATCATACATAAATAACTTATCCGTTCGTCTCTTCGCCCATTTGTCCTTCATCCCTTTTACATGAAGATAATTCCAGATAAAAATGTCCAAGTACTATTATCGCTTACCTCAGCTCCCAGTGAAGGAAGAATTGGAGATAGTCTTAGACTCGTTTTTAAAAACGACCTTGAAATAAGCCTCCTATTGAAGTTCTGAACAATCTAGAATACAAGTCTATAACTCACAGGTAGATTCATAACAAAAACTTAAAAAAAGTTAAACAAACTTTAAGAGCCAGATTGCTTTTTGTATTGTAATTCTTATGACGCATATTAAAATTCAATTAGAAAAATTAACCAGTATGCATAAATTCCTAAGCATCTTATTCTGTACATGTTTTTTATTGACTTCGTGTACACAATTTCTTACAAAAAGTAATACTGAAACAAGCTCCGCAGCTCTGTATCATAGTTACTCTTCCAAATCAGATGCAAATAAAAAAAGTCGCTACAAGCAAATCAACAGAAATATTGAATTTGAATATGTAGATATAGAACCAGACTCCATGGCTAAGGTGATTCTCATGTTCAACTCAGGACTTAACGAAGGAACTCTAGAAGACAAGTTATTTATTCATCTTAAGAATGGAGACGAACTCGCCCTAGAGTTAGCATCTTCAAATTCGAATGAATATGTAGAAAGCTACTCGTACAATAGTTCAGTTCCTGTTACACAAACTAAGACGATTAATGATCCCGGAGGAATAGATCTACAGGTGCAAGCAGATGGCACACACAAGCAAGTAATACGACCGGCTTCTTCAAAAACAGTCCAAGTAACCGAAAACCAAAATAGAAACCATGCTGGCTCAAAAACACAGCTGTTCAATAAGGGCAGATTGTTTCTCAATGCAGATCATATTCAACAAATTAAGACCCATGGCATTGCAAAGTTTACAGTCTACCTAGAAGATGCAATCCTTGATATCTTTCCCAATACATCCCATAATAATCAACTGAAGAAGAATTTGTAAACCTAAGCGCATAAAGAACTGTGCTAAGCATAGGAGAGAAGTACGGTTAGAATTTTATATTATAAATCAATTAATGAGAGTTAAATAAGGTCTATCTTTTGTATTCATTCCCAAAGAATATATCTTAGGTCCTAATAGTTGAATAAAACAGAATTATGAAAACAATGACCTGTAAGCAATTGGGCGGAGCCTGTGACAAGGAATTTTCTGCGCATACCTTTGAAGAAATTGCTAAACTAAGCAAAGCACATGGCGCTGAAATGTTTAAGATTGCTGATCCTGCACATATGGACGCCATGAACAAAATGCGCGAACTCATGCATTCTCCTGAGGATATGCAGGCTTGGTTTGAGGATAAGAGAAAAGAATTTGAAGCGCTGTAGGAAGAGATTTTAAGACGCTAAATTTTTAAATAAAAAAAATGAAAACACCCTATCTAATCCTATTTATTTGCATCGTATTTGCAAGCTGCTATTCTACTGCTAATAATCATAGTCCTTCTGCGATGAACCGTCAAGCTCCGTTTAAAGGAGAGCCTGGCAAGTGTTACGCCAAGTGTTTGATTCCTGATCAAGTTAAAGCAACGACTGAGAATTATCCTATTTATACAGGAACAGATACTCTCTTAAATAGCAATATTGAAAAGCAAGTTATTCTTCTAGAAGAAAAATCTACAAAATGGGTGAAGAAAAAAGCGGATAGAAACTGTATGTCGTCTAACCCAGATGATTGTTTAGTCTGGTGCCTTGTAGAAAGTCCAGCAGTCTATGCTGAAGCCTATGTAGTTATCGATACGAGTAGCTTTAAAGAATTTGAACTCAAACCTATGACATCTAACTCCATAGTTTCTTTGGGTGGATTTACCGAATGGAAAGAAGTTATCTGTGATAACAATATTTCTGAACGACTTATTTCTGATGTACAATTAAAATTAGCCCAAGAAGGACATTATACAGCCCCAGTTACATCACAATATGACCAAGCAACAAAAGAAGCCTTGAAAGCGTATCAACAGACGCATGGTCTTCCTATTGGTAGTTTGAATCTAGAAACTTTGGATGCACTGAATGTAATATACTAGACTATAATATCCCCTTTGGTAAAATTTTACGCGTCCAGGTTTTAATGCGCTTTTTCTTACTGACCATGCCATCAGGATTAAAATCTCCGCGTATTTGCCAGGCATTTTCTGCCTTGAACTCTTCTTCTATACCTCGCATGACATTTTCTGCCACCTCTTTTGAATCAATGATTGTCAAACATTCGGTATTCAAATTTGCACTTCTAGGATCCAGATTAAAAGTTCCTATCACGCTAATATGATTATCCACAACCATCGTTTTTGCATGCAAACCAAAAATAGGTGTGAAATCTAGCTTGGTCTGTAACTCCTCTGTCATTATTTTTTTGCGCACCGCAGCATCTGGCCTAAATTCATACACCTCCACACCGGTTGCCAATAAATTTTTCCTGTCCGATTGGTAACTACTGAAGGCCTCGATATTGTCCGTTGAGGCTAAACTATTGGTTAGAATACGTATGCGTACTCCTCTATCTACAGCCTTCTTAAAAATAGTACGACTTAATTCAGTTGTTATGAGATAGGGGGACTGGATGTCAACAGAATGTGTAGCACTGTTTACTAATTCTATCAATCTTTCTGTTGTTTTACCTCCTCCACCTAAGCCTCTTGTCTCATCATTTTTTCCTGGTTTATCCGATATAAACTCTAGCTCCTCTAGCCAAAATAACTCATTGGACTCCTTAATTGCTTCTATAGTAGTTTTAAAATCAGCTACCTTATTCCGTATCTGTGGCCAGTAGTTTTCCGGGTTACAGGCATACTGATGCAAGCGTTCAAAATTAGGATCTGAAATCCAGTCCTCTTCGTCCACTAAAGACCGGATGTCCGTACTTAGTGCATCATCCCAAAACTCACTGAAAGAATTGGATACATCTTGGCAAACTTCTCCTAGTAAAAGAACATCTCTATCTCTAAAGTTATAGGCATGATCAAAATCAAAATATTCGTCAGCGATATTACGGCCACCGGTAATAACAACCTTACCATCTACAATAAAGGTCTTATTGTGCATCCGTTGATTCACTCCTCTAAAATCTGTTATCACATTCTTGAGTTTGCCTACCAAACTTTTACCAATATTGATTCCAGGGTTGTAAATCTTTATTGAAATATTCTCATGGGCGTCCAAGGTGAGAATATCCTGCACTGAGGCATCAACCATAATATCGTCAATCAAAATGCGCACCTTTACTCCTCTATCCGCTGCACGTACTAAATAATCACAGGCTATAAGTCCAATATTATCTGTAGAAAAAATGAAATATTGAATATCGATAGTTTGCTCAGCATAGGAACACAACCAAGCACGTGAAATCATAGAAGCTCCTCCATTTTCTAGTACGCAGACACCTGAAGTATTTTTCATTTGATCTGCTACATCATTCAGTTCCGCAGTTAAACTTGTATTTTTTACTGGGTGTACAGCAGCGCAGAAATCTTCAATACTAGGTGCCAAAGAACTATGATCAGATTTACAGCTACATAGGAAAGAAAGCAATCCAAATAAGATAAGACAAGTAAATATTTGAGTTTTAAAATTCATCAGTAGACAAGATAAAATAATTCTTGTTTGCTTAACAACTAAGTCATTTTCAGAATCAAGAAAATTAGAATAGTTCAATTAGTTTTTATTTCTTCTCAGACAGCTTATCACTCTGCGAAACATTCTTAATTTCGCATCCTAGATTAAATATTAGACAGATTTACTTACACCGATTCCATAGCAACATTAGAAACATAAAGCTTCCTGAGTGCTTTACGTTTCCTTTCTATTATACTCCACACGCCCTTACAAAAATTGCAGCATCGGAATTGCAAGATTATTTAGAAACACAAAATGATTTTCAACACAACTTTGGCATTGGGCAATACACAAAAGGTGCTCCACAGGGCAAAATGTTTGGCGTATTAGTTGTGCAAGACAAAAAACATAATCTAGGATATTTGACTGCATACTCAGGAGCTATACCAGAAACAACGGGTAATTACTTCTTTGTACCTCCCGTATATGATGTGTTAAACCCAGAAGGGGATTTCATGCAAAATGAGGTCATTAGAAATGCACTGAATAAAGAAGTGGACACACTTGAACAGGATACAGAATACCTCCAAAGTGTGCTGGATCTTGACAACACTAAAAATCAAGCGCAAGCAATAATCCTGATTGAAAAGGAAAAAATTAGACAGGCCAAAAAATTGAGAAAGCAAAAACGGATGGAAGGGCAAGCCAAGCTTAGTCCAGAAGATTTTATAATCCTGAAAGAACAACTCGCCAAGGAAAGTGTCGCTAAAAAGAATGCATTAAAGAAAATACAGGAGCATTGGAATGAAAAAATCTCTGAAAAAGAAAACGCCCTGCTTCCCTTTGAAGAAAAGTTACTGAATTTAAAAACACAACGAAAGCAGAACTCCCGCGCTCAGCAGCAAATGATTTTTGACAATTATAAATTCTTAAACAAAAACAAAACTGTCAAAACAATTAATGATATTTTTCCAAATACCCAAGAACATATGCCTCCTTCAGGAACCGGTGATTGTGCGGCTCCAAAGTTACTCCAATACGCCTTTCAAAATGACTTGACACCAATCTCAATGGGGGAATTTTGGTGGGGCGCTTCCCCTGCTAAAGAAATACGAAAACACGGCGTGTTCTATCCAGCATGTGGTAGTAGGTGTAAGCCCATACTAGAACATATGCTTGCAGGTATAGAACTAGAAGAAAACCCATTTATTCAGAGTGACTTGGCAAAAAAAGAAATTAAAATTGTGTATGAAGATCCTTCCATGCTTATCATTAACAAGCCAGCTGAATTGCTCTCTGTCCGTGGTAAACTTGTTTCTGACTCTGTACAAACACGTATACAAGCCTTATATCCTGAGCTAGAAGGCCCCTTTATTGTTCATAGATTAGATATGTCCACCTCAGGGCTTATGATACTGGCAAAAACTAGGGAAGACCATAAAGCTCTGCAAAAACAATTTATAGAGAAAACTGTGCAAAAAAGATATGTTGCAATTTTAAATGGAATCATCTCTCAAGATGCAGGCACCATTGAACTGCCGCTATGTCTTGACATTCTAGATAGGCCTCGACAATTGGTTTGTGATACACATGGTAAATATGCTAAGACAGAATGGAAGGTCGTAGAGCGCACAAACAACAAAACTCGGATACACTTCTTTCCTATAACTGGAAGAACCCATCAATTACGCGTTCATGCATCACACCCAAAGGGCCTTAATACTTCCATTCTTGGAGATGATTTATATGGTACAAAATCAGACCGACTGTATTTGCACGCTGAACAAATAATCTTTCAGCATCCTAGATCTGGAAATGATCTTAATTTTACGGAAAAGGCTAGTTTTTAAATCTAAAAATAGATTGTAAATAAACTAATGCTTAACTGCACTTACTAACTTACTCAATCAATTTAAATTCTTCTGGACTAGCGGCATTTTTAAATTGACCCTAAATCCATTATCAGTTGAAAAGTCAATGCTAGCTCCGATTTCTTGTGCACGTTTCTTCATGCTTTCTGTGCCTACCCCAGATGTTTTAACCCGCTCAACTAAGCCGTTATTGTGAATATCAAGTACAAATTGGTTCTGATCAAACCCAACACCAATATTGACCACATCACCCTTAGCATGTTTTAAAATATTAGTAATTGCTTCTTTAAAAATCAAATATATATTCTGTCTATGTTCTGGTAAAACATGCATATCACTACGCCAATTAAACTTTTCAAAATTCAATTTAAAATCTTTAAGGTCAAGATTTTCCTCCGCATAATCTAAAATGCGATCTAACAAATTTTCATACTTATCCTTACTTGAGTCTATTGCCCATACTGTGTCGCGCATATTTTGTACAGCTTTCCTGCTATTTATGACGATATTATTGAAGGTATCTTTTTTATCATCAGCAATTTCCATGGCAGCTAACTCTGTCTGCATGGCTAGACTATTTAGCAATGAACTGACATCATCATGTAAGTTCCTTGATAATCTAGTTCTAAATTTTTGGTTCTCCTCTAATTGGGTTTCTCGTTGTCTAATTTTTGTAAATCTTCTAAAAAAATAAAAAACTAACCCAAAGAAAAGCACCGTAGCTCCTAAGGCATAAGAAAACATTGTGTTTCTAAATGATGCTATCTTATTTTCAGCTTCTAAGGCAATAATCTCTTTTTCTTTCTCAGTCGTTTTTAGCTTTTCAGCATACTCGTTAGCAACTTCTATATTTCTATTTACTATGAAGGAGTCTTGTAAGCTTAATAACTTAGATTGATAAAATGCTTGTAAATTAAAATTCTTTTTTGCCTCATATAATTTACTGTAATTCTGGTATAGTAATTTTCGATTTTCATAAGGTTCCTCAACTGTCATCACTTGGTTAAAGTCATCTAAGACCTCTTGGACATTTTCCAAATTTGGCCCTTTCGTACTTGCCTTCTCACTCTTTTCAAACCACTCGAGATACATCTCAGACATTTTAAGTAATGCAGGATTATAGTTCATTTGGTTATCCGTATCAACCATCAAATCTAATCCTTTTGACATATAGTTTTCTGCTAACTCATACTGCTCTTTTTTATAAGCAACAACCCCAAGACCAAAATTAGAAATACCCTGACCTAGCTGATGTCCAAATGTATTTGCTAGTTCCAAATTTTTAGTATAAAAGTAACTTGCCGAATCTATTTCAATCTCTAAATATAGCTCTGCAAGTGATTCATACAAATATCCTAAAAGTCCATTATTTGAAGTTTGCTCGGCTTTGAATCTACCTTTATTGTAATAATCAAGTGCATCCTCTTTTCTATCCATTTCTAAATGTATATCACCTAAAATCTGATACGCATTTATAATCCCATACTGGTCATTTGAACGCTCCTTTACTTCTAAACTTAGTTGTGCATACTTAATTGCTGACTCATAATCAGCCTTCATCATATAGACTTTAGAGAGATTAAAATATCCAGTTCCTAAAAAAAAATCTTTCTTCTGTAAATGAAAAATATCATTACTTGCAGTTATATATTCTATCGTCTTATCCAGGTCACTTTTATAATTTAAAAAAAATACACCTAGGTTACCGTAACTTCTTGCAATTCCTGATGAATCTTTTATATCTAAATTAATTTCCAAACTTTTTTCTAGATAATACTGTATACTGTCATCACCAGTCTCTACTATCCAAGCATATCTACTATACATGTCTGCAAGTATGGAAGAATCTTTAATTGCCTCTGCTACTTTTAAACTATACTGTGAGTAATAGGAAGCGGTTTCCATAGGACCAGCTCTCATATAATAATTCCCTAGACCTCCTAAATATTTTGCCTTATTTGATGAGTCTTCCATACTTTCAGCAATGGGAAGTCCTTTATTCAGATAAAGCTGAAAGCTTTCGCTATCCATAGAACTCAAAATGGGATCTAACATATATAAACAAACAGATAATACTTTATCCTTATCCTCCATCTGCTCAGCAATGGAAAGTGCTTCTTTACAAAGATCTAACTGTGGCATTGGTCCCGCCTGTTGAAGCCTTTTTAATTTTATACTATCAATCAATTGATTATAAAGCTCTACTCTATCTTGACTAATAACACTATTAAGATTAGTAAGTAGGAAACTAAATACTAAAATATACTTTAGTTGTTTTAGATGATTATTCATTTATTGCGTGTTATAATTACATTAAGTAATTTTTATTGGCACTTTTAAACTCAAGCTAAACTCTTGCTCATACATGAACTTTAAATCGGCACCAATTTCCTGAGCTCTCTTTTTCATACTTTCCATTCCTTCACCAGATTTATTTTCACGGTGAACTTCTCCATTTTTTTGACCTGCCTTTTTGACCACATCTAAAGCTTGGTTACATAATTCCAATGCCAATTGGGGGTTCTTAGAGGAAACTTGAACACGATAGATACTATCAACTAGTAAACGTACTTCTGATTTTTCTGTAGCTTGGCTTTGTGCGCTAAGACTATGTATAATAGACGTAAGGCTGACTATAAGTAAAACATACTTAATAGTTGACAAAAAGAAGTTCATTGTTTGATTGTTTTGTTGTTCCTTCCTTTAAAGTAATCATTTCTATTAAGAATTTAGTGTCGCATATACATCCTTAACACTTTACATTACATAGGGTATAATTCTATTTGATAAATTCAGAAATTCGAAACGTTCATAAATGTGTCTACGTCTCTTAAAAAAATCAGAGAGTAACCCTTTTACTCATTTTTGATTTACGACCATCTTTGGCTTGCGCACGTACTGCATACACATTGTCATTTCCTTCTGTATACTTTAAAGCTAAACTTGTTTTCCCACTCAGCATTTTAATCAACACAAGATCTCCTTCAGCATCTTGCTTGTATACAAGAAACTTATACTCTGATAATTGATCATATGACCAATGTAAGACTAATCTCTCCCCGTCTAAATCAAGACTTACATCCTCTATATCTTCTATATAATAAGATTTTAATGCCTCCAACAATAGGGTGTTTTCTGATTCAGAATAATTTTGCGCATCATCTTTAGTAACTAATTTATATTCATAAAGCTTAGCCTCTTCCACGTTTCTATCTACGTAAACTTGATGGTTCATATCAAAATCAGACACCAACTCCCAATCTATAGTTGGAGATTTCCTCATTAATTCAATACTCACTACATCATCACTCTGGCTCGCGATCCAAGTAAACTGTATACCCTCTTCTGTAACATTATACGACTCAAAAATAGATGCTTCAGGTGCAATTGTATCTGGTCTTTCTACAATAACGATATCAGAATAATTTGATCTGTTGTAATTAAAATCCATCGCGACTAGCCTATAATATCGTTCTTTCGTTAGTGTGGCTAAACTTAGCTCATCTACAAAATATTCCTTCTTGATCACCCTTACATTCTGTTTTACAAAGGGCTGATCCTTCCCATTGGAATAAAACAATTCATAGCCAAGTAAATCTTCATCCGGCGGCTTAGTCCATTCAATTAGCACCACTCCATTACTATCAATCTCAGCACGGAGTTCTGTAGGCACTCCAGGAGGTGTACTGTCTTTTACCAAAAAAGACTTTGGAAGACTTCTAGACCTGTTTCCATTTAAATCTATTGCTTCTACAAGAAAATATGTACCTAATGGATCAGCTGGCCTCTTACTTTCTAGCTGCATATCATTTTTCGCAAGCAAAGTGTCATTCACTTTCTCAAAAGGACCATCGTAATCCTTTGATCTGTAAACATCAAATCCTGCAATATCTCCATGCAGACTGGCATCCTGCCAATTCCAACTTAGGTTCATCAGGCCTCCTTCCTCACCTAAAACCACTAGGTCAAAAGGTTGATCTGGAGCTGTCAAATCTTTTGCTATTCCAGAAGCAACATTACTAGGAGTTGTCAAGTCTCCAAATGGGTCAATACCTATTATGCGATAATAATATTCTGTACCATTATCCACAGAATCTATGTAGCTCGTAAATTCACTTGTTTGTCGCAGTTCAGTCAATGCATTAATAAATGGCTGATCCAACATCCTTTGAAAGTTAATTCCATCAGTTGATTTCTCTATGTGATAAGCTACTAGATCTAAACTCCCTAGAAAATATCCACCACCACCCCATTGAAGCTTTAAGGCACTATCTTCTTCTACAATTTCAAGCTGAGGTGCGCTAAATTCATCAAGTCCATAATATGCAGCTGTAAAATAGCTGGTATCTGAACTCATACCCGTCACTGGATTTTGCACATAGATTCTGTATCTAGTAGGATTAAAGAAACTTGTATCCTTCTCTACATAAGAAAAACCAGAAGCTGCTGCTGCTATCTTATCTAGGTCTGCTGCAAATAGATTAAAGCCATGCCTGCGAGACAATTCATTCGCTTGGTTTACAAAGCCTTCTTCTGCTTCAGAATCACCATAGATACACATAGCTGCTATATGTACATACTTAAATTCCTCCGCTTTATAGGCCATCCACTTTTCCTTTTCCCATGGTCTAAATACGCCTTCTCCAACAGGCTCATAGTTGCCATCATTTCCAAGTCTTTCAAAAGTATAGCCATGATCAATGCCCATTTGCCAAACCCTAGGGCTAACTGGTGCCCATCTAAAGTGTATACCATCGCGCGTGGTTTTTGATAAGATTTTGATATCGTCTGAGGAAGATTTACTTTGATCAGTGAGTTCTTCAAATAGCTTAGCTAACTTTAAACTGTCCTCCTGAATACCCTGAGCAATTATATCCATTGAATTGCCAGTGATAATAATGACTAAATAAAATATAAATTTTTTCATAGCTCTAAATTTTATTTATAAGGTTTAAAGAAAGACACTTGTGGCTGCGCTACCGTTTTATGATAAAAATTTCCATTCTCCAAAACAGGTATAGTATATGTAAATGTTACTTTATGTTCATCATGTTCTTTATAAGCTTCTTGGTACATATACTTGTATGTAGCCTCTAAACGATGATCCACAGCCCAGCTTTGACTCCCTGCATGATATGTCCAATTTTCCCAATGCCCTGCATCCATTGTATCCCACCAGAATTGCTCAAATTCTTTAAAAACAGAATAGTGTAAATCTTTGAAGCGATGCTTATATTGATTAGAATCCCATCCAACAAGAGTATACATCAAATGGTCAAATTTTCTATAATCCTCAAGACTTGGATAGTAACTATTTAATTTGGAATTAATGTTTGTCTTACTTATCCCAGATTGGCTATAAATTGCACGTGCTCTCTGATCATCAAAGTCAAAAGTCATTCCAGCAATATTAGAATAATCTAAATCAAACATAGAAGGCAGAGTCAAAACGACATCTTGAACGGGATACCCTACTTGCTGCGCAACTGAATAAGCACTCATAAACCAATCATAGAAGTAATTCCCTGTTAGGGTCAAACGATTCTCCTGGACAAAGGCGCAATTTTTATTTACCGTTCTGCTTTCATCTATCGATCTAGTTCCTACCTCTTGTTCAGAAAAAGCTTCACCATTATAAATTTCTAATTTATAATCTCTAGTATACCAGTTTCTATTCTCCTGATTACTAGACATACTTATAGCTTTTGAGTGGTTCAATATTTTATCTTCAAACTTCCTAAACTTACTCGTTCTAAAACCATAGCTACCAAGCACTTTACCTGCAGGCTTTTGTTCATCTGCGTTACTGTAGGTTTTACCTTGTTTAGTATACGTGACGCTAGAAGAACTATTTGAAACAACTTCATTGGAAAGTGTATTGGAAGAAATATTGAAGTTTGGATTTTCATACCATATCCTCTCTATCCTTAATTCGTAATGGCTCTGCGTTTGCAATGCATTCCGTGGAACAAAGTCGTAATAGATAATATTATTACTAGCATCATAATTAGCCTCAGAGCTTCCTATAAACGCGTAAGTTGGACTTCCAAAATTCATGAATGGTAATGTCTTAGAATATACTCTCGCTACAATTTTGGAGTGCCATTTTTGATTTGCCGGCTCATACTTTTCAAATAAGTCCGATTGCGATTTATCTAGTTTTATGAGACCTTGATTATATTCATTATTATCTATCATGTAGTTTATCTCATCTCTAAAAGGATAGCAATCCGTGATGTTTTCCCAAACCAAATTCTTTGGCATCTTTCCTGTTGTAAATTTTATGCTTTTAGTTTCAGTGGCCTGAGCAACTCCATCTCGTAAAACCTGCAGTTCGACTAATACAGTATATTCCATTTCCTCTTCTAAAACACTAGCGGGATTTAGATAGCTAGATTTGTTATCCCATGCCATTTCAGATCTTTCTAGGCTTGCTACTATCTCATTTCCCTTTTTCAAATCAAACCTTGTCAATCTGACATCAAACTCCAGCTCCTCTCCTGATTTACTTATCGCAGTATATACTTTAAGTTCATTTGAAAAAGAGACCTGCGGCTTCACAAAGGGAGAAACTTGATCTCCTCCTGGAATAATTTGCTCTATAAACGTTACACCTGCGAGAGGATATATATCCTCATCTTTAGTATCACATTTTTCTCCTATTCTTATAGGCACAGAAACATCTCCAGTAACTAACCCCCCCAGGGCACTAAAGCCTAATCTAAAATCTGAATATGCATAGATTGGATTTGGAAATCCTCCTTGTAATAAAAATGCTCCATATAGATGAAAAAGATCAATCTTTCCTTGGTACAGAAAACAATCTACATCTAATCCAACCCTACCATCCACGCCACCATAAATTTGACCTTTCGCATAATACTGTTCATTCCCCATACCAAAGCTTGGCTCCGTTCGATTAGAACAACTTACTAATGAATCTGGTCGCAGGCTGACATCAAATCCCAATTCTGCGTCAAAATTTGCATATAAAAAAGCAACATCTACATCCACATCTACATCTACGAGTAAGCCCGCTCCCATTGCCAGACCAGAACCATAGTTCTTTCCTAGCTTCTTTTTAGGATCTCCAAAAGAAGAGGTAAAATCCTGTTCCTGTCCCCTTTCTAAAATACTCCGAATAAATGGAGGTACTTGGAAATCATCAAATTCAATTTCCTTTCCTGCGGAAGCCTGGAGATAAAACTTCCCTTCAATTTTAGCTTCTATCCCTTGACCAAGACTAGGTAATTCAAACTTCAGACTTCCTTTGTTATGAATTCTGCCAAAATTCAATTCGAAGGATGCATCAGGTCCAGTAATTATATCAAGATTCCCATCGACTACAGTAAAAGAATCTTTTGCATTATCCATATTCCCAACCATAAGCCTTTTTCCTATGTTGGCCAAAGCCAAAAATTCACCTTTAATTTGTGTATACGTCCTATTTGCATTTGGTGGATAAACCCGCAGATTACTTATAAATCGAATCCCTGAAAAGTTGGTTCCTGTTTCATATACAAATGGTCTTTTCTGAAACATATCCAGATTTCCTTTCAACTCAATAAATTCAAAGCCACCGTGTGCAAGATTAATTTGCAAACCAAATCCTAGACTACCTGACAGTAGTTCTGGCTTTGTGTATGCCATATGCAAATCAAACTTAAACCCAAAGCTCTTTTTTTGAGGAACATATTTTATCTTGGGATCCATACTGGTAGGTTCAACATCCTTCATATTAATATAAAACCCACCTCCTGCTCCATGTATGGCCATACCTGAATTACCTATTGGAATTCCTACACGCGTGTTTAGATAATTCGCAAACAAATATAAATACGTTGTCGTATCTTGACTTGTTACACCAAATCGGCCCGCCACATCCACTTTTATTCCAGCTGTTTTAATAGCAAGCTCACCCAAAACACCATCACCAAAAGTGGGGTCATCATTGTACCAGCTCACCGTGCCTTCTATATCTGTAGGCCCCAGCTGAGAATCGATACTGAGATCAGCAGCAGCTAAATCATTATACATAAGGCTATATTTTCCATTTGTATCATCAAGTATACAGTCAATGCTGATCTCCGCTTCAGCGCCTAATTCAAATGCTTTCCCAGCATTTACAATTGCAACATGACCTCCAACAGTGAGACGGAGAATTTTATCATTGACTCCATCGTCCAATGGCTCAAGAGATACGACATCTAAACCAAAATCAAAACCATTTGCCTTAGGCGTTATAACAATTGGTTTTTTTGGAACAAGGATACTATCTACTTTCACCGAATCATCTTTATGTATCGCCTTTGGAATACCTGCTAAAGAAAAAATTGGTTTTTTAAAGATATCCTTAGCTGTTTTCTTTGTCGTATCTCCTTTCTTCTTAACCGTATTAATGCCTAGATTTTGAAACCGTAAGGAGGGAAATGCTAACATTTGATAGGCTTTTTGATCTTGCTCAGCATCCCCTTCTCCAAGCACTACATAACCATGCAATGTGGCATCTACACCTCTTCCAGAAGTATCGATTTTAATGGTAATATTTGATGTAGTTGCGAACTCTATGCTGGATCGAATACTAGGAATATTATATGGCTCTGCTGTGGGCTTAATTGTCAGTGATAATGCCGGTGGATTTTTCTGAGTTTTGTCATCTTGCTCATTGCGCTCGCTCAGATCAATTAGGCCTTTATAATTAAAATAATCCCCTTGTTCAAACACTGGTAAGCCTAATCGTCCATCTAATGAGATGTGTCGGATCTGTGTCCTGAAGATATCTATTTTGAATAGATCCATGGAAAATGTACATCCTCCTACTGACCCTTTTTCTACAGACAAAATATTCTCTCCCGTTGCTGCTAAACTCAATCCCGTGTCGTCCCAAATGAAATTATTTAAACCAATCTTTAATCTTTCATCTTCTGATCCTCCTGCGAAGTTTTCTGGAAATACTAAAGACATTTCTTTGAAATAAAATCCTTTCCAATTTTTCCCAGCATCTTCCGGCAGATAACCAGTAGGAAAAGTCATACCATCTATCATTTTTTTCGCCGAACTATCCCACCAACCCTGTTTGAAAGTAAAGACATACCCAGGCAATTTCGTGACTTGGAAAGGAGTACAATTTGCTCCTAACATCCAATTCTTTGTGTCTTGCACAATACCTGATACTGTAATCTTCGCTTTAACATCTAGATTTTTTATCACTTCATTTTCATCATCAACTGGTTCAACAAGGTCTCTATTAAGTGCTAGTGACATACTTAAGCCCGCTTCCTTAAATCCATTGCAGTTTATTTCTATATACGTACCGGTAGATTCATTGTCTGCTGCTTCAAATATGATTTTACCCATAGGAAGGTCTATAGGAACTATATAGTCCTCCGAAAGAAATAAACGTACTTGAGGTGCAAGTCCTTCATTGTCAAAACAAATCTTATCTGCCGCAAACGAAGGAAGCTGATCTCCCCATTCAGGAATATCTAGGCTAAACAAAGCCATCATTTCATTCTTTTTTGGAGTAAAACTCATCTTCGCAATTCCAATTACCGTTGTATCCTGTCCTTCAATTCTATCTAGACCCAAGGGCAGGCTAACTGCCACCATACCTGACAATGCTGATGTGAGTTTACCTACTGAACGCAGGCTTGTACTTATTCCTTTAGCCAGTTTATGATCTACTTTTGCTTTTCCGGCTACTATCTCTACTACCTCATCGACACTCGTATAACCCGTATCATATACTGCCTCTGCTGTTCCTGAAAATATTTCTCCAGCCGCATTTCTTTTTAAGCCACTAAATGACACTTTGATCTTAGTTCCTGCACCTAAAAATCCAATTGTAATTTCTGCGGTACCGTTATATCCAAAATTCATATTCCCACTCTCTATCCTCGTTATCTTAAAATCTAGGTTATTCATTTTCAGAATTTCTGTAGTATTGCTATTCGTGATCTCAACCGAAGTCATATCAGTTGGCAGAGCTGCAATACAATTTGTTCCAGGACATCCATCCAGCTGCTCTAAACCCTTATTAATGATCACTATGTTTCCATAGCCATTATTTGTATACGTAATCTTATCAATATCCTTAGAAATTGCCTGCACTACTATTGCATACTTATGGTTAAACACCATAGAATCTGGTAGAAAATCTATATTTCTATCCGTAATGATAGTGTCCATCAACTTTTGCTTAAATACAAAGTTTTCTATAGTCGCTTCACAATTTTGTCCTGTCAAATCCAGCATTTTAAATCGATACTCTGTTGCATTAATTACTGTCATGGAGTCATACCTTTCCGTATCTATACCATGCACCCATTTTAGTTTTACAGTATCATTCATGGTAAACAATCCATCCTCAGGAGATAGAATTACTGGTAAGGAACTCTTCTCAGATTTTGTGAAAACTACGATTGGACCATATCCATCATTTCCATATTTTTTTACCTCTGTACCCTGCGCCTTTATGGCCACTGCATATTTGTGATCTTCAATGAGCGTATCTGGACGAACAGTTTGTAACAAGGTGTCTTTTGCAATTATACTTTTGTCAATGAATAAGTCACCTGTAAAATCTTCCTTGGTAGGTACTTGTATTCCCTTTTCTGTTAAATCAATAATTTGTATTTTATAAAAGCTAGAATCTGCCCAGCCTGTATGTTTCACATCATCTAGTGCATGATCCCATACAATATGAATAGTAGAATCGTTGCGGGTAGAATGATCTACAGGAAATGTTAAGAAAGGCAGGGGTATTGTATCTGGTTCCGCAGTAGCAGGAAGTTTAGTAATCTTCCTAATATTACTGAAAATACCAGACGTTGGAATATCATAATTTAGACTGCTAGATTTCACCACTACACTTATTGCAAATGTATTCCCATAAGAAAATGCATGTATACTTGGCAATTTGATTTCAGCGGTCTGAGTATTTGCATCCTTTGGCTTAGTCAAAGGAACAGACACTACCTGTGTAGCATCCGCAACGTTAAAATCATAGGAAGAAATATTGGTCTTTTGCACCTTGGTCAAGTCAAGAATTTTCAATTCATATAGGAGTGTTTTTCTTACCCCTGAAAAATCGATAGTATCATAGGCATGTTTCCAGCTCAATGTAATTATACTATCGATTTTAAAGCTATTGATAGGATAAATCAATTCAGGCGCAGGAAGCTTTCCACCCTCAGTAATCTTGAAGTTAAAAACCTGGCTGAACCCTTGATTAAGAATAACATCTTCTTCCGAATCACTTACTGCGCGTATAATAATCTGATAATTTTTACCGACTTCCCAAGAGACATCATTATTATCTAGAATAATAGAGGTCTGCACACCTTCTTCTTCCCAAAGATATTTCTCGAAAACTGCGTCGTCATATATATTAATATCGCTGATATGAATAATGCTATCTAAGTAGAGCTCGACACTATCTAGTGTAAAACATATTGAATCAGGATTACATGCAATAATAACAGCACTGTAATTTAAATTACCCTTGGCATTATCTGATTGATGTTCCCAGTTGATAATGACCTTATCGTCAATTGCAAAAGAACTTTCAGCATCCGTATTTAAAATAATAGGTGCAGCTAAATCTATTTCTTCTATTCTTACATCTTCATAAGTAAATACGTTGATTTCACTATGACCACCAAATTGAAAAGCAAGTTGGTTTTCAGGGTCTGACACAGAAACACGAATAGCATATTCGTGCTCATGTTCTAGGAATACATCTATATTATTAAAAAATTGCGTTGAAAATAAATTTGTAAATGTCTCATTATAAACGGAGGGTGTTGCATCATTTAGCATTGCTAATTGAATATTATCAACTGACTCTGCTGTCAAATCAATTACCTTCACTGTGTACTCTAATCTGGCTTGACTTAAGAAATCATTCACATTATGATCCCACGAAATAAATTCATTTTCCCCAAAAACCGCTCCGTCATAGGGAGTAAAAATTATTGGACGTTCACCATAAAACACATCAAAAAAGATACAGCCTAAACTGGGATCAGATAGAGTTATACCATTTTGATCAAATGCCTTGAGACAGATTCTATATTCTCCTTCCGGAATCTGCCTATTCAGCAAAATGGCATTTTGTTCTTCCTGTGTCAATCCAGATACAGTTAGATTATCGGAAGTAAAATCAGAAAAGATATCGCGTACTTGCTGTGGTGTTAAGATTGTGACACCGGGTGCTAATGTTATTGGATCATTTAGAATACCATCTGAACTCAGACTTATCGCGCCACTTGTTTCTTCAAAGGAAAAACTAAAATAAACTTCTTGATCTACACTTGCTAAATTACTGAGTTGGATGACACCCAATTCCAAATTATCTAAATAGGCATCCAAGTTGGTAGGGTAAGGTGCGCTGAGTAGAATATCTGCCTCAATTGTATACGTCTGCGCCTTTGAAGCAAAGGATAGAAAAATAGCAACACAGTATATAATTATCTTTTGGAAGGTTTTCATGATTTGGACTTTTGAATTTGCGATTGACTTTTATTCATTCTTGAAGAAGACACATCAGGTAATCTAAAAGAAACTCTTAGGTTTCCGCGCAGTTCTCTGTATGCCGTGGTCCCTGAGCGTTCGATCATATTTATCATTCCAGATATGTTCACAGATTTTTCCATTCTGTATTTAGCACCAATTCTGCCTGTAATAGAGTACCCTGCAGAAGTTCCATCTAGATAGTTCTGAAATCCACCTAAGCCTAGGTTAAAAGTCATTTTATCTTCAGAAAGTTTTTTAGAAAATCCAAGATGAACTCCTGCCCTTTCTCGTTCTATATTTTTTATCTCATTTCGATTCGCTATTACACTCAGATTAAGATTCATTCCACTAGACTCCAAGTTCAGGTTGTAATTTAGATTTACAACATTGTTTTTGATATTATTCTCTGTAGCTTGATCTGCTATTACATCACTTAAATTTTGATGATTATAAGCCAAACTTATTGTAGATCGTTTGTCTTTATCCCCAAACATAAATCGCGGTGTGATACCATATGCTGCATTCGCTCTAGCATAACGCAATGAGTCATTTACAGCTACTAAACCTGGGGAACGATCAGTTTGGAAGTTAGCATATCTTGCCAACACAGTAAGATTTCGAGAGGCAAGCATGGACACATTGGTGCTAAGTATTTGACGCGTATTTGTTACTTTTCTCAGGTTATTGAGATTATTCCTTTGGATACCACCCCGACCATTAAAACGAAATTTACCTTCCAATAATGAGAAATTGAATCTCACTAGATAATTTTCATAATCCTCTTGAAAATAAAATGCACCTAAGCTTTTATACAAGGGATCCACTCTTCTATATTCCCCTCCAAAGCCTAATCTTTTAAATCTAAAATCTATACTTGCCCTTCCAGCAAACTGAATTTTTGTGGAAGAGTTTATGGTCAGTTGAGAGCCGTATCTTTCTCTTAAGTTTTTTGTATCCTCTGTGATTAATATATCGCTTGATTCTTGGTTTGCTGTATGAGCACTGCCACTCAGCTCTGCTTTAAAACTCAACCATCTGACTGGAGAGAGACCAAAAGAACTACCTAGAACTATATTTTCCTGTGGGCGGTTATTCTTCAAATCATTCAAGGACTGATCTATACTATTTATATCATCTTTTGCTTTAAATGCGATCAGATCAATAAAGTTTGTCGCCGTCCCATAACCTGCCTTAATAGCAAAGGCATTTCTTTTATAGGATGGGAGTGCCTCAGGCATATTTAATAGAGTATCAATTTGGATGAACGCATTTTCCATGTTACCTCTGACAATAGAAAATCTAAATCGTCCTGGTGTGAGGTCTACAGCCGCACCAGATATAACTTGAGATGACAATGTGTACGTACTTAAGCTCTTTGTAAATTTTCCAGCATTAATTGCAAGCCATTTATATCTTGGATTAAAGCTCAATCTATTAAACGGATTTGTAACACTACCTGCTTGGTCCCTATAACTTAGACTAATAGGAATATCAAAACCATACACTGAAACTGTAGGGCTAGCTGTAATGAAGTAAGCAAATGGACTTCGCCTACTCTCTCTATTTATGGCATTATAAAATGAAGTTCCAATTGATACATTTCCAGAGATCGAAAAAAGAGGTCCTCCAAATTGCTCTAAATTTTGAGCTTCTAAACTTGTAAAAAAACATAGGAAAATACCTAGGATACAATATTTTTTTGCCTGGAACATAGTAGTGGAAGTTTAGAAGTTGTTTGAATTTTCTAATAATGACTAAGCCTCTCTTCAATTAAAATTTAATTGTAATTTAGTGTATGTCCGAAACAGAGAACCTACATCAATATGTAGTATTCTCACATTTTATCTCAAATTTGTTATATAACAATAGTTTTCATTGCCATTTATTTAATTAAATTGAGCTAGTAGACTTATAAACTGAAATGATAAATCTTGGTATTATTGAGGACGATCTTGTTTTAAGAACGACTCTTGTTAAGTATTTTGATTATACTCCTGATGTCACAGTCCTTTTTGACTGTGAATCAGCGGATCAAGGAATCAGCAAATTAAAATCAATCCCTGAAGTAGAATTTATTTTACTAGACATAGGGCTACCTGGTATGGATGGTTTAGACGCTATCGAGCATTTCAAAAAAGTCAATAAAAATATCGAAATAATAATCCTTTCCAGTTATGAGGATGAAACAAAAATATTAAAAGCGCTTTGCTTAGGAGCCAGCTCATACATTTCAAAAAGAGAAGGTCTCGCAGTAATTCTCAATACCTTAAAATTAGTACAACAGGGTGGATCTTATATGTCCCCAAATATTGCCAGGGAAATTGCAAATTACTTTTTATCTGGAAAAAGAAGTAAGCCCAAACTGCAATTAACAAAAAGACAGTGTGAGATAATTAATCTTATGGTAGATGGTAAGACGTACTCTACTATAGCTAAGGATTTGTTTATCTCTGTAGACACTGTACGTTATCATATCAAACAGATTTACCAGACATTCCACGTGAATAATAAAGCGGAAGCTATAAGCTACTATCTAAGACATATATCTTAACACATAGGCACTGCATTAGCAGTGCCTATGTGTTTCTACAAATTCCATTAAAATCAAATCAACTAATATTTAAATATACGTTGCGTAACAAGCTCTTTGCTATTTCTTATTCTTATCAAATAAAACCCATAATTAAATCGAGACATATTAAGCTGTATGGATTCTTGATTAATAATATTTTTTGAATCAAGCTTAACTCCTTTTGCATCAAATATTTCCACAACTGTTGGTAAAAAGTAATGTTTATCCCAACTTACAGTAAGTACATCACTCACTGGATTAGGATAGGATGAAATCTTAGATAACAGTTCTAACTCGTGAGTATTTGTACTTAAGAAAATTTCAAATTCAAATTCTTGACTACAAGCTAAGCCGTCTGTTATAGTAACAATATGGGTACCTACACTTAAGTCCATGGTCATACTTCCCATATCTCCATTATCCCATAATATAGTAAAAGGTTCAGTTCCACCTTCAATGACTATTTCTGCTATTCCTCCTTCGCTACCTATTGCATCTGTTGTAGTAATATCAGCAGTATAGGTAAAAATATCTCCAAGTGCATAAGTCTCTACTGCATTACACCCATTACTTGTTGAAACCGTTACACTATAAGAACCCAAGGCATCCACGGTCACTACTTCTTCATTACTACTGAAGCCCATAGGTCCTGACCACTCTACAGAAACAATTTCTTCATCTGAAATAACAGCAAGATCTACAGACCTATCTATACAATTGAAGAGTTCTTCACTTATAAATACATTCGGCACCTCATTATCTTCAAGCACCTCTATAGTCTCAAAATTGGTGCAAGCATTAGGACCTGTTACCGTCAATGTATATTCACCTGCGAGATTAATGGTTGGATTTTGATCTGAACTTGTAAATCCGTTTGGTCCAGTCCAACTATAGCTCACTCCTGCTGTAGTAGAACTTCCCATTAAGCTTATTTCAGGGTTTTCACAATCTATTACTCCACCTTCAATCATGATATCTGGCTGCGTAAGATCTTCTAATACTTGTGCAGTAGCTGAGTTTATGCAGCCGTTTGGTGCTAGTATTTCCAAAACATAATCTCCTGGATTTTCAACTATTGGATTTTGATCTGAACTTGTAAATCCGTTTGGTCCAGTCCAACTATAGCTCACTCCTGCTGTGGCAGAACTTCCCATTAAGCTTACCTCAAAATTTTGACAATCTAATACTCCACCTCCGATCATGATATCTGGCTGTGCGAGATCTTCTAATACCTGCGCAGTAGCGGTGTTTATGCAGCCGTTTGATGCTAGTATTTCCAGAACATAATCTCCTGGATTTTCAACTGTTGGGTTTTGATCTGAACTTGTAAATCCGTTTGGTCCGGTCCAACTATAGCTCACTCCTGCTGTGGTAGAATTTCCCATTAAACTGACCTCAAAATTTTGACAATCGAGCACTCCTCCAGAAACCATAATATCTGGTACATCTATATCTTGATCTACTATTACGGTTTGAGCAGATTCACATCCCTCTACAGTGCTAACGACCAAGGTATATTCTCCCCCCTCAAAGACAATAGGGTTTTGAACATCTGAGCTGTATCCAGATGGACCAGTCCAGAAGTAACTAACGTTTGCTGTAGTAGACCCTCCCATCAGCTGAACACCATTCCCAGAACAATCCAGTATTCCTCCTTCTGCAATTACATCAGGTAAATCATTCACAGTTATCATTATTTCATCCATTGCACAACAACCATTCGTAGAAGTTACTATAACTGAGTATAGGCCAGTATCAAATACCTCAATAGTAGGACTGGTTTCACCTGTGGACCATACATAGGTATCACCGCCCGGAATGGGACCTAAGACTATTCCGTTGGATTCACAAATATTTTCATCAGGGCCAAGGTCAGCTACAAAATCATTTATAACTGTAACCATCCAATTTTCTGTTGCAGTATTGCCACAATCATCTGTAACAGTCCATGTAAATTCTTGCGTTTCTGCAAAACCACCTGTAGTACAATCTCCGTTTATAATAACTACACTTTCTACAATATCACTTGATACATCTCCTTGGCAGACATCATTCGCTGTAATAGTTGGAATTGCAGGAAATGGTTCACTACAATTTATAGTCACATCAGGAATCACGCCATCTAAGATGGGTGCATCATTATCTTCTAATGCAATCTCCACTATAAAGTTAATCGGATTCACATTTCCTGCATCGTCGGTTGTCTCATACGTATATGTCACTACTTCTGAATTACCACAGCCTAAGAAAGTAGAAATTTCAAAACTGACAGTTGCTACTCCGCATGCGTCAGTAGAAGTAGGTGCATTTGCATTTGCAATCAAGTCTGCATCATCGAGACCGCAGATCCCTGTTATAGAAATAATGCCTGAAGGGTCATCCCATACTGGTGCTGTATTATCTTGAACCGAAACAAGGGTTATGCAACTTACACTTTGTTCTAACGCATCTGATGCTACAAATTCAAATAGCCAATCTCCTGATAAATTTAGATCATAGGCTACTTCAGTTCCTGGAGAGAAAACACCAGAGCTTATATTACCATCAGGATCTGTGATTAAAAGATCCAACAAGCTAACTCCACAATCATCTGTAGGAATAGGATGGACAATATTTACTTGTGCAATACAAGTACCGCTAGGGTCATTAATCAAATCTACTGTTATATCAAAGGGACAATCAAGCATAGGAACACCTGCATCTATCTCACTAATATCATCACATCCAGTGTCGTTATTATTCAGAATTACAACACCTCCGATTGGAACATTTGGTACGATACAACAATCAGATAAGATAAAGTTATTTGCAATATTTAAGTCTCCTCCTACAAAGCCAATAAACTCTAAGTTGCTAATATCTGAAATAGAAGTACTTCCAATACTTAGATCTCCTCCAATCATAACATCCATACCTAAGAAGGGAAAGCCATTACTCCACAAGCCTGTATTTATAGTAAAATCTCCTTGTATATCTGTCAATGAACCAAATCCAGACATCCCACCAAGAATTAAATTCCCAGTAAAAACTACTCCGTCATTTATAATATTCAAATTCTGTAAACCTGAAACATCTAACAATGCATCATTAAATGAGATATTTAAGGCGCCCAAGCTGGTCACAGAATTGAAGCCAGTAAGATCTACCAAGTCATCATTATTTGTAAGCTGCAAAAGACCTCCTACTGATTGTAGAGAGTTGAATGACAAATCTTGTGCAGTAATATTACCAATTACAAGATTTCCATTTACAGATTCTAAATTATCTAATGCAGAAAGGTCAGACAGGGCAGTATTTCCTACAATATCCAGATTAGTCCCTACTGTGATCAGTGATTCCAATCCATTCAAACTTGTTAAGCTTAAATTGTTCTGAATTAGTAATCTAGTATTTACGGCAGTCATGTTGCTGAGCGCTGATAAATCCGTGATAGGATCTGTACCATCGTCAACAATTCTGAGAGTACCGTCGAATACAGTACAATCAAATGCATCCACTGCAGCTTGTGTAGTTAATGATACTATTCCAAAACATGGTATCGAAGCATCTTCAACAGTTACTTCATAGCTGCAATCATCTGTCATAGTATTGTTAGCAGTAACCGTAAATGTTATTGTGTTTATTCCTATTGGTAGTGTAAATATTTCCGTAACGCCTGGAACTACTGCTACATTACTAAATACAGTTGCTCCATTTTCATCTAGAGCATCAGCAGTAAATGACACAAGCTCACAATCATATGCAACTGTAGGTACAGTAACGCTAACATTTGCAGTTGTTTGTCCACTCGCTGCGTTTGCTGTTATATCAACTGGACAGCTTATTGAAGGTGGACTATTTAATACTGTATCAAAAAACGCACATATATTTCCACCGTTATTTTGTTCTACTATATTGCCTGTTGTAATAGCTGCTAAAGGAATAATATCACAACAATCAATGCTCATATTATCTGTTACCTCTAAACTCGCTATGCTTGTCAAAGATCCAAATGCATCTATTGAGACAAGATTAGGGTTATCAAATATTGCCAAATAATTTGTAACTATTTGAAGATCAGGAAAAATGTCATCTATACTGGATATATCACTATCTCTAATTGTTATAAAATCAATAGTAAAAATATTTGAAAAAATATTTAAAAGGTCTCCACTATTAGCAAATTCAAATCCCCCTAAGTCCACTAAGTTGCTAAAGTCTGGAACTGACACTAAGGAAGGAAGGTTTAAATACTGTATTTGAGCTGCCGATGTCACCGCATGGAATGCATCAATTGTTGTAAGCTGGGGACTATCGCGAATGAGTAGGGAAAAAATAACAGTTGTTAAATTATCAAAGCCAGTTATGGTCTGTAAATTTGATCCATTAATTCCTAGTAGACCCACAGTTACTAAGTTATTAAATCCATCTACTTCTGTAAAAGCTCCGTTTAAATTAAACTGAGTAGGAACAGATGTAAGTTGTGGAAAATCAGGAATATCCACTAATGTTCCTCCACCAATACTAAGTGAATTTCCTATGCTTGATAAATTATCAAAAGTTGTAAATGAAACTATATCATTTGAGAATATGCTCAAATCGCCACCAACTGTTTGTAAGTTTGGAAAATAACTAATATCATTTAAGATATTGTTGAACGATAATTCTAATGTTCCTCCTACATCCGTAAGTCCTTGAAGACCATCAAGACTTAGCAAAAAATCACTATTGAAAACTCTTAAATCGCCATCAACTACATTTAGCCCAGCTGTCGTGTTATTAAAAATGGGTGTTAAATCCACTATATTGTCTACTCCATCATTATCGTCAGTAATAGTTAAATTTCCTGTGAAATTAGAACAAGCAAAAGCATTTACCTCTGATTGACTTGTTAAAGTGACATTACCTGTACATTGCCCAAATAGATAGGGTGCGTATTGTAAAATGAAAAAAAATGTAAAAACTAAAGTATATATTGTCTTTCTGGCTGATATAAATATCATATTTAAAGGAAGTTGTTTGCACATAAGAATCGTTTAAAAGATTTAATATTCATCCAATCAACTTAAAAGAGTTTGGATGTTCAGTTTAAGCCAAATGTAAAAACTCTTCCTATCTCAAAACCTACATGAATATGTAGTTAAGCTAGATTCGTGTGAAAATGAACGAAACATTAGACTTGTTGTGCTTAAATACTTGATTTACGATAGTCAATCAAAATCCTGCTCGAATTTAAGTATTAGCTTTTACGTATCTTAAAACCCTATATATGTACACTTAATTATTATTCTTAGCTTGGGCTCAAATACTATTTCATTATTCATGCCGTTATACATTTATTCGATTCAATTCCAAGTCCATTTTATCACCACAAATACTAAGCTATGCGTATTCTAAGCATTCTGTCTCTTCTATGTCTTACTCTCAACCTAGCTATCTCCCAAAATCGCGAGGCAATTGAATTTTATAACGAGGGAGTTGAATTATTCAAGCAGAAAAAATATGCAGAAGCAATTAAGAAATATAGCAGGACGATTAACATGATGCCTGAGCATATTAACGCCTACTACAACCGCGGAAATTCCTATCTACAACTAAAAAAGTATAATTCTGCTATCAATGATTTTATTTCTGTTACAGATTTACAGCCAGATCATAAAAAGGGTTTCTTCTACATGGGCTATGCCTATATGCGTAAGAAACAATATGATAAGGGCATAGCACACTTTAGTTCTGCTATTAAGATAGATCCAGACTATGCCAAAGCATATATGCAACGCGGAGTTGCTTACATGAAAGAAGAACAATACAACGAGGCAATACGTGATTTTTCCAAAACGATTGATTTAGATCCCGAAAACGCCACAAAAGCCTATACAAATAGAGCACTCTGTGCAACAAAAAACAAAAATTACAAAGCTGCTATTGAAGACTATAATAGCGCATTACAGGCAGATTCTAAAAACACAAAATTACTGTTTAAACGTGCGAAGGTATATTTACTAACTGAGAATTTTGAAGAGGCATTATCGGATTTTGAAACTTACAAAAAGAAGAAGGGAGAGGGTGTCGAAGTAAATTACTATATCGGATATTTAAAACTAAAGATGGGAGAATATGAAGAGGCAAATAAGCTCTTTGGTGCGGTTCTTTTTAATGACCCTACCCATCTTTCTGCTGCTAAAAACAAAGCTATTTGTAGCCTTAGTTTAGAAAACTACGAGGAGACTTTAAAGGACCACGATTTATTAATCAAGCTAGGTGAAAAGACAGAGGATAATTTCTTTAATAGAGGCACTGCTTTTTTAAATTTAGAAATGTACGAACAGGCAATCAATGATTTTACAAGTGCAATAAAAGTAAATCCGGAACTTGGACAGGCATATTTTAATAGAGCAAATGCATTTGTGAAAGTAAAGGAGGATGAGAAAGCATGTGAAGACATAACGAAGGCAGCTCAATTAAAGGTAGACGGTGCCGATCAGTATATTGCAGTCCTTTGTAATTAAAAAGGGACTCCCAACAACTACTGCACTTCTATCTTATCAATCAGAAGTCTAAAGGACTCTTCCTTTTTGTTTCCAACAAGAATGCCTATTTCTTGTAACTGTCCATCATTAAAGTTTTCACCATCTAGGGTACGGCCGCGAAAGGAAGGATACATCTTAGCAAAGGGAACTTCAATAGTTTCCCAGTCACCGCTGGTCTGCATCTTATACACATAAGAATAATAGTGCTTTGAGTTTTTCTTTGAACGAAATTGATAGCCTTTCCCATCTCCCTTTACGCGGAGAACAAACTTTGTTTTTCCTCTAAGATCTAAGGTTTCGCTGTAAAATCGAATGGAAGAAAAACCGCCATTATTATCTAAGGAAACATCCCCTGAAAACTCTCCATGCCCTTCCGCATTTAATCTAAACTGGCCCTGCGATAGACCGCCCATTACACCATCATCTACCACGTACCAATTCGTCATATCACTATCTGCATTAAAATCGAAGATGAGTTGGGATTCCATAGAAAGAAATAAAAACGTTATAATTAGTAAATTCTTCATAGATCAATAATAAAGACCTAACCACTAATACGGTAAATTGTTCTTGAGTACAAAGGTACTAGTATGACTATTCAAAGGGCTGAGCAATAAACTTAGTTTCTAAAAACTTCTTTTCCCATTCCCCGTTTTCACGTACACCAACAATAAATATATAGTTGGAATCATCTAGATACTCCCAGGCATCCGTAAGTTCAATGTGTTCATATACATAGGAATAGTATAGATTTTTACCCTCAGCAGAAACAACACCTTCTGTCTTACCACCAAACACATCATACTCCACAAATTCTATTTGATCTAACTCAGAATTTACTCTGCGTATGCCAAAGTTCCGATCTCCATACTCTGTTTGTTCCTCATCTATAAAGCCCTTAGAGTGTACAAGGACAAGACTAGAGTCTAAGCTATATGTGAATGACACTTCTTGTTTAAACTTGCCACCCTTCTCCCAGTTTGTTTCTGCCTTCCAGCTTTTGTTCACTAGATTATTAAAGACGCTAAGATCTGCTACCTGACTATTTAATTTACAGATAGGTAGTAATATACATAGGATCAAAAATGGGAGACTTGCAAAAACTCTGTACATTTTATTTTATTTCTTTCAATAGATATTTATCTAAAAACCATCGGTTCAAATCTATCGTTTTTTCAGTGAATTGTGTTCCAAACTCTGTCAGTTTGTATTCCACCTTTGGAGGTACGACAGCATAGACTTTTCTGTGTATCACCTTATGCGATTCTAATTTTTTTAAGGTTACCGACAACATCCTAGAAGAAATACCTCGGATGTTAGTTTGCAATTCTCCAAATCGCAGAGTACCATAGTAAGCCAGATTATAGATAACGAATAGACTCCATTTGTCCATAAGTACTGCCATTAAATCCTTGGTAATGCAAAATCCTTTTTTCTTTCTATTCTTCATAGACCGAACAAAAAAATCTTCTACCTTATTTTTAAGCCTAAGCCCCTGATTATCAACTTTAGTTACTCCCATGTTATTAAGTACCTGTTCTGTTAGTTATTGTTTACTCTAAAATACCTGTATATCTTTAGCATACTTACTAAAAGTAACTAAAGAATACTTAAAAATCAAAATTATGAATCTAAGTACTAAAGATGAGCTCATCCAAGAGCTAAATAAAAGTTTTAAAGAAACTACAGACTGGGTGCTAGCGCAACCGAAAGAGCATTTCAATAGCATTATACATGAAGGGAAATGGACCATCGCTGGACATATCTATCATTTGATAAAAAGCACAAAAGTGGTGTATCAAGGCATGTCCATGCCTAAGGAAGGGCTCCAATCATTATTTGGTAAGATCGAACATAGGGAACGAGACTATGGACAAATTCTAACTAGATACACAGAGACTCTTTCAAATACTAATGCTGGTTCACCTAATGCATATGCTCCAGCAGCTGGTCGTAGTTTTGACTTAGATACACTTTTGAAAAGATTGGATGGTGAACGACAAGCGTTTATTGACAGTCTAAGCAAATGGAGTGAAGAAGATCTTAGTAAGTACCAATTGCCCCATCCCTTTATTGGAAATCTAACAATTAGAGAGTTTGCGTACTTTACCATCCTACATACCTATCATCATTTAAATATTCTCAAAGATCGGTATGAATGATCTATAGATATATCCAATCTTAAAATAAAATATGCACTGCTCCCCCATCATGCACTGCGTTATAATGCTTTATCTCTTTGTCACTCTTAATAATTGTCATCACACAGCTCTTAAGTACTCCTGCACCCTTCCCGTGGATAATAGTGCATTCGCTTTTGTACGATCTCTTAGCTGCCGCTAGGTACTCTTCGAAGGCCGTTACTTGAAAGTCTAATATGCGTTCTGGACGACTACCTACAAGGTTTGGGTTTAAATTTTCTATGTGCAGGTCTATGCTATCGCCAACAAAGTTCTTTTTGCTGGGCCCTGTCTCATCATTAAAAACAAGTTTTTTTGTCTCTTTAGGTGGCACGTACATGACTAAATCATTTTCTGCCGCTAAATAAATTTTACCCTCAGATTTTATGATTGCATTTCCGTTTTTATGGATGCCCTCAAAGCTTCCTATCCTTCCAGTAGAAGTGATTTCTAGTTCGTCTCCTATCCATAGGTCTTTGAGTTTAATCATGGGGGTAAAGATAGGGTTTATGGTGGGAATGGATGGAGGTAAGAAGACGTTAGATGTTAGACGCTAGACGCTAGATTTTAGGAGCGACGGACAGACGAAAATAATTGAATAGGAATCAGGATGGAGAGATAGAGAGGATAATTTTAATGTAAGGGGAATTTACATTCAATGTGAAAACCATTATCAACGTAATGACGAAATCTACCCTTTAGTCGTTCTGTTCTTAGTTTGATATTTGATAGGCCAGTACCTGATGTTTTTATAGTATCAGGATCCGCTTCTCCATAATCACGTATGTGCAGCTTTATTTCTTTATTGCTTTGTGTGATTACGCAATCCACTTTTTTTGTATTGCTATATTTTACAACATTTGTTGCAGCTTCCTTGAATATCAAATAGATGGCCTGTCTTAGATCTGGTCTGAGCATGGTGGAGGCATCCAATGATCCGAAATCTACATGTATATCTACATCCACTGGTTGTAAAATGTCTGCTCCAAAATCTAGGATTCTGTCTTTGAGATCTAGGTAGGAATCTTTTCTAGAATCAATCGCCCAAACCGTATCTCTCATTTTTTCCATAGCCTCTCTGCTCATCTTTGCCATGTTCTGGACTTGAGAAATATTCTTTTCTCCCACATGCAACTCCATTAATTCGGACTGCATAGCAAGGCCTGTAAGTATAGATCCCACATCATCATGTAATTCGCTGGAGAGATTAGATCTAAAAATTTCCCTTTCTTCCATTGCTTTCCTTTCCTGCTTATTCTTCCATAAGAAAAAGCCTAAAAGACCACCTAAGAGTACAACAAAGAAGCTACCTAGTAAGCCAGCTTGTACTTTCTGATTTCTTAATTCTGCAATCTCTTGACTTGATTTTAATTGCGATATTTCTAATTCTTGCTGTGCTGTTTTATACTTCGTCTGCCAGTTAGCAACAGCATCCGCATTTTCTTTAGAATAGATAGAATCTTTGATTGCAATATATTTTTTTAAGAAGATTGCCTCATTTCTGGAGTTACCTTCTAAATTGTAGAACAGACTAAGTGCTTCATAGGCTTCACGTTTATTCTCAGAATCGTTTATGGTTTCTGCCATGTCATGTGCTTGTAAAAGCAAGTTCTCTATTTCATTCGCACTAAAATCAACCCTATTTGATTTCTTTAATTCTAATCCAGTTGCAGAGTCTTCCTTTTTTTGTGTAAGATAGATCTTAGCTATTCCAGTTAAAATTGCAGAGATATACTGCTTATGCCCTATTTCTTTGGCTAAGCTAAGAGCATCTAGATACTGCGCATATGCCGACTTGTATTCTAAGGATGTTAGATAATCCTCACCCAAATTGTAGTGCCCTGCTACCCTCCCTTTTTTGTTCTTGGTAGCAACACTAATTTCAAGTCCTTTTTGATGATGCTCCACTGCTTTATCAAATTTTTCTTGCTGTCTAAAAATGCTTCCTATCCGCTGATGACAAGCAATTTCCAATGCGCGGTATCCTATATCCGAAGCAATTTCTATAGCTTTCAAAAATCCCTTTAGCGCCTCTTCTTTATTCTCCATATCCATCTGAATAGCAGCAATATTGAAATGGGACATGGACATGCCTCTTATGTTTTTATTCTCCTCTTTTATTTCTAAGGAGCGCATATAGTACTCCAACGCTTCAGGATAATTGCCTGAGATATGTTCTATGTTTCCGAGGTTATTCAACACGGGGCCTAAACTGTTCTCATAGCCATGTTTCAAGGCATAGGATTCTGACTTAATATAACTTTCCTTTGCTAGGTTTTTTTCACCCTTTGCACGCATAATTCTACCCTTCTGAAGATAAGATTCCACGACATGTATACTGGGTTCAAGTTCAGCAAATCCCTGGATTGCTTGCTCCACAGCTGCTAAACCCTCTTCATAATCTCCCGTTTTATAAAAGTAGAACGAATAGGCTTTTTGTAATAGGTTTTGTGTATAAGCATCCTCAAACTGGAGATTTGCTGCCTGATCTAATTTTTCTTTGGCTTCAGGAAGTGAACCTAATGTATTCAAAATCTCACTTGTTTCAATAAGTATTGCGGCCTGAGATTTAGGCAAAGATTCAGCAATTGCTTTTAGCTGGAGCTGTTCTAGTTCTTCTAATAATATCTTTTCAAACCCTTTCCCGTCTAATTCTTGTATTGCAGTTAATTTAAGACCAATACCTTCTTTTGCCGTAAGATCTAAGCGGTCAATAATCTGCAGTAGTTTTTTTAGATCAGATTCTTCTTCGAGATCATTTTCAATTAGCGCTCGTATGGATGCTATCTTCTTATCTTTATCTGTAGTAGTGTTTATTTCGTGCCAAATGGAATCTGGCACCACCGAAGCATGTATATGTACTGAGGGTATATTTGATAGTACAAGGATACAGAAAATAGTATATGAAAGCCAGTTTGCTATTTGTGTGTACAATTTGGCATTGTGTTGTAAGTAGTTTAAAATAATGACTTTGAAAACTACGAAAATAAATACGAATTATATGCATGTAGAATCATGCTCCTGTCGGGGGACGTACAAGAAAATGAATTAGTTTTCGCGAGCAAATTGAATCCTTGTTTGCAATTGATCTATTGCGTTGTCCCACTGTCCAATGCTAATCGCATCACCATATTTATCACTCGCTTCGCGGGTAGATGATCTAATTTGATCGCGCCATTTTTCTATTACAGGAGAAAGGGCATCATCAGAAAATGGGCCTTCAATAAATTCTGTTTTGAGGGCATCATATTCTGATTCAAACTGGACCCAGGCAGATACTAATTTATCACAGGCAGCAGAACGCTGATAAACGCCAAAGGCGCCATGGCTAAATCCATTACAGTCTGCAGATATTTCTCCCCAATCGTCCGCAATAGGTATAACGGGATTCACATCTGTTATAATATTTTCAAAGGCATGGTCTAAATCCCAAGGAATCAAATAGACTTTATTTTCACTAGGCTCCTCATACCAATAAAAATTATGCGGAGCACATCCAGAAGTTCCATTGCAATACCAATGGAAGGGACCATCATCATTCCGAATTGTACGATCTACTACTGCTAGTGCAATTGTTTTATCGATATCCATTCTTTCTGACACAAGCTCAGACAATTCATGTGTTTCTGCATCTGAGACGCGCTGTGCAAAATCTCGGATGATTTCTGGGTTTGGGTTTTCATCTTCATTGGTTTTCAATGCTGCAAGATATTTTGCATCTGCATGTGGTTTACCATCTTCTTGGAGAGGCCAGATTTCTTTATATACGTTTCCTGTACCATCTTCAAAGTGATCTCTTGCGAATCTTCCATCTATCTGTTCGACCAAAGCATAGACCCCATAGAACTGTCCATTAATAGTTAAACGCGCATGTACTGCCCTAGGTGCCGGCACTCCCATTTGTGCAAATAGATAGTATCCCAGTCTTTCTCGCATCTGTGTAGGATCATTATTCATTGAATGAAACTGCAATTTCTTCAGTCCATAGAACTTGGTATCTGCACCATCCCAGTTTATCTTTACTTTCATAGAAAGCTTCGTACAGGTTTTGTGTCCTGAGGGGTCAGCCCAGTTTGGTCCAGAAAGGCAACCAACAAATGCGCCTAAAGATCCTTTGTAACGAATACCAACGGGACTAATCGTTTCTCCTTCAAAGGTGATACTTCCTTCTACATATTCTTCCGCTGAAGGGTCTGCATTTATCCTTTCGTAGGATGATTCTGGTAAATTAATTTCAAAGCTATGCAGCTTTTCTTGATCGAATATATACTCAGAATCTGTGTTTAGGTATTTCTCTTCTCCGGTGGGAATGATGGTTTCTACCTCATCATCTATGCCTGGCCCTGGATTAGTCGGTGTGGGCTCATCTGCAGCACATGCTAGTAAGCACACTGAAAAAAATCCAAGCATTATTTTTTGATAGGAACCCATCTACTAAAGTTACATGAAATAATCAGAGAAGTCTAGTCTACAAAAAGTAATATATAGAACTGTGCAGTTTTAGTACTTGCATGAGGGTTAGTAAGGGACCTGCAAGGTGTCGCCAAAGGCGACGGAACCCCTGGATGACCCGACCCGCAGGGGCATGCCCTAAGGAGGGAGATGCTAGATAATAGACGCTAGACGCTAGATAGGGAGGGTGGTTTTTGTGATGCTATACTATTATATAAGGTCTAGAATGTAGGATTTTAGGGCTAAAAAGGGGGTTCTGTAAAATTTTATGCGATTTTTCTATTGTAAATCAATGAGTTATGAGGACGAGGAGCTAAAATTTATGCTAAAAAGACTTGTTTTCTCAAAAAAAGCGAATTACATTTGCGTCCGCTTAGGGGGAAGCCAGGATTCTGGGCCTTTGAAAGCGATATTAAACATATAAAATTAAGACAGTGAATACATTAAGTTATAAAACAAAATCTGCCAATAAGGAAACGGTAGAGAGAAAGTGGGTGCTTTTTGATGCTGAGGGTCAGGTAGTAGGAAGAATGTGTACGCAAATTGCTACTATTCTTAGAGGAAAGCATAAGCCTTCTTACACGCCACATTGCGATACTGGGGATAACGTAATTGTTATCAATGCGGACAAGGTTCGTTTTACCGGTGCTAAAATGACAGATAAGGAGTACATCACCTATTCTGGTTATACAGGTGGTCAAAAGCGTAAGACTGCAGCTCAGATGATGGAGAAAAAGCCAGGTTTTATCGTAGAGAATGCGGTACGTGGTATGTTACCAAAAAATAAATTAGGGAGAGCAATGTTCTCAAAGTTACATGTATACGGTGGTGCTGAGCATCCACATGCAGCTCAGAAACCTGAAAAATTTGAAAATTAATCATGGAAGTAATAAACACTATAGGAAGAAGAAAGTCTGCCGTAGCGAGAGTATATCTTTCTGCTGGTAAGGGAGACATCGTTGTAAACGGAAAACCGTACAAGGAGTATTTCCCGCAGACGAACGTTCAGTATAATATTGAAGATCCATTTAACACACTAGATATCGCTGGTACGTTTGACGTAAAGGTGAATGTGAAAGGGGGTGGATTTAAAGGACAAGCGGAGGCAATCCGTATGGCTATCTCAAGGGCTCTTTGCAAGGTGAGCGAAGACTACAGAACGCCATTGAAAACGAAGAAGTATCTATCTAGAGATGCGAGAGTGGTAGAGAGAAAGAAATTTGGAAAGCCAAAGGCGAGAAAGAGTTTCCAGTTTTCAAAGAGATAATTTCTTTTTGTTCCTATTATTTGAACCTGCTTACCTATATGGTGGGCACAATTAAAAAAGTAAAATGAGTAAAGCAGTATATAAAGAATTATTAGATGCAGGTGTACACTTTGGACACATGAAAAGAAAATGGAATCCTAAGATGCTTCCTTATATCTTCATGGAAAGAAAGGGTATCCACATCATAGATCTTAACCGTACTATCGAATGTATGGATGAGTCTTGTGCAGCACTTAAGTCTATCGCTAAGTCTGGTAGAAAAATCATGTTTGTTGCCACAAAAAAACAAGCAAGAGAAATCGTAGCTAAAGCTGCGAAGCAGGTGAACATGCCCTATGTAACTGAAAGATGGTTAGGGGGTATGATGACTAACTTCTCTACGATCAAAAGAAGTCTTAAGAAGATGAATAGCATCGATAAGATGTTAGCGGATACCAATGTAACGAGTATCACTAAGAAGGAAAGACTTATGCTTACGCGTGAGCGTAACAAATTGGAGAAGGTGCTAGGTGGTATCGCTAATCTAAACAGATTACCTGCGGCTATCTTCATCGTAGACATTCACCATGAGCACATTGCTCTTGCTGAGGCACAGAAATTAGGAATTAGAACATTTGCAATGGTAGATACTAACTCTAACCCGCAGCTTGTGGACTTCCCAATTCCTGCAAACGATGATGCTTCTAAGTCTATCCAAGCTATTACTGGTCATGCTGTAAAAGCAATCCAGGAGGGTCTAGATGAGAGAAGAAAAATGAAAGAGCAAAAAGATCAAAAAGCAGAAGCTTAATTACCTTAACGACTAAATTTAAACATTATAATGAGTGTACAAATAACTGCAGGTGACGTAAAAAAATTACGAGACACTACCGGTGCTGGAATGATGGATTGCAAGAAGGCTCTTGTGGAAGCAGCTGGTGACTTAGAAAAAGCTGTAGAAATCCTTAGAAAGAAAGGACAGAAATTATCTGAGAAGAGAGCGGACAGAGAGGCAAAAGAAGGTGTTGTAATTGCGCAGGTTGCTGGTGACAATTCTAAAGGAATTGTTGTTAGACTAAGTTCAGAAACTGACTTCGTTGCTAAAAACGAAGACTTTATAAACCTTACTAAGAAGATTGCTGATATTGCATTAGAAAAATTCCCTGCATCTAAGGACGAATTGCTAGCTGCTGATTTTGGTGGCATCACTATCGGTGAAAAAGTAATCGAGCAAACAGGTGTTATTGGAGAAAAGATTGAATTGACTGCATACGAAAGATTAGAGGCGCCAATGGTAGCACAGTATATCCACATGGGTAACAAAGCGGGTGTTATCGTAGGTCTTAATAAGGCATCAGATGCATTTGTAACGCCTGCAAGAGATGTTGCAATGCAGGTTGCTGCAATGAAGCCTATTGCTGTTAACCAAGATGGTATCTCTCAGGAGGTAATCGACAAAGAAATAGAAATAGGAAAAGAGATTGCAAGAAAGGCAGGGAAGCCAGAGGAGATGTTAGAAAGAATTGCAACAGGTAAATTAAATAAGTTCTTCAAGGAGAACACATTGCTTAATCAAGCATTTGTAAAGGACAGTAAGCAAACTGTAGAAACATTCCTTAAAGGAGTGGATCCTGAACTAACAGTGGTTGATTTTAAGCATGTAAAATTAGGATAATTAGTATTTTAGAGCGATTCAAAAATGAATCGCTTTTTTTTTGCCTATGAATAATGTAAAATATAAACGCGTTCTCCTCAAACTTAGTGGGGAATCGCTAATGGGAAGTACGGGTTTTGGAATTGATCCAGAACGTCTTAGCCATTATGCCAAGGAAATCAAACAACTTACAGAAGCAGGCGTAGAAACTGCTGTTGTTATTGGTGGTGGAAACATCTTCCGTGGTCTACAAGCAGAAGACAGTGCTATAGAGCGTGTCCAAGGTGATTACATGGGAATGCTCGCTACCTGTATAAATGGTCTGGCCTTACAAAGTGCGTTAGAAAATCATGGTGTTTTCTCTCGATTAGTATCTGCCATAGAAATGCGTGAGATAGCAGAACCCTATATTCGTAGGAGAGCACACCGTCATCTAGAAAAAGGACGCGTGGTAATTTTCTCAGGTGGAACAGGTAGTCCTTATTTTACTACAGATTCTGCAGCTGCATTGCGCGCGAGTGAAATGAATGCGGATGCTATCTTAAAGGGCACACGCGTAAATGGAATCTATACCGCGGACCCTGAAAAAGATACTTCTGCTACCATGTTTGAAGATCTTAGTTTCAAAAAAGCAATATCACTTGGATTGAAGGTCATGGATATGACTGCCTTCACCATGTGTAAAGAAAACAATGTGCCTATCGTTGTCTTCAACATAAATACGCCTGGCAATTTGCTTAAGGCAGCGCGTGGTGAGAAGGTGGGGACGTTGGTGCATGTGGAGTAGGGTGACACTGCGTGTCACCGGGTTTTTGCACTGTGTGCTGGTTTCTTGGTTTCTTGGTTTGAGTGTGTAAGAATCTAAGGTCTTAAGTCTTTTCTTTATCTTCAAAACATGGAAGATCAAATCTTAATTGAAATTCAAAAGGAAATACGCCTGCGGATGATCGAGGAGAGCATTCCTAGAATTACGCAGTGCCTTCAAGTCCTGAATGAGGATGAGATATGGAGTAGATCGAATACGAATACAAATCCGATGGGTAACTTAGTCTTACATCTATGTGGAAATGTGCGTCAGTATCTAATTTCATCTATTGGTGGACAGCCTGATAATCGGGATCGAGATTCAGAGTTCAGTCTTGCATCAAGAGTAAGCAAGGAAACTTTAATTGCAGAACTCTCCAAACTTCAAACCGAGATAGAGCATGTTGTATCAAAGATCTCTACACAAGAATTATTACACACACGTTCTGTCCAAGGTTTCCAGATGAACGGAATTCAAATCATCATTCATGTCATTGAACACTTTTCTTATCACACAGGCCAAATAGCTTTTTTCACAAAACAACTAAAAGATGTGGATTTGAAGTTTTATGGCGACTTGGACTTGAATGTTACTGGATGAGACAGAGACGATTTAGACGTTAGATACTAGACCAGTTACTCTGTGATTGCAATGGCACCTAAGGAAATACGTATTCCTTCTATAACTTTCAATCGCATAATACAGGCTTCTAAGGTGGCACCAGTCGTCACGATATCATCCACTAAGAGAATATGTTTATTTATCAGTAGTTCTTCGTTCTGTAAGACGAAGCTATCAAAAACATTCTCCAATCTTTGATTTCTATTCTTCCTTGTTTGACTGTCTGACTTCCGCACTTTTAACAAACAAGAGCTATTCACTTCAGCAGAAATATGAGTGGCAATTCCTTGAGCAAAAACTTCGCTCTGATTGTATCCTCTCTTTCGTTTTTTTAACCGATGTAGAGGGACTGGAATTATATAGTCTACTTCCTTATATTGATTTGATTGTATAAATAGTTCTCCAAACATTTTACCCAAGGTAAACCCTATGTCCCTTCTGTTCCGATATTTTAATTTGCTCAGCATATCATGCACTCTCCCCCCTTTTTGTAACTGAAAGATCGCTAGCCCACATTCTAATTGTTGACGTCCAAGAAAATGCAACAGAAAATCATTGTCGTAATTATCAAAATGATCCGTGAACGGAATATGGAATAAGCAGTCTAAGCAAAATGCATGTTGAGACACTGGCACTTCCACAGAACAGGCAAGACAATATTCTGGGTAGAGTAAGAAAACAAGATCGCTAAGAATGGTTTGTAGAGCACGCATATGTTTGGTTTACTCTTTATGTTGTTTTTTTGTCAAAGGTAATCAAGACGGAGGGCTTGCCTGCGTGCGCATGCAGTCAGGATGAAGCGATATGGCATGTACCTTCCCACTCTTGAGAATCATGCTGCGCGCAGCCTAGTAAGTACTTTATAATCTATGAAGACGTCAAAAAAAAACGCCTGCTCTTGGGAAGAGCAGACGCCTCAAAACAAAACGAAAAACCAACTTTTTCTTTAATATTTTTATATGTATTTTCTTTCTAGTATTATAACACAGAAAGAATCAAATTGTTATAATTGTTTTTTGAGTTTAACTACAATTGTCTTCATTTTACCATTTCTGATAACTTTCAAATCCACTGTATCGCCCACTTTAGCAAACTTGATTGCCTCTGTTAAGTCTTCGTACTTTGTTACATCTTTTCCATTTGCTCCTATAATAACATCTGCTGGCAAAAGGCCTGCAAACTGTGCACTGCTGCCACGATCCACCTCTACTACATAGAAACCCGTCTCGCGCGAAAGATTATTTTCTTTTGCAAATTTCTCATTTACATCATAGCCTCCAATTCCTAGATTGGCTCTTTCTATATCTCCATTTTCAATAATATCATTTACTATTCTTTTTGCAAGGTTTGATGGGATGGCAAATGAATACCCTGCGAAGACACCTGTTGGCGTTGCTATAGCAGTATTAATCCCTATTAACTCTCCTTCCGTGTTCACTAAGGCTCCCCCACTATTTCCAGGGTTCACTGCTGCATCTGTTTGAATAAATTCTTCAATAGACTTATCATTATCAATCAAATTCAAATTCCTTCCTTTAGCACTTACTATACCTGCAGTAACTGTAGAGGTCAGATAGCTAAATGGATTTCCAACGGCTAAGACCCACTCTCCTACCTGTACATTATCAGAATTTCCATAGGATACTGTTTGTAAGTTATCCCCTTCTATTTTAATAACTGCAAGATCTGAGGAAGGATCTGTTCCCACCTTAGTTGCTTGATACTTCGTACCATCTGATGTGACTACCTCAATGGCATCTGCAAATCCAACTACATGATTATTTGTGACTATATATCCATCTTCTGAAATGATGACGCCCGAACCGTTTCCGCTCCTAGGCTGAAAGAAGTTTCTACCAAAGAAATCTCCTCCTCCAAAAAAGTCATCAAAAGGTGATCTTCTATTTCTTCTATTTTCTTGATAACGTTGCTGTGCTAAGGCTGTACTTTCTGTAGCAGAAATATGTACAACTGCTGCTGTTGTTTTTTTGGATGCTTCAATAAAATCTATGGAACCTATTGGAGCAGAACTTGTGCTCGTGAGCGTTGCTTGAGGCACCGAATTGGGGGTATGCAGGGTCTCATTACTCTGAGTAAATTCTATTAAACCGAAGGCTATTAATCCTCCAAAAAATCCAGCAAATACGAGTGAAAATATTTTTCGCATGTTAAAAAATTATTGGTCAAAATGTACAGTTAGAAACGCTGAATCCAGGCTTAAGTTACCTGCGCATTTTGCTTTAACAAAAGCTTAACAGGGGGTGCCTCGTAGAGGCACGGTGTCATGGTATCATGGTATCACGGTATCACGGTTTGTCTGCTAGTAAGTTGATTTGTAAACTTTTATAAGTATCGTACCTTTAAAACAAGCCTTTCTATACTCACTTTACAACGATTTTTATCCAATGTCAAAATTATTTCTAGCACAATACAAAATCCACGAAACCAGCACGCAGTGCGGAAACAGGGGGTGCCTCTTAGAGGCACGGTATCATGGTGTCATGGTATCACGGTTTCACGGTTTGTCGGCTAGTAAGTTGAAATGTAAACTTTTTATAAGTATCGTGCCTTTAAAACAAGCCTTTCTATACTCACTTTACAACGATTTTCATCCAATGTCAAAATCATTTCTAGCACAATATAAAATCCGCGAAACCAGCACGCAGTGCGAAAACAGGGGTGCCTCTTAGAGGCACGGTATCATGGTGTCATGGTTTCACGGTTTCACGGTTTGTCGGCTAGTAAGTTGATATGTAAACTTTTTATAAGTATCATGCCTTTAAAACAAGCCTTTCTATACTCACTTTACAACGATTTTCATCCAATGTCAAAATCATTTCTAGCACAATACAAAATCCGCGAAACCAGCACGAAGTGCGGAAACAGGGGGTGCCTCGTAGAGGCACGGTATCATGGTATCATGGTATCACGGTTTGTCGGCTAGTAAGTTGATATGTAAACTTTTTATAAGTATCGTGCCTTTAAAACAAGCCTTTCTATACTCACTTTACAACGATTTTCATCCAATGTCAAAATCATTTCTAGCACAATACAAAATCCGCGAAACCAGCACGAAGTGCGGAAACCACGACACCATGATACCGTGATACCATGACCCTCCGGGTCACTACTCTTCTTCATCAAAATGCTTCCAGCCCTGGGCTTTCAGATCGTGGATATTTCCACCGGAGGTATGTAGTTTTATGCCGTCCTTGGCGTCCGTTATTTCTCCTATGATATACACACTTGGCATGTATCGAATTTCTTGTAAATCTTTTTCATCAATAGTGAAAAGTAACTCATAATCTTCCCCACCATTTAAGGCACACATAGTTGGATCTAGACTAAACTTAAGAGCCATTTCTTCTGCTTCTGGATGAATTGGAATCTTTGCTTCTTCTACGAACGCGCCTACCTTACTTGCCTTACAGATGTGGAATACTTCCGAGGCAAGTCCGTCAGAAATATCTATCATGGAGGTAGGCTTAATATTCTTCTTTTTGAAATATGCAATAGCATCTCGTGCCGCTTCTGGCTTTAACTGTCGCTCGATGAGGTATTTTTTTTCTTCTAAGTCTGGCTGAGCGGTAGGCGCTGCTAAGTATACTTCCTTCTCACGTTCCAATAATTGGAGACCTAAATAGGCTGCTCCTAGATCGCCCGTGATACACATGATATCGCCAGCTTTGGCACCGGAGCGGTATACGATGTCTTCTTTTTTTGCTCTTCCCGTTGCTGTAATACTTATAGTAAGTCCTTGTGGACTTGCTGTTGTATCACCGCCTACGAGATCCACATTATACATCTTGCAAGCAAGCTTAATTCCCTTATAGAGTTCTTCCAATGCTTCTACGGAAAATCGATTAGAGATCGCAAGGGATACGGTAATTTGTTCGGCCACACCATTCATGGCATAGATGTCCGATACATTTACGACCACAGCCTTATAGCCAAGATGCTTGAGCGGTGTATACATCAGGTCAAAGTGAATTCCTTCCACCAACAAGTCCGTACTTATAAGCATAGCCTTGTCGCCTGCTTCTATAACGGCAGCATCATCTCCTATTCCTAATAGTGTATTTGCATGCTGTGTTGTAACATCTTTAGTTAGATGTTCGATAAGACCAAATTCTCCCAAAGTATTTATATCTGTACGTTTTTCCATTCGTATGCTTAGTTAATATGATCCTTTACTACTTTCCACAAACTATCTTCTGCACTAGGCTGCGAAGTTAAGGAAATCGCTTCATACTGCTCTGCGGCTGGAATTTCAATGGAATAGGCATGGAGATGAATACTTCTATCTTTATTAGATCTGCGGGCACCGTATTTCACATCTCCTTTTATAAATAGTTTCCTATGTGCTAACTGTGCTCTTATCTGGTGAAATTTTCCGGATGTCAAAATTATTTTCAAAAGCAAATAGTTATCGAGTTCGTGCACTACTTCGTACTGAAGTTTAGCCTCCTTACTCTCATCTGTTTTTCCGATATATGCCTTTTTCAATCTGGCATCTTTCACAATATGATCAAGCCATTCTCCTTTCTTTGGAATATCTACCTTGGCACAAAGTGCGAAGTAGGTTTTCTTAACCTTTCCGGCCTCTTGGAGAGAGGTAAAGTGCTGCGTGAAATTTTTCTCTTTGCTCAAGAGCATCACTCCACTCACGGGTCTATCCAGTCTGTGTAGTAATTGTAATTTTCGCTTTGCATATATTTCTGCAAGATCCAAAATACTTTTGTCCCCTGTCTTATCGCGCTGCGATGGAAGGGTGGATGGTTTTTGCATTGCTATGAAAGCATTCTTGTTCAGGATGATTAAATCCTTGATCTTATAATCGGTAGTAGCTGCCAGTGGTATATTTTTTATAAATCTGCGATATAGCGCTTGCTAAGGTATGATCTTTTTCGGTGACTGTATTATCAGCATCATGTGTACAGAGTGAAAAGCTAACTGTATTCCATACATTGGACCAATTGGGATGGTGGTTTTGTTTTTCTGCGACAATGGCTACCTCTGTCATAAATGCAAAGGCTTCCTGAAAATTCTTGAATTGAAATTCAGCCTGAAGTGCGTTATCTTTTTCTGTCCAACCAGCCATTATTTAAAGCTCCAATCGTATTTGCCTATTTGCATGAGGCAGTGATAGAGTAGGTTTATTGAATTGTCAATATCTTCTTTATGTGCCATTTCTATCACCTGATGTAGATATCGGGTTGGAATCGAAATACCTCCAACGATGCAACCTCCTATTGCATGCTTTTGTATACCAGCAGTATCTGTTCCGCCCGCAGGAAGTACTTCTAACTGATATTTGATCTTCTTCTCTTTAGCAACATCTTTCATAAACTGGACCATACGATAATCACAGATAGTCCTTCCATCCAATACCTTTATTGCTGTGCCCTCCCCTAACTTAGTTACCTGTTCGTGTGGTGCTGCTCCTGGTAAATCATAGGCAAGTGTAACATCCAAGTTTATACCAAAAAATGGGTCTACTCCTGAGGCTGCAGCAATAGCACCACGGAGTCCCACCTCTTCTTGCACAGTGAATACTGCATACAAGGAATGTGGTAAGGTTTTCCCTTTTAATTTCTTAAGTGTTTCTAGAAGAATATATACAGAGACCCTATTGTCTAAAGATTTAGAATTTACACAGTCACCCATCTCTATCAGTTCCCGCTCTCTTGTAATTGGATCACCTACAGAAATCAATTTTTCGAGTTCTTCCTTCTTCATCCCCGTATCAATGAAAAAATCTTGAATCTTCACTGGCTTAGCTCTATCGGCTGCATCCATCACGTGGATAGGTTTACAACCCATAACACCAACTACATCTTCTTTACCATGTATAATGACACGTTGCGCTGTGAGCGTTTTTGGATCAAATCCTCCAAGGGTGTGAAACTTCACCATTCCAAATTCTCCAATATGCGTCGTGATAAAACCTATCTCATCCATATGAGCAGCAACCATCACTCTCCTATCATCTAATCCCTCACGAATCGCTATTAAATTCCCCATTGGGTCAATTAAGACCTTATCTACAATTCCCTCCAATTCGTTAATAAGGTATTCTCTTACACGCTGTTCAAACCCTGGTGCTCCAGGCACTTTACATATTTCTTTTAGTAATTGAATGTCCATTAGTTATATATTTGTTCCAAAATGCGCTTATTAAAACAGAGCTAAAAATACCTAAATCCATTGACTTAATAAACCATAGTCAAAGCCTAGTTTTGCTAGGATCTTGCTTTTCTAATAATATTGGGAAGTTGTTGAATAAATATAGCTTTAATGCTAGATATAACACAATAGGAACAGTCTATAATCCTGCAACTTTGACAAAGAATCTGATCCAAGCTCTCCAGGGAAATCAGCTTGTCGAGGAGGATATTATTCAAAATAAGGACATATTTTGCCATTATGACTACCATAGCAAATACAATAGTCTTGAAAAATCAGATACCCTCAGAAAGATTAATCAAGATCTAGATACACTTAAGGATTTACTCTATAGCTGCAATTCTCTTTTTTTGACTCTCGGAACGGCTATTGTACATACGCTTCATAATACGGATCGTATTGTTGGTAACTGCCACAAATTTCCAGCAAGCCAGTTTTCCAAACGGATGTTGGAGGTGCATGAAATAAAAGATCTGCTTTCAACAGCCATTAAAGAATTGAAGAAGATAAATCCTGGTATTCGGATTATCTTGACCATCAGCCCAGTCCGTCATACCAAGGAAGGGATTTCTCAAAATGCCATGAGTAAAGCCAGACTTCTGGCAGCAGTGTCTGAGTTACAAAGTGAGCAAGACATAGAATACTTTCCTTCTTATGAAATTATGATGGATGACCTACGTGATTATCGCTATTACAAGTCCGATCTAATTCACCCAAACAAAATTGCAATTCAGTATATCTGGAAAAAATTTAGCCTGCATTATTTTGATGCACACACTACAGAAATTAATAAAAAATTAAAGCGCATCCGAATCTCATCTAAGCATAAGGCCTTCCATCCTAAATCATCTGATCATCAGAATTTTCTAAAACAATTGTTGAAGCAAATAGAAGACTTAGAAAAAGCAGAATCAAATATCGAACTAAGTAGAATTAAGAAAAAAGTATCTAAGCAGATAATAGTTTAGTGGCTAGTCAAGAATTTCTTCTTTCTGCAAAATCTCTTTTGCTTTATCAGCATGACTTGCATCTACATATAACTCTATAGATCCTCCTAGTGGAAGTGCGTGCGCTGAATCCATTTTATCCAATGAGATGGAAGGAATTCCTGCTTCAGCTAATACATGTTTAGCTGTCATAATTTTAAGCTGGGATATCGAAAAAAAAACACTTTTACTTTCCATACCAGATATATTAAGTTTTGATTGTCTTAAATTATAACGTAAATTCTGAACTTATAGTTCAAAAACACTCCCTTAAAAAACACCCTTGTAAGAGATACCTATTTCTAAAGATCTAAAGGGTTGCCTCCCAAAGAAAAGATATTACTAGGTTAATCTACCATCAGACATTTTGATTTCTTCAAATTAATATAAAGCAACCTTTCTTAATCATTCCTATAGAGTAGCCATACGATGCAAAAGCATTTATTTTTTTACCTAATCAATAATTAAAAATGAAAAAAGTACTCTTTACAAAATTATTATTCATAGTAGCCTTCTCGACAGGTTTACTATTCTCATTACAAGCTCAAATCTCTATTAACGAAATTCAAGAAGGTGGTAGCGTAGAAATAAAAAATTATGGAAATACTACGGTAGATATTTCATCTTACATTCTGTGTGATTTTCCAGCCTATTGGGATCTTGATTCAGACTTTACGGTTGTATGTGGTGATCTTAACTTAGCAGCTGGCGAAATTGTTTCGCTCATTCCTGCCTCTGGAGTGAATGTAGCATTGCCCTCTGATGATGGCGAATTAGGATTGTATATAAATTCTAGTTTTGGAAACCCAAATAGTATTATAGATTATTTTGAATGGGGATCAACTGGCCACACAAGGTCTTCTGTTGCTGTTGCTGCAGGAATCTGGACTGCCGGTGATTTTATACCATCTTTTTTGCCTAATCAGTCATTATCATATGACGGCTTGGGAGATAGCTCTGCAAATTTTTATCCTGAAAACAACCCAAGTTTTTGTTCTGAGAATATGTCAAATTGTACAGTAGACGGGGGATCAATAGCACTACCAAATGGAGATACTTCTACTTCCATATGTGTAGATGGCAACCCAGACCCTCTTCAAGTTAACGTAAGTAATTCCAGCGGACCTAATGGGGGTTGGATCATTACAGATGACGTAGATAACATATTAGCTGTTCCAGCATCTCCTCCCTTCGATTTAGATCCCGCGGGAGAAGGCACATGTTTTATTTGGTATATCCGATATGAAGATGGTCTAGCCGGAATGACTGTAGGTAATAATTTATCTGATCTTGCTGGATGTTTTGATTTATCCAATGGCATTGAAGTGATTAGAGAAATACCTGATGGTGGCTCTGTAAGTCTTACAGATGGATCTGATTCTTTTGCGCAATGTGCAGGAAATATTGTCTTCGATGTGCAGCACACGACTACAGCACCTAATCTATCTTACTGGTATATCATTACTGATAATAACGATAACATCCTTGCATTCCAAAACTCTAACGCTGGTCCAACTATCGATCTTAGCGGAGCACCGGCTGGTGAATGTAGAGTATGGGGATGGAACTACAGAGGTCTTGATGATCCAATTGTAGGTGACAATATAAGCACACTTACAGATGATTTTTGTGAAGATATTTCTGATAATTTTATCACGGTGTACAGAGAAATACCTGATGGTGGCTCTGTAACTCTTGCAGATGGATCTGATTCTTTTGCGCAATGTGCAGGGAATATTGTCTTTGATGTACAACACACAACTACAGCACCTAATATTTCTTACTGGTATATCATTACTGATAACAACGATAACATCCTTGCATTCCAAAACTCAACCGCTGGTCCAACTATCGATCTTAGTGGAGCACCGGCTGGTGAATGCAGAGTATGGGGATGGAACTACAGAGGTCTTGATGACCCTATCGTAGGTGACAATATAAGCACACTAACCGATGATTTTTGTGAAGATATTTCTGATAATTTCATCACAGTATATAGAGAAATACCTGATGGTGGCTCTGTAACTCTTGCAGATGGATCGGATTCTTTTGCACAATGTGCAGGGAATATTGTCTTCGATGTGCAACACACAACTACAGCACCTAATATTTCTTACTGGTATATCATTACTGATAACAACGATAACATCCTTGCATTCCAAAACTCTAACGCTGGTCCAACTATCGATCTTAGTGGAGCACCGGCTGGTGAATGTAGAGTATGGGGATGGAACTACAGAGGTCTTGATGACCCTATCGTAGGTGATAACATCAGTACGCTTACAGATGATTTTTGTGAAGATATTTCTGATAATTTTATCACGGTGTATAGAGAAATACCTGATGGTGGCTCTGTAACTCTTGCAGATGGATCTGATTCTTTTGAAGGCTGCGCTGGAGATATAGTCTTCGATGTACAACACACGACTACTGCACCTAATATTTCTTACTGGTATATCATTACTGATAACAGCGACAATATCCTTGCATTCCAAAATTCAACAGCTGGGTCCACTCTCGATCTTAGCGGTGCTCCCGTAGGAGAATGCAGAGTATGGGGATGGAACTACAGAGGTCTCGATGATCCTATAGTGGGTGATAATATCAGCACGCTTACGGATGATTTTTGCGAAGATATTTCTGATAATTTTATCACGGTATTACGTAGAGATAGTTCAAGTCCAGAATGCATTACCTCTTCTACTGAAGACTTAAATAATCTCAAATACACAATAGATGCTTATCCAAATCCTACAAGTGATGTTTTGTTTTTGGAATTCTCTTCTACTGAAGATATAAATGCAGAAATTTTAATTTATAATGACCTTGGTCAATTAGTATTACAGACAAGTAAAGAGATTAAGAATAATAAAGTTGAATTAGACGTCCGTGATTTACAAAATGGATTGCTAAGAGTTATCGTATTTAATTCAAAAATACAGCAGAATGTAAGCATCCTAAAAATCTAAGATCTTACTACCAATAACACATTTGATTATTCAAACAAGCAGCCCACTTATAGTAATAAGTGGGCTTTTTTTTGTTTTAAAATTTTAAAATCTTACTTGACGCATTTGATATATCAAACTTCCCATTCTTCCATTCACCATCAATATGTACAACACCAGGCCTCTTACCCACTTCAAGAGTACCGAGCGTCTCATCAAAGCCAAGTGCCTCTGCGCCATTTTTTGTCGCCCAAGGCAAGATAGTATCAAAGTCCAAATAGGATTTGTACCTGAGGATGGTTTTCATTTCTTCCAGAATAGATAATTGCCAATTAGAAGTAAGGCTATCCGTACCCAGAGTTAGCTTAGCACCCGCTTCTATAAAGTGGTCATAGTTTGGAAGAATATTTTCTATGTACATATTTGCATTCGGACAACTTGCCCAATACACAGAATCAAAATGCGCTTCCGCGGCTTGAATATCTTCCAGTGTGGACAAACTATTATGGACTAATAAGACCTTTCTGTCTTTAGGTAGGTTTTCAAGAATATAATGCACAGAAGTTTTTGCTATCCCCTTCCAATTCTTTAATGGAAACCCAAAACCAGCAAAGAAATCTAAGAAAGCTCCTGTCCCTTTTAAAAACATCTCATTTTCTGCAGGCGTCTCTTGATTATGAATACTAATAGTTTCTGATACATTTGTGTTTTGTGCAATATGGGCGTACAAAGCGCGTGACACAGTGTAGGGTGAATGTGGAACACGGGTCTTTTTATCCTTGCTCGTATTATCATGCTGCGCATACACTGCTTCATACTGTTCTATGGATGGTGCAGTCATCGCCTCTTGCATAAAATCGAACATCTCCACAAATGTGTAATAACGTATTTTACTGTTCCTCTTTACTTTTACAGTATCTCCCTTATTTGAAATATCTCCAACAGCTACTATTCCTGAATTATACATTTCTATATCTCCAGCCTGAATTGCAGCATCAATTTGCTCTTGCGGAATATCTCTAAACTTAACCACACTGCTAATAAATGGAATAAGTCCAGTCCCCGTTGCCACCTTGGATTTCATGTGGGACAACTCTAAGTGACAATGTGTATTTATAAATCCGGGAGTGAGAACACCCTTATAATTTTGTACATTCTTATCGCTACATTCAGATTTATCTAAAATAGCATCTATCCGTCCGTCCGTATCTACAGCTATAACGTGGTTTTCCAAAAAACTACCATTTCCAATATATATTCTATCTGCGCTTAGAAACTTCATATATTAAAACTCTTTTACTATGACTCCATTTTTTATTCGTGGTTCAAACCAAGTACTTTTTGGTGGGAGCGTTTTTTTCTGATTAGCAATTTGTATAAGCTCTTCTTGCAATACGGGATAGATAAAAAATGCAACTTTTTGATTATGCTTATTTACTTCTTCTTCTAAGGATACTAATCCTTCCTTACCACTAAAATATTTAATCTTTTTACTTTCTCTAACATCTGCTACACCCAGAATATCTCCCATGATTTTAGTGTTAAACAATTCACTATCGAGCAGTACTTTCTGCGTGGCGTATTTCTTTAGAATTTTCTTTTTCCATTTTAGAGAAAACCAATAGTTGTTCATGTACATGGTCATCTCATATTTGTTTTTTGGCTTCCTCTTCTTTTTTAAAGTTTTTATTTTGCAATACTTGCTTAATTTAGTGAGGAAGACGGGAAGCTCTGTGGTATTGAAAACTTCTACTACCCGATTATAATCCCATATCTCTAACTCATCAAAAGGGAAATAGATAGTCAATAATTTTCCAAATTTAGATTCAGCATTTTCTACATTATTACTTCTATACAGTATCTCCGAGGTAGAAGATCTATGATGACCATCTGCTATGTATGCCTTAGGAATTTTTTGTTTGAATAATTTCCTTATGGATTCCACCGCATCTGGATCTGTAATTTTCCAAACTTTATGCTCTGTATTTTCATTTTCAAAATCAATACGTAATATGGGTTTTTTCCTATGGATAATTTTTTTTAGATATTCTGCAATTGCTTTATTGGACTTGTATGCAAGTAACACAGGCTTGATTAAGGCATTTCTTTGCAACATGAGTTGCATCATATTTTGTTCTTTCGCCGCCAGTGTCTTTTCATGTTTAAGCACCTTTTCAGAACTAAAATCTTTAATATCTGTGGACGCTACTAAACCTAAATTTTTTACTCCATCATGACTTATCTGATATAAATACAAAGCCTCCTGAGGTGACTTGTCAAAAAAACCACTCTTATAATATTCGTTGAATTGAAACTTCATTGATCCAAAAAAGGAATCCGCAGAAGTTATGAGATCCTCCTTAGGGAAAATGGCTTGAAAAGGATAAATGTTCATTGATTATCAATGGTTTATGATTGCTATTACTTAGCAAAGTAATAAAGGCAAAATACGCGCCAAAGATACTGAAAATGGACTAGCGAATGGCTTTTAAGTAATTCCCAATCAACCAACTTGATCGAGAGCTGACTATGTTATTAAGTGCTTTGTCTGCTTTAGTTGAGAAAAGATGCAATTCTTCCATGATTTTGCAGAACTCTGTAGATTCATTGCAATTGCATTCTGTAGTCTTTAATTCGGCTAGAATTTCTAACATTGGCTCCAACTCTTTTTTCTTACGCTGTTTAATTATCTTGGTGAAAGCAGACCACATATCCTTGTCTGCCTCAAAATAATCTTTGCGTTCTCCTTCTAGGTTTACACCGCGAATTAACTCCCACTCTAATAAGGTCTTAATATTCTGATGGGCATTTCCTCTAGAAATTTCTAAAGCCTCCATAATATCATCTGCACAGAGGGGTTTTAATGAAATAAGCACTAAGGCATGGATCTGTCCCATGGTCTTATTTATGCCCCAATTTATTCCCATTTGGCCCCAGGCATCTATAAACTTTTCTTTCCCTTGTGATACGTGCATAAGTATTAAATGAAATTCAGACTGATTTGTTCAAATTATCAGCTAAGTTTAACAAACGGAAGTCCATGCACAGTAGCTTTAAGCTCCTTTTTTCTAAATTGAATATAGAGTTCCGTGCCTTCTTTGGCATATGCTTTTGGGACATAGCCCATTCCAATAGGTTTATCTAAAGAAGGAGACATCGTACCTGAGCTTACTACTCCTATCTCTTCTTTTTCCGCATTCAAAATAATATAATCGTGTCTAGGGACCCTTCTATCTTCAAGAGTAAAGCCCACTAACTTTTTAGTAACGCCCTCTTTACGCTGTGCTTTAAAAACTGCCTTTGAAGGAAAATCTGCAGCTTTTTTAGTTTTAGTTATCCATGATAATCCTGCCTCTATAGGAGAAGTTTCATCATTAATATCATTGCCATAGAGACAGAAGCCCATCTCTAAGCGGAGTGTGTCTCTTGCTGCAAGTCCTGTTGCTTGGATACCGTAAGACTTTCCTGCTTCCATAATTGCCAACCAGATATCTACTATATCTTTATTATCTGCATAAATTTCTACGCCACCCGATCCGGTATACCCTGTTGCAGAAATAATTACATTTTCTTTACCTGCAATTTTTCCTTTTGTGAAGTGATAGTAAGGAATCCCTGTGACATCCACATTTGTGAGGGAATCAATTAATTCTGCCGCTTTGGGTCCCTGCACTGCTATCAAACCAGTAGCATCAGAAATATTTATCATACGCGTATCAAAACGATTGTGCTTTTTGATCCAATCCCAATCCTTTTCAATATTACTTGCATTCACTACTAACATAAACGCTTTTTCTCCCTCTGCACATTGATCTTCAGCTAATCGATACACCAGCATATCATCTACAATGCCTCCTTGGTCATTGGGAATACATGTGTATTGTGCCTGTCCGATTTTTAGCTTGGATGCATCGTTAGAACTTATACTTTGAACAAGGTCTAAGGCTTCTTTTCCTTTAATAATGAACTCACCCATATGTGAAACATCAAAAGCACCTACGCCCTTGCGCACATTTAAATGTTCTTCAGAAATACTCGTGTAGCTAATAGGCATTTCAAACCCTGCAAAACTCACCATCTTAGCCCCATGGTCGTGGTGCCAAGCATTTAATGCTGTTTTTTTCAATGTAATTTCAATTTTAATTGCTAATTGTAATATCAGTCATAACATCCCCTTCTTGAATAGCATGTACTACTTCCATGCCACTGAGCACCTTGGCAAAGATTGTATACTTACCGTCTAAGTGAGGTGTAGGAGAATGTGTTATGAAAAATTGAGTTGATTCTGTATGTGGTCCAGCGGATGCCATACCGACATAGCCCGCTTCATCGTAATACTTTTGTGAAAATTCTGATCGTATCGTATAATCTGCACTACCAAACCCATCCCCTCTTGGGCATCCTCCTTGGATGACAAAGTTTGGAACTACGCGATGAAAGGTTTTATTATCATAAAAATCCTTGTTCGCTAAGTCAATAAAACTATAGGTAGACAGAGGTGCATCATATGGATATAATTCCAAGCGAATGACTCCCTTCGTTGTATTAATAGTTGCAATCGGACGATCCCCGTATTTTTCTAATTCACTCCAGACGATTTCCTTGTTGGCCTCAGGTGTTACCACCGTCTTAGTAGATGTTGGATTTACTATTTTTATAGCTTTCACAACAGCGTTGTAGGTTTCCACATGCTTAGGCATTTGTAGTTTACTCAATGCAACCACTAAAAAGTCGTCAGTAGAAATAAACTGTTTTAAACCAGACTTGTCATTGCTAATCAAATTTGCTAAGGTATAGATTACTCCTACATCACCCTGTTCAATAAGCTGCTGTATATCAGCTGCCGCTGTTCTTCTAAACTTATTCAATCCACCCTTCAAGTAACTACTGATTTGGTCATTCATCAAAATACTCGCAATAGCTTCTGCGGATTTGTTTTTAATTAAAGGATTTGTTGCATTGAGAGACATCTCTTTTAGAGAAGAATAACTATCGATATCGTTACCTAAGACAGAAAGATAGCCGGCTTGTTCATATAGATTCTGACTTTGGCTTATTGCACTTAATGCATCCTTTCTTATTTTATTGCGTGCCTTATCAAAATAGTGTGGCATATTCTTAGTCACCGATTTAAGCAAGGTTGTTTTTACATTCCAATCTTTAATGTCCTGAGAAAACTCTCTATAAAAACTCGCATCCTCAGATTTTCCATGTTCCACTAAGTAGTTCGCTGCTGTTTTTGCAACATGTACATTATCATCTTTTAAGAAAGAAATGATTTTATCTACAACCTGTATATATCGAAATGAACCTAAGGCACGAATGATATTCACCTTAGAACGATAGTCCGTTTCTGTATCCAAACGAGCCATTAAGAAATCCCGAATTTTAGGATCCTTGGTATGACGCAAGGAATAGTACATTGCCATTCTGACATCCGCATTATTTTCTCTGCGTATTAGATCAGCAAGTTCAAATTTATAGCTCTCAATGTTCATACTTTTAGCGCGCGAAAAATAATGCGCAGCAACTAATCGAACCTTTTCAGGATATTCTGTATCCTTTAGTATATCCATCATTGCCTTATTCCCTGTATTGGAATAGATACCTCTCAGTCCAAACCTGTAGATTCCTTTTACCTGCCCGAGCAATAACAGCGTATCTGTTTTTGTGTATGTATTTATTGTCGCTAGATTCTCTAGTTGTTGTTTATCTGCGATTTTTCCAATGCCTTCTAAAATGTTTGAATTTTGAGGATTATTTACTGAAATAGAATCTCTATCCTTAAATGCGGATAATAAATTTCCTGCAAAATTTGCTTCTCCAGACTGTCCTAATGCATAGGCTGCAGCTGCACGTACATGTAGACTTGGGTCTTCTAATCTACTTACAAGGGCATCGGCATGAGCGCTTGGGGTATTTGAGGAAAAGGCATTGGTTGCTAGGTAACGTATGATAGGGCTTTCATGGTTTAACATCATCCCCACACTATCCATCTTGGCTTTGGTTTGAAGATTTAAAATGTTTTGCACAGTTGCATCAGAAAGACTCAATGAAACAGGTGCAGATTTCTCTTCCGCAGTCGGTGGTACGCAGGCGAATATGCTGAATACACAAAGAATAATCCCAGCTTTGGTTATAAATTGCATTAGGCGCTGTATATTTCTGCTAAAATAGTAGAAAACTATTAGTATCTAAACATTTAAATTAACAACATGAGAAATCCTCTACTTATCGCCATTCTAGTTTGCATTTATTCAATAAATACGGAGGCTCAAGAGCTAATTAGCTACGAATTACTAGAAAATGTAACAAAAGAAGAGATATCTGCAGAATTTGGGCTTGCTGCTCAGACCGACTTAGAACATTATAAAATGCAGTATACCACCAAGGATTTAAATGGTGTCTTAGATACAGCTTCAGGTCTAGTTTCTATCCCAGTATCACGCGATTTTGAATTTCCCCTCTTATTAAATTTACATGGTACTGTAGATGGTCCTGCCGATGTTCCATCTAACTTAGCCGGAGGATTTGAAATTGCTGAAATAATCAGTTCGTATCAATTTATAGGTTTATCTCCCGATTACTTGGGTTTAGGTAGTTCCAGAGGATTACATCCCTATGTACATGCAGATTCTGAAGCCTCAGCAACCTTAGACATGATGTATGCCTTTGAAAAAATGCGTGAGGAATTAGATGTGCACCAAAACGAGCAAATTTTCATTACAGGCTATTCGCAAGGAGGACATGCCGCTATGGCAATTCATAGAGAATTAGAAACAAATCATGCCGATGAATTTACAGTAACTGCGGCCTCACATATGTCAGGACCCTATAGTATATCTAGGAGGATGGTGGATGCAACCCTTGGGGATTCTGAATATTTTTTTGTAGCCTACCTTGCCAGTGTTGCACTAACCATGCTAAACGCATATCCAGAGCTTTTAGTAGGTTTTGAAATTACGGATATTTTTAAGCCTGAGTATATTCCAGAAATCATGCGTTACGCGAATGGTGAAATAGGACTCTTTGAGTTAAACTCCCAATTGACCTTGTTACTAGGAAATAATGTGGGTGCAATTACTCCAAAAGACATGTTGTTTCCAGACGTTCTAGATGGAATAAAAAACGACCCTAGCTATCCTCTTAGCATGGCACTAGCAGACAATGATGTGTACGACTGGACACCAAATGCCCCTACCCGACTTCTCTATTGCACAGCAGACGAGCAAGTAAGCTTTGAGAACGCCTTACTAGCTGAAGAGGTGATGAAGGCAAATGGAGCCTCAGAGGTGATTGCAGTAAATCAAGGAGAAGACTTGAATCATGGGGGCTGTGTCAATCCTGCTGTGGAAACAACTCTCCTCTTTTTTCTCTTTAAAAGACAGGTAAGCATTTTTACAAGCACAACAGAAACAGCTACTTCCCTAGGCATACGTTTTGGCCAAAACAATGAACAAATAATTGTGTATTCAGAGAAGAACTTGCAAGAGGATTATATAATTCTTGATGCACTAGGTAATAAGGTACAAGAAGGAAGTTTGCATGGTAGTAAAAACATTATCGAAAAATCAATGACTGTTCCTGGAATCTATATTCTAAAATTAAAGGACAGTAAGCTTAGCTACAAACTAGTACACAGCGGTTCTTTATAAAAACTCAAAAGAAGATGTAATATGAAAAATTGTCTAAGCATTTTACTCGCTTTCTTAGCTCTTAATAATTTTTCTCTTGCCCAAAACGAGATTAGCATCGAACCGAATTCCTTTGAAGAATCCTTTGAAGAAAACTTAGGCAATAATACAATATTCCAACTCAAGGCTTCAATAGAAAATAATACAGATACTTTTCTTAGCACAGGGTGGGAAATAGTTGATATCGACATACCAACAGAATGGTCCTTATCCGTAAGTGATAAGATTATCGACTACGTCCCTGGGATAACTCAGAACGTCCAAGCAGTTGTTTTAGATCCAAATGAAACTGAAGTACCGTTCAATGTTACAATTTATCCTGATCAAACGAATGGCTGCGGGACTTTTAATGCAATTATTACTAAATGGGACGATGGGGCATTCCTAGATTCAATTCAATATGAGGTAGGTATAAATGAGGAAGGATGTATCCTTAGTTCGATTAGCAAAATAACACATTTGCCTTCAGTAAATATTTATCCCAACCCTGTACATGATGTCCTTGTTATAGATGCCCAGTCCCCTATTAAGCAAGTTTCTATATATACATTAGATGGTAGAAAAATCCTTAGCAAAAGTATCAGCCCTCAAATGAAGCCATCCATCCAAAGCTCTACCCTGGAAGCCGGAGTACATCTTCTTGAAATAGTCTTTACTGACGGCAGCAAAAATTTTGAAAAAATAGTAAAAGCACATTAAACAGACATGCGCATTACTTTCAAATAAACTGTACTCTATATCAAGTCATAAATTACCAAAGTCCATCTTCTGAAAGAAAAGATGGACTTTGGTAATGATTGAGTCAGCACTGACTACGCTAAATCTAAATTGGATAGGACTAGTTAGCAGCTAGTTTCCAATTCAGACTTACACTCATTGTTCTGAAAGGTCTAAATTGCTGATAAATCTGATCTTCGGTACCATAAGACCTATATACCATTTCTTTATTTGAATTGAGCAAGTTATTCGCACCCGCACTTAAACGAAATTTATTGCCTTCACCAAAGCTTTTGGATACTTTAAAAGATAAATCATGAAAAGGGTTTGTGTACACATCTGGATTCAGACCAATTCCAACAATCGCAAGACTAGGTCCCTGCACATTATAGCTTAGATTTACTTCCCAAGCATTTGATGGATTTGTATAGTTCAGATAGCCATTTACTATATAAGGAGACTGCCCCTGCATTTGACGCGTCGTTTTAATTGTTTCTCCTTCGCGCACATTCGCTAGCCTTGACTCATACTCACCATTATCACTTTGATCAAGTTCTACTTGAGATTTTACAACCGTTACATTGGCACCAGCGTATAAAGAGTTTAGGCTTTTTGAAAGAAAAGAAAGATTATTTCTAAACTCAAACTCTAGTCCAGTTACCTGAGCATTCCCTATGTTTCTAGGTTGTAGGTCATTTGGTGCAGACGAACTAAAAGCTACAAGTTCAATTGGGTTTCTAAAGTTTTTGTAAAAACCACTTAATGAAAACATTTGTCCTTCTTTGTAGAAGGCCTCCCATCTGAGATCATAATTATCAATATCCGTTTGGCTAAGCTCAATATTTCCAATAAAAGTCTGATCAGATATAGCGTCATAGATTTGAGCAATAGAGGCTTCTTTGAAGGATGGTCTTGCAACAGTTTTAGAAAACGAAGTTCTTAAATTCATCTTGTCACTAAGACCATATATAAGATTTACAGAGGGTAAAAGATTAAAATTATCAATTATTCTTTCATTGTTATATACTACAGATCCTGTATTGTTTTGTCCTGTGTAATTATGTGTAAACTTCTCAGCTCTTAAACCCACATTAGCCTTAAGCTTAGAAAATAAATCCACATCTGTCATCACATAAGCCGCTAAAATATTTTGAGTTGCGTCATAGGTATTTGTAGGCTCAAAGTTTCCAGCTACATAGGTACCTACTTGTTTTTCAGGAGTCCATATGTTATCAACAAGTAGGAGTTCATTTGGATCACCCGTAAGATCAAGTGAATTCTGTCCTTTTACATTTATAAGATAGCTGAGTATCTCATAATCTCGCTGCTTGTATATATTGCTCACCCCAAACTTAAGATCCATCTCTCTATCCATAAATCCCATGGATTTTTTCAAGTCAACTCTAGCTGAGTGATTGATTTCATTTAGATTTCTCCAAAGACGTCTAGGCTGTGCACCCTCGGAAGGCTCAAAACTTAAGGCGCCATCATCATTTAATTTAAATGGCGTTATACGGATATCTTTATCTTCAATTCTAGAGAGTGTAGGAGAATACTTCCAATCAAGTTCAAACGTTCCAAATGTATGTCTACCGTTCAAGAGTAAATTTGATATACTTCTTTCTGTATATTCAATGTTGTCACTCAACAAGGTATTGGAAGCTCTGATAAAGTTACTACGTTCAAAAAGTCCAGACTTAGACTCTCCATTTTGAAGATGCAAAGCCATTACACTGATAGAATGATCTTTATATTTCAATGCTGTTCCAAGCATACCACTTAATAAAGCATTTACACTTCCTATATCTCCAGTGGATTCTCTGTCTTGCAACAATTCCATCTCTGAGGCATCAGATGATTTTATATAGTTATTAAACTGAGCATCTTGATAGAAGGTCGTATTATTTCTGTAGGACAATACTGCATTATAACCTATAGACGCTTCTCCTTTCTTTACAAGATTCCCTAAAGAAAAGCCAAGATTTAGATTCCCTAAACTATTTGTTCTTTCAGTTGCCATATTGTTCTCCAATCTTGAAGTCAACTGTGTCAAAATGGGCTCATCAATTGGACTTGGAATTTCTTGAAATTTGTTGATTCTTAAATCTCTTAGTCCATTATCAAAGCCTAAAAAATCTGTGCTGCTACTTTGTGAATGCACAAAATTGCTATTCAAGTGCATATTTGGATTATATCCCAATCCCAATGAAAGATTCATTGTTTTTTCTTCTGGAAAGTCTTTCGTTGTGATATTAACTATGCCCCCAGAAAAATCACCTGAAAAGTCTGCTCTAGATGTTTTTGAAACTAAAAGATTATCGATAATACTAGTAGGAAAAACATCAATCTGTAGTGAGTTACGATCTGGATCAAGACCTGGAATTTCAAGTCCATTCAAAATAGTTTTAGAGTAACGATCTCCAAGACCGCGAATAAAAACATACTTGCCACCAGCTATGGATACTCCCGTAACTCTCTTAATCGCAGCACCTGCATTACTATCCCCGTTTTTTCTAAACGACTGGGAACTTATACCATTCACCACATGCACTGACTTTCTTTGAATAGCCATAACTGCATTCTCCGTATTGCGGAGTTGTTTCGCTGATATGACTACTTCTTCTAGTTGCTTACTATTTTCTTCTAATTGTATGTCTAGCGTTGTCACCTGTCCTGCTACGATAGCTACATCTTCTAATATTTTCTTTTCAAAGCCAATATAGCTTACTTCGAAACTATACGTTCCTGCTTCCAAGTCGTAAGAGAAAGCCCCATCTAGGTCAGTAGTAAATCCTGCGGTAGAATTGGTAATTAGAACATTTGCAAACGGAATGGTCTCCGTTGTATTCGCATCTGTGATAACTCCCTTAACAGTTCCTGTTTGTGCGGTGAGTAAGCTACATATAAATAAGAAAACTAAGCTTAGGTATAAATTCTTCATTATTTGGTTTAATATAAATTGTCTGTCAATTATTTCTCAATTATGAGGGTTTAGCAAAAGCGATACACGCTCTTAAAAATTTAAAACCCCTTTGCTATAGGTATAGGTCCAAGTAAACGCATTCATATCTGCACCAATACTTGAACTACTTACGGATGCATTATCTAATTCCATCTGCGTATCAAAAGCTGCGTCATCTCCAGAAGGGGATGTGTCGTTACATAATTCACTTACAGGTTTGCTGCTCACAAATTCCCATCCCTTAATTTGAAGGGTTCCTGCAAAGAAATTCGCAGAACTTTCATCATCATCAATTTCAAGATCAGCATCCTCTGGGAAATCAACAACCTTACAGTCGCTTACTATTCCAAATGAAGATTTTCTGAAGTCTGCTATTTCTGCATTTAGGCCTCTTAATGTTCCATTCATAAATGTAAAACTGCCAATTGCTGAACCTTCTGGACCATCAATTTCTAATCCATGATCTGAATCTTCACCAGCTACGTATACAAAATTCTGCATGGTGCCAGCATATCCCTGATCTACATCAAAAGCATCATCTCCCTGCGCCCATACAATAGCATTCGTAACATCTACTGTACCTCCAAAATATTCGATACCATCATCCAAGTTTGAAACAACTTCGATATTGTTAATATTTGTTCCATTTCCAACTCCACCAAGGGTCAAGCCGTTTATTTCATTGTTTTCACCAATTGAAGCACCGCCATGTCTAATAGTGATATAACATAAGTTACCTGAATTATCATTTGCATCTGTACCTCCATATAAACCAAAGGTATCATCCGCTGGAATACCTTCAATTTGAAATTCAGAAACATCTCCTTCAAAAGAACCAGGTGCATATCCTAATACGATTAAACCTCCCCATAAACCATTTTGTGTTTCATCTAAGTTAGTACCAGCCATTTGTCCAGCTACAATATTATCTAGTTCTGAGGTCATAATAATAGGAGCTGCTGCTGTACCACACGCGTTTATCTTTGCCCCTCTCGCAACAATCAAAGCGCTGGCTAAAGAACCTGTCCCCTGCGCGCCTTTAATTATAGTCCCTGGCTCAATAGTTAATGTAACACCACTGTTTACAACTACCTTTCCATTGAGTATGTAAATATTATTTGAAGTCCACGTTTCATCTGCGTCAATAAAACCAAACTTTGATATAGATTCATCCGTCCCCTCTTCTTGAACACATTCGCATTTACCATTCATTTCTGTAATAGTAAAACCTGTAGGACAAAGAAGATCAGCACAAACATCGTCCGATGTACAACTAGAAATTGCTAAGCATAAGCAAACAAGAGAGGCGAGATATAGTGACGTTAGTTTCATTTTGATAGATTATTATTAATTGGTTTTTAAAATCATGTAATTCTATTACGAAAGTATACCCCATAGTTTAACTGACCTTAAAGCCAATATTATCTAAATGTTAACTCTTATATTTCCCCTAAAACTTTTGTATATCGGCAGACAAAAGGAATTGATAGATTGCTGCAAAAACGGCCATTACGCTGAAAATCTTTCCATTCTTAGTTCTAGGATATTCACTAACTTTAAGTATGCAGCAATTACGATCAAAGTGAATAAGGACCATATTGTTATAGAACAAGCATTTAATGTGCCTTTAGAAAAAGTTTGGCGCGCCATTTCTGAAAGGGAACTCATGTCCCAGTGGTTTTTTAATATTCCAGAATTCGAGGCAAAATTGGGGTATAAGTTCCAGTTTGAAGGTGGCGAAGAACATAAACGCTATACCCATGAGTGTGAAGTTTTAGAGCTTGCTTATAAAGAAAGGCTCAAGTTTTCCTGGCGATACACCGGAGAAATTGGGCTCTCCTTTGTGAGTTTTCACTTAACTGCAAAAAATGATCAAACTATAGTTACACTGCGACATGAAGGATTAGCAAGTTTTACGAATCCTGATTTCACCAGTGAAAAATTTAAGATGGGATGGGACTACTTGATCAAAGAATCTCTGCATACGTTTCTACATGAAGGAAAAGCGCTGCGATATTGGTAGATCAGTCTTTTAGGACCTGGTAACTTCTATGAATTTGCTATCAAGGCGAAACTTGGGATAGGAATGGCTTATCATCAGACTTTTACGTGTACAAATTACATTTAACAACGAAGAAACGTCTACATGTTATGGTTCTGTTACTTTACTGAAATAATTTATAGATTGTAAAACATGTGCTATAGTGAGCTAAAGTTATCCAACATCGTTTCTTAGTTTTTTGTATCTTAATAGTATAAAATCTAATTATTGTGAAAAATTCGATACTAACCACCGTCCTACTCTCTTTTTTGATGCTTTGTAGTTGTTCATCTAATAAAGAGGTAGCAAATGCCACTTCGGATGAGAGTGCAAGTTATACCAGTCTAGCAGATTACCTCAGACGAAATTCCAGTGTGCGTGTCACCGGTGTAGATCCAGACATTAGACTTCAGGTGAGAGGTGTAAATAGTGTAAGTTCTGATACTCGACCATTTATTTATATCAATAGAAATCCTGTAGGAAGAGATTACACAAGGGCTAATAATGCTGTAAATCCTTTAAATATAGCTCGCGTTGAGGTGCTAAGTAGTTTAGCCGAACTGACCCGCTATGGCCAAGAAGGGCATTCAGGAATAATCAAAATTCATACAAAAAGCTAAGGGCTTGTAAAGCTTATTTAGAAAGCTTTCTCAGAATTTCTTTGCTGGCTAAAGGATATCCGTAATCATATGATTCGCAGGCTTACACTCACAGTTCTAATCAGCTTTTTTGCACTATATATCTTTGCTCAAGGATATTACAAAATAAGCCCTGAGCTGATAGATCAACGCTGGACTTTAGTTAGCAACAATGAGATGCTTTGTAGCATAGATGCGGATACTATTATCAATAGCTTATACCATCACTTTCCATATCGTTTAGATGGAAAATGGGGTGTCATAGATAAAGAATGTAAGTACCTGATAAAAAATTCATATCATTTCCTAAAAGAGATATCTGCTGATGAATTTAAGGTGAGCTTGGATGGAAGTATGGGTGTGATCGATTTAGATGGTAAGCAGTTACTCGCTATGCAATATGATGATATTGATTCACATGTATCAGAAAAATATTTAGTAAAGACGCTTGGAAAATGGAAATATGTGGATTCTACAGGACAGGAAATTGTATCTAAAAGATTATATTTTAAAAATCCAGACTTACAGGCATTATTCACAGAATGTGAAAAAGACGTATCCGAACAAGAGCACAAAAAGTGCAGCAATGAGGCGCTGCTACACTATATCTATGGCAATCTAAAGTACCCTTCCGAGGCAAGACAGAACCGTACAGAGGGTATGGTTGTAATACAAATGTCTATTTCTCCAGAAGGAAAAGTAGTAGAACCAAAAATAGTACGTGATATAGGAGATTCCTGTGGGGAAGCTGCACTAAACGTGTTTAAAAATATGCCTGATTGGTTTCCTGCAGAACATGAAGGAAATGGAGTATGGTCATTTTATACAGTGCCTGTACGATTTAAACTAGAATAATACTGCTACAAGACTGCGTGAGGGACCTGCCTGCGTACCTTGGAAGGCAGGTAGGAAGGGACCTGCCTACTTGCAGATGCAAGTAGGCTAAGGTGTCGCAGCTAGCTGGGACCTGCCTGCGTACCTCGGAAGGCAGGCGGAAACCCTGCATAGCCCGACTCTTTTTTATGTCTAAAAGTCATAAAAAAGAGGCACGCCCATATTATAATTCATAACTCGTTAGATCATAATCGTAGGTGTAAAACATGCTTAATGTGAAGCCTGCTCTGGAACCCGTTGTAAAGGGTCGGGTATCGTAACTGGAACCTAATTTTATTTTAATATTATCATCTTGAACAACTTGGTTAAGTGATACTCCTGCTCCAAAAAGAATCTTCCCAGTTGTGTCAAAGCCTAGGTCTGCCTCAAAGGTTTTGTAAAAATTTCCGTTAAAGACCAAGGCTAAATGTAAGGGTTGCTCATAGGTAAACGAACTTGTCAAATACACAGAAGGAATGATGTCAGGACTGGGGGTAAATGCATAGGCATAGGCTAAGAGCAAATAGAAGTGTGTGTGCCTCTGAATCTTATAATTCGTATTATGAATAAAATCAGCGCCAGGCACTATCTGTCTAGCAGAAAAACCTCCCAAAAACTGATGCACAATCTCCTCACTTGCAAAACCTGAAGAAAATTTATGTCGATACATCGCGCCAGCTGAAAAATTATACTTAAATGAGGTATTATCCTCAGACTGTAACAAATTATCAGATACATCACGTGGATCAAAATTGTTCCTGCCAAATCGGGCGTAACCTACTGAAGCTCCTAATCCTCCCGACACACTACTATATTCTCTCAATTGCATTTTATATTTAAACGCACCGCCAATATTCGTCTCGCTAAAATTTGCATACTGCAGCTTATCAATATATCCTCCTACTGCCATTTTCTGAAATACAAAAGGAAAATGAAAGGAAGCATACATGTTCGTAGGAGCATTTTCTAAACCTGAGTTAATTTTATAGTAGTTGATACCCCCATTAAACAACCCGTTGGGTGAAAAGAAGGCTGGATTCCATGCGCTATAATCCTCATATAGGGGTGTGAGTAAACTCCTTTGTTGTGTCTGCCCTTGCTGCCAAAAACCAAGTATACATAGTATTATTAAGGTTATTCCCTGCTTATTCATAGATGATAGTTAAGCTGCGTTTAAAAATACTAGCACCTGTTCTCACTAGATAGAAATAATTACCTGCTGGAAGGGGGTTGCCACTATTATCTGTTCCTCCCCAGGTATTTGCGTAGTTTTTGTTTTCATAAACTTTCTGTCCCCAATTATTAATAACCCTCAGTTCTGTGACCAAATTGCTGTTTAGTCCGTCTATGATAAGTAGGTCATTTTGTCCATCACCGTTTGGAGTAATTATATTGTATAGTTTGATAGAATCAATCTGAAATGCATAGGTCTTTGCACTCAGAAAAAATACACATGCTAATAGCATTATTAAATTCTTGATAGCCATATAGTTATACTTAACAACAAAAGTAAAATTCTTTGTGGTAAAAGTCTTTAAAATATTAATTTCCCTTCCTGAATGAGTATTTTATCAAAAATATTCGGAAGAAATTCTAATGGAAAACTAGATCCAAAGATTGGATTTGGCAGATATAGTGATTCCTATAAAACAGATGAAAAGTATGACTTTTGGGATAAAGCCGTGACAGAGTTTGAAAACAAGCACTACCACAATTCCTACAAGCTTTTCTTTGAATATCTTAAGGATAAAGATGAAACGAACGTTTTCACAACAGATAATGGAGATTCATTAGAATTTACCATCTTCCAAGGGAGTAAAAAGATTACTGGATACACCACAGATAAACGGGTATTTGCAGAATCTAAAATTGCCCAGATTAACGATAAACACATAGGCTTTTTACGTAAACTGGTGGAGATGAATTTTAATCTGCGATTCAGTCGATATGCTTTAGATAATGAAAATAATATCACCATGGTATTTAATTCGTTTCTACTAGATACCTCTCCATACAAATTGTACTATGCACTCAAAGAGTTATCCACCAGCTCTGATAAACAAGATGATATTTTAATCAAAGAATTTGGCGGTCTCAAACCTATTAACACAGGACATTTAAGAGAAATAAAAAGTGATGAGAAAGCTATAAAGTATAACTACCTCATCGCAGAAATAGAAGACAGTATTCAAGAATACGAAACGGGGAAATTAAATACTGTCAATTTCCCAGGAGGGATATCTTACTTCCTTTTATCGAAAGTATATAAACTGGATTACCTATTAAAACCTGAAGGAGAAACCATGGCACGATTTGAAAAAATTCATATGAATTTTTTCAGTAAAAACGGAAGCGGACCACATGAAAAAAACAAACAAGTAGTCAAAGAATTAAAAAAACTTGTAAAGACAAAAAGGGAAGATTTTGATAGAGAGTTATATGAAGTACTAAGCACCTTTGGCGTAACAGCTCCTACTAGTTATAGACAATACATTACCTTCGCAGATGGAGAACTACCCAAGATGGAATGGTATACAGATAACAATCATCCCAAAATTGCAAGAGCAGTTCCAGATTACATAGTAGGGTATTCCTTGTTCAATTATGCTCTACCTGTACCTCTCAAAAAATTGCTACATGCCTATTATGAAATCATGGAACCTACATTTTTTAAGGATCTTAAGTATGGTTTCAAACTACGTAAAGGAGAGGGCTTGCATCCACAAACAATAAAAAAACACATACAAGCTATAGCGAAGAAATACCAGCTAGAATATCCCTATTTTTCGCCCAATGTAAAGCTTCTTGACTTTACGAGTGAGGTACTCTTTAGCAAATCGTTTATTGAAATGACCCGAGAATTAAATCTCACAAAACGATCTCGCTAATGTCAGAAACGATGCCACTACCACTCAATGATATCATAGATCTGTATAGAGAAATCGTTATACAAATTGCCACACCCTATAGTACTGGTACTGGATTTTACGTAAAAAAATATAATCTCATAATCACAAACGAGCATGTCATTAGAGATAATAAGACCGTGATAATTGCAAACGAATCCTTTGACAAACGCATAGTCGATGTAGTCTATGTAGACCCCAAGCGTGATCTTGCCTTCCTTGCCGTTCCGGAAAATCTAAACATGCCAGAGGTCCAATTGCATGACAATGCGCAATTAAAACAAGGGAACAGTGTTATCGCTGTAGGTCATCCTTTTGGCTTAAAATATACAGCTACACAGGGAATAATTTCTAATCTATTGGATCAGCACCACGATATAAACTATATCCAACATGATGCAGCTCTTAATCCAGGAAATTCAGGAGGTCCGCTTATTGATGATAGAGGAAATATTGTAGGGATCAATACCTTTATCATTAAAGAAGGCAACAGTATCGGATTTTCCTTACCTGTGCAGCACCTCATTGAAACAATTCAGGCCTTCAAATCTGGGAATGCTGAAAAAGGGGTGCGATGTATTTCTTGCGACAATCTGGTCTTTGAAGGCGAGCAAAAGCAGGGCTTTTGTCCTCATTGTGGCTCAGAAATTACCATGATTTCTGAAATTGAGCCCTATGAACCCGCTGGAATCAATAAAACAATTGAAGAAATGCTCAAGGAACTGGGATTTGATATCCATCTCTCTCGTAGAGGACCCTATAACTGGGAAATTCATCAGGGTAGTGCGAAAATTAATATCTCATATTATGCTAAAACGGGGCTAATTATAGGCGATGCCCACCTATGTAGCCTGCCTAAAGATGATATTGAACGCCTATATACCTACCTTTTGCAGCGAAATTACGACTTAGAGAGTCTTACCCTTAGTGTTAAAGGAAAAGACATAGTGATTTCCCTGCTTATCTATGATCAATATTTGAATGTTGAAACGGGAAAAGAATTAATGATGCATTTGTTCGAGCAAGCCGACCATTTTGACGACATTTTGATCAATAAATTCGGTGCTGAGAAGCAATATTCAAACAAAATCTCAGATGGCTCATAATTAATGCCATTTTTAGCGCAGAATTGCTAACTTTAACGTTCCTTATTTGACGAATAAAAAATAAGATTTTTTTACTCAATAACATCTTATTATGAATTGGAAATTACGAATTATCGTAAGTGTGATAGGAATCTTTTCTGCAGTTTCAATGACTAAGGCTCAGGATATTCACTTTTCACAGTTTTACATGTCGCCTCTTAACCTTAACCCAGCTCTCACTGGAGTTATGAATTGTAATACAAGAATGGTGGCAAACTATAGAAATCAATGGGCAGCCGTCCTTCAGGCGAATGCATACAATACATATTCCGTATCCTATGACCAAAAAATACCTGTCGGTAGATCTGACTATTTTGGTATTGGTGGATCATTCTGGGGAGATGTAGCTGGTGAAACCCGTTTTGGGACCATGCAAGGAAGATTATCTCTCGCCTACAGTAAACGGATGGGAGGATATAGAAAGTCCGCACATTATCTAGTGATTGGTGCAGATGCAGCAATATCTCAGAGAAGAATTAGATCCAATGACCTGAGATGGCCTTCCCAGCATGATGGGAATGGAGGCCATGATGTAAATGCTGGTTCTGGCGACGAGACTATTATCAATGATTTTGACTTCTTATACGGTGATATCGCAGCCGGGCTACTCTGGTTTAGCGTAATCGATGAAAATAATAACTGGTACGCAGGTTTAGCAAATCATCACTTAAATCAACCAGATGTTTCTTTTTATTCTGGTGCTAACTTCGATGCAGTTAACTTATACAGTAGATTTACTTTACACGGTGGTGGACAATTTGAGCTCAAGCCTAAGTTAAGTTTATTACCAGGACTTATTCTTATGTTCCAAGGACCACACAGAGAACTTAACTTTGGTTCTAGCGTGCGTTTCGCTCTAGGAAATTCCAGAATAAATTCACAATACTGGCAGCTAGGTCTTTGGTATAGATCTGGTACCCAAGATGAAGGAGGAATACATTCTGATGCAATGATATTCTCAACAAGATTTGACTACGAAAACTATGGTATTGGCTTTAGTTACGATTATAATGTTTCTAAATTAAGAAATGCAGGAACAGCAAATGGTGCGTTTGAATTCTCTTTAAACTACCTCATTTGTGGACCTGAAAATCGTGCTGTATACTGTCCTAGATTCTAGGTTTCGTTCTAACAATACAATCCCATGTCCTTGCCAAAAGATACTCGTCCTTTGGCAAGGATTTTTTATCTAATAAACCCTTATAAACAGTAAACCATGTTTGGCAAAAAAGAGACTACAACAAACAACCACGAAACGCATACACCTTCTAGCTCTAATCTTATCAATAGTCTAGTCGCAGGAACTAATATAGAAGGTACCATCTTTGCCAGTTCTGATATTAGAATAGATGGTACAATTACAGGCACGCTCCATTGTACAGGAAAAGTAATAATTGGTCAAGAAGGAAAAGTCGTAGGTGATATACAATGTGAGAACGCCGTAGTTGAAGGAAGTTTTGACGGAACACTTAATGTAAGCTCGACTCTCAACGTCAAAGAAACTGCCTCCATAAAAGGAGATATCAATACCAACAAACTTCTAGTACAAAATGGTGCTGTCTTCAATGTAAGTTGTAACATGGGCGGAAGTAAAATCAAAAACATTAATGATGTTACCGCAGCAATTCCAGAAGTAGAGGTAGAAATTGCAAACTAAGTATTCGCCTATTGCCGCAAAAAAATAACAGCTACATGAAATATATGGGAATGGCAACTCAGCTGTTCCTCATCATGTTTATATTTCTCTATATAGGAAAATACATCGACGCTTATTTTCAATCCCCAAAACCTTACGCTACTATCTTTCTTCCAGTTATTGGCTTGTTTGTATATTTATACAAACTCGTAGTTGATCTTAGCAAGAAAGATGAGTCTTAGCAATTTTATAAAAGCCGTCTCTATTAGTACCATTGCCTCTATCGCGATGTTTTACCTCATTCATCTTGCCATCCCTGTAAAAGAATACAGTGGATTTTTCTACACCACCCTCCTATTCTTCATGATCTATACAACAACTGTATATTTCGTTGGCCATCTTAGTATAGGCTCCAAGGCAAAAAACCTATTTGTTTACCTTGTCCTTTACAATGTCTTTATAAAACTCGCCTTTGCCTTCTTGATAGTCTTCGTATATGTAAAACAATTTGGACCGGAAAGTAAATCATTCCTTATACCCTTCCTACTCGTCTATCTCATCTTTACAGCCTGCGAAACATATATTCTAGATACACAGGCACGTTCCGCTTAGTATAGTTTTTCTTTTTATTACTTTAAGATTTTGGGCGTGCCCACTCCTTCGTTGCACTCAGTCAGGTCGCTCCCTTCCTTGCTCCCTATTCGGTCGGCCCCTAGCGGGTCTGGACTACGTCCACAATCCAGGCAGACTCACGCAAAGGCGAATTCTAACAAACAAATAATAACTGGAAAATAATCTAAGGACTCGTCTTACTGCACTATTATCTCTATCAACTCACTCTTCTCTAAATCAGATCGTAATAGTATTTTCTCACGACCACCCCCGGGTGCGAGATAAGAAATTCCTATTGTGTTGGGAGGACGTCGTCCTAGATTTTCAGCATGTAGTAAGAGGTAATTCTTACCATTCGGATTAAGCTTAAGTTTCAATTTTTTTGGACTCGCCTCCAAAGAATGATTTTGTAAAACCCATTCCCCATTAAAACTTATGGAAACAATGTCACCATCCAGCAATAAATGATCATAGAGGTTGACTGTCAATTCTGTTTTGTCCGTATAAACCGTATGATCACTAGCGATAACTTCTCGTTCTTCAAAGACTGTCGGAATTTCACTCACTACCGCAACAGGTGTAGCTGCTTCAGTGCTTGTCTCTACCTCTGGAACCTCTGCTAAGATCGAAACCTTCTCTTTTCTTTCAGGATAGATAACTTTAAAGTAGTGCGGAATTTCTAAAAACATAGGATAGGGCGAATTCGATGTCTTCATAAATTCATTCATCTCATAAATCATTCCTATGCCAGAGTAATTTGCCTTATGGAGTAGTTTGTAATTATGATAATAATAAAACTTACCATACAGGGTATGCTCCTTTGGGATATCAGAACTTGTAAGATAAGCCTGCACTAGACTTACTATATCCTTAGCCTTTTTAATGATGTTCTTGTTAGCTGTTAGCAAAGTTTTATTTGTTCGGCCAGAAACATATGATTCTAATTCAGCAATTGCAGCCTGGAAATTACGCAGATGCCCATCCATGCCATAGTCCTTATTCTTTTTGACCTCCATCATGATTATATTCAAGGGGTCATACAATCGAGAATATATATCGAACAAGCGTTTTTGATTAGGTCCTGCAGAAATCTTATTTGCATAGTCTGCACGCAAGGAACTAATGTAGGCGCGTTCACCATAGTAGTTCTCATATTTCTGTTCACAGCTTTGCAGCATTTCATATACCGTTCCCAGTTTCTCTGGAGAATTCAGATCATTACTACTTATATAGTCAGCCACAGAGAAACGCAGACCATTTATATCCGAACAAATCGTTTTTAAACGCTGTAAGGATTGTTTCATTTCCATACTCGCAGGCAGTGTAATTTCTTTATAAATTGTATTGGGCGCCTTACGTCTATAGAATTCTAACTTTGGATCTTCAAATATATCTTGGGGCAGATCACCGTTTCCAAATGCATTCAGTTTGTATCCTTCTAAATCAACATATTTATTTATATCCTGATTATTTAACTCCAATAATCTGTGGATTATAAACATGCCGTGTATGGTTTCATTTGTATACTCCACCGCATTGTTTATTTGCTTTAACTCTTGCCCATAAGACGTAGAACTAAAACATATAAAACACAAACACCAAACAATTGTCTTTATCCTCATAATGCTAAGAACGTTGAAATGTATCAGAATAGTTCTCATTTACTAAATCTATCTTCCCACATGCACTAATAAAATAGAAATATCAGATGGAGAAACTCCGCTTATACGACTTGCCTGGCCTATAGTACGTGGCTTAATCGCTGTTAGTTTTTCTCTTGCCTCTGCAGAAAGCGCAGTTAGAGCATTATATTCAAAATCAGGTTTAAGGAAAACTGATTCTAAGCGATCCATCTTTTCTGCCATCTCTTTTTCCTTTTCAATATATCCCTCATACTTTATCCCAGTTTCTGCCGTATGCAGCGTTTCTTCATCATAGGGCGCTAAAAAGTCCTTAATGTGAGGCACCGCTTCCCCTAAATCAGCCAAGTGTATCCCTGGTCTGTTTAGCAAACTAATACATTTCAGTTTTTGCTTGATTTTAGAGGAAGACTTAGTCTCTAACATGCCATTTACTTCATCTGGAGCGACACTGAGTCCTCGGATATACTTTAAAATAGCTGCGACGTTATCTTTCTTTGCGTTGAGCTTTTCTATACGCGACTCTAAACCCTGCATGCCCAATTTTTCTGCAATGGGAGTCAATCGGATATCCGCATTATCCTGGCGAAGTAATATTCTGTACTCAGCCCTTGAGGTAAACATACGGTAAGGCTCCTTGGTCCCTTTATTCACTAAATCATCAATCAGAACACCTATATAGGCATCAGATCTTTTGAGAATAAATGGATCTTGTTCTGTAATAGCTTGGTGTGCATTTATTCCTGCCATTAAACCCTGGCAGGCAGCCTCTTCATAGCCTGTTGTGCCATTTATTTGTCCTGCAAAGAATAGGTTCTTGACTAATTTAGTCTGCAGACTGAGTTCCAGCTGTGTTGGCGGAAAGAAATCATATTCGATGGCGTAACCGGGTCTAAACATTTTCATGTTTTCAAAACCTTCAACTTTTCTCAAGGCCTTATACTGTACTTCTTCAGGTAACGAAGATGAAAATCCATTCACATAGATTTCACAGGTACTCCATCCTTCTGGTTCTACAAACAATTGGTGTCTGTCTCTATCCGAGAAGCGTTCTATTTTGTCTTCAATGGAAGGACAATAACGGGGACCTAAGCCTCGGATTCTACCATTAAACATAGGTGATCTATCAAAGCCTTCCTTTAATGCCTCGTGCACTTCAGGACTCGTATACGCTATATGACAGGGTAATTGTTTGCTATTGTTAGGCGTATCCATGTATGAAAACTTACTCGGATTTGCGTCACCTAATTGAATTTCCATTTTATCCCAATCTAAGGACCTACCATCTATTCTGGGTGGTGTTCCTGTTTTCATTCTACCCGATTCAAAACCTAATTCATGTAACTGCTCCGTTATTCCTGTGGCAGCCTTTTCTCCTGCTCTACCACCCCCCAATTGTTTTTCACCAATATGAATAAGACCGTTTAAGAAGGTACCATTAGTGAGAACAACTGATTTAGATTCTATCTCTAAGCCTATACTTGTTTTAATCCCCACACATCTTCCATCCTTTACAATGATACCACGGACCATCTCTTGCCAAAAATCAATATTCGCATGTGCCTCTAACATCTCTCTCCACTTGGCAGCAAAGAGCATTCTATCACTCTGTGCGCGCGGACTCCACATAGCAGGTCCTTTGGATTTATTAAGCATTCTAAATTGCACACGTGTATGATCAGTTACTATCCCACTATAACCACCTAGCGCGTCTACTTCTCTTACTATCTGCCCTTTGGCTACTCCACCCATGGCAGGATTGCAAGACATCTGTGCAATCGTGTTCATATTCATCGTAGCAAGTAAAACCTTAGAACCCATATTGGCTGCCGCCACGGCTGCTTCACAACCTGCATGGCCTGCACCTACTACTATGACGTCATATTTTTGAAACATGGTGTAAAAATAGCTATGTTTTAGATAGTACTCGTGATTCTTTGGACGATCTTGAACTCACTGAAGAAAACTTTTCCTAGAACGCGCAGTACTGTATACATTGGTATAGCAAGAACCATCCCAAGAACACCGCCTAGTTTAGCTCCTATCATCACTACTATGAATATTTCTAATGGATGTGCTTTTACACTTTTACCATAAATGGTTGGTTGCAATATGAAGTTATCAAGTAACTGCATTATTGCGAAAACGATAAGTACCTTAAGTAACATAGGAACCATTCCATCATAGAAAGGTATTCCAGGGTTAGAGGCAATAGTAATTAATAAGGCAAAACTTGCACCTAAGATGGGTCCTACATATGGAATCACATTCATTAATGCTGCAAAAAACCCAATCAATAAGGCATTTTTAATTCCTAGTATCCCCATAACAACTGAAACAAATAATGTGATCACAATGATCTGTGTCGCTACACCTAAAAAATATCGGATGAGCAAAGCACTACTTTCGTCAATTGCTGTCAATGTCTTCCTTTCAAACTTGTCTGGCACAATAGAAGATATCATGTTACCAAATAGACCCTGTTCCCGTAAAAAAAAGAAGGCAATAAAAAAGACAGACAATAAGGCAATCAAAAAATTACCTAGATAACCCACTACGGATCTAAACAAATTTGTAATTCTAGAGGGGTCTAGTGACGCCGCTATATTTTTCTTAGTACGTTCAGCAAAATTGAGATCCTCCTCAAGTGGTGCAAGATCTTCTTCCAACTCTACTGGTTGTGCTTCGTTGATATCTATAACCAGTGTAATGTTCGTTTTGGTCGTATCCCCTTGCGATTGTAAGAGTGAATCTAAAGAGATTACCTTGGCTTCTATACGTTCTTGATCATCTAATACTGGATCACTTGTATTCCGTATTGTATCTACTACTTCATTTTCTATTAAACCAATATTAACCAGCCAAGCATTCCAGTCGTTTATCGGTTCTTCCAAACTTTGAGCTAGCTTTTCTCCATCACTCCCTGCTAATTTTCCAGCCTGATTAATAAGAGGTGGAATAAAGATCCAGAAGATAATCAAGAAGATAATCAGAAAGGTGAGCAGTGTTAAAACTGCAGATGTGGTCTTCCCCAAAAACTTTCTGAAAAATCGCATCAGGGGAGCACCTAACATCGACAAGACCCAGGCCAAAACAATGTATGCCACTATGTCACTAAAAAAGTAAAGTAAGCCCATGACTAAGAGTATGGGAACAAGTGCAAATAGGTATTTAGTCTTAAATATCAAGTCTGACGAATTAGGGAATAAAGTTAAGATATAATATGGAGTTCCTTAGACTTCCATAGACAACAAGGAATAGATATTAGACAAACAATTCCACAAAGCCACACAAATCAGTTGAAAACCTTAGGGGCATAGGTGCTAAATTGTGTCATAATAGTACTACACTAACTCCTTATCCTGACACAAGCCCCTATTTAAAGAGATATTACAACTTTGGGAATATTTATATAATGAAAAAGCCCATGTATATAGTAATGTACAGTAGACTTTTACGCTATAAATTATACCCTGAGTAAAATATTTAAAATAAAATTGTGTCTTCGTCAAAGATTTACGTCTTAAGAGTAGAAACCGACTTGGATATAAGAAATGTCAAAACTTAATGAGATTATGAAAAGCCTAATGTTTATTGCACTATTCAGTCTTTCTTCTTTTGTAACAAATACAAATCCTGAGTCTATTCAGATACAAGATCAAAATGAAATTTGGTTATATTCTTTCGTACATGGCACTGCCCACATCACACATCTTGGCAGTGATTATGAGATCGTAAAACCTATCGTCTCAGGCAAAAATAAGGTGGAAATTACGCAGCTGCCTGAAGGCACAAGTTCTATTGTACTTCGAACAAATAGAGGTAAAATCATGGAAACTATCTATATAGACAAATAGTCTATTCATCTTCAAATTCCTCTAATTGCAATTTTTCATCCCTTGATGAAATCAATATTCCTTTTGAATCCTTTAAACTTAGTTCGTTTCACTGGTGAGCCCTTAAAGAGGATATCAAACACCTCCTCTTGTATACCTTCCCAGTCTTTCATATTTACTAAATCTGGAGAGGCTAAAAATTGACTTTCTTCATGCGGCACGGAGAATCGATTCCATGGGCAAACCTCCTGACAGATATCACAGCCAAAAATCCAATTTTCCATTTTCCCTTTAAACTCGTCTGGAATCGCATCCTTGCGTTCAATAGTCAGGTAAGAAATACACTTGCTCGCATCCAATAAAAAACCATCTTCCGCAATCGCATCCGTAGGACAGGCATCAATACACTTTGTACAGGTGCCACAATGATCTTTTACCCGTTCATCATACTCTAGTTCTAGGTCAGAAATAATCTCAGCAAGGAAAAAGTAAGATCCTCGCTCTTTGTTCAGCAATAAGGTATTTTTTCCCGTCCATCCTAAACCTGCCCGTTTAGCCCAATCCCGTTCAAGTACAGGTGCCGAGTCTACAAAACACCTTCCATCAACCTGACCAATATGTGTATGCATCCATTGCATAAATAATTTGAGCTTCTTCTTTATCACCTTGTGATAGTCTCTTCCATAGGCGTAACGCGCAATCTTTAAATCTCCTTCCAACTCTTGCTCTGGAAAATAATTATACATAAGACAGATTACTGACTTCGCTCCGGGTACGAGTAGAGTAGGATTTACCCGCATTTCAAAATGATTAGACATATAGCCCATACTCCCCTGGTAACCCTGTTCTAACCAAGCCTCTACCCGACGAGCCTCTTCTTCCATAAACTCCGCCTTCGCTACCCCACAAGCCATAAAGCCAAGCGACTTAGCCTGTTCCTTTATTTGCTGTGTGAGTTGGCGTGTATCCATCTGTGCAAGATAGGGACGAACAGTCGAACGGACGAAGGGACGAACGGATTTCTTAGTTGGCCTAGAAAGTAGGAATCATGGTATCGTGATCTATATCTTCATAAATAATAAGACATGCAATCCCGGACCCCAAGACACCAGCACACAGTGCGGAATCCTTCTATTTAGATACCGTCTAAATAGATATTCGCGGCTGCGTTTTACAATACTCCGACAATTCAAACCAGCAAAGAAGATATTTTTGTGGGGAATGATATCTTCATACAAAGTACTAACCATTACACACCAGCATCTCAATGTTGACCAGCTCGATATATTCGCTATCAAAGAGAGTGGTAAGGCATTAGAGGATAGGCTTAATTCTTTAAAGTCTGAATTTGGGCTTTTAGAACTTCAGTATCTGTCTACCTGTAATCGTGTTAGTTACCTGTTGTATACGCATGAAGATATCGATATCGCATTTGTACGTAGCTTTTTTCAATCATTGAATGCTAAGCTAGAAGATTCTGTCTTAGAAAATATTGCTAAATATGTTTTGGTACTAGAAGGTACGGAAGCTATTCAACATGTCTTTGAATTAGCCTCTAGTATGGATTCTCTAGTAATCGGTGAAAGAGAGATTTTTAGACAGTACAAAGAATCATATACACATTGCAATACACTAAACCTCACAGGTGATAATTTGCGTTTGCTTGAAAGGTATACCTGTACTACTGCAAAGCAAGTGTATTCAGAAACTGGTATTGGTGAACGTCCTATTTCCATCGTTTCTTTAGCCATCAAGAAATTTATGGACACCAATCCATCAAAAGATGCGCGTATACTAATAGTAGGTGCGGGAGAAACAAATACCCTTTTGGGTAAATTTCTTAAAAAGCATAAATTCCAAAACGTAACAATATTTAATAGGTCATTAGACAATGCTCAGGACCTAAGCAAGCTTTTATCTGCTCCCTCATTTCACCTGAGCGAATTAAAAAATTATGCTAAAGGCTTTGATGTTATTTGCATTTGTACTGCAGCAAATGATGTGATAATTGACCAAGAAATTTATACCGCTCTTTTAGGTCAAGACACAGAGGAGAAGGTACTTATTGACTTAGCTGTGCCGAGAAATATCGGAAAGGATGTAACAGACAATTATCCTACTGAATATATCGACATTGATGGGCTTCGCTTGCTTGCTGAAGAAAACATGCAATTCAGAAAAAAAGAATTAGTGAAAGCAAGGGAGATTGTCAAAGAAAATGTAACTAGCTTTTTGACTAGCTACCAACAGCGTCAGGTAGAAAAGATGTTAGCACATGTACCCTCGCAAATTATGGATGTAAAGGATAGAGCAATCAACAAGGTGTACAAAGACAAGCTATCTCAACTAGATGACACTACAAAAGATCTTATCGAAGAGATGATGGATTACATGGTAAAGAAATGTATTTCTGTCCCTATGAAAATGGCAAAACAAAGTGTCAAATAATACCCTACTTTACAATTCTTGCAACCGGATACAATCGATGTGTCTGCTCATAATGCGGAGAACGCTGATATAAAAAACTCAACTGTGCTCGTCCATTTTCAGCGAAGGCCTGATCCTCCTTTTTTTTCTGTTCAAATTCTTTCTTGAGTGCAGGGTCTTTCTCTAGTAACTCAGCAGCTATTTCTTCAAACACATAAGAAGAAAAATATTCTTTTTGATTTAGAATCCCATCGAAAAAATTCCATGCAAAATAACTGTCTGCAGCCTGTGGCTCCAAGCACTCAACAATATATCTATCCGCAGCCTGTCCTGTGTAAACAATGTAATCGCCTTGCTTATACTTCCATGATTTATTTACTGTTTTTAATGAAACATTATAATGTAAGTAGTGCCCCTCATAGGCATTCTTTACGGTTTCAAAATCATCGATGTAGTACATTTCAAATTCTGATACCATCTCACTATCAAGCCTGTCTACCTGTACTCCATTCATTTCTAATCGCTCAGCCACTCCTTTATATGCTATCGGAAACACATAGGCTTTTGGCTTTACTACTTTCTTACTTACCTTATATGTATCTAGAAAATTTATCTCTTTTTCCCAGGGAGCGGATTGGTCGTAGTATAAGCGATCCAAACCAGTTACAAGGCTCTTCTTATACTTAGCCTCATAGCCTTTAAATAGTAAGGAATCCACTTGCGTCTTGTCAAGTTCCCACTGAATAGGCATTTCCGTTTGTGCCTTGATGTTTTCTATTCCTCGCTTACGCACGTCCAATATAGTTTCAGCATGCACTGCAATATGTTCTAACATAGAAAGCATGAACGCGTAGGTACTCTCCACTCTATTCTCGTATGGTTTAAGCATGTGCGTCTCAGGCATAAAGGAGATAGCATTATGCAAGGCTGCATAACCAGAAGAATAACGTGGCAGATCTAAAAATCCCATTATTCCATCGTCCGGCGTTTCTTGTGCATACACATAGGGAGTCATTTCCCAGTTTTTTTGCTCCATCTTCTTATACAAATCAGGCAGCATCTGTTCAACCATGTAGTTTGAAATATCTTTTTGCAGCTTATCTTTTTGCGTTGCAATAAGAGTCATGGAATATTGGTAGTCGGCTCCATTTGATGTATGATTATCTATGAAGATATCCGGCTGCCATTTATTAAATAGCATATTAAAGGATACTGCATTTTCAGAATCACATTTTATAAAGTCTCTATTTAAATCTAAATTACGTGCGTTACCTCTAAATCCATATTGCTCGGGACCATCTTGATTTGCTCGGCTGTATCCACCTCTATTGAGACCGCCACCAATATTGTAAAATGGTACAATAACCACCACTGTATTCTCTAACAATGCGCTTAGGTTTTCTTCTAAAAACAAATCTCTTGCTAACATCATGCTGGCATCTACTCCACAGGGTTCACCAGGATGAATAGCATTATTTAAAAAGAGAATTAGCTTACCACTTTCCTTGAGACTTTTTGGGTCAAAGTCGCCGTCTTGAGACAAGACGATCTCATGTAAGGGAAATCCGCTGTCCGTCATCCCAAAGGGTTTTATTTGAATAGATGCGAGTTGAGCTGCTAATTCTTTGTAAAACGCAATGGTTTCTTGATAGGTAGCTGTTGTATTTCTGTCTATTTCGTAGCCTGTTTTCAAGGCAGATAATTCCTTAGTCATAGTAAATGATTGTGTTTTACACCCAGTAACAAACAGCATGCAAGCGCAGATGAATAGGGTTTTTAATCGCATGATTGAATCCATAAAGTCAAAACTATTATATTATTCTGATTCCTATATTTCTAGGCGGTAAATCTTCCTAAGCGCTTACTTTTAACATTACTTCAAAAATTTTCTAAATCTCTGCAAAAAATAGACTTCCAAGGAATTGATATGCTTTAATTTGCGTTCTAATCAAGACACTACTTACAATTTTAAAGCTATTTTAACGCCTGGTTAAACCAACTTGTACAATCTAATACCCTTTATAAGTAGTTTATTAACAAAACGTATAATTATGAGAATGCTGAAAAATTTTCTTGTAGTACTTACACTCTTCTCTTTTACCACTGTAGATGCGCAATATTTCGGCAGAAATAAACCGCGTTATGAGAGCTTTGATTTCAAAGTACTTGAAACACAAAATTTCGATATTCATTACTACACAAAGGATTTGGACTTTGTCGACAAGATGGGTCAATATTCTGAACAATGGTATGACATGCACCAAGAGTGTCTCCACGATACCTTCACTCACAATAACCCTATCATCTTTTACGATAACCATGCAGACTTTCAGCAGACCAATACTATTGGAGGTTCTATAGGAGTGGGTACAGGAGGTGTTACAGAGGCTTTTAAGAATAGAGTCGTAATGCCTTACACGTTTACCAATCAACAAACACATCATGTGCTTGGACACGAAATGGTGCATGCCTTTCAGTACCATATGATCATAGGAGGTGATTCGACTTCTTTACAAAACCTCAGGAATGTTCCCCTCTGGATGGTAGAGGGTCTAGCAGAGTATATGTCCATAGGAAGAAATGATACCTACACTGCAATGTGGATGCGAGATGCTGTGTTGAGCAAAGACGTTCCAGATATTAAAGGATTAAATACATATAAATATTTTCCTTACAGATATGGACAAGCCTTTTGGACCTTTTTAGCAGGTTTGTATGGAGATGGTGTAGTAAAGCCATTCTTTATGGAAACTGCCAAATATGGTTTTGAGGTAGCATGTAGGAATATACTTAACTCGAATGAAGAAACAATTGGGAAGCAATACTCAGAGGCCTTAAAGACATATTATGACCCCTATCTTGGTGATAAGAAAGAGCGCTTTATTGGGCGACGTATTTTATCCGCAGAAAATTCAGGAAAGATGAATGTCTCTCCTTCCCTATCGCCAAATGGAAAGTATGTTGTTTTCTTGTCTGAAAAGGACGTATTCTCAACTGATTTGTTCTTGGCTGATGCACGTAGTGGAAAAATATTAAACAAAATTTCTAGCTCTTTAAAAGATGGTCACTTAGATGCTATCAATTATATGGAATCTACAGGAACCTGGTCTCCTAACAGTAAGCAGTTTGCCTTCATTGCAGTAAAGAAAGGAGGCAATGTCTTGATTGTTAAAGAAGCCTTGACGGGTAAGACAATAGCTGAACATACTATACCAGAAATTCCTGCGATGACCAACCCAACTTGGTCACCTGATGGAAAATCCATCGTAGTATCTGGTTTAAAAGATGGACAAACAGACTTATTCCAGTACACGCTAAAATCAAAAAAAGTTACGCAGTTAACGAACACAGAGTATTCTGAAATACATGCCAATTTTAATAACGATGGTTCGCAGCTTGTCTATGCTACAGACGAACGTAGTTTTACTGAAGGCAGAACAAATGGTCGGTGGACCTTTGATGTAGCTGTTCTTAACGTGGAAAGCCTAGAGCAGAATATACTAGACGTTTTCCATGGAGCAGATAATCTTAATCCTGTCTTTGATCATGAAAACAATATTCTTTTCTTATCTGATCGCGACGGATTTAGAAACATGTACAAGTATAATTTCGCTAGTAGTGAAACAACTCAACTTACTGATTTTTTAACTGGTATCAGTGGTATTACAAGATACTCACCAGCCATAGCAGCTTCAAGAATCAGAGATAGAGTATTATTTACGCACTATTACGGTGGAGCATATTCTATCTATGAATCAAAGGTAGAAAAATTACTATCAGAAGTAGTGGATCCAAATGATATAAATTTTGATGCTGGAAAGTTACCGGTATTGGGCTTAGATGTTACAGACATCGTGGATAGAAACATCCTTGCTATGGATGAGGATGAACTGACAAATCCTGAGACGTTTTACGATGCGGATTACAAGCCTAGATTTAAGATGGATTATGCCACAGGAGGGACAGGACTTGCTGTTGGGAACAATAATAATTTTGGAAACTATACCGGTTTGCAGGGTGGCATCGGATTACTTTTTGGAGACATGTTAGGAAACCATCAGATGTTTGTACAAGCATCTATGAATGGAGAAATACAAGATGTAGGTGGCCAAGTTTCATATATAAATAGAAAACATCAACTCGCCTGGGGTGCCTCTTTTTCACACATTCCTCTTAGAACAGGTGGCTTTCTTCCTAACGAAATTGACACTTTAGTCGACAATAATAACAATGCATTTGAAGTATTGAATGCGCCTTATCAAATATTACGTGTGTTCGATGATCAGGTCAGTCTATTTGCACACTATCCATTTTCAACAACACTGCGTTTAGAGGGAAGTGTTGCTGGAAGTAGAAGAGGATTTAGTCTTGACAAATACAATGTGTATTACCAACCCGTAGGAGGCGGATTTCGCTTTGTAGGAGAAGATCGTGAGAACATTGACCTGATGACAGATGAAATTCCACTTAATAATTTTTACACTATTCGAAGAGGTTTTGGTGCCTCCACAGGTATAGCACTTGTTGGCGACAATTCATTTAGTGGTCTAACCTCACCCTTAGCAGGACATCGATTCCGGATTGGTTTTGACAGGGTGATTGGAAATGATGATTTCTATTCTTCACTTGTAGATCTTAGGAAATACTTTTGGAAAAAGCCATTTAGCTTTGCCTTCAGAGCCCTGAGCTATTTACGGTTTGTGAATGAGTCCAACACCGTTTATCCGTTTTATGTGGGCGATATGGGAAATGTGAGAGGTTACGGCAGTATTACATCCTTGGGATTAATCAATGACTTAAATTTAGGATTTGATCAGTTGTTGGGTTCAAAGATGTTCCTTGCAAACGCGGAAATAAGAATACCGTTTACGGGACCGAGACAGCTGTCTCTGATTCCTGCAAAAGGATTTTATAGCGATCTCGCCTTTTTTATAGACTCAGGTGTTGCCTTTGATGAATTTGAAGAAATACGTTCTGATGAGGTAAACTCTGCTCAGATAGTTACTTCTGTTGGTGTTGCCATGCGTATCAATCTATTTGGTGCTCTCATCGTAGAACCGCATTATGCCTGGCCTCTCAAAAAAGATGTGGGAGGCACCTTTGGAATAAATATTATTCCAGGTTGGTAAACTGGCAATAAAAAAGGAGAGCATGATGTGCTCTCCTTTTTTATTTCTAACTGCTTTTCTAATTCCTATTTAAATAGGAATCTAAAAGCCAGCCACGTGTTCCATTGTAATCTACAAATACGAATTTAGTTTCCTTACCATCTAAGTGAATACTATTCTCAGAATAACCAAGGATTTGGATAAGTGCATTATCAGGTACACGGACTGCATGTTTTTGTGCTCCCATATTTGGTTCCAATCGTAATTCTAAACTACCTCCCATGCTATTCGTAACAGCCATCATTTCTTCTGCTGATGAGGGTGCTGCATTGCCCGTGTTGCTACGGAATACATCAGCCGTTCCTACCTTTGTATTCGCAGATTCCTGCGCTTCTAATTTTTTCTGCAATTCGTCAATCTGTTTTTGCATGTCGGTAAAAACCGAACTATCTGCAGTTTCAATTTCTGGGTCTGCTTCATTTTCTATACGAACTTCTTCCATACGCTTACGCATTTCTGCATACACATCTGCTCGCGTTCTAGTATTGTCCTTTTCCACTGTATCTTCAATCCCTCTTATTTTTTCTTCCATATTTTCGAATACAGTACGATCTGCTGTTTTAACATTTTCGTCTGTTTCATTTTTGGCTTTTACTACGTTAATTAGCGTTTTAGCTAAATTGAAAAAGTTTAACATATTTTCTCAGTTTAATTTCAAAATATATTTGAATTAAACACTTTACTTCCACATTCCCCAATTTATGGCTAACTTTAATCCAACATAGTCACCTTCCAATATTTAAATAAGATAACTATGTACACCCTCTTTAGAATAATCAGCATTTTATTTGTAGCGCAAATGCTAGGTGCGCAAGGGCCACCGCCCGGAATAGATCCTAACAATGAGTTATATCAACTTGGTTATTTAGACATTACCTTATATGGAGCGGATGCCACAGGAACAGATGACTCCACGGACGCTATTCAAGACGCTATAAACGATGCACGCGATTATAGTTTAGTCTGCTATTTTCCTACAGGTACGTATTTAGTGAGTGATACACTAACTGCGAAATTACCAGCAGAGCAATTACCAAACGGAAACTGGAATGTAGATAGAAGGAAGCCCTGCGTTTTAGTAGGAGGCTATCCCAGACCTACTTTAAAAATTGTTGACAATGCTCCGGCATACGATGACCCAAACAATCCATTACCTGTTGTTTGGATATGGGCAGAACCACGTGGAGATAACGGATCCATTCCAGGAGATAATGATCCATGGGAGGAAGAACATGGCATTGCTTTTAATATGGTTTTTAAAGGCATTGATATCGATTTAAATAATAACCCGGGCGCAATTGGTGTCCATTTTAATGGTGCGCAGGGATGTACCCTGGAAGATGTTACGGTTTTTGCGAATGGAGGCTATTCAGGATTTAGAGGAACACATGGAGGTGCCGGAAGTGGCTATTATAATATTGAGGTGATAGGTGGGAAACATGGTGTTGTCATTACGGACCCGCATCAATCCTTGTGTGGCACGTATGCAGGTGCAAAATTCATAGATCAAGAAGAGGAGGTATTTGTTTTACCGATGTGGTCACCCATGGTAATTACAGGCTTTCATATTGAAAAAGAGTCTGGTCCCATAGTGTCATCTTGGGCTAGTCGGGGTGGTATTAGTTTTATAGATGGTGCTATCGAATTTACTGGAGCAAATACATCAATTACCTTTAATGTACCCAATAGCAAAAATCTAATCCTAAATAATGTATTTGTAAAAGGTGCATCCTTTTTAAAATCAAATGTTCCACTTGTGCAAGACCAATGGAATGCGGTTTCAAATTTTTCCTATTGTGGATCAGGTGGTCAAAATTTAATAAATGGAAATATAAACCAGATTGAAATTTCAGATATTTCTCTGGGTACACCGGATATAAATTTTTTATTAGAAAAACACATTTGGGACGAGGCGAATTATCCAAAGATAGAAGATCGGTTCGATAGTGATTTTGTGGATGTAACTGATCCCATTAAAATGGATGGAAATGAGGCAATAGGTGATGGCATCAGTGACGACTCTCAAGCGCTACTCTATGCCATCGATAATTATCAAAAAGTCTATTTACCAAAAGGTATTTACAAGGTAAGTGAACCAATTCGCCTTAAATATAATACAAGACTTTTTGGGGCAGGAAAAACCTATTCCATTATACGCGCAGACAAAGATTGGAAACCTGCAGATGGTACGGCTATTGTAGAAACGATTTATAATGCAAATGCGAATACTAGTCTTTCTTGGGTGTTAATAGAATCACACCTGAAAGAAAATCCTATGCTCACTTCTTTAAAATGGAGAGTGGGAGAAAATTCGATAATACGAGACATCATGATGGGTTATACAGATTGGATTCATCCAGATTCCAGTCTAATCCATGATCACCATGCATTTGAATTTACTCATTTTGGTGGTGGCAGGGTATATGCCTTAACAGCTGAATGGACAAAAAATCAAGCTGCCTCAAAAGGAGACTTCTACAGAGGTTTATTAGTCAATGGAACAACAGAGCCTTTGAAGTTTTATGGATTAAATGTGGAAAGAGTACAGGGGCCTATTCAAGTAGAAATAAGAAATGCATCCAATGTAGATATCTTCTTTTATAAATCCGAAGCAGGTGCATTTTCAGGTGGTGCTGACACACTTGCCCCATCTATTCCGATACTAATAAATAATTCTTGCAATATACATCTACATGCAACAACAGGAAATATAGAGTTGGAAGAAGGATTTGGCACAGCAACCATTGAAAAAAGCTCTAAGGTATATGTAGATGCAATCAAAGGCTATCAGGTAGGACCTGAGTGGAACAATATTTTAGATGATCTAAGTGCTGTAGATAGTTACAATGATCTGGCAGTTTATATCGGTGATACTATTTCTGCAGGTTCTGACATTCTCTCAGATGTAACTGAACTTAACGCCATATTTAGTCCACAAGATGTTGTTGGAAGTGCTAATTATTTCTGGGAGTTTGGTGATGGGAATACTTCCGATGTGGAGAATCCTGAACACTTATATACATCTGGGGGCAGCTATAACGTCTGTCTTACTGTAAGTAATAGCTGTGGAGATATCAATACGATTTGCAAAGACATAGAAATTCTTGGTCCCGATCTCAGTCCTATTATAAATCTAAGCAGCCAGAACGTGCAAGGTAGTTCTACATTTGAATTAGTTATTGAACTTATGGAGCTAAACAACATAAATACGTCTGGACCAGTGACAGTCGTCATTCCAAAGCAAGATATGTTCAGTATAAATTGGGATAATACACTCGCAAGCCTAGGAGGCTATAATCTCAATAACTCTATCTGGACCTACGATGGCAGTGCGGCAGACTACCATATTTGGACAAGTACTGCAGTTATCAATGCTGGAACTCAGTCTAATTTTGGTTTTACGGTAGATTTCATCCCTGAAAATACGGATGGAAGCACAAGCATTACGGCCTTTGTTTTGGCCGGCAGTGGGAATGAGGTTATTACCACAAATAATTCAAATTCTAAAACTCTTCAGTTTATCCATTAAAATTGCTTTCTACTTTTACATGCCTAACTGATGCATATCTATGTACTAGAAATTTTAAAATAGAAGCTATCTTTGACAAACAGCCTGCAGGGTTTAAACCAAAGTACAAGGCGGATTCATATGTCAATTAAATCTACTACTAGATGGCTTACGATACATACCTAAGTGAACGCATAGAGCACATTTTAAAAGAGAAGAAAATTCAGTTTGAGCCAAAAAAAATGTTTGGTGGTATCTGCTATATGGTAGATGGTAAAATGTGTGTAGGAGTGCATGAGGATACAGTCATGGCACGTGTGGGTGCAGAGGCGTATTCAGATGCTCTTGAAAAAACGGGGGCCACTGAAATGAATATCACAGGAAGAGCTCTCACAGGTTTTGTCTTTGTTGGCAATGAAGGAATAGACTCAGATGAGCAATTAGAATATTGGGTAGATCTCTGTTTACAATTTAATCCATTCGCAAAAGCATCAAAAAAGAAAAAGAAGAAGAAATGAACTTGCAAAGTTATTTTGAATACAACTATAAGATGAATGAACTGCTCATTGAAAACTTTTTAGAAAACGCAGATGCGTTTCCAATGAAAGCTATGCAGCTTTTTTCCCATACACTCAATGCGCACAGTTACTGGAATAACAACATTATGGAACGACCTGAACTTACGAGTTGGCAGGAACACTCCGTCGATAGTTATAAGGATATAAACATGGATACCTATCGGTCCAGTATTTTTATAATAGAGAACTATGATCCGCAAGACATAGTTAATTACAAAAATAGCCTTGGAAATACATATAAGAATACGATACACGATATTCTATTTCATGTTATCAATCATTCCACCTACCATAGAGGACAAATTACTATGCTGACGCGTGATTCTGGTATCAATCCCGTATCAACAGATTATATTTTCTTCAAAAGAGAAAACTAATTTTGCTTTAGAATTGTCTTTAGAATATGAGATCTTTAAAAACACAGCTCGTTCTAATCTTATTTCTTAGCCTAGTCCAAATAGGATTTGCTCAAACCCTACAACTCTACTTTGAACGGGCAGATTCTACTGAAATAACAGAAATGGGCTATCTGATTGAAGAAGAGGGTGAATTAATCCACAAGGCAATTGATCCAGACAGGGCAAAAGAAGAATTATTATCCAAGCTGACAAAACAGATTGAAGAGACTGGGAATGGCAATATTGTCTTCTACATCCATGGCATGATGGCGCATACAAAGTGGTATCAAAAAATGGTTCAAAATAAACTTAACCAAGGGCTATTTTCCAAAGATGAAAACAACATGGATATTATTGTTTCCTTGGTCTGGTATGGGACTATGGATTATCCCCAAAATTATGTGGACGCACTTAGCATAGGAAAATCTTACTTCCCCTTAGTGGACGAAATACAGGCCTTATCAAAAAAACTAGATTCAGATAGAAAGATTAGTTTCATCATGCACTCTATGGGATCTAGGACATTTCAAGGAATCTATAACAGTTATATGTTATTAGAAGACCCTAGCTGGCAGGCAGAAGATGTACTTTTTGTAGCATCTGATGCACCTGAAGATTGTTTTTATACGGATGGAGTGTTTGAACACATAGATAGTTTTGCCCAAGAAATATATGTCTATAAGAATGTACATGATTTCACCCTAGGTATTTCCCGCGGATTGAATAAGCAAGATAGAATAGGTCTGAGTGGTATCAGCGATATGACTAAGGTATCTGAGGCAATCTCGGTCATTGATGTTTCTGTACTTAATGATAATGAGGGCATGATGCAACTTACTGGCCACCGCTACTTTTTTGAAAGCCCCACTGTTAGGAAAGATATTTTGCGTGTGTTGAATAGTACAAAGCAGGGTACTCCTCGGGATATTGTCCAGGATAGTATATTACCACGAACCTATACTCTAATAAAATAAAAAAAAAGACCGGCTCTAGTAACCCCCTACGAACCGGCCCGAAAGAAAGAAGATATTTCATTTAAGTATCCTCCTCCATAATCTGAACATAAGACTAACTGCCAATTCCTTGCCAAAAAGAGGCTATCCTAAGCAAATCTATCGTCTTAGATATATTAATTTTTTTACCCTAGTATAAATCATTGAATACGTATAAATTATAAACAATAATTTTTATATACGTTAATTAGATTTATGAAGGTCTTGGTGCAGATGACGCCTATCTTACATTTTAGCATGGGGATAATAATGTCTGACTTTGTTTATCAAGCATCCATATCAAATCACGAGGAAGGCGAACGAATTAGCTCAATGCATGTATATCTGCAAGTTCTCTGAATCCACTTACTTGAGTGCAATCGCGTGAGTCTGCCTGGAAGGTGGACAGAGTCCAGACCTGACTGCCTGCGCAAGCATGCAGGCAGGGCCGACCGCACAGGGAGCCTGGAAGGGAGCGACCTGACTGAGTGCAGCGAAGGAATGGGCACGCCCAAACAATAAACAAGTTCCTCTTTACTCATTTTGTCACTTCTGCGCTGGTCTAGGGTACCTGCCTACTCATCTTATGGCATCTTCGTCACTCAATCTTGTCATTTTGTCATAAAAATCGCTGTGGCATATAGTTTGACAAAGGTGGTATGTAAATAGAAGCAATATGGAAAAAGGTAAAATATCAGTACAAACGGAAAATATCTTTCCGATCATTAAAAAATTCTTGTATTCAGATCAAGAGGTGTTCCTCAGAGAACTTATTTCTAACGCCGTGGATGCGACGACAAAACTGAAGACGCTTTCTAGTAAGGGGGAGATCAAAACGGAAATAGGTGATACGACTATCGAAATTTCTATCGACGAAAAAAAGAAGACTCTAACGATCAGTGATAAGGGAATAGGGATGTCAGAATCTGAGGTGAAAAAATATTTAAATCAGGTTGCCTTTTCTTCTGCAGAAGATTTTTTAAAAAAGTATAAAGATGATGCGAATATTATTGGGCACTTTGGTCTAGGATTCTATTCTGCATTTATGGTTGCAGATAAGGTAGAAGTGATTACTAAGTCTTACAAAAAGTCTGCGAAGGCTGTGAAGTGGACCTGTAAGGGAGACCCGCAGTATAAAATTGAGGCGGCAGAGAAAAAAGAACGCGGTACAGACATCGTATTACACATAGATGATGACAGTAAAGAATTCTTGGACAATCAAAGAATTAATGCCTTACTGAATAAGTATTGTAAGTTCTTACCGGTACCGATTAAGTTTGGGACAAATACAAATTCGCACTTTGAGGGAGAGGGAGATGACAAGGTAGAAATCGTAGAAGAGGAAGATAATATTATTAACAACCCTACTCCGCTCTGGAAAAAACGGCCAAATAATTTAAAGGACAAACACTACCTAGACTTTTACAAGGAACTCTACCCAATGAGTCCTGATCCTATGTTTTGGATTCATTTAAATATTGATTTTCCGTTTAACCTCACTGGAATTTTATACTTCCCTAAGTTGAACAATTCTATGGAGTTGCAAAAGAATAAAATTCAACTTTACAGCAATCAGGTCTATGTGACTGATGATGTAAAAGAGATTGTACCAGAGTTTTTAACGCTCTTACATGGTGTTATTGACTCTCCAGATATTCCACTGAATGTTTCTAGAAGTTATTTACAGAGTGATAGTAACGTCAGAAAAATCACTTCTTATATAACTAAGAAAGTAGCGGACAAACTAAACAATCTATTTAAAAAAGATAGAGAGTCCTATCAGTCTAAGTGGGATGATATAGGTGTATTTGTAAAGTACGGCATGATCAGTGATCAGAAATTTTATGATAAGGGGCTCAAGTTTGCTGTACTCAAAAATACGGAGGATGCATTTTCGACTATCGAAGAATATCGTGAGAAGGTTGCAAAAATACAAACGGACAAACACGATAGAACAGTGTTTTTGTATACGAACAATAAGGATGAGCATCACAGTTATATAGAATCAGCAAAGGCGTATTCGTATGATGTCCTCGTTTTTGATAATATTATTGACAATCATTTTATCCAAAACCTTGAGCAAAAACTAGATAAGGTTGCCTTTGTAAGAGTGGATTCTGATACGGCAGATAACTTAGTGCAGAAAGATGAAAAGAAAGAATCTGTCTTATCTGAAGGTGAGTTAGAAAAAGTAAAAACAATCTTTACGGAAGCATTAGGTGATTTGCAAGGCGGTCAGATAGAAATGAAGCCACTTTCACCAGACGATCAACCTGTACTCATTACTAAGCCAGAGTTTATGCGTAGAATGAAAGAGATGCAATCCTTCCAGGGTGCTAATCTTGATATGCTACCAGATCCGCACAGTGTGGTCATAAACACGAATCATCCACTGATTGTCGATAAAATGATGAAGATGCGTAATAAGGATAAGAAATCAGATTTCGCCAGCTATCTGCACATGTTGGCCAAGTTAAATCAGAACATGTTGAAAGGAAAAGAACTGGCTGATTTTACCAAGAAGAGTATTGAGTTTCTGAGCTAAGAATACGCAACAAAATTTTGGAAAGCCTCTTGTTATGTGCATGTAGCAAGAGGCTTTTACGTATAGTGGCACAACCCAAAGCTTCACTATATATGTATTATTCAAGTGTATTAACCCAAGTATATTCTTTGGTGGGCAACAACTTTTAGGGTCTGCGCTGTGTTTTATAACATATTTATAACTTTCCTCTCCATTAAAAAAAGCTAATTTTGTGCAATTAAGATGGTAAAGGCATTAAAATCAATATTATTCCTATTTATCGTTGCTTCCAGTACCAACGCGCAAGATTGGAATCTAAAGGATGTAGATGTCATTAATAGTTTCGATGCACTGGAACAAAGATTTGTTCTTAAAGATGGGGGAATCCATGTAATCAATTTCTGGGCAACCTGGTGTAAACCCTGTGTCGCAGAACTACCCTATTTTGAAGAAGCCTTACTAGCCACAGAAAAGGATAAGATTAAATTTACCTATGTCAGTCTTGATTTAGAAAAGCATCTGGATAGTAAGGTAATCCCCTTTCTTAATGAATCAAACATACAGGCAGAGGTAATACTCCTTACTGATGGAAAATATAATAGTTGGATAGATCGTGTAGATCCGAGTTGGTCTGGTGCTATTCCAATTACATTAATAACCCAAGGAACTAAAAAAGTATTCTTTGAAGGTTCCGTGCATAGTGCACAAGAAATAATTGACCTAATTAAAAAAGTAAATATTTAAATCATGAAAAAAACATTGCTTTCATTATTCGTTCTTGCCTCTGGTATATTATTATCTTTTACCCTTCCACACAAGGGGTATCACGTAGGAGATACTGCCACTGATTTCTCACTTAAAAACATTGACGGTAAGATGTTATCCATGGCTGATTATAAAGATGCAAATGGATTCATTGTTGTATTTACCTGCAACTCTTGCCCATGGGCAGTAATGTATGAAGATCGTCTTATAGATCTACACAATACTTATGCACCACAGGGATATCCTGTCATTGCTATTAACCCAAATAATCCAGAAATCAAGCCAGACGATAGTTTTGAAGGAATGCAAATGAGAGCGAAGGAGAAGGGATTCCCTTTTGCCTATGTATTTGATGAAAAACAAACTGTTTTCCCAGAATATGGTGCTACTAAAACGCCCCATGTATACCTCTTAGATAAAGATAGAGTAGTACAATATATTGGTGCAATTGATGATAGTCCTAAGGATGCGAGTGCAGTAGAAAGTGCTTACGTCGCGAATGCTATCGAAGCGCTTAAAGTAGGTAAGAGACCTGACCCTAAATCTACAAAAGCCATAGGCTGTAGTATTAAAGCATAATTCATATAAAAAAGTCCATCTGTTAATTCAGATGGACTTTTTTGTTGTACTTTACAAGCCTTACGAGCTAAACATACATTATGCGTTTTTCAATCATTGTTCTATCTGTCCTTTTTCTATTCTCTTGTAAAAATGAGACAAGTAAATTTGTAGATCTTGATCTTATGTCCAAGGGTTTGCCCATAAAAATTAAAGCCCCAGCAGATGCTATAGTAACCGCCAACGATTTAGGTTTGATGCAAGATATAACTGTACAAAAAGGTGAGACGTATAACTTACAAATCTTGGCAAGTACTGCTGCCACAATTGACCAAGCTGGCTTGTTAGCAGATAAAAAGAAGGAGGTTGAAAATGGTCCTTTCTTTTCAAAAATTGTAAGTGAGACCAAAGATGGTTTCATCTTTGAAAAGAAGATTGATGAAACTGTAAACTATGACTTCCGTGTTTTAAAAATCCAGGGCGATAAAGAGTATATCTTTCAAACTGCTTTGCTAGGGAAATTTGCTTTAGAAGATGTCCAAAACATGTTTGCATCCGTTAGCTCAAAATAGGGCATAAAAAAACGAACAAACATTTCTGTCCATTCGCATTTTTTTGGTTCTATGCTCAGGCTTCTTTGAGAATGTTGTCCCCAAACGCTATGAGCACAATTAGAGCAATTGTGAATATGATCATGGGTAATGATTTTAATAAATATATCTATAAATAAGACAAGAGTCAAGGCGTCTACCCTTATTCAAGATGGAATTTTATGTCGTGGAAGAGAGGATTTAACATTTAAAGCTGTTACCCATCCTAATTAAGTGATTATCGACATAAAAAAAGGGCAAAAATGAATTTCATCCCTGCCCTACCAATTCGTTTTGTATAGATTATTTTCCGTCTGCGTATCTCTTGGACACAGCATCCCAGTTTACTACGTTGAAGAAATTAGATACATAATCTCCCCTCTTGTTTTGGTAATTTAAATAGTATGCATGTTCCCACACATCTATTCCCATTATAGGAGTTCCCCCGCAACCAACATCTGGCATTAATGGGTTGTCCTGATTCGGCGAAGAACATACCTCCACTTTTCCACCTTTGTGTACACACAACCATGCCCAACCTGAGCCAAATCGTGTAGCTGCTGCAGAAGCAAATTTCTCTTTGAAGGTATCAAAACTTCCAAAGGCAGTATTGATAGCGTCCGCTAAATCACCGGAGGGTTTTCCTCCAGCATTGGGACCCATGATAGACCAAAAAAGAGAATGGTTATAATACCCTCCTCCATTATTTCTTAATGCGGCATTATTCATATCTAAGCTTCCGAGAATATCTTCTATACTTTTTCCAGCAAGGTCTGAACCCTCTAAAGCTGCATTTAATTTCTTAGTATAACCTGCATGGTGTTTGCCGTGATGTATTTCCATAGTCCAAGCATCTATATAAGGTTCTAATGCATGGTGTCCGTAAGGTAGGTCTGGTAATGTAAAAGCCATAGTGCGATTTTTTTGATTTAATATTATAACAATTGCGAAGGTAATAAGTTTGAAAAAGAAAATTAAAGATTTTATCGTCTTCTGTTTCCAGAATTCCCACGATTATTTCTTCCACTTCCTCCGCGTTTATTTCTATTATTTCTGTTTCCTCCTCTACTTCCTCCCCTACTTCCTCCGTAGGATCTTTTCTTCTGTGCATTTTCTTGCCACACAGGACTCTCTCCAAGTTCAGCAGGAACATTTAGTTTCATGATGGATTTTTCAATTAACTTCTCGATCCTTCTAATCTTGTACATATCCTCTTCATTAATCAAAGTAATGGCAACCCCAGTGGTATCCGCTCTTGCAGTTCTTCCTATTCTATGTACATAATCTTCAGCATCCGATGGAACGTCATAATTGATTACCAGATTAATGTCTTTAATATCTATACCTCTTGAAAGCACATCTGTTGCAACTACTATGCGCAACTTTCGCGCTCTAAATTTAGACAGCATTGCTTCTCGGTCCGTCTGGTCTAAGTCAGATGATATAGCAGCTGCTTGTAAACCTTCCCGTTTCAGTGAACGTGCAATGCTAGATACTTTTTTCTTAGTAGAGGAGAAAATGATAATACTGGAGTACTTTTCTTTCTCCTTTATGAGATCTACGATCAAGGGAGTTTTCTGGTGATCATGTGCTAAATACATGAGCTGGAGCACACCCTCAGCCGGTTTTGAAACAGCGATACTTATTTCCTCCGGATTTACCATGGACTTGCTGGCTAACTTCCTGATATTCGGCGGCATGGTAGCACTGAACATGAGTGTTTGTCTTTCCTTAGGTAAGTAAGATATAATCTTTTGGATATCATCATGAAAACCCATATCCATCATTCTGTCTGCCTCATCCAAGATAAGATATTTGAGGTCTGAAAAATTAACGTGCCCCATATTCAAATGAGAAATTAGCTTCCCAGGTGTTGCCACAATTATATCCGTATTCTGTTTAAAGGCGTTTTTTTGATCCTCCCAAGACATGCCATCACCACCTCCGTAGATTGCAAAAGAAGTAAGTCCACAAAAATAACTGAAGCCTTGAATTTGTTCTTCTATTTGTTTAGCGAGTTCGCGTGTGGGACAAATGATTAGCGCGCTAGTAGATTTGTTATTATGGTCAATGAGATTATTCATCATCGGTAACAAGAAAGCTCCTGTTTTACCTGTACCTGTCTGCGCACAGGCTATCAAATCTTTACCTTCTAAGATGACTGGTATTGACTTTTCTTGAATGGGAGTTGCTGTTTCAAATCCCATATAAGAAATCGCTTCTAACAACCCCTCTTTTAAACCCAACTCATCAAATCTCATATTTTTTATTTACGCTTCTAGAATATATTTATTCTGTAATTAATTTATATAGATGTTTTAGATGTCTGCCTTTCCCATTATAATCGAGGCCATATCCTATTACAAATTCTTTGGGTAGGGATCTACCCACAAAGGCTACTCTAAGTTCTTTTTCTAAGGCCTCAGGTTTGTGGAACAAACTTACAATTTCCACTGTATACGGCTTAAGCTCTTCCAGGTATTTCTTAAAGTTATACAAAGTGTTACCAGAATCTACTATATCTTCTAATATAATCAGGTACCTTTCTGACACATCTATATCAATAGGTAACTGTATATCTAATTTCCCGGTAGATTGCATGCCCTCATAGGACTTTACTTTTACAAAACAAATGTCATGCTCAAAGTTGATTTTTCTTAAAAAATCTGCGGCAAAAATGAAGGCTCCGCTAAGTACTACAATAAAGACAGGATTTTTGTCTATGTATTTTAGACTTACTTCTTCAGCAAGTTTGGACACTAAGGATTCTATTTGAGTTGCATCAATATATTTTTCAAACTCATAGTTTTCTATTCTGATGTTATCATTGCGTTCTGAGTCCATAGTTATCTATTAGGTAAATTAACGAAGAAATAGCTGCCGCACCAAGTTTAAGCTCTCTTTCGTTCACTGCTCCTAAGGTATCTGTAACCGAATGGTGATAGTCAAAATATCTCTGAGAGTCCGGTCTAAAACCTATTAGAAGTCCTCCCTGTGGTTTCAAAGGATTAATATCTGCTCCAGATCCCCCCTTTACAAGTCTCAAATCATAGGCTTCTAAGATGGGATTAAATTCAGTTAATGCCTTGTACAAGCCATTAAATTTATCAGGCAGAGCATCACAACTAAAACCTCTCGGTGTAAATCCTCCTGCATCAGACTCTATAGCCGCAAGATGAAATTCACCCTTATCAGCAGAAACTTCAGCATATTTTAATCCACCGGCTAAGCCATTTTCTTCATTCATAAACATCACACAGCGTATGGTATGCTTAGGTTGATAACCAAGTTCTAGTAAACTAGCTATGGCTTGTAAGGCATGCACACAACCAGCTCCATCATCATGTGCCCCTCCACCAATATCCCAAGAATCTAAATGCCCACCAACAAGAATGATCTCATCTGGCTTTTCTGTTCCTTTTATTTCACCGATAACATTATAGCTAATACCCTCCCCTAGATTTTTAGCATGCGAAGAAACTGAGGCAGTTAGTTTTCCTTTTTTAAGTTGCATACTAATTTCATTCGCAGCATTTGTGCTGATCGCTAGGGCTGGAATTTTTAGACCACCTTCATCATATCTAGTAACACCCGTGTGCGGATTATCATCTTGTAAGGTAGTAAGAGATCTGACGAGCACAGCCTTTGCTCCAAATTTTGCTGCTCTTGCTGCTCCATAGACTCTCTGGTCTACCGCTCCACCATAGGCGTGAAAGGTTCTTAATTTAGTAGGATCCATTGGCCTATTAAATAATACAATTTTGTCTTGTAATATCTCCCGACCCAAGGCTTCCAAGGAATCAATAGACATAAGTTCTATCAATTCACCAGATATGGCAGTATTATTAGTTCCTACAGAATTCCCAAGGGCAAGCGCCGGAATTTCTTTGCTAGTACCATCTTCAAAATGAATAAACACTTCTTCTTTTTCTCCTCTTTCCCACTTATTAACCGCGCATTCTTGTTTAAAAACTTGATCAATTCCAATAGTTTGCATAAGATCATGGGTATAGTTTACTGCTTTTTCAGCTTCAGAAGAGCCTGCAAGTCTTCCACCAATGTCCTCACTCAAAACTTTAAGCCAATCATAACACTTTCCATTTTCGAGAGTATGGTTATAAATTTTTTTCACAAAGAGAGCGTCTGTTTCTGATTGTCCATTTGCAGAAGGAAGAAAGAACAAGGCTGACAATATCATTAAAACTGCAGTTTTGTTCACTTTTTTGATCTGTTTTTCCATAATTCGCCAGTTTCTATAAAGGAAATGCTTACATTTATGAGGCTTATTGTAATTACTACAATAAGTATTTATTTTGATTTCATTTGGTTATGGTTGAGCTAATGTAGGTCATTAGCTCATTTTTTTTTACAAGGCCGCCAAATAAATGTAACTTTCACCATCTTTTACGTCAAATATTTAGAAAACAATCAATCTGTAAATCGTTTAGCTTTTGATTAATTTATTATATCCTTTATTAACTAAGGAAATCCCGACAGACTTATCTGACGAGGATGTGGTAAAAGAGTTTGTCTTAAGCAACAATGTTGCATTCTTTGACATACTCTATAAACGGTATTCAGGAAAGGTTTTCGGAAAGTGCTTATCTATTCTCAAAAGTGAGAATGAAGCAGAAGACGCCATGCAAGAAATATTTATGAAGATCCTATTGAATCTTTCAAAATTCAGTGGACGATCCAAATTTTCTACCTGGTTGTATTCAATTACTTATAACTATTGCATTGACTCCATCCGAAGGAGAAAGAAAGACAAAAGCGTCCTAGTGGATGATATGTCTTCAGAACATGACTCTGCGGATGACGATATTGAGGATCGCTTTATTATGGAGACCAATGTAAAACGATTAAAAGTAATTCTTGAAGAATTACCTGCAGCTGACAAAGCGATTTTGCTTATGAAATATCAAGATGATTTTTCGATTAGAGAAATATCTGGGATGTTAGATAAGTCAGAAAGCGCAGTTAAGATGAAAATTAAGAGAGCAAAACAAAAGTTTAAAAAATTGCACTCTGAAATATTTAAAAACACACTTTAATAATATTTGACGGATGAGAATTAATAATTTTAAAGAACTTGAGCGAGAGCAAATTGTGCAGTATGAAAAGAATACTGAAAAAGTACACAGGAGCATCTCGAGTAACGTAGGGATATTGAGTTTTATTGGAGATATCTTTGAGCTCTATCTTTCACGCATCTTTGGTTTATTTGTGTCTGCAACGGGAGGAAGTCCTAAGGCTCCGGATAACCGTTCTGATAATGGAAGACCAAAATATCCTAATACGCTTTAGATCCTTCGCTAAGTTCGATCATTAAACAACCGTATCCGACATGAACGCTATGTTTTTATTTGAGTTCCCAACAACCTTACTCACAGACCTGCTAGGTAAATTCCTTGCGGGTATTCCTGCTATTTTTACTGCCTTAGTTCTAATTATTATTGGAATTATCATCAGTAAAATTATAGCGAAAATAGTCCTTAAGTTTTTAGAAGGCATTAAAATAGATAAGCTGGGAGAAAAGCTCAATGAAATTGAGATGGTCGACAAGGCAAACGTCAAAATCAAAATATCTTCTGTACTTAGTAAGATAGTCTATTATGTCATCATGTTATTCTTTGCTGTTGCAGCAACAGAGGCTTTACAGATGCCTGCACTATCCAATATGGTTTCTGATCTTATCACCTTTATTCCAAACCTGATCGTTGCAATGATCTGGATTGTGATAGGTTTACTTATTGCAGAGGCATTAAGAAAAATCGTACAGACTGCTTGTAATTCTTTAGGTATACCTTCTGGCCAGATGATAGGGAATTTTTTATTCTATTTCCTGGTTATAAATGTTATCATAAGTGCCTTAGGTCAGGCTAAAATAAATACAGATTTTTTATCTCAAAATATTTCACTCGTGATCGGTGGCGCCGTAGGTGCCTTTGCCATAGGGTATGGACTTGCGTCTAAAGACAATGTTTCTAACTTTCTTGCATCCTTTTATTCGAAAGGAAAATTCAATATAGGCGATAGAATCACTATTGAAGGAAAAACTGGCATGATTACGACTATGGATAAATCATCTTTAATTCTCAAAACCGAAACTGGAAAAATAATAATTCCATTGAGCAAACTCTCAAAGGAAAATGTTGAAATTCATTCATAAATAATCATAATTAAATTCATTAAAATTTTATCTAATGAGAAATTTACTACTACTTATTTGTTTCACTTTCCTTTCTGTAGGAATTGCTTCTGCGCAGACTATATCTGAGTATGAGGCTATGAAAGCAGACAAGGAAGCTACTGTTGCAGACCTTCAATCTCAGATTGATGCAACAACTGGAGAAATAGCTGATCTTCAAAGACAGATTGATCTTCTTTCTGGCTGGAGAACAGGATATAGCGGTCTACTTGGATTTGACCTTAATAACGCAAACAACTGGATTGGAAACCCTAATCCAAACTCTACAGCACAGTCCTTAAACATTGGTTTAACAGGATATGCTAACAATGACAAGGAAAAAACTCTTTGGCATAACAAGGGTATCCTTACAAAAGCATGGAACGATATCGACATTAGCAGAGCGGATGAAGAGGAAGATGAAGATGGTCTATTTGATAACGGAACTGTTGATATCTTAAACCTATCTTCTTTAGCAGGTTATAAATTCACTTCTAAACTAGCGGCTACTGCCTTAGGAGAATTAAACACATCTTTAGGAAACTTCTTAGCGCCAGGAACTGCTGATATCGGTGTGGGTGTAACTTGGTTACCTATTGAAAATCTTACTGTAGTTATCCACCCATTAAACTATCACATTGCATGGCCTGCAGATGGTTTTGGAGATGTATCCTCTTCTGGTTCATTAGGAGCTAAGTTTAGAGCAGATTACACGAGAGATCTTTTAATTAATGGCAGAAAGATTGCTTGGGGTTCTACGCTAACAGGGTTCTTACCATATTCTGATAATAAAACAACATTTGTTGATGAATTAACTGGTACATCAAGAGAGGCTGGATTAGCAGAATGGTCATGGTTAAACACACTTGGATTTGAAATTTGGAAAGGAATTGGAGTGGGTCTTGGTTTTGGATTCAGAAAAGCTGATTTCGAATCTGCAGATCTTCAGAGATATACAAATCTTGGTTTGACGTACGCTCTATAAGAGATATAATTAAACGATATAAAAGCCCACTAGCTATCATGCTGGTGGGCTTTTTTTTATCTTGGATTTCTTTACACATCAACTATGGAGAAGAAATTATTTCTAATAGATGGGCATGCTCTGGTTTTTAGAGCGCACTACGCTTTCATCAACAGACCATTGATTAATTCCAAAGGAATTAATACCTCAGCAATCACTGGCTTTACCAGAACGCTTTGGGATCTACTCAAAACACAAAAACCAACCCACATTGCCATCTGCTTTGACCCACCAGGAAAGACTTTTCGGCATGAGCAATACGAACCCTACAAGGCAAATAGAGATGCCACTCCTGAAGACATTGTTACCGCTCTCCCCTATATAAAAGAAATTGTAGATGGCTTTAATATTCCTGTATTTACAGTTCCTGGCTTTGAAGCGGATGACATTATTGGTACGCTAGCCAAAAAAGCGGAAAAAAAGGGATTCACCACTTTCATGGTCACTCCAGATAAAGACTTTGCTCAACTTGTTTCTGAAAACATCTTCATGTACAAGCCATCCAGACAGGGCAATGGGATAGACATTTTGGGTGTTCCAGAAATCTTAGAAAAATGGGATATTGAAGATGTAGATCAGGTACGTGATATTCTAGGACTCCAAGGAGATAGTGTGGACAATATACCGGGCATCCCGGGCATAGGAGCAAAGACTGCAGTTAAGCTTTTGAAGCTGTATAAGTCCGTAGAAGGAATCATTGAAAATACGGATCAACTGAAAGGCAAACAAAAAGAAAATGTAATAAATTTTGCAGACCAAGGAAGACTGTCAAAACAGCTCGCAACCATAAACATTGATTCCCCAGTAGAGTTTGATGAAAAAGCTGTAACACTTGATCCAATCAATAGAGAAAAACTTACTGCAATTTTTAAAGAGCTCGAATTTAGAACATTAGCAAATCAGATTCTTGGAGAACCAGGCGCTCCTGCCAAACAACAAGATTTATTTGGAGGATCAAGTGCTAGTAGTGCTAGCACACAAAAGGCGCCAGCATCTACACAGAGTTACAATGTAGTTGATAAAAATATTACAAACACTAAACACGAATATGTTTTAGTAGACACAGAAAAGGAGATGCAAGCGCTTGCAGAAAAATTAGAAGCAAGTAATTTTATAAGCTTTGATACAGAAACTACGGGTATTGATGCCAATGCTGCTGAATTGGTAGGACTTGTGTTTTCTGTAAAAAAGGGAAAAGCCTTTTACGTACCAATTCCTGAAGATCAAGGCAAGGCAAAAAAGATTACATCTATATTTAAAACTGTACTTGAAAATCCTGAAATAGAAAAGATTGGCCAAAATATCAAATATGATATTCTGATGATGAAGTGGTATGACATAGAAATTCAAGGCCACTATCATGACACCATGATAGCACATTACCTCTTAGAACCAGACCAACGCCATAAGCTGGACTACCTGAGCTCCGCCTATCTTGAATATAAAATGGTACCTATTGAAGATCTTATTGGTAAACGAGGAAAAAACCAACTTACCATGCGTGATGTAGATGTAGATAAGGTTGCTGAATACGCTGGTGAAGACGCTGATATAACACTGCAGGTACATTCCGTACTTAGCAAGAAGATGAAAGAAATAGATGTAGAGAAAATTTATAAAACAATTGAAGAACCGTTGATTGATGTCTTAGCGGCGATGGAATTTGAGGGAGTCCGTGTCAATGCCGATTTCCTAAACAAATACTCTAAGACACTTGGTAAACGCATAACTGAAAAAGAAAAGCTCATATACAAAAAGGCGGGTGTTGAGTTTAATATCGCTAGCCCGAAACAAGTTGGTGAGGTACTATTTGACAAATTAAAAATCCCGTATAGATGGAAAAAGACCGCCAGTGGCCAGTATTCTACAGATGTAGTCAAGTTAAATGAGCTTGCTCTTAACAACGAAATTGTAAGCGACATCTTAGAGTTTAGAAAATATAATAAACTTAAAAATACCTACGTCGATGCACTCCCGCTTATGGTTAACCCCAAAACTGAACGTATCCACACAAACTACAATCAAGCTAGAGCGGCAACAGGTAGACTGAGTTCAGAAAATCCAAATCTGCAAAACATCCCAATCAAAGACGAAGCAGGGAGAGAAATCAGAAAAGCCTTTATCCCAAGAGACAAGGACCATACACTGGTTGCTGCAGATTACTCACAAATAGAATTACGCCTTATTGCAGAAATCAGCCAAGATCCTGTCATGATGGATGCCTTTTTAAAAGGCAATGATTTTCATACAGCTACAGCAGCTAAGGTCTATGATGTACCCTATGAAGATGTAACTGCTGAACAAAGACGAAATGCTAAGACTGTAAATTTCAGTATTATATATGGCGCTGGTTCAACAAATCTATCACGTCAACTTGGAATCAAAAGGACAGAGGCAACCGAACTTATTGAAAATTACTTCAAGCAATTTGCTGGCCTAAAAAAATATATGACAAGCACTGTAGATTTTGCACGTGAACATGGATATGTAGAAACACTATTAGGAAGGAAGCGATTTCTTAGAGATATTAATTCTAGAAATGGTCTAGCACGTTCTAATTCAGAACGTATGGCCATCAATACTCCGATCCAAGGTACAGCTGCAGATATGATAAAGATTGCTATGATTAAAATTCATGCAATCTTTAAGAAAGAAAAGTTTAAATCAAAAATGATTATGCAGGTACATGATGAACTTGTATTTGATGTATATAACTCCGAACTTGATATGCTCATCCCTATAATTAAAAAGAGTATGGCTGAAGCAATTCCTGATTTAAAAGTTCCTATCCTTGTAGAAGCAGGTACGGGACAAAATTGGTTAGAAGCACATTAATTATGGATTTTATCGATCACATACATATAATAGATCTTGCGCAGCAATACGATTGTAAGATAGCTGGGAAAGAGTCATCTGAAATTCTCACAGGAATTAATGAAATGAATAGAGTGCGCTCCGGAGATATATGTTTTGTAGATGCAAAAAAATACTACAAAAAGACTCTTAAGTCTGAAGCACGTTGTGTCATTATACCTGAAGATGTTGACTTTGCACATAATAAGACCTTACTCATTCATCCGAATCCATTCGAGGTGTATAATGCTATTGCCATTTCAGAGTCTAAAAAATATTTGGCAAAGGAGAATTCAATTTCTTCCACTGCTCAGATACATGATTCTGTCTTTATAGGAAGAAATGTTCAGATAGGAGATAATTGTAAAATTGAAGCACAGGTATATATTGGAGACAATGTTTCTATCGGTAACAATGTAAAGATCCAATCCGGTGTTAAAATAGGAACAGATGCTTTCTATCTCCATAAGTCCAAACAAAAAACATTTACGCCCTGGCACTCCTGCGGTAAGGTAGTGGTTGAAGATAGCGTCCATATTGGTGCAAATTGTACCATCAACCAAGCCGTATCGGATGTTACAAAAATTGGTGCGGGAACACAAATCGATTGTTTAGTTCATATTGCCCATGGCGTTCAGATAGGTAAAGACTGTTTAATAGCTGCGCAAGTGGGAATTTCTGGAAAAACTATAATTGGAAATAATGTATCTATTTATGGCCAAGTAGGTATTACTCAGAATCTTACAATTGGGGATAATGTGACAATCTATGCACAATCTGGTGTAGCAAACAATCTTGCCTCTGATGGAATATATTTTGGTTCGCCTGCCATGCCGATGAAAGAGAAGATAAAGGAAATGAAGGCTATACGCAGGTTACAGAAATAAAAAAAGAGCTACAACCAGGTTGCAACTCAAATGTCTGTAATTCGTTCTTTTTGCGGGTTTGATCCCGTTTCTCTTTAGGATGTTAGCTAAGGTAACCGTAGTTACATCATTAAGACGGGTTGATTAACAAAAGTCACAGGCAGGTTGAAAAAATATTTAGCTAAGTTTTGAACCACTTAATATTGCATCCTGCACTTGGATACTGTTTCTCTATGGGAGCTGCTCCAACTATTGTTCCATCGATTGCTTTTCTCAAATCTTCTCCATTACAGTCCTCAGGATTACCAGGTCTAGACTTATCCAATCTTCCTCTATACGTCAACTTTCTTTCAGCATCAAAGACATAAAAATCTGGTGTACACGCCGCGTCATATGCTCTAGCCACATCTTGGGTTTCGTCATATAAGTACGGGAATGGATATTGTAGTTTTTCTGCAAGTACTCTCATCTTATCAGGAGAATCTGCAGGGTAATTAACAACATCATTAGATGAAATAGCCACAAAAGATACACCCTGTTCTTTGTAATCATTTGCTACACGAACAAGCTCATCGTTTACATGGATTACGTAAGGACAATGATTACATATAAACATTATGACTGTTGCCTTTTCTCCTACTAATTGATCCAATGATTTGTTCTCCTCTGTAACTACATCGAGCAAATTAAAGTCTGGAGCCAATGTTCCTAAGTCAATCATATTAGATTCTGTAAGTGCCATGTATTGTTATTTTTAAATTTATTAGAGACATGATTTATTTATACTGCGGATGAAATGCGTATATACATCAATAGCTACTGCTTGTTCAGAACCCAAATATCCCTTAATAAGTTCATTTTTAAATTCTTTATCTACTCTTCGCATACATTCATTCGCTACTGGCAAATAGGACCAGTGCCACTTTTCTTCTTCATAGCCCGAAGGTCTTTCTGGACCCTTCTTTGTATAAGGTTGGCAGTATCCATATTTATGCGCATTCTCAACCAACCATGTATACACTTTCTTCCCCTCCCCCATTTCAAAGTATGAGTTTTCAAACGCATTAAAATCTACATCAGTACCCCAGTGATGCCTTGATGAACCTGGCATAGAACTATATCTTAAAATCGCTTCAGCTCGCTCCTTAGGATCTTCATAAGTCTTGTCCGCATTTATTTTACCTTCTAACAAAGTTACTCCTTTCCACTTTCTTTCCCAGATTCCCTTTTGATAATCAAAATTTCTAGCGGCTGAACGGATCTGCAAATTTACTCCTGCTGATTTAGCCGCCTTATGCATTTCTTTAAATGCTGAGTAGGCATCTTTATGCATATACCTATTTCCGTTATCCGCATACGCTTTATCAATCCTGGCCAACATCTTGTGACTTTCAATGGAGAATTTACCCATGACGTAGTCCAGATCAATATACTCTGGTATAGGATCTGGTTTAGATGATGGAGTATGTGTTATATTCTCTGCCACTACTGCAGGTACTATATTTGATTGTGTTTTCTCTGAACGGCATTGTATAATTAGAATACTGCACATGATAAAGCACATTATGTTAAACCTCAAGACTTGTGTTTTTATTTTTATAAGAAAACAAGCCTTCTTTTTTTATAAGACTTACAAGTTCATCTGGCAATGCATCTTCCCATCCTTCTTCCCCATTTTTAATTTTCTCATACACTTGATACGGAAATATGCCAAGATTATTTTGAGAATAATTTTCGATTTCCATTATCTGATTACTATCAATAAGATGTTTGTAAAGAAAATGGATTCCTTCTGGTACCATCATATTTTTAGCTTTCAAAAGTGTATTATCTTCTAAAAGAGCTGGGTATACATACACATTGATATTCCTGTTGAATAACTCCCCAAAGGCAACCAATATTCTTCCATCTTGGTTGTTTTCATATTTATCTTCTATAATCTCCTTCAGCTCATTTACACCAATTACAAGACCTAGTTTTTTAATTTTATAATCATTCAAGTAGTTAATAAGATTTTGGTGATGTAGACAATCTGAAATGATACAGGTCATCCCCATTTCTCCAAGACACTTTGCTCTACTTAAAAAATCTTCTTCATCTATTTTTCCATCCTCTCTTAGGTAGTTTAAGGTCATTTCTGTTACTATGCGCGCATTCTCAGGCTCCACCTCATCTTCCGCTTTAAACTGTTCAAAGCCAGACTTAAAGACATCTAGTGTTACTTTTGTTGGTGGGCGGTAATGGCCTCTGACTACCATTAAATCTTTTTTGTAAAGAAATTCTGAAGCATGCTTAGCATTTCCTAAATGATCAAACATAGAAACCTCTGTCAAACCATGTTTTACAAGATAGAGCGATAAAAGTCGATTGTCCACATGATCAAAGTCGGGACCATTTAGTCGCATCATATCTACCTCAATACGATCTCTGACACCATCTAATAATGATTCTACAAAGAATTCTATATTATCAAAGTAGAAAAAACAAGCATACAACATATTGACCCCCAAAACACCAATAGCCTCTTGCTGAAGACGATTGTCATTATCTTTCATTTTAGCATGTATAACTAAATCATTTGGTGGTCCACCTGGTGTTTTTTGAAATCGGATTCCAAGCCATCCATTTCCTTTGATGGTCTTGGTATAATTAATTGCTGCTACAGTATCTGCAAAAACAAAAAATCGCGTATCCGATTTCTTTTGCATGAGACGTTCTTCCATGAGGCTATACTCATGATCCAGCATTTTATATAGTCTAGATTCGCACACATATCGCTTACTTTCTTCTCTTCCATAAATAGCATCAGAAAAGTCTTTATCGTAAGCCGACATCGTTTTAGCTATTGTGCCTGCTGCTGCACCTACCTGGAAAAAATTCCTAGCTACTTCCTGTCCTGCTCCTATTTCAGCAAATGTTCCATAAATCTTTTGATTTAGATTAATTTCCAATGCTTTTTGCTCCGTTTGTAATATATGTCTATTCACAATCATATTTATAGCGCAAATATAATCAATTGTTGCTTTCTCAATTTCCTAATTTCTTGTTGTGTAACAAGAAAAACTGAAGTATTTGAAATTAAAATGGGATGTCAATAAGTGCGAATTGGTATTAAATTTTTGCTAATCCCATCTTTACTGATTTCGTAATAAGTTCTGCAAGATTTTTTGCATCTAACTTGAATGCAATGTTTTTCCTATGACTATTGATGGTATGTTCGCTCAAATCCAATTTTTCAGCTATTTCATATGTTGTTAGTCCTTCTACAACAAGTTGTAAAACCTCCTTCTCCCTATTCGTGAGTAATGAATTCGAATTTTGAGTATAGAGATACTTCTTCTCCGTTTCCAAACTTTCATTTTTACTAGCTAGATAATTCATATCATAGTGTTTTTCACCTTTCAATATTTTCTTCATAGTTTGAATAAATTCGTCCTTTGATGCATTTTTTGGCAAATACCCTTCTACTTTTTGATCTAACAATTTTTTTACTAGGCTCGCATCCGACCTTACCGATATGGCTAATATTTTAATTTCGGGCTTATGCATTCGCATTTTCTCGATTAACTCAAGCCCATTCAGTTCTTTCATATTTATGTCTGTGATGACTAAGTCTATACTCTGTACTTTAAATGCTTCTAGTGCTTTTAGTGGCTCTGTAAAGCATTGCATAGAAAATTCATCTACTTCTTTTAAAATATGTAATAAGCCGTCTAGAAATAATCTATGGTCATCAACTAAAATGATTTTATACATATGTTTTGGCGTGTTCGGTGTTATTTATAATTTCTTTAGGAATGAAAATAATGCAAGTATAGCCTTTAGTCAACTGACTACTAATTTCAATTTCTCCATTTAATAATGCGAGTCTCTTTTTTATAATCTGAAGTCCGATACCTTCAGAATTTAAATTATCACTTGATTTACCCACTCCATTATCAACAACGGTTACATACAGACCATCCTCTTGTAGAGTAATAGTAAGCTCACCTTGAGTAGCTTTTGAATGTATTTCAATATTTCTAATTAATTCAGAAATATATCTTAGAATTTCTGTTTTAATCAATGGAGACAAACTATTAATCTTCTCTTCTGGATAGAGTATGCATTCCAGTTGCATTCCGGTATTGTAAGAGCTCTGATGTATCTTCTTTTTTACAAGGTCACAGAATTCAATATCTGCAGGTAAAGGATCATAATAAAAGTGTGAGAGATTTCTGCTATAATCATAGAGATCATCTAGTTGTTCTAAGATGGGGCTAATTTTGGATTTTGGGAGGGCAGGATCATTTGAAAGAAATAACTTAACTCCGGCAATACCTCCTGCTATTTTATCATGCAAAACCATGGCTATCCTATTTCTTATAATCTCTTGGCCTTCCTGAAAAGAGGTAAGAAGATCCATTTGTTTATCCTTTTCTGCAGAATTAAACCGCGCACTCCATAACTGCGCTTGTTGCTCTGCCATAATAAGTTTGTTCTTATTTTTTTGTTTGTATTGCTGTACCCAAAAAAAGAAACTTGATAAAAGAAATGCAGCAAATACAGCTATACCCTGGTTTATCTTTTTCAAGTTTGAGTTATTTATCGATGCCAGGATGTTTGATTGTATAAGTTCTTTGTTCTTAGAACTTAGTTCATCAATCTCTATGTATCTAGACAGGGCATTCCTACCTGCCTGATCTAAGCCTTCAGTGGTCAGCTTATTGTATGTATTTGCCTTCATTGCAAAATCAAAGGCCTTATCCGGTAGATTACGATCTTTATAAATACGTGCAAATGCAAAACTCAACTCGTAAAGAATAACATTGTTATTTATTTTGCTTGCAAAAATCTGGGCCTCTTCTAATGCATTAAGAGCACTTATAGTATCCTTTTTAAGAATATGGTACTTATGTAATCGATACATACCTGCAGCATACGTATCTTTCCTTTGGGCTTTTTGACTTAAGGAAAGAATGTCTTTAATTACTTGATAATAATCACGATCATACTTTTCATATGCCTCAAATAGGTTAAATAAAATTGCTAATTGCGTATCATAGGCATAATCTCCTTTCAAGTTCTTAATTAAATCAAAACATGCACCGTAGCCGTTTTTGAGTGCCTCAAATCCAATCTCCCTTTTAGCTAATAAAACATTATATGCACCCATTGTACATCTAGCCTGTGTATTCAAATCGCCTGTAGATGTGGCAATTCCCTTTGCTCTACCGATATAGTCCAAGTACATCTCTCGTTGTCCAATATCAGAATATATTGTACCCGTTCGATAAAGTGCAAGTCCTATATAAAGCGAGTCATTATTTATTTCAGCTTTCTTTCGTAACTCATTTACAAGTTCAAATGATCTATCGAATATTCTATTTTTATAATAATATGATGCTAACAACCATAGTGATCTGAGTTCTTGGTCTGGCCTAAATTCGCTTTTAATAATTTCAAGTGAATCTAGGTAGTTATGAATCCCATCATATTCTAGTCGCAATATGCTCCTTTCTATTTCATCCAGAAAAGCATCATTGGCATTAGCAAAAATAGGAGTAGCCCATAATTGGATACCAAGGAAAAGTAGAATTAAAAAATTCCGTTTGAGGCCCATGATTCTAAGTACGTGATTAATAAAAGAATATTTTTTACCACATCAATCTCCCTAATAGTATTGACGATGTGACCAAAAAAATGGCATCTTATCTCTTTTACGTTTCTAACACGTAAGAAATAAGATTTCTTATGAAGTGACTATTTACAAGTAAAAAAGATACATAAATTTACTATTGTAACAAATCTTTATATAGCCTAAAGCTAGTATTAACACCTATCCCTATTACTAGTGAGTTACATCACTAGTATTAGGGATACTGCTTTTGGACTTATCTCTTTTATTATCACAATTTCTATCAACTGATTTTCATACTGCTACAACAACGCAAGCTTGATTTTTTTGAAGCAGTATTCATCTATATTTCGTAAACTTGCATATGTCAATTCGGGACCACACATTTGATTTACAGCTAGGAAGAAGCTACACTTCACATGAAAACGCAAGCCACAACTATTTAAAGAACTTCATAGCAGGTAAGGCTCCCTATCTCAGAGGTCCTTATCCAAGTATGTATACAGGCAGACCTTGGACTATTCGGCAGTACGCTGGGTTTTCTACTGCAAAGGATAGTAATGCATTTTATAAAAAGAATTTAGCAGGTGGTCAGAAAGGACTTTCTGTGGCCTTTGACTTACCCACGCATAGAGGCTATGATTCTGATCATCCTAGAGTCCCTGGAGATGTGGGAATGGCAGGGGTTGCTGTGGACTCTATAGAGGACATGAAAGTCTTGTTTGCAGACATTCCTTTAGATGCTATCTCTGTATCTATGACAATGAACGGTGCTGTTATTCCAATCCTTGCTTTTTTCATTGCAGCAGCTGAGGAATCTGGAGTAGATAAAGCAAAACTGGCAGGTACAATACAAAATGATATCCTCAAGGAATTTATGGTAAGAAATACCTACATCTATCCACCAGATCACTCCATGAAAATCATTTCTGATATCTTTCAGTATACTGCACAGTTTATGCCCAAGTTTAATTCTATTAGCATTAGTGGATATCATATCCATGAAGCAGGGGCTCCAGCGGATATTGAATTAGCCTTTACACTTGCAGATGGTTGGGAGTATCTTAAAACAGGCTTAGCTGCTGGTTTGGAAATTGACGGCTTTGCTCCGCGCTTTTCATTTTTTTGGGGGATAGGAATGGACTTCTATACCGAAATTGCAAAAATGCGCGCAGGGAGATATTTGTGGGCTAAAATTGTAGAACGATACGCACCCAAGAATCCTAAATCTATGGCGCTGCGTACCCACTGCCAAACTTCTGGCTATAGTTTGACTGCCCAAGACATTTATAATAATATATGTAGAACAACGATTGAGGCAATGGCTGCTACACTTGGTGGCACGCAATCTTTACATACAAATTCATTAGATGAAGCACTTGCTCTTCCAACAGATTATTCTGCTAAAATTGCTAGAGAAACACAAAAGTTCTTGCAAGAAAAATCTGGCATATGCGACATAGTAGATGTCTTTGGTGGCTCAGATTTTATTGAAGCTAAAACTGCAGAGCTGATTGAAAGTGCTTGGAAAGAAATTGAAGCAGTTGAAAAAATGGGTGGTATGTCTAAAGCAATCGCGCAAGGTTATCCAAAATTAAAAATTGAAGAAGCTGCAGCAATAAAGCAAGCTAGAATAGATAGTGGCATAGAACGAGTCGTAGGTGTCAACATCTTCGAATTAGATAAAGAAGAAGAGTTGGATGTATTACAAATTGATAATACTAAGGTGCGTAATGAACAAATAGCATCTATTCAAACCATCCGTGCTACCCGTAACGAACAAAACGTGCAGGCTATATTAAATCGCTTGGAACAAGCTGCAAAAAACGGTGAAGAAAATATACTCTCCGTCGCAGTAGAAGCAGCACATGCGCGCGCAACGCTTGGAGAAATTTCTTTAGCTTTAGAAAATGTATACGGTAGATATGTTGCCACAAACAATATGGTAAGTGGCGTATATTCCAAAGCAATTAAAATGAATGAGCAATTTAAAAAAGCGAGACAGAAGTCTGACAGCTTTGCTAAACAGTACGGTAGAAGACCGAGAATTTTAGTAGCAAAGTTAGGTCAGGATGGACATGACCGTGGAGCGAAAGTGATTGCGACAAGTTTTGCAGATATTGGTTTTGACGTAGACATAGGACCGCTCTTCCAAACTCCCCAAGAAGTTGTAAAACAAGCCATCGAAAATGATGTGCACTTGTTGGGAATATCAACTCTTGCAGGTGGACATAAGGCACTTGTCCCAGAGGTTGTATCCTTACTAAAAGATCATAATAGAGAAGACATCTATGTTATTGTGGGCGGAGTTATTCCTCCTCAAGATTATGAAGCCCTCTTTGAAGCGGGCGTTGCTGCTATTTTTGGTCCAGGATCAATCATTTCCGAAGCAGCTATAGAAATCCTTAACCTCTTCCTTGAAGATTCAGAATAATGACGGAATTCTATCTTATTCCTGTGCCTATTGTAGAATCTGATAATTCTAGTCTTCCTGCTTCAACGATAGAAAAAATTCATGCTATAGATATCTTTTTTGTCGAACGTGCGCGTACAGCGAGACGTTTCCTTGTCTCCATTCAGCATCCTCTTGCAATTGATGACATGCAGATTTTTGAATTAGATAAAAATGATCCTTCTTCAGAACTTTCCAATTTTTCGCGTCTAATAGAAGAAGGTAAGCCCATTGGATTTATGTCTGAAGCAGGAGTGCCCTGCGTTGCTGATCCAGGGAATATCTATGTTCGGAAAGCGCATAGCCTAGCAGCAAAAGTGACTCCCTTAGTAGGACCATCTTCTATCCTACTCGCCCTAATGGCCTCCGGTTTGAATGGTCAAAATTTTCATTTTCATGGCTATCTCCCAGTCAAAGAAGATGGCTTAAAAAGAAAACTCAATTCGATCGCTTCGGAACTATCAAAAAGCGACAAGACACACATTTTTATCGAAACTCCATATAGAAACAAGCGGCTTTTTGATAGCATCCTAAAATACCTACCTAAGCATGCACTACTCTGTGTAGCCATTCATCTAAACTCAAGCGAGGAACGCATCTACACCAAAGAAATAGCGCAATGGAAACAAGATGGATTATCTATCCAAAAAGAAAATGCTGTCTTCTTAATAGGTAAATAATTATTCTTGTTTTAGCAGTTTAACTGAATGCACTCTCCCATCCACTTGCATACTTAATAGATACAATCCGTTTGGAATCGTAGATAGATCTAAACGTGCTTGCGGATTAAAATCCTCCATATGGATAAACGTTTCACCCAAAATATTTCGTACCGTAAGTGCATATGCATTATTGCTCTGATTGAACAATTCACTCTCAATACTTATGGAAGAATTAAATGGATTTGGAAAGACTTTAAGTAACTCTTCTTGTTCAACATCTTGTACTGCACTTAGAGGCTCTTCAATCACAATACAATAATCTTCCGCCTCACCAAGTGAGAACGCACCCACTTCGCAGGGGTTGTTATCAGAAAATATTCCAAAAAATACACGCATACGTGTTAGTCCTGGTGTAGCATCTGCTGGCATCGTAAGCGTTTTTGTAATTGTTTGGCCTACATTAAATACCTGATATGCTAATTCATCATTTTCAAAACTACCATCTCCGTCATAATCAATCCAAACGGTAAATGCAGATGGAAATCCTTGGTCAGTAAGTCCAGGATCTAAGGTGAGAGAAAAATCCTCACCTAGCTTGATAGCTTCACCATCTCTAACAACAAAGTTTCCATATCCACCATCATTCCCACTCGTATTTACATAATCGTTTATTCCTACCTCATTTATAAAGATCAGCGAACCATCAAATTGTGCAGGTGTATCACAATAGGAATTATCTAGACAGGCACCGCAGCCCTTCGTTAATATAAAATAACTCGTACCAGAAACGACCTCACCTGAGGCACATGTAATGTTAAGCTGTACCTCATATTCTGTACAGGCTTGCAAATCAGGAATATCAAAATTTTGATCAGTAAGCACTATTGATTTCCAAACCTGCATATCATCTACATCTCGCCATCTCAATTCAAACTCCTCTACTGCTAACACAGGTTCCCACGATAAAGCAATGCCATTTTCTTCTACCTCAGCTATTTCCAACTCAGGCACCTCACAACATCCATCTGTCTTAAAAACAACCGATTCAGAAGCGCTTAGAGTGGATTCACATTGAGAAGTAATTACCATTTCATATTCAGTACATGCACTTAACCCTTCTAAGACATATACCGCTTGAGGATTAGGTACAAGATTCCAAATACTGGAACCTAGCTCTCTCCATTTCAATGTGTCGCTCTCTACATCATCACCACCCTGTGACCAAATAATGTTTGCAGACACATCAGTAACCAAGGTAGTCGTTAAATTTTGTGCAGGTAAACATTCAAGGAAATTTAAGTTCATCTTCCACATAGAAACATCTCCTGGTATGATATCAGAGAGACCTCCAAAATAATACAACTCATTATTAATGATAAACGATGAATTTGCCCACCTACTTCCATTTGGAAGTGGTGTCAAAAAAGTCCATTCATCCTCATCAGGATCATAGCTCATAAATGTCTCCTCAGAAGGCACATGGTTATGCTGCGCATCATCTCCTCCAATAAGAAAGCCTAAGCCATTGTAAGTTAATTGCGAGCCAGCAACCCTTCCACGTGGCGTATTGTCAATTTCGTTCCATTGTTCTGTTAGCAAATCATACTCTAACCAATTGTCAACATGGCCTCCCCCGAGATACACCTTGTCTTCATTTTCAAAAAAGAAAGGATGGTGCCTATTCCCTCCTGGAATATCTTGCTTTTGTGTCCACACCTCTGTTGCAATATCAAACTCCCACCAATCATCTGTATCTCCACTAGCAGTTGATCCAGAACCCATATGTATCTTACCCTTATACGCAATAAAGGCAGGATGCGTTCTTCCTACACAGGGACAGGCAGGTAATTCACGATGTGAATTATCTACTGGATCATATACCCATAAGTCATTTAAAAACCCACTCGCGCCACGACCAAAGCCATGATAATATTTCCCATCTAACTCATCCCCAATCGATATCGCTCTACCAGGTCCAGGAAAATCTTCAATTCGGGTCCAAGTATCGGAGGGAGCATCATACTCCCATACCTCATTGGAAACTCCATTAGGGCCATCATCGCCAAAGGTGCCTTCAAAAACATACGCCTTATCACCGAATCCAAATCCATTGGAATGATGCTTTAAAAAAGGTGTATCATTTAATCTTTCCCAGTCTTGCCCTTGCACAGATGCACTTAGGTAGATGAATAAAATAAGCAGGGAAAATATTTGATAAGAGTTGTAATGCTTGATCATAATTTTGTTTAAAGTACGATTACTAATTTTTTTGATTTAAAATTTTTCGGATAATTACTATTTGCCCAAGGTGATAATGCACATGTTCTATCATCCCTTGTATATTCCTATATGTGGAACCATATTTTTCTCCTCCAAAATCCTCTGACAAATCTTCATCAGGAATTTGTTCTACTAATTTTGCAAACGCTTCCGCTTGGTCATGTACCTGATCCAGAAAAGCCTTCCATTCTTCTTCTGAATTAAACGGAGGGTGTTCAAATGATAATTTATCATTTCCCTCTAGTGGTCCCCCTTCTAAAACCTTCTTTTGTACAGCAACATAATAGTTAATATGATTGACTAAAGTAGCTATCGTATTTAAGCCATAGACCGTTCGGGTGACTTCAGCTAGTGTCAGCCCATCTAGAGCTGTTTTACAATCCGTAGAAGTCCAGTTTTTGCCAAAATATACTTCCCTGAAATGCTTTGCCAGTTGTTTTGATAGCTGGATGGACATAGTTGCTTATCCTTTGTTCAAATATATGTATTTAATCTGTCTTAGAATGACGTGAAAGACACTTGGTTCAGGAATTTAAAAATGCCGACATTTGCCTTAAAAAATATGTATTTTTGGCCTTTAAATAAGTTTTCTCTATTAGAAAGCTGATTTTTCAAACAACGAAAGAAATGACAGATTCTGCTATAGCTAAGGCAAAAGACACTCTTATTAAAAATGGTTTCCTTGACATTGATGTGGACCCTACCCTTGTTCTTGAAGATGAAATTAATAGACTTAAAAAAGAAAAAAACGCAGTTATTTTAGCACACTATTATCAAGAAGCTGAAATCCAAGAAATTGCAGATTATGTGGGCGATAGTTTAGGTTTATCACAAATGGCTGCAAATACAGATGCGGACATGATCGTTTTTGCAGGCGTCCATTTTATGGCAGAAACAGCAAAGATGTTAAGTCCAGAAAAAAAAGTGATCCTTCCGGACTTAAAAGCGGGATGTTCCCTGGCAGATTCTTGCCCAGCTCCTTTGTTTAAAAAATTCAAAGAAAAATATCCTGAGCATGTCGTTGTTAGTTATATCAATTGCACAGCTGAATTAAAAACACTTACTGACATCTGTTGCACGAGTACAAACGCTGTGCATATCATAGAAAGCATCCCTGAGGATAAGGGGATCATTTTTGCTCCTGATAAAAATTTGGGTTTGTATTTGGAAAAGAAAACTGGCCGAGATTTAGTACTCTGGAATGGTAGCTGCATGGTACACGAAATTTTTTCTCATGAAAAAATAACAAAACTGCAATTACAACATCCAGATGCTCTTTTCATTGCCCACCCTGAATGCGAACCACATCTTTTAGAAAAAGCGGATTTTATAGGATCTACAAGCGCTCTTTGTAAGTTTACACAAGAGTCAGACGCCACAGAATTTATCGTAGCCACAGAAGTAGGTATTATCCATGAGATGCAAAGAAGGTCTCCTAATAAGATATTTATGCCCGCACCACCAAATAACACCTGTGCATGTAATGAATGTCCTCATATGAAAAGGAATACAATGGAGAAGTTGTACCTTGCGATGCAATATGAACTGCCAGAAATACAACTGGAGCAATGGGTAATAGACAAAGGAACTGCCTGTATTGATAAAATGCTGGAAATCAGCGCAAAAGCAGGTCTATAAGATCAAACATTCCTATTTTTTAAACTAAAAAGAATACTTATTTGATAGAATAAGCGTTCTAAAGAATCCATGAATAAATATTTTTTCGCTACAAGTCTATTTTTATTGCTTTCGTTTAGCATTTCAGCTCAGAAAGGTTGGGAACTTGGAGGATGGCTTGGTACTAGCTATTACCTCGGTGACCTCAATACCGAATTTAGACTGAACCGTCCTGGTCTGGCCGGTGGTCTGATGGCACGCTACAATTTTAATACGCGTGTATGCAGCAGCACCTCTTTTAATTTTGGAAGAATCAGAGCCAAAGATGAAGATTCAAGCAACAGCTTTGAACGCATGCGAAATTTGAGTTTCTATTCGAATGTATATGATATTAGTTCCACCCTTGAATTTAATTTCTTCAATTATGTCCATGGAACAGATGAATGGTATACTCCCTATGTCTTTAGTGGCTTTTCGGTTTTCGCATATAACCCCAAAGCCAATCTAGATGATCAAACTTACAACCTCAGAGACTTCACAACGGAGGGGCAACTTGATGGAGAAAGTTATGGAAATATTCATGCTGCTTTTCAAGTAGGTATAGGAATGAAATGGGACATAAACGAAAACTGGAGCTTTAACCTTAGCCTTGGCTCCAGAAAGGTATTTACAGACTACTTAGATGACGTAAGCACCACATATCCAGATCTAAACACACTCACTCTTACACAGGGTCCTACAGCCGCCGCTCTCTCTGATAGATCAGGTATTGATGGTTTCGCAACACAGGGAAGACAACGCGGTGACAGTAGAAATAATGATTCCTATCATTTCATTGGTATCGGTCTCATGCGTTACTTTGGCAACCTAGAATGTCCTAAAATCTCAAACTTCTAAGGAAAATTTTATGTATTTGGGCGTGCCCCAAGTCCTTCGCTTTGCTCAGGACATAATACAGTACAAGTCCTGCATTATGGGTCGGGTCATCCAGGGGTTCCGCCTGCCTTCCAAGGAACGCAGGCAGGTCCCTTCGGGACACCTTTAGCCTGCCTGCATGCGCAAGCAGTCAGGTCCCTTACTCCCCCTCACGCGGTCTGATAATTTCAAAGTAGAAGGAAAAGAAAAAAAATCTATTCATATGTAGCGTAAGTAAAAGACAGCATGGAGATAAGCAGAGATGAATGCAATTATTGGTTATCGGACATTTACATGAATGCAAATCTTAGAGTATCCAAAAAATTAAAACTTTTTAGAATTGATCAGCATCACTCTCCTTGTTCTCCACACTGATTTTTTTTATTTAAAAAACACAGGCGACAAAAAGGCATCGCCTGCATTCTAATTTAAATAGCAATGATTTCTTAATTATTGTAATAGTAGGCAAAGCTGATATTCCCACCCTCTAGTTGTGTTCCAGTCGCACCACCAGATCCTAATCTATAGCCTAGCCCTTTTCTGAAATTCAGTCCAATCTCATACTTGTCCTTAAAGCCCCAAGCAATACCATACTCTGCAACGAGTCTTTGATTAAACATATTACTTGCCTCATAGCATGCATTTATATTTTCATATTCTGTTTCTATCGCACCATCAGAACCTGGACTTTCTTTCTCAAAAAGACCTTGACCATTTACACATATTCTATTGTTTACAGAAAGCCCCATGTTCGTTCCTCCACCTACATAGGCCACAAAACCTTTTCCGATTGGTTTTCTATATAAAAGCATAGTTTCTAAACCATACTCATCCTGGGTACTAGAAAATTGAACAAAGGATTTTTCATTCTCATAACTTACGCCATCTCCACGTTCTTCCATCACTACAACAGAGTTTCTCCACTCTAGATGTTCAAACTTATCATGCTTAAGTGTAAACCCAATTGAGTAATTATGATTCTCACAATATCCCGTAGTAATATCCTCATTCGCAAAGGTATTGTCACGAAATTGGAATTCTTCTGTCAGTGGAACCTGATCTGCGAAATAGCTATAGTTCATACCGCGTAGCATGTCTTGATCAGAACCTATAGAAATATTAAGCTTTGAAATTGTGAGACCACCTATTTGATGTTCTTGGGCATATGTTGTTGCACTTAGGCATAATAAGCCTATTAGAAGTATAGCGTTTTTCATACTGCATTTTTTATTGGTTAGATAATAAGTTGATAATTCAATTTACAGTTTAAAAATCATCCTTATTATCTTTTTGTTTCTTTTTCAATGGTTTTAACGTGAACCTTAATTTTTTATTAATATTTCTATCTGGACAGATACAACACAGCAGATTCCTCTTTATATTTAATGCATGACTAAAGCCAAGCTACGCTATCTTCTCTTTTTGATATTCTTCAGCACACTATTTGCATGTAAGTCAAAACAAAAATTAGTGGTTGATACTCCTATTATGAGTAAACAATACACCCTCGCAAGTGAAGACATACAATTTCTAAACAAAACAGAAAACATTAGGCTCTCCGGAAGCTACACTACACCCCTAGGCTTGAAAGATTTTCCAGTAGCAATTCTTATTTCAGGTTCTGGTCCTCAAAATAGAGATAGTGAAATTTTTGGACATACCCCATTTGCAAGTCTTGCTGAGCATTTAACTAAGCATGGCATAGGGGTTCTACGATATGATGACCGCGGTGTTGCTCGTTCAGAGGGCAAACACACAACGGCAACTAGCTATGACTTTTCCACAGATGTCATGAGTGCAGTTCAGTTCTTACAGCAAGAGAAAAACATAAAGAAAGTAGGACTGATTGGTCATAGTGAGGGAGGGATGATCGCTCAAATTGTAGCTGTCAATGACCCAAGTATTGCATTTATAGTTTCATTAGCCGGACCAGGAATTTCAATTAAAGAACTCATGCTTTTACAAAATAAAATTGCCTTAGGCGGCATGGACTTTAGCGAACAAGAAATAACAGAATATCTTGACTTTTCTTCGAATGCCTATAATATTATTGATATAGAAACACCAAAGGAAGATTTGTATGACCCTATGAAAAACCTAGTGCATACATTTTATGATACGCTTCCTGATAGTACACAACAAAAAATCGCTCCAAGTAAAGAGTCCTTATACTTCCAACTTGCGTTTAGTTATTTCACACCTTGGTTCCGCTATTTTATTAACTACGAACCTGGAGAAAATTTAGAAAAAATAAGCTGTCCTTTCTTAGCACTCAACGGATCATTAGATGTGCAAGTTACCGCGGACGAAAATTTAGAAGCTATACAACGACATCTTACGCAAGGCCCTGCAAGCAAAATTAAAGTTGAAAAACTAGATTCTCTTAATCATCTTTTTCAAAAAGCTGTAACAGGAAATGTAGATGAATACAAAACGATTGAAGAAGATTTTAATATCCAACCCTTAGAAATAATGACTAATTGGATTTTATCACTAGAATGACATGCATATAAACTAACGTAGTTCTTTCATCTGACTAAAACTTATTACATTTAGATATAAACTTTAGATAATGAAACAACTCTCTCTTTGTATCCTAGTTTTGTTTTTTACAACAAGCCAAGCTCAAAAAAGAACAGTACCACTTGACACAACTGTAGTTACAAAACATAACACACAAATTAATGGAACGAGTATTAGTTATACAGCCACCACAGGCATGCAACCCTTATGGGATGATATGGGTGAAGTTACTGCCAGCTTACACTACACCTATTACAAAAGAGACAATGTAACTAATAGCGAAGAACGCCCCCTTCTCATTTCATTTAATGGAGGGCCTGGTTCCGCTTCTGTATGGATGCATGTTGCTTACACAGGACCCATGGTTCTAAATATTGATGATGAGGGCTATCCTGTCCAACCCTATGGCGTATCCAAAAACCCATACTCTGTTCTTGATGTTGCTGATATCCTCTTTGTAAACCCTGCGAATACTGGTTATTCCAGAACAATACCTGAATCTGGTAAGGAAGTAGATCGTGATAAGTTTTTTGGAATTAATGCGGATATAACATATTTAGCAGATTGGTTAAATACTTGGGTTACAAGAAATAATCGTTGGCTTTCGCCTAAATATATCATCGGGGAAAGCTATGGCGGCACCCGTGTAGCTGGACTTGCGCACGAATTACAAAATAGACAGTGGATGTATCTAAACGGTGTTATAATGGTGTCTCCTGCTGATTATAAATCCTATAGCGCAGACAATCCTATTTCCTTTTCCTTAAACCTTCCCTATTTTACTGCCGCCGCATGGCACCATAAGATGCTTGGACAAGAATTACAATCGCAAGACCTGCTTGACATACTTCCTGCAGCAGAAGAATTTGCAATCGACCAACTCATGCCGGCCATCGCAAAAGGTGGCTATCTACCTCAGAATGAAAAAGAAGATATTGCAAATAGAATGGAATACTTTTCAGGCATCTCTGCTAAAAGTATACTCCAACACAACTTACAAGTCCCACCAAGCTTCTTCTGGAAAGAGTTGCTTCGGGACGAAACAGGAAATACAATCGGAAGGCTTGATTCAAGATACCTCGGAATGGATAAAATGGAAGCGGGAATCAGACCTGAATACAACGCAGAACTCAAGTCCTGGTTACACTCCTTTACCCCAGCGATAAATTACTATATCAGAGAGCACCTCAATTTTAAAACAGATCTTAAGTATAATATGTTTGGTCCAGTTCATCCCTGGGATAGAAGGAATAATAAAACAAGAGACAACTTACGCCAAGCCATGGTAGAAAATCCATTCTTACATGTACTTTTCCAATCCGGTTACTATGATGGAGCTACCACCTACTTTAATGCTAAGTACACCATGATGCAATTAGATCCAAGTGGAAAGATGAAGGATAGACTTAGTTTTAAAGGATATCGCAGTGGACATATGATGTATCTCAGAAGACAGGATTTAAAAACTGCAAATGATGACTTAAGAGAGTTTATCACGAATACATTACCAAACGGGAAATCTGCTAAATATTCCAGAAAATGAGAGGAATAACATGGATACTTTGTATGGCCTTCAGTGCATCACTGGTAGCACAAGACTGGCCCAACCTAAAACGGTATGAAAAAGAAAATGCTATGATTAAGACACAGCAGCGTGTAGTATTTATGGGTAACTCCATTACGGAAGGCTGGTCAAACATTCATCCAGAATATTTTGAAGGCAAAGCGTATATCAATAGAGGTATAAGCGGACAAACAAGCCCACAAATGCTTTTACGGTTTAGACAGGATGTTGTTGATTTACATCCAGCAGTCGTTGTAATCAATGCAGGCATTAATGACATTGCGGGCAACACAGGACCATCTACTCTAAAGATGATAATGGATAATATACAATCAATGGCAGAAATAGCACAAGCAAATGATATCAAAGTTATACTTGCATCAGTACTACCCGCCTATGCATTTGCATGGAGTCCTGAAATTAAACCTGCACCAAAGGTAGTCGCACTTAATCAAATGATAAAGGAGTATTGCAATGAACAAAACTTAATATATCTAGATTATTTTTCTGCAATGGTAGACAGTAGAAATGGAATGGATAAAAAATATCATGAAGACGAGGTGCATCCAAATAAGTTGGGTTACCAAGTCATGGCGCCGTTAGCTGATGCCGCAATCAGAAATGCCTTAGGCAAATAAGCTCAGCGTTAACAAAGTCTTGAATACCGAACACAATGAACTTACACCTTACTGATAGTTTTAACAAACACCTTCCTGCTGACAATATTCAGCACAATACTAGACGGCAAGTGTTTGGATCCTGTTTTTCTTTTGTTTCGCCAAAGAAAACTAAAAACGCAAGTCTGATTCATGTTTCTGAAGAAATGCTGTTGGAGCTTGGAATGGATTTAGCAGATTCTTATACAAACGAATTCCTAAGCATATTTTCTGGCAATGCTATCCTCCCTAAGTCTCGCCCCTATGCTATGTGTTACGGTGGGCACCAGTTTGGTCATTGGGCAGGACAATTAGGAGATGGAAGAGCTATCAATCTTGCTGAAATTACCCACAATCACAAACGCTGGGCCCTACAGTTAAAGGGCGCAGGTGAAACACCGTACTCTAGAAACGCAGATGGACTCGCAGTCTTACGTTCGTCCATACGAGAACACCTTTGCAGTGAAGCAATGCATCATTTAGGCGTGCCTACAACCCGCTCGCTTTCTTTATGTTTAACCGGTGATGAGGTCTTAAGAGATATGATGTATGATGGTAATTCAGCCTATGAAAAAGGAGCAGTTATTTGTAGGGTATCTCCATCTTTTATTCGCTTTGGTAGTTTTGAAATTTTTGCACACAGAGGAGATACAAAAAATTTAAAACTGCTCACAGACTACACCATCTCAGAATTTTTTCCAGACATAGAAGATCGATCAAAACAAGGCTATCTCAATTTTTTCAATCAGGTACTGGATAGAACCTTAGAAATGATTATACACTGGCAGCGCGTAGGTTTTGTGCATGGGGTTATGAATACAGATAACATGTCTATCTTGGGACTCACAATTGATTATGGACCCTACGGTTGGTTGGAAGGATATGATCCGCATTGGACACCGAATACAACCGATCGCCAATCTAAACGCTATCGTTTTAGCAACCAGCCTTCTATTGGCCTTTGGAACCTATATCAACTAGCAAATGCTTTGCATCCTTTAATAGAAGAAGCTACAGGACTAGAAGCAGCCCTCGAGCGATATAAAAAAGAATATGTCGAACGCTATCAAAGTATGATGCGAAATAAATTAGGTCTGGAGAAATTTCTGGAAGGAGACAATAAGCTTGTGGTAGATCTAACAGAAGTCTTTTTATTGTCGGAAACAGATATGACCATATTCTTTAGATTACTTGCTAAGACTGAAAAGACAGACAGTTCAGAAACAGTTTTGGAAAAGATCAATCAGGCATTTTATAGCCCAGAAGAAATAAAAGGAAAAATCAAAGAAAATTGGACTGCCTGGTTTACAGCCTATCTTAAGCGTCTGCAATTGCAAGATGTTTCGGATGAAAATCGAGCAATACAAATGAACAAAGTAAACCCAAAATACGTTTTGAGAAACTACATGGCACAGCTGATCATTGACAAAGCTGATGAAGGAGATTACGAGCTCATACAAGAAATACATAGTATTCTCAAGCAACCCTATGATGAGCAGACGGAACATCACAAGTGGTTTAGTAAGCGGCCAGAATGGGCAAGGCACAAGGTGGGCTGCTCAATGTTAAGTTGTAGTTCCTAAATTGGAATGACTATCTTTAATCTTAGACATGGAAAAAGAAGATCACTATATTAACAGAAGTACTTGGCTACGAGCAGCTGTTCTAGGTGCCAATGATGGTATTTTATCCACTGCTAGTATCGCTATTGGAGTTGCTGCTGCCTCTGATCTTAGAAATCCAGTTGTACTCGCTTCTCTTGCAGGCTTAGTTGCAGGAGCCCTTTCTATGGCAGCTGGTGAATATGTTTCTGTGAGCTCACAAGCAGATAGTGAAGCCGCTGATTTAGAACGAGAAAAACGAGAGTTGGAAGAAATGCCAGAGCTAGAATTACAAGAATTGGTAGACATCTATCTTTCTCGTGGGCTTGATCAAGAAACGGCGCATAAGGTAGCCGTTCAACTCACAGAACATAATGCCCTAGAGACACATGCGCGAGAAGAATTAGGAATAACAGAGTTTACACAAGCTCGTCCGCTACAGGCAGCAGTTGCATCTGGACTTGCATTCCTAGTTGGTGGTGGACTCCCATTTTTAGTTTCTCTTTTTGCACCAATGAAACAAATGGAATACTACCAATATTTCTTCGCACTTCTTTTCTTGCTATTCCTCGGTTCCATCTCTGCTAAAGCAGGCGGTTCGAATGTCCCAAGAGCAGCAGCACGTATTGCATTTTGGGGAACAGTTGCCATGGCGTTGACAGCACTTGTTGGTTATATTTTTAAAGTAAATGTTGCAGGATAGCGGCCTTAGACCTAGAGTCTTATCCATAATAGATTAGAGAAATAATTACCTTTGTTCTACATGTCAGAGGAGAAAGATAGGTATACAAATATATTAGATGCCATAGAGCATGAACGCGCACATGAAGAAACTTACTACAAGTCCTTAGCTTCTGCCAAATCCCTAAAAGAAAGAATAGAATCTGGTATTTGTTGGTCACCCTGTGATGTGTCCAAATCTTATTATACTATTGGTGAACACGCGGAAGTGCAATTCTTACGAAGGGAAAGAAAAAAAGATCGACATAAACTCAAAACGGGAGCAGGCTGTGTGGCTTATTTATCAGGTCAGGAAGACAGGGCCTACAAGGGCATTATTTCGTTCATTCGTAGAGACAAAATCAGCATCATATTCTCTAATGATACCATTCTAAGAGACAGCGATTTTTTACATGGCAATGTTACCATTGAACTTTCCTATGATGAACGTTCCTATAAAGTCATGCGTAGTGCTATACACCAACTCATGAAATCTGAAGAAGAGCACATCGTGCAGCTGCGAGAGGGTATCCGTAAAAAACAAAATTTTCCAGAAATATTTGAAGATCGACTCATTTCTGACTTGGATCAACTTCCAATAAACAGCAAACAGAGAGAGGCTTTAAAAAAAGCAGTGCAAGCAAAAGATTTGAGCATTATCCATGGACCACCAGGTACAGGAAAAACTACTACGCTAGTACAACTTGTGCGCATTTTACTACGATTTGAAAAACGACTTCTAGTCTGCGCCCCAAGTAATAATGCAACCGATTTATTGGCTAGAGAAATTGCAAAGCACAATATAGAAGTTGTACGCGTAGGAAATGTAAGTCGCATGGGTGATGAAACAGCACATCTCAGCTTGGCAAATAAAGCTGCAGATTCCGATGAATGGCAGCATATTAAAAAAGTCAAGATTGCATCAGAAGATGCACAAAAGAAAGCAAAGAAGTTTAAAAGAAACTTTGGAGAGCAGGAACGCAGGGAGCGTAAGTTCCTCATGAACGAAGCGAGAGATTTAAGGAAATGGGCAAAAGAATTAGAAAATAAATTATTAGAATCCATCTTGTCAAAATCTCAGGTGGTATGTACCACCCTCATAAGTGCGGCTAACAAAGAAATTCAAGACCTACGATTTGACACACTCATCATTGACGAAGCAAGTCAGGCTTTAGAAGCAGAATGTTGGAATGCTATTCTAAAAGCAAAACGTGTTGTTCTTGCAGGAGATCATTTTCAATTGCCACCTACTATCATGAGTAAGAAAGCAAAAGAAATAGGCTTTGAAGAAACCTTATTGGATAGAATGGCAGATACCATTGCGCATAGTTCGATACTTCAAATGCAATATCGTATGCATGATGATATTTTGCATTTTTCAAACACACAATTCTATGCTGGTAATTTAAAATCAGATGCCTCAGTCGCCCAACGCAGTTTAGCGCAAGACGACGAAGTCATCACCTTTATTGACACCAGTGGTGCAGGCTTTGAAGAAACAATACATACGGAAACCTTATCGAAATGGAATGAGGGTGAATATTTCATTCTACGCGAACACTTTATTCAGCATGAGGAAAAATATGAAAATAAATCTATTGGTATAATTAGCCCATACTCCGCACAGGTAAAATTCCTAAGGGATAGTATTGCAGCAGATGAAATATTTATGGGAAAAGACATAGAAGTAAATTCAATAGACGGCTTCCAAGGGCAAGAAAAGGATATAATTTACATTAGCCTAGTCCGATCAAATGATATAGGTGAAATTGGTTTCCTCGCTGACTACAGACGATTAAATGTTGCTATGACAAGAGCACGGATGAAATTGGTTATTATTGGTGATAGTGCTACTATTTCTCAACATACACTTTTTCTCAATTTAGTAGAACATATAGAAAGCCATGGCACATATGAAAGCGCTTACCAGTACATGACATATTAGAACATATCTTCTAATCTTACAACATTAGATAAGTACAGTTGTTATCTTTGAAATAAAAGATATCATGGCGAAAACAGATTTTTGGAGTGGCTCCGATAAATATCTATGCGATCCGCAATTAGCACAGGCATTCCACATGGCACGTGTACTAGGCATGCCCCTACTAATTGAAGGAGAACCAGGGACTGGAAAAACAGAATTACCTATACAATATGCTGCTAGTAATGCACAGGAGCTGTTTGTATATCCTGTGGGCTCCAAAAGTAATATAGACTCCTTTGTAGCTCGATTCGATCATGTAAAATATTTACGTGATTCCCAGGTGGAGATTTTAAATGCACAGAGAGAAGAAAAAGGATTGGATAGTAAAATGAGTACAGGTGGAAGGGATACAGAATCCTTAAAAGACTATGTCATCAAAGGTCCTGCAGCAAACGCATTTAGCACACCCAATTCCGTTTTACTTATTGACGAAATTGATAAGGCACCCAGAGAATTCCCAAATGACTTATTGTATGCTTTAAGCCACAGAAAATTTGTAATGCCAGAATCAGGTGAAGTGATTGAAGTAAGTGAAGAAAATATGCCTGCCATTATTATCACCTCCAATCGCGAACAAGAACTACCAACTGCTTTTAAAGGAAGATGTATTTATCACTACATCCATTTTCCTGAACCAGACATGATGCGCCAAATTATTGCAAAGCACGATTTAGCAATGGATGATAAGGTCATTGATGTTGCCATTGACATTTTTTATCATTTAAGAAAATTAGGTTTGGAGCGTTCTCCTACAACGAGAGAAATTCTAAATTGGTTGAAGTATATTAAGACATTTAGTACTACTGAAGCGATCGAAAAAATACAAAGACTGGAAGGCCTAGGTTCTTTGATAAAAACTCAGACAGATCTTGAACGTGTACAACAAGCAATCTTCAAGAATTCGGCTGATTTTCAAAAACGATCAACTAGTAACTAAGATGTTTGAAACCTTACCCCAACGGTTTAGAGAACATGGTGTACATACAGATGTACGTACTCTCCTATTGCTCAACAAAGCAATGCACCGTGGTTTGATAAAAACCTTGGGGGATGTATATAATGTACTCAAGGGTATAGTTGTAAAAGATCCTGATACCCTAGGTCCTTTTACGAAAGCCTATTATGATTATTTTTTAAATATCGAGATTGAAGGTGGAGAACGTTTGGATGATGCAATCCTTAGATCTGAGACCTTTAAAAAATGGCGTGAAGATAGATTTGAAGCAATTCAAGATAGGGACTTTGATGCGGACAAACTCGTCAACGAATTTTTAAGTGAAGTCCATCTTACAAGCTACGACATCAAAGAAATAATAAATGGCAAAGAGCTTATTGACAATGACAATGAAGTAGAAGATTCTGATAACATTTCCGATCAGCTGGAAGAGCAACGCAGGCTTTTAGAAAAAATGGCAGATTACTCTGGCATGAGTTTAGAAGACTTGCTAAAACGATTAGAAGAAATTGCTAAGCAACAACGTGGAAAACATTCTGGCGGTAGTCGATGGATAGGAACTGGAGGCATCAGCCCTTTTGGTCACGGAGGTGCAGCCAAAGACGGTCTACGCATTGGAGGTACAGGAGGTGGTAAGATGGCAAGAAAGATTCTTAATGATCGTCGGTTCTTTCCTGTGGACAGAGACATGATAGTCAACGACAACAATGTAGATGCTGCTCTTGCATCTCTGAAGGGTATTATTGAAGAGAGTGCGCACGAACATTTAGATATTAAAAAAACGATAAAGAAAGGACTACAACGTGGGGGATTATTCATTCCTGAACTCGTCAGTGAGAAAAATCAAAAATTACAGGTCATGTTATTGATCGATAATGGTGGTTATTCCATGAGTCCATATGTATATACTGTTCAAAATCTTTTTAAAAAAATGAAAACTAGATTTGCCCATGATCTAGAAACATACTACTTCCACAATACAATCTATGATGTAGTGTATAGTGATAGCCGACGCACGAAATCCTTCACGATAGAACGCCTCCTTAAAAAAGATCCTAATTATAGAATTTTTATAATTGGAGATGCTTCTATGGCTAGCTATGAAATTAACAGAACCAGCGTCGAAAGCTATAAAGCACTTACAAAGAAGTTCAAAAAAATTGCTTGGTTAAACCCTGAACCTAAACGACATTGGCATTTTACTATGACTATTCAATTTTTAGGGGAGCTCGTCCCCATGTATCCTCTGACACCCAAGGGAATTGAAGAAGCAGTGCAAGAAATGAATAGAAAACGAGATGAATTCAAGGGCTCTTTATAGCAAAGAGGGCAATATGTTCTGATTTTCGCACGATCTACTGTAACCTTTTCGTAAATTCTTAGTAATTATTATATCTATTGACAAGAACTCGATGCTGAACGACGAACAAGTAATGGAATTAGTAGCCCAGGGGGATATCAAGCAACTATCAATTCTCTTTGATAGGTACCATCTACGGCTGTATAACTACTTCTATAAAATGAATTATAATAAGGCATTGAGTGAGGATTTGACGCAGAATGTATTTGAAAAAATTATAAAACACAGAAGGACATTCAAAAATAAAAATGCCTTTGCTCCCTGGATATTTAGAATCGCAAGAAATGTAAATGTGGACAATTATAGACTGAATAAAATAAAGGTTTCTGAGGAAATAGAGGTTGCTAGTATGGACAAAGAAGATGAAGGCTATTGTGGGAATACAGAACAGTACGACATATTAGATAAGGCTATGAGCATGATAAAACCAGAGTACAAAGAAATCCTCGTCCTGAAACGTTACCAGGGGATGAAATATAAGGAGATAGGTGCAATATTAGATATCACAGAAAATAATGTGAAGATTAAAGCACATCGTGCCATCAAGTCTTTACGCAAACAATATTATAAACTTGAACAATTAAGTGTATGAGCGAACTAAATACACAATTAATAGACTTTATTGATAAGAATCTCAGTGCAGAAGAGCACAGAAAGGTGGAGCAGGCGATTGCTGAATCTTCTGCTCTTAAAGCGGAATATTTAGAACTTAAGCACATGGTGACTCTGATGGAGAATGCACCACAGTGTACACCAAGCTCTAAGCTAAAAAGCAATTTTGACAGCTTACTTGCTCAAGAGGAAGAGGCAATACAAAGTGCAAAAAAGGGGAAAAGTATCCTGTTTAATCCTCAATTTTTGATGAAATATGCCGCAGCTGCAGCCTTGCTTCTTGTAGCAGGGTATTTTGTAGGTCAAAATATTGGAAATAAAAACACAATAGAAACAATTGCAGAAGAAGGACAGTTTACGGAGGCACAAATGATAGCCATGCTAGACGAACCATCTACTAGTCAACGTATCAAAGCGGTAAACATTGGCTATAATATGGAGGATGCAGATGATAAAATTATAGATGCCTTAATAGAAACCATGCACACAGATGAGAGCGGTAATGTACGCCTTGCTGCAGCGAATGCTTTGAAGAAGTTTTCCAGTAATGACAAGGTAGTTGACGCATTGATTTATACCCTAGAAAAATCAAATGACCCTATGGTCACGATAGAAGTAATAAATATACTCGCAAGTATTAAAGAAAAGAAAGCTCTAGAACCTTTAGAAAAAATTGCTAAGAGTAATTCGCACTTAAATTTTGTAAAGGACGAGGCCGAGGTCGGCATATTTAAACTAAAAACGATTTAATTTTTTTACTATGAAACTTAACATATTTACAATCACATTATTATTAACACTCGCTCCATTTTTAATAACTGCTCAAAGCCAGTATGAGGTCAATAAAAGTTCGGGAACCTTAAAGGTCCTCAGCCTAAGTGATGTTAGCATTGAAGGCTATGATGGCAACAAGATTGTCTTCATCAATGTAGACAGAGATGAAGAAGAAAACTCCAGAGCGCAGGGACTAAAAGCCTATAACGTAGGAGGCCTAGAAGACAATTCAGGAATTGGTCTTTCAGTAATAGAAGATGGTACAAGTGTTACCGTGCGTGAAATTTCTAATGATGATTGCTGTGGTTGTCAGGATGAATATACTATCCGCGTACCAAAGAAAATGAACATTCTCATGGAATACACAAGTAATGGTGGAGATGATATAAATATTTCCAATGTGGATGGTGAGATAGAACTCAATGTTACCCATAATGATATTATGCTAAAAGATGTAACAGGACCAATGTCAGTAAAGAGTGTTCACGGAGATATAGATGTCATCTTTTCTCAGGTGAGTCAATCCAACCCTGTAACAGTTGCCTCTGTATATGGATACATTGATATTACCATGCCAAGCAACACAAAGGCAAACATGAACGTGGTCATGAATAACGGATCTTTATACTCAGATCTGAACATAAATGTATTAAACAAGAATATCAATAGAAATCAGAATGAGCAGGACACCAAAAAGATAAATGCCAATCTAAATGGTGGTGGTGTTGCATTTAATTTGAGCACACGATATGAGGATATTTATATCCGAGCAAAATAAAATATGAAAGAGATGCAACTTCCGAAAAAATGCATTGTCTTTAGATAGAAGATTAGAACGACTTGGTCGAATTATTTGATAAGAACGAGACCTGAGAACTATCTTTATATAGACTTTACTAACCATTCAATATAAACGAAATGAAACGCTTACTTTTAGTATTCGTATTAGTACAGCTTTGCAATCATGGATTTTCTCAAAAATCGGTTACAGCCACTCGAACCGATGCAGCAATCTCCATAGATGGTATACTTGATGAAGAAGCCTGGGAAACAGCTGAAACAATCAGTGATTTCATGCGATTCAGACCTACCCCAGGAGAGCTAACCGTACATACAGAGGTAAAAGTTTTATACGATGATCAAGCAATGTACATCTCTGGATACATGAAAGATGTGAGTAGAGATAGTATTATGACCCAACTTACGGAAAGAGATAATTTTGGGAATACAGATTTCTTTGGAGTGATTATGGATACGTATGGGAATGCCACAGAAGGCTATGAATTTCTAGTGGGAGCTACAGGCGTACAGTTTGATGCAAGAATATCCGCTTACAACGAGGATACAAACTGGGATGCCGTTTGGAATAGTGCTGTGCACATAGACAAAACATCTTGGTATGTAGAGATAGAAATCCCCTACTCTGCTATACGTTTTCCCAAGAAAAAAGTACAAGAATGGAAAATTAACTTTACGCGTAGAAGAAACGCAGATGGGTCCCAAGTATCATGGGCTGAAATGGATTTAACCCGAGACGCACCTTTTTTAAACTGCATTGGTCAATTAGATGGTATTGTAGATATCAAGCCACCATTACGACTTTCTTTTTCACCCTATGCGTCCACCTACTTTCAACATTCACGTGATGCAAGTAGAGACCCGGTGAATAGTAGTGGCTATTCCTATAATGGTGGTATGGATGTTAAATATGGAATCAATGATGCCTTTACCTTAGACATGACATTAATACCGGACTTTGGGCAGGTACAGTCTGATGACCAAATTTTAAATCTGACTCCCTTTGAGGTGCAGTTTAATGAGCAGCGTCAGTTTTTTACAGAAGGAACAGAATTATTTGACAAAGCTGGTTTGTTCTATTCTCGGCGTGTTGGTGGAAACCCAATCGGGCAATACAAGGTCTATGACCATATGCTCGACAATGAAGAATTAGCTACAAACCCACAAAATTCACAACTGTATAATGCTACAAAAATATCTGGACGTACTTCTAAAGGAACAGGTATTGGAATTTTCAATGCGGTAAGTGCAGCCACGCATGCTACCATAAAAGATGTGGCGTCAGATGATGTAAGAGAATTCCTTACTGCACCACTTACAAATTATAATGTGTTTGTTGTAGATCAAAACCTCCGTAATAACTCTTCCATCTCTTTTAGCAATACGAACGTATGGAGAAATAGCGACGAGTACCATAATGCCAATGTGAGTGCTCTCACCTTTAGCTTAAAAAATTCTTCTCAATCTTGGGGAATAGATGGCAATAATCGCCTTTCTCAGATTATTAATAAAGATGGTGAAAACGTAATTGGCCATAACACGTATTTTGGAATTGATAAATTGTCAGGTAATATAAATTTAGGTGCAGGATTTAGTCAGGTAAGTAAAGACTATAATCAAAATGATCTAGGCTTCCAGAGAAATAATAATTTCAGAGATTTTGATGTTTATCTCAACTACAAAAAATTTGATGGGCTTTGGTTTTTTAATCAGTTTCAATCCTGGTTTAATGCAGCACAAAGACGTCTATACGAACCAGAAAGTTTTATAGGCAACTACTTCAATGTAGGATTCTGGGGACAGGCCAAGAATTTCTGGAGCTTTAATATGTTTGCAAATCTAAATCCCGAATCTAATGACTTTTTTGAACCACGAGTAGATGGAAAGGTATTTAAGCGCATCTCTAACGTTAACATTGGAACAAATATAAATTCTGATTGGCGTAAGCCCTTCCAAATGTATCTATTTGGATTCTATTCAAAGGCAGAACAAGAAGGCATGTATTCCTATCAAATAGGTTTAGGACCAAGATATAGATTTAGTGATAGATTTACTTTTAGTCTTTATACAAGCTATGACAATTCATTAAATCGAAGAGGATTTGTTGATTACATCAGTGACGATGAAATTATTTTTGGAAGACGTGATGTTACAACAGTTACGAACATAATGGGTGGAACCTATAGCTTTAATGCAACGCAGGGAATAGATCTGCGCGTAAGACATTATTGGTCAAAGGTACAATATGATTCTTTCCATCAACTTATGGAGGACGGCTTTCTAGGTAACACAGATTATCAAACGTTTAATGATTTTAGCTTTAATTCATTGTCGCTAGATTTAGTGTACAAATGGCGTTTTGCCCCAGGAAGTGATATCTTCTTTGTATGGAAAAACAATATACTGGGTTTTGATTCCGACGAAAATGTGGATTACAGAGATTTCAATTATAGAAATAGTTTGAGTCAACTAGGTGATCTTCCACAAAACAACAGTTTGTCTTTGCGCATAGTTTACTTCATTGACTACAACAGAATCAAGAACGCAATTTAAATTAGAATTCTATTTATTATAAAAGGGTGTTTAAAGGAATGACTTTCTCAGTCATTCCTATTTTTTTTTGTGAATGTTTTTTGCTTATTTATCTTTATTAGATAACAAAAAGCATTATGGATCCAATTTTTAAAAACATACTCGCAGTGATAGCTGGCATCCTTGTAGGGATGGTAGTAAACTACAGTCTTATAACTATAGGCTCTTCCATCATTCCCGCGCCTGATGGCGTAGATGTAAATGATGTCAACTCTTTAAAAGACAATGTGCATCTATTTCAATTTAAGCATTTCATTTTTCCATTTTTAGGTCATGCACTGGGAACATTAGCTGGAGCTTTTATTGCTGCTAGAACTGCAGCGACATATAAATTGCCAATTGCCTTAGTGATTGGTGCCTTTTTTCTTTTAGGTGGTATCGCCATGATCATGATGGTGCCCTCACCTACCTGGTTTTCAACACTAGATTTAGGCTTGGCATATTTACCTATGGGTTGGTTAGGAGCTAAACTTGCAGGCAATAAATCTTGGTAGCCTGAATTTTAATTATCTTCGGGACTACGTACATGACTGAACATACAGAAATACAGCTAAGTCCCAAGCCCCGTGGCTTTCATATTATTACGCAAGAGGTTTTATCGCAAATTAATCTACCGGAGAAAGGTATATTTCATTTGTTCATTAAACACACCTCTGCAGGTATTACTATTAATGAAAATGCTGATCCAGATGTATTAGTTGACTTTGAATCTTTCTTCAATAAAATAGTGCCTGAAAATATGCCCTTCCTTAAACACACTGTGGAAGGACCGGACGATATGCCAGCACATGTTAAAGCAAGCATGGTAGGGTTTTCTATCAGTATTCCAATTATAGGACACCATTTGGCCCTAGGAACCTGGCAAGGAATTTATTTATGTGAATTTAGAAATCGAGCCAGACAGCGCAGTTTAATTGCAACAATTACACATTGATGGAATTTATTATTGAAGGTATATTATTAGGTCTCTTCTTAGCCATTTCGATGGGCCCTATCTTTGTTACCCTAACCCAAGCTTCTATTGAAAAAGGAGCGCTGGCAGGATTAACAGTAGGGTTTGGAGTTTGGATTAGTGATATACTTATCTTGGGTGCTTGTCTGCTCACTATTGGAAAAATAAATCAGGTAGTAAATGGAGAAAGTTTTCAATTTTGGATGGGACTTTCAGGCGCTCTAGTTCTTTTTGTTTTTGGTGTCATGCTTTTGATTAAAAAACCTGTATTAAGCGAAGCCAAAGAAATGCTATCTGTAAAAAGTTTTGCTACCTTCTTCACCAAAGGTTTTTTAATAAATACGATAAATCCATTCACTTTTATATTCTGGCTGAGTGTACTTTCTACCTATATGATAGGTAGAAAAACAAGCAATCAGGACCTAAGCATTTTGCTTTTCACTATTATGTTTATGATAATTATTTCCGATAGCTTCAAGGTATTTCTTGCTAAACTTATTCGGAATAAATTAGAGTATAAACATCTCGTAATTATAAGTCAGTCAGCAGGAGTTGGTTTGATTATTTTTGCAGCTGTGATGTTGTACCGGGTGGTGTAATTCTTAAAAATAATTTACTTAAAATTAATCCGCACCTCGTATCCCTAAATAAGACCTATATCTATTCGCAAAGGCTTTCATCTGAATGAGTTGCTGTTGCGTAAATTTATTCACAAAACAATTGTAATTCATATGATTCACACATTCTTCCTGTGGATCCTGAAGTCCTAAGACCAGCTTTTGTGCTTCAGATAACTCCCAAGGGTGGGCTAAACTAAAGTAATGCCCCAACTCATGGTACAAGGAGTATTTAAATTCTAATCCTTCAAACGACACCATCAATCTATCCATCTCTGGAGCTACCTTTGCATAGCCTTCATGGTAGTCATTATATAGAGGTGTAAATCCATGCAGTTTGCGACCTGGTGTTTCTTCTAAGGTTTCCATTACAAAGACATTGATGTAACCCAATTCTGCAACTTCTCTAGAAAGTTCGTCAAAGAGCTGACCCCCATCTAAATAATCTTGATAGACAGTAGGTAATTTGTATTTGCTTTCTAAGCGTATCACCTTATGCTTTCTAAACTCAATACTTCCTTCAAATAAACTATTTAACTCCAAGAGATTTGTCTGAATGGTTGGGAGCTGGGATTCTATTTCTCGATTAACAATAAAAAAGTTGATGCCTATTTGCAATTGGGAACTGTCAATCTTAGTGTAGAAAATATTTTCAAAACTTTTGAGCAATTCATTCTGAGCCATACAATCAACCCCACAACCAGCAGGTACAGTATGCGAAGCATTCCCAGAACTCTTATTTGAAATTTTGGAGCTTTTACAGGAAGTTGTGATGATAATAAGTATTAAACAGATATATCTCACAGTGTATTTTTATTTCTTTTGAAATTACATTAATTCTAAGAAATAGCTGATAAATTAGAACTGATTGGTGTAATTACTTTTTGCGCTCAGTAACGAAGGCTACTAACTGAAAGAGAGACGCTCTTGCTTCATTTTCTGGAAGTGTGCTTAGAATATCTTCTGCCCTCTTTCTAAACTCCATCATCTTTTCGTGGGCATACTCCATACCTCCACTCCCTCGCACATAGGTGATTATTTCTTTTACCTTGCGCGGATTCTCACTATCGCGCTTTATGTAATTTAAAAACTTCTTCTTCGTTTTTTCATCTGCCTTAGAAAGTGCATAGATAAGAGGTAGGGTCATCTTCTTTTCCTTAATGTCTATTCCCTTTGGCTTGCCTATGACATCATCTCCAAAATCAAAGAGATCATCTTTCAACTGAAAGGCCATCCCTATCTGTTCTCCAAATTCGCCTATCTTTTCTAGATGCTCTTCATCCTGCGTAATCGATGCTGCGCCCGCCTTACAAGCTGCCTTTATTAAGGAAGCTGTTTTTCCCCTGATGATATCATAATAGATATCTTCCTTTATATCTAACTTTCTAGCCTTTTCCATTTGCAACAACTCCCCTTCTGCTAATTCCTTTACCGCCTTGGAAACTATTTGCAAGAGAGTATATCGTTCGTTTTCTAAGGCCAAAAGCAAACCCTTGGATAACAGATAATCACCTACTATAACGGCTATCTTATTTTTCCACAAAGCATTAATAGAGAAAAAACCACGTCGTTCGTTCGAATCATCGATAACATCATCATGTACTAAAGAAGCGGTATGCAGTAGTTCTACTAATGAGGCTGCATCATGCGTTGCCTTGTCTACATCGCCAAAAAGCTTAGCTGAGAGAAAAACAAGCATAGGACGTACTTGTTTACCCTTCCTTTGAACGATATAATGCATAATCTTATCTAGTAGAGGAACGGTGCTCTCTACAGATTTTTTGAAATGAGATTCAAATTCCTTGAGCTCATTGTCAATAGGTTTCTTTATATCGTTGAGGGATATCTTAGCCATTTATAATTGAACACAATTTACAAATCTCTTGTTCAAAAAAGAATGTTTTATCTGCTCAGCTTAGGCAAGTAAAGCCTCCTTATACACGGATCCTAAAGATTGCCAATCATACTTCATAAGCTCGGCATCTAAGCCATGGTATTCCTTGTATTCCGATAAGAGTCTTTGTAAGGCAGGCAAAAATTCTTCTTCATTCTGATAAAAAAGATTCGGATACTTGTTTATAGATATATGTTCGGGATAGGCAAGATGATTAGGCAAGAGTGGGATACAAGATGCTGCAATCGCTTCCACAACAGAGATCCCAAAAAAGTCATGTTTGCTGGTCACTGGTAAAATATCTGCTTTCTGCAATAAGGCAGAATAATCACTATAGTTCTTAGTATATCCAAAGTGTAACAATTCTTCTTTTAATTTCTTCTGCACCTGATCAAAGACCTTAGGCGCATTCTTGTAGCGTTCACCCAAGACGATAAGATTAAATTTTTCTCCCTCCTCCTTTAATTGAAATAAGCTTTCAAAAAACAATTCAGGATTTTTGTCGTATTCCCATCTATGATTCCATAAGAGAACTGGGACCGCATTCGCTTGCTTTTCACTTACTCGCAGCTTCTCCAATTCTAAGCCAATAGGCAACACGGATGATTTTCTTTCTATCTCAGCTGTACTATCTGAAAAATAATCTTCAGGAAACTGATTAGAAAATCCAGGTAGTGCTTTGAGAAAACCTGTTCTATGAAATTCCGAATTAAAAAACACCTTATCTGCAAGCAAGCAATTCATTAAATCAATAAAACCATAATGCTGATCACGACGCAGGGCTGGATCAGGATCTGTTCCAGACCAGGGATACGAAATTTGATTTTCATGCATATACATATAGCATGGCGGAAGACTTGATCTTTCCTTTCTAACAAAGGATGTAAAAAGTGCCAGATTAAAAAAACCTGAGAACAGAATGCGATCAAACTCCTGATTCAAGGTAAGATACTTTTCTGCAATCCTGTAGGCAGAAGCTTCTGCACGCCACTTCCACAGCTTACCAGGCAGAGTGATGGTTGTAAAATCTAGATCCACGTGTTCCACTAATCCATCTAACCATTGCTTATGGCTACCTGTATAAAATGGTTCTATGATTAATACTTTCATAATAGTCGCTAATAATACCTAAATATTTTCAAGAAATACCACCTGAGTTGTAATTTACACCCTTAACATTATTCAGCTCGTATGCACAAGTCAGATGTATTGATATTAGGAGGAGGTGTTGCCGGTTTGTCTACAGCGATTCGTTTAGCAGAACTTAGGCCCGATATCCAAATCACCATACTTACTAAAAGTGCAAAAGAAGAAAGTAATACACGATGGGCGCAGGGAGGTATTGCTGCCGTTTGGAATAATGAAACGGACAACTATGAAAAACATATTGCAGATACCTTGGACGCCGGGGATGGCCTTTGCAATGAAGAGATTGTACGCATCGTCATAGAAGAGGGTCCTATCCGTGTACAAGAAATTATTGACTGGGGAGCACGCTTTGACAAAGAGGAAGATGGTAGTTATGATTTAGGTATAGAAGGCGGTCATTCCACGCACCGTATCCTACACTATAAAGACATAACCGGATGGGAAATTCAGCGCGCATTGATTAAGAAGGCAGCTAGCTTTTCAAACATAACAACACTAGAACATTTTTTCGCGCTCGATATAATGACCCAACACCACCTTGGAAGAAACTTGACAAGACTTACTCCTGACATCGCCTGTTATGGAGCATATGCTCTTAACAAGCAGACCAAGGAAATAGAAGAGTTCCTTGCTAAAACAACAGTCCTTTGTACTGGAGGTGCTGGGCAAATCTATAGAGCTACAACCAACCCTATGATTGCTACTGGCGATGGTATGGCAATGGCCTATCGCGCAAAATGCAGACTAGCAAATATGGAGTTTGTGCAGTTCCATCCCACCGCGCTCTTTAACCCCGCAGGTGAAAATCCAGATTTTCTGATCTCAGAAGCTGTGCGCGGATTTGGAGGAATCCTTAAAACAAATGAGGGAGAAGAATTCATGCATAAGTATGACGAGCGTCTTTCGCTTGCACCCAGAGATATCGTAGCACGTGCCATTGATAATGAAATTAAAACGCGCGGTGTAGACCATGTGAGTTTGGATTGCAGACATCTAGACCAAAATGAATTTATTGAGCATTTCCCAAACATTTACGAAAAGTGCAAATCCATAGGCATTGATATTTTTAAAGACATGATTCCCGTTCTACCTGCCTGTCATTACATGTGCGGCGGCATACTTACCGACGCTATGGGACGCACCTCTATATCTAGACTTTTTGCTGCAGGCGAATGTACTAACTCAGGACTTCATGGTGCAAATAGACTTGCCTCTAACTCACTCCTTGAAGGCTTTGTGTTTGGCTATAGATCGGCTAATGCAATCGCAGAAGAAATTGATACATATAGCATACAGGAAAATATACCCCACTGGAATGCCAAAGGAACTACTGAACCTAAGGAAATGGTTTTGATTACCCAAAGCTGGAAAGAACTGAAAGAGATCATGAGTAATTACGTAGGCATCGTACGCACGAATGTCCGACTAAAACGCGCCATGGATCGCTTGTTCCTACTCTATCAGGAAACCGAAGCCCTGTATACTACATCCAAAATATCTCCCCAACTCAGTGAGTTGCGTAATCTTATAACAATCGCGTATCTAGTTACAAGTGCCGCTCAGATGCGCCGAGAAAGTAGAGGTCTACACTATAATACAGACTATCCAAACCAGTTTGATTACCAGGATACTACATTTTTGTAAGCTGGACACATTTATTTGCAAGTTTATAATCTACGTTGTTCCATTCGACTCTTCGAAAAGGCACTTCGTGTCTTCCGCGTAAGGGGTAGTAAGGGAGCCCTGCCTGCCTGCGCACGCAGGCAGGCAGCAGGCTGTCGCCACAAGAATTGTGGGGACGGAACCCCTGAATGACCCGACCCAGGTAGCACCTGGGGTACGCCCAAAACTTAATTAAAATAGTAGCTCTCTACAGTTTTGTCCTTTTGTCGCCTTAGACCATATCACTTCCAAATCCGTCCGAACAGTAAGTTAACTACATCCATGAAACCTGCCTTCCAAGGAACGCTGACAGGCCGTAATACTGCGACACGGTGACCGCCTTCGCCAAAGGCGAACAAAGGAGCTGTTAATGAAATGTTTTTAAGCCAGTTCCTACTATCTATTCCCATTAAAAAGACTATTTTAGACCTCTAACTTCTAATATATGTGTAAGAAAAAATTACCCATCCTAATATTCCTTTTGAGCTTTTTAAGTTCGGTCAATGCGCAGGTAGATTACGACAAAATTCCTCAGGTTACCAGTACCTATGTTTTAGAAAATGCAACGATATACCAAACAGCAGATCGAGTCATACAGAAGGGTTCCATCCTTATTGAAGACGGCATCATAAAACAGGTAGGTCCTTCTGTCCAAGCGCCTGCCTATGCAGAAATAATAAAAGCAGATTCTATGTTTGTCTACGCAGCCTTCGTAGATGCACTCTCGCATACGGGCGTTGCTAAATCCGACGAGAAAAAAGAACGGCCTAAGGTTAAATTCCCAGGTCTTGTTTCTGACGAAATGGCTGGTATCACTCCTGGAACAGAGGTGCGCGCTAGTTTTTCAGCGAAGGATAAAAGTATTAGCGAAATGCAAAAGGCTGGCTTTGCAGTATCGCATGTCGTGCCCAGGGGAAAGATGATGCCAGGTTACGGCTCTGTAGTTCTGCTTTCTAGTGATCCCGATAAGGATGTTTTTCTTAAAGAAAATAATTCTTTGTTCGCACAGTTTACGCCCGCTTCGGGAATTTCTCCCGCTACCTTTATAGGCGTCATTGCAAAATGGAAAGAATACTATAAAAATGCTAAACGTAAAAGCGGTCAGATGAGTAAGTTCAAAACAAGTCCAGCAGGAATGCCAAGACCTAAGATTAGTAAGGCAGAAGAAGCATTAATTCCTGTTGTTAAAAAAGAGATTCCTGTCTTCTTTGTAACACCTAAACATAAAACAATTGCACGCGCAATCTCTTTGCAAAAAGATTTGGGATTTGATATGGTACTGAGTGATGTTAAACAAGGATTCCATTCCAACAAAAAAATAAAGGCGGGCAACTACCCTGTTCTACTCTCTCTTGATCTCCCAGAAGACAAAAGAAAAAAAGACAATAAAGAAGACGCCGATAAAGAAGAAATGAATCCAGATTCTAAAAAAGAAAAGAAAATGGACATGGATGAAGAGAAGGAAGAAATGAAAGAAGAGGAAGAAGAAAAGGATCCAGAAATAGAAGCTTTAAGAATGAAAAAAGAAGCAAGCTTAGATCGCTATCTTGGTCAGGCTGCAGCATTTGAAAAAGATAATATTCCCTTTGCCTTTGCTATGATTAATTCTAAATCCAAGGATGCAAAAGCGAATATCCTTAAGATGGTCGAACATGGTCTATCTGAAAAAGCAGCATTGAATGCACTTACTGTAAACGCAGCAAAAGCTCTTGGCGTCGACAATCTTGTGGGAACAGTAGAAAGAGGAAAGCTAGCTAATCTTGTTGTTACCGACAAGTCTTACTTCGACGAAAAGTCAAGTATTCGCTATGTATTTGTAGAAGGCGAAAAGATAGAGTACGAGAAGAAAGAAGAAAAGAAAAAGAAGAAAGCCAAGGATGGGGAGATTGTGGATATCGCTGGCACATGGGATTATACGGCCGTGATATTTGGCGGGGAAGAAACAGGAAAAACAGTGATATCAGGAACGGGTGATGACTTAAAAATCAGCATCTTTAGTTCAGACGAGCCTAATGAAGCAGAAGACGCATATGACATTTCTAGGGAGGGAAACTCGCTTACATTTTTAGTAGATGTAGATACAGATGGAGGCGCCATGACGCTGACCATGTCTTTGGACTTTGATCCTGATAGCTATGAAGGCACAGTAAGTTTAGGTGAGATGGGAAGCTTCCCTATGACCGGATCACGTATTAGTGGACCAAAATCAAAATTTTAATTATGAGAACAATGACAATACGACATATAATCGCAGGTAGCTTCTGTTTGTTTTTTGCAAGTTTCCTTTCTGCTCAAAACGGAAATGTTTTGATTAAGAATGGAACGGTACTTACAATAACAGATGGGATAAAAGAAAATACCGACGTCCTTATCAAGAATGGTAAGATTAGTAAAATAGGATCTGCATTGAAGGCTGCTAATACACGTGTCATTGATGCGAAAGGCATGTATGTTATGCCAGGCATCATTGATGCACATTCGCATATCGCACTGGATGTAGTGAACGAAGCAACGAATCCTGTACTCCCAGAAATTTGGGTAGGCGATGCCTTAGATCCATTTGATGTGGGTATTTACCAGGCGCTGGCAGGTGGTGTGACTATCTCTCATGCCATGCATGGATCAGCAAATGCAATTGGTGGACAGTGCGAGACAATTAAACATAGATATGGAACCTACGATCCAGATGAACTGCGCATGGATGGTGCACCTAGAACAATAAAATTTGCTCTTGGAGAAAACCCTATGCGCGTACATGGAGAAAGAAACAATGTTCCCCCGCGTTCTAGGATGGGAATGGAGCAAGAATTCAGACGTTCGTTTGCAGCTGCAAAATTGTACAAAGAAGCAAAGGCAAATTATGCAAGCGGAAAGATAAAAACCGCTCCTGACTACAACCTACGTATGGAAACTCTAGAAGATATTTTAGATGGTGAAATTATTATTCATTGCCATTCATATCGTGCAGATGAAATCATGATGTTGATGAATGTCTTAGAAGATTACGGTGTAAATAAAATCTGTTTCCAACACGTAAACGAAGGATTTAAAGTAGCTCCTGAACTTGCTGCCTTTGGTGCGCAAGCATCTGTGTTTTCTGACTGGTGGGCATACAAATTTGAGGTATACTACTCTACTGCCTACAATGCAGCAATACTCACGAAAAATGGTGTAGTTACTTCAATAAACTCTGATTCGGGCGAACTCATTCGTCATTTATATCATGAGGCTGCGAAGACGCAACGCTACGGAGGTCTTACTGATAATGAAGCGCTGCGCTTAATCACAATAAATCCAGCTATCCAATTGGGAATTGATAAGCGTGTAGGTTCTCTGGAGGAGGGTAAGGAAGGAGATGTAGCCATCTTTAATGCACATCCACTTTCTATTTATGCCATTCCGCAGTATACCATTATTGATGGGAATGTGTACTTTGACATTAACACGGATCCTGTGGATATGCGTATTGATATAGATCCAGAAGAGACGATGCCAACATTTTATGAGACGGGGATACACAGCCATAATCATGAGGAAGATGGATGTATGGAGGGCGTGTACGAACAACTATTTTTGGAAAATCACAAATAAGACCAATGAAAAAATTATTCAGCTTATATATATTTTGTTTTTTCTGCCATATGGCGACAGCGCAGATGGTAGAAAAATCAGTGAAGGGTACTTTTCTATTAGAGAATGCGACGATTGAAACAGTAGCGAACGGTCAGCAGACCGGGAGCGTGCTGATTCAGGATGGGATGATAAAGGGAGTAGGCAGCAATCTATCTGGAGTACCTGGGGACGCAACGCGCATTGACTGTAATGGTATGACCATCTATCCAGGATTTATTGATGGCGGAACGCGTCTCGGTTTATCAGAAGTAGGTTCGGTTTCTCTTACACAAGATTACAGAGAGATGGGAGATTTCACACCACATATGAAAGCACTTACAGCTGTCAATCCGAACTCCGTTTCTATTCCTGTAACTCGGGTCAATGGAGTCACCACAGTTTTAGCAGTTCCTTCTGGAGGTAAGTTTGCTGGGCAGGCTGCACTTATTGACTTGCATGGCTATACACCAGATCAAATGTTTGCTGGTTTTGAAACAGCCGTACTCTATTTTCCAAGCACAGGAAAACGAGGACGATGGGATCGTAGATCAGAAGAAGATATAAAGAAGGATTCTGAGAAGTCCATGAAAAAACTAAACGATGTGTGGAAAAGTGCGCAACAATTTGTGAAAATAAAAAATGATGCGACGTATAACCCACAGATGGAAGCACTCAGAACTATCGTAGAGGGTAAGCAAAAGTTACTTGTAGAGGTAAATAAAAAAGCGGATATATTACAGGCAATCGCTTGGTGCAATAAAAATAAAATAGCCCCTATTTTCACCGGTGTTGCCGAAGGCTGGCGGGTAACAGATTCTTTAGTGAAGTATAAGATTCCTGTTATAACTGGACCTGTCCTTAGAAATCCTGCTAGAGATTCTGACAAATATGATGCGGCCTATACCAACGCTGGAAAAATGCTTGCAGCTGGTGTCAAGGTGGCTATCAAAACAGATGAAACAGAAAACGTAAGAAACCTTCCTTTCCATGCAGGTTTTGCCGCAGCATACGGTATGGGCAAAGAAGCTGCATTACGTGCTATCACTCTAACCCCTGCTGAGATTTTTGGATTAGCGGATAAGTATGGAAGTATTGAAGAAGGCAAGGTGGCAAACTTATTTATAGCAGATGGAGATCCTTTTGAAATGAAAACAACGATTAAGCATTTGTTTATCCGAGGATACAAAGTACCTATGGAGAGTAGACATACGCTATTGCATGATGAGTTCTTAGAAAGAGATCCCGGTTTACGTCAATAATTTATTTCTATGAGAATTAAGACTCAGTCTATAATTGGCTTTGTATTTCTGATAATGCTAATTAGCAGTTGCACTAGGCAGGATAATTATATTTCCACTACAACAACTAAGACTGGCAATACTGTAATGTACCGCTATGAGATCCAATCGATGTCTCATGCATACATGCAGTTTTTTGAAGTAACTATGCGTCTATCATATACGGATACCTATTCGGCCGATAGTTTTACTTATATAAATTATAAGAAAATCCATCAGACTAAATATGACAATCTTACAGACATTGAAATAGAAAGTAAAAACAACAAAACATTTAATTTCATCGTAAATAGAGCGGGACGCTACCCTATTGCCTTTCCTGAGAATTCTAAGTCACACGGCTCTAAGATTACAAATGAAAAAGTCAGGGCCTGTCATTCAGAATTCAATGAACTAATGCGCTTAGAGTACAGCTTACCAGAATCTGAATTCCCAGATGCCAAATATATACGAGTAATAGGTGTGCGCAATTACACGGAAGTAGAAAATCTAGAATACGACCTAGATTACTTCTTTAATACGGGTCACAATTTATTCCACATCTACCGCGATAACTTTTCTTGTGACTTTGAATGGAAGGTGAAGTATAAAGAGAAGTAGCATCTTAAACAATTAAAATACAACAACTCTTTTTTCATCATTTAAAACAATACACCTTCCAGATCATCCAGCAGTCGGTAGAAAAATTTTCCCTTTACACTATCCGAAAAGAACGTTCCTGTATTTTGCAAAGCTATCATTGTAATATCCTTATCTGCATTATACAGCATTATAGCTCCAGATCCAATATGGTTTCCAAAATGTCCATACCAGACTTCTCCACTAATTTGTACTTGCATTAAGCCCATGCCATAGCCTGAATTTACCTCTGTTTCTTGCACTTCAGTGGGAACAGCTATAAACTCCGTCATTGCAGCAATATCAGATACTAATTCCCCCTTTGCAATAGCTTGGATAAATGTTTTTAAATCATCGACAGAGCTGACAATACCATCTGAACCTCTTAGGCCAGTTGCTAAAGCGATTTGTACGTCTGTATTATTTTCAATGTTCCCGTCACTAAACCTTTCCCAATAACTATCGGCTAAACCCGTAGGCACATCAGATTGGTCATTTAAGAAATACGTGTCATGCAATTCTAGAGGTGTAAAAATTCTGTCTTTTAATTCTTGAATAAAGTCTCCTTCAATTTCTTCGATTACTAAGCTGAGCAGTGAGAAATTTGCATCAGAATACTTAAACTCTGTATCTACATCGGATAGCGGTTCCTTGTCATAGATATACTCTAATAGATCTTGAATCGAATATTGCTTGGTCGGAGTATTAAAAAAATCAGTTATGAACTCAGCCTCAAAAATATCTGGCAAACCTGATCGCTGTTGTAATAAATTCTTGATACTAATCAGATGACCGTTTGGCAGTCTATCTGTGATATCAGCCGCTAAATAATTCGATAATTTATCATCTAAGTTGAGTTTGTTTTCTTCTACTAATTGCATCACTATAGTTGCTATATAAGTTTTATAAAGGCTAGCTACATGATGTAAATGACAGGGATTCATTTTAATATTGTCTTCAATGTCTGCAAAGCCAGATGAACCCATCCAAAGTCCATCAGAAGGATGATCTATCAAAACAGTCATCCCTACAAAACCATCAGCCGCATAGTCATCCACAATACTTTGAAATCTATTCGCATTTGGATGATCTTGGAAATCAGCTGAACAATCTATATTGGCATCCGTGCGTAACTCCTCCTCTTCAGTACATGAGCTAAAAGAAAATATTAACAGTGTGCATAAAATAAAGCTAGAAAGGTAATTCATGATCTTTTGAATTTATAGGTTAACAAAATATTCGTCGTTGACTGAGGCATAATGGGAAAAGCCTTCACATCAAAGTAGGATGTTTGAATAAAGAAATTATGTGTTAGTGCTATTGTAATAGGAAGGTTACTAATCATTGAGATATCATATCCTATACCTGTTTTTAAAGCAACAAGAGAAGAAAACCTACCTGTATCATTCACCTGTTCGTAGCTACCGTCTGAGGTATTTCTTTGAAAAATATCTTCTGGATGAAATTGATCCAATACTCCTAGGCCAAGAGAAATTTCCATAAATATTGCAGGCTTAGAAGTATACCTATAGCCCAAATCAAAATCAGTATAGATTGTATTACCAATCACTTCATTTTTAATGAAGCCAAGATTGGATGCAATAAATAAACCATGCCTTTTAGCTGCATTTAATCCCATTTCCAATCCTATTGAAACATGTGGGGTAAATGCTAAGAAGGCATTTTCATAGGGGAAGCCAACAGCATGATTGCCCATGGCATTTTTAAGGGAAAATCTTGAAAATTGATGCGTTTGATTCTCCTGTGCTTGGAGGCGGTCTCCATTTGAGAATACAATTAAAATAAAGATGAGTGGTAGAAATAATTTCATTTTCTTCTGTATCTATTAAACGAATAGTACAAAAGTAAATGCTAGATATATCAATACAATTACCCTATGGTAACTAATGCTTTTCGTTGATATTTTTTCTGATTCTACTTAGACTTTGCGGAATGATTCCTAAGTAGGAGGCAATATGTTTTTGAGCAACCCTCTGTAATAATTCTGGCCGCTCTTCTAAGAGTCTACCGTACCGTTCTTCCGCTGTTAGGGTCATACTTTCAATTTGCATCTTTTGCTTATCCTGGTTTGTATTCTTCTCTCCTTCCAAAAACAGCATACTGCCTATCTGGGTTTTTTGAAGTATATCAATATTTGCCTTACTCATTTGCAGCATCTTTGTGTCTTCCAAAGAAAGAATTTGCACAGGAGAGGATTTCCCTGAAAACAACGAATAATCATCTGCAAAAAAGTTGTTTTCAAGAAACAGATCAGTACAAATTGCATTATTTTCTTTCCATACAAAAAGACTGAACCCTCTAGTAAAAAATAGCCATGCCTTGCTATTGTATGCGATTCTTTTATCACGTCATTTTTACCATACTCAACAAGTGTACAAAGAGAGACAAAGTGTTCCCATGCCTCTATAGGTGCTGCGTAGTATTTATCAAATGAGTCTTTTAAAATTTGTGCAAGCATTCTCTTCGAATGTAAATGAGTTATAATCCATTCTTAACCGACTTAAAGTTAAGTAGTATTACCTCATGAGCGAACAAATTCAAAAGATATATTCTTAGAATGCATAATTATTCTAGGCACTTTCACAGGACTAATAGACCCACAGTCTTTAATCTAAGGTTTAGTATCTCTTACGAATGATGTCTTGTCTAAGATTATATAATTAAGATTAACTTCGACTTAAATTTATTACGTTCTAAGATCAAGATTTGATAATCTTATATGTTATTCGTTTCCCATCGACATCTGCGCTTAATAGGTAGATTCCTGAGGCTTGATCTGTCAATGGAATCTTAACAACACTTTCTGCTCCAAGTAAAGTTCTCCTAGTCATGGATACTAGCTTGGCTTCTTGCGACAAAACTTGCAAGCTGACTGCTTCTATGTTTTTCAAAACCTTTAATACAATCGTCTCATTTATAGGATTGCCTAATACTTCAAAATACGTTTCAAAGAGATCTTGGTCGTTGGTTGCACTTAAAACTTCTGACTCGATGGCGCCTTTGTCAGGAGCACCTACTACAGGAGTTCCAAATAAATCACTTTCGTGTCCACCAAGCCATACACCCGTATTAATAGCTGGACTGCCATCCTGCAAACTAAAATCGGAAATAGCCATATTGACAAACAAAGGATCTTTACCTAATTCATCTTTCTCTGCATTAAAGACACTTGCCAATGAGGTCAGTAAGCTCATGTTTCCTCCTAAGGAACTTATGGTAGGATTCCCTTCCGCTACGGCATAATCTAAGCCGCTTGGATTAAACAAAATAGTATTTGTCATATTCATATGAATTGTACTTACGTCATCTCCATCCTCTATCCATTGAGAAATTCCAGCTATGTTGGTTCCTTCGTTATTAGCAATGGTACAATTTACAATATTCGTTTCTGAGCTATGTCCATCCAAAGCATTTTGAGAAATAGCACCGCCATTTCCAAATCCACTTACAAAGTTATTTGCAAACAAACTGGAACGTATCGTTACATCTTGATTTAAAATATACAGAGCACCACCAACAGCGTAACTTTTATTCGATAGAAACTCGCACTTGTCAATTAACAGATGGCCTAGACCAATGAAATCAGTACCTATACTTATTGCACCTCCAAAACCACTAAATGTAGTATCGTCAGGATCACCAGCCTCGTTTCTATTAAAGCTGCATGCAATAAATTCATTATTAGATCCTTCTTGAATATAGACAGCACCTCCAAGATTTCCTGCTGTATTATCAGTAAATCTGCAGTTTTTTGAAGAGGTTGTTGTGCCATTGTTTTGCACATACAAACCCCCACCTTCAATAGATGAATGATTTCTTTCAAACACACAGTCTTCAAAATCAACCTTGGCAAGAAATCCTGTACTAGCGCCACCACCACTTACCTCTGATGTATTCTCTATGAATTCACAATTCAGAAATTTTCCATTGGCGGTAGAGCTTTGTGTAGAACTACCCGCACCAAATCTCGCATTGTTTCCAATGAAATCAGTATTGCTCACTAAAAATTGGCAATGCGTGGAATACATACCCGTTCCAATACAATCCGTAATCAAACAATTATCTACAGTGTGATCACTCCTATAAAAATATAATGCACCTCTATTCCGCGACGTTATCTCCCTAAACGTACTATTTGTAATATTACCTATCAGCATTCCTGAGCCCTCTGTATCTCTTCCATCGAAGTAAATCGCTGAACCGTTTTCAGATGCTAGTTTGACAAATTCACAACTATCTATTTGTGTGTTTAATGAATTCCAATTAAATATGCCTGCTGACCAAAAATCATTCTCCGCTACATTGTTTTCAAACAGACAATTTTTAATTGTAGTGTTATGTGCCCAACGAGGATACACCATGCCTCTATTTGTAATACTATTCGTAAACTCACAATCTTCTATGCTAACCTGTTCTGCCTGATCAATTAAAATTCCTGCTGATCTATTATTAGACCAGTTATTTGTAAAGACAGAGTTTTTAATCGTCGACGTAGCTGCTTCTGGGGAAAGGTATATAGAACTTCCATTCACTCCTACGTTTTCTTTAAATGTACAGTGGGATACATGGATAGTTGTATAGCTTAAAATTCCTGCTCCTTGAATAATAAAGCCATCGGCCTCAAGATCATTAATAGGTGAAAAGCCATTTGAGAAACTTATCCCATCTATAATAATTGAAGCTGCACTCATTTCAGGTATGTACAAGACATGAAGAGCATTGTCATTTTTATTTAGAAGAACATTTGTTGATGCATCGTTTTGACTAAGATCACCACTTAGTCTTGTTTCATTCAAAGCGATATCTCTTTCTTCTAAGCTTTGCTCGTTCCCAGCAAAGCCGCCGTACAACGCATGCGGCACATTCAACTGAAAATATGCCCCATCAGACTGTGTAGGTGGTAAGTAGGTACCTGCGGCTATCCATATTTGCCCAGGAGTAGATACGGACATAGCTGATTCTAAATCTGTAAAAGCATTCTCCCAACTAGAGCCATCATTCGCGCCACCAGTTAGATTTTGGTTTACGAAAATTTGTGAAATGCCATATTGTGTAAATAGACTCAGGATACAAAGTGTTAAAAATTGTTTCATGTTTAGTTATTTGGATTGAAAAATCAAAACTCCACACATAGAATCCAAGAAGGTGCATTGTGTGACACTTACATGATTATATTTGCTCGGCACTAGTCGTTTGAATTAAACACAAATAACATAGTAACTAAATCTAACTTGATTACATAAAACAATACAAAGCGAAATAAATTCATGTAAGAATTACTAAATTGTATATGTTATAATTAAAAATATTTAGAATTATCTAAAATCAATAGTTATGAGGATTCTTTTTTTATTAATCATTCTGGGCCTTCATCTTACTTCAGCGCAGGCACAAGATTTTGAATTTATAAACTATTCAAAAAATCTAGATGTAGATGTTATCCTAGCGGAGGATCATGACCAAGATGGAGACTTAGACCTTCTAACTGTAGCGTTCAATAGTGGAGAAGATATATTCTATATCATAGACAATGATGGTTCTGGCACTTTTAGTTTTGAAGAGAAAATAATTATGGATGATGTTGATATAACTTGGCCAAAGTTTGGGGACTTAAATGGGGATGGTTTATCAGATATGGTATTCTCCCAAAGAAGCAATAATGAAATTTTTGTTCAATTGAATCAAGGTGATGGGAGTTTTGAAAAACAGAGCTTAGATATTTTTGATATTCAAGATTTCACTATAACAGATCGGGATGGCGATGGAGACATGGACCTAATAGGAACGAATGAAGACTTAACAAGAATTCATATCTACGAAAATTCAGGTGATTTAAATTTTACATTGACTCAAACACTAGGTACATCATATGAGGATGTGGAGGACTATGTTGTAGGAGATTTTAACCAAGATGGAATTGCTGATATTGCATATTTAGGAAAGACTTCATTCACTGAAAGTTCAGTTGATATATTTATAAGTGATGGCTTATATGTATATATAGGATCCCAGTTAGCAAATGAATTTGGTGGTCCTAGATCTGTTGCATTTCATGATTATGATGGAGATGGTCAAACTGAACTTATCGCGCATAGGAGTTCCGAACTGAGAGCCTTTTCTTTTATTGAAGAAAATCAATTTGCAGAAACCAGTCTCGTAAGTATGTCTTCTATTACTTCCTTCAACTTTGGGGATTTGACCAATGATGGCCTAGCTGATATTGTAGTAGGCTTTAATGCAAGCGATGTTCTTCTGTATACCTATCAACCCATGTCGCAATTATTATATTCAGAATCTAATGTAGGCACAGTATTCCCTGCATTTTCACCAAATATTGGTGATTTCGATGGGGATGGACTAAACGACATTGCAATTTTAAGTTTATTTGATTTAACATTTTTTAGAAACAAGGGAGTGCCCTCATCTACATACGATGATGACATCATGAAGGATGTAATTGTCTACCCAAATCCATTTAACTCAAAGATTCATATCGAAGATGATAGTCGAAAGGATGTACAATTTCAAATACGTGATCTGAATAATAAATTGATTGTCACAACAAAGAAGCGTGTTATTTCAGCTCCCCACCTAAGTTCTGGAATCTACTCCCTAACTATACAGGATAATAAAACACATGAAGTAAAAACTATTAAATTGATTAAGCGATAAGTGAAAGGCGTATTGTAATCGTTTTGTTTTCTAGCGCAGCTAAAAAGTAGAAGATATTGAATGTATTCTAGATTAAGGAACTTCTTAAAAACTGAGTTCTACCCTAGCCCTTCGCCTTTCTTAGACGCCTTATATCTCCCCTTGCCAAACTTAGTCCCATTAAACTCCATGCTAGGCTTTAGGCGGTCTTGCTCCTCTTTATCCAATTTTATAAAATCACTGCATTTGGCCGAACAACAGTTATCATATTTCTCCTTACAGGCATCACATTGGATAAATAATATATGGCAGGCTTCATTAGCACAGTTCGTATGTTGATCGTCCTTGCTTCCGCACTGGTGACAGTTTGAAATCACATCTTCCGTAATGCGCTCCCCTAGGCGTTCGTCAAAAACAAAATTCTTTCCTATAAACTTATTGTCTAGTCCCTGCTTTTCTACCTGACGGGTATACTCGATAATACCTCCTTCCAACTGATAGACTTTTTGAAAGCCCCTATGTTTAAAATAGGCACTAGCTTTCTCACAACGTATTCCTCCAGTACAGTACATGACTATGTTCTTGTCTCTATGTTCGTCTAGAATATCTTCCACAATAGGAAGTGACTCCCGAAAGGTTTCTACATCTGGTTTTATTGCATCTTTAAAATGCCCTACCTCGCTTTCATAGTGATTGCGCATATCTACAATCACTGTATCTTCCTTACTCGTGATTTCATTAAAATGTTCAGCTGTAAGATGCACCCCTGTCTTGCTCGCATCAAAACTAGAATCGTCTAAGCCATCTGCCACTATCTTATGTCGCTTCTTGATAGTCAATTTAAAAAAGGACTTTCCATCATCTTCAATGGCCTTGTTTAATCTAATCCCTTGCAAGAAGAGAATCTTGTCTAGGGTCTGTCTAAGCTTTTCTTCTTTTTTAGTAGGTACACTGATCTGGGCATTGATGCCTTCATGGGCTACATAGATGCGTCCGAGTACACCTACTCTTTCTAAAAGGATATAGAGGTGATCGCGAAACAAATTCAAGTTTAGAATTTGGGCGTATTGGTAGAACGAGATTGTCGTCCGGGGTTCGTTGTCAGCAAGCAGTTGCTCCTTGAGCACTTCCTTGTTTACTTTGTTATGATATTTACTCATCGCTTTTGCAGGAAACGTGAGGGACAAAGGTAGAGAAAAAAGACGCTAGATGATAGAGCTGAGACGCTAGATTTTGTGGAATAGCCAAAAGGAAGTTTAGGCTTGATATATGTGGACTCAGCTTAATGAGAATTAATACTCACTATAAATCAAGAACCTGACTTAATCCTTCTTAATAATTCTGTCTTCTTAGTGCTTGAAACTATTAATTCAGTTCCGTTTTCCAAAACTATAGTACCTCCCTTTCCCTTAATATAGCGCGTCACGTATTCTAGATTAACGATATAAGATCGGTGTATTCTACAAAATCCAAATTCAGATAAGGCAGATTCATAAAACTTGAGGTTACGGCATATAAGAGACTTTTTTCCGTTTTTAAAATAGAAACAAGTAAAATTATCCTGTGCTTCACAATACATTATCTCAGCCATTTTCACTACATCAAAGCCCTCCATTAAAGGCAATACCAACTTTCTATTTTGTGATGTAATAACGCTCATATTATCAATGAGTATTTGCGCATGGCTAATTTTATCTTTTTGCATAATGCGCTGGGCAACACTGTCTACTGCCTTTTCTAATTCTTCAATATCGACAGGTTTAAGCAGATAATGTGCTGCACTTAGGTTAAATGCTTGGATTGCATACTGGCTAAAAGCTGTTACAAATATTATTTCGAAGTTAATCTCACCCCATGATTCTAACAAGTCAAATGCATTGCCTCTAGGCATTTCGATATCTAGAAAAACAAGGTCTGGCGCCTTTTTGAGAATGGCTGCTTTGGCTTCATGAATGTCTTCACAAGTAGCTAGAAGAGAAATCTGTGGGCAATATTTACCTATGTAATTTTGCAAGGATTCTCTGCTGTCTTGCTCATCATCTACGATTATGGCTGTAATATTGCTCACAGTCTACATTGGTATTGTTATGGAAACAATGGTGCCTGCATCCAAATCCGAATCCTTTGCATCATCTATTTCTATCTTATAATTTTTATTGTACACCTTATTTATCAAAGCAAGACGTTCTGATACATTTTCCATGCCCGTACTTTTATATCTCCGTTGATTAATGGTTTTCAACTCTTTCGATCGCTCCCTACCTATTCCATCATCTTCTATGGTGACAACGAGATTATTATTTAATTCATTGACAGCAAGTTTTAACTTACCCTGTCCCTCTTTATATCGTAATCCATGCCATACCGCATTTTCAACAAAGGGCTGGATTAACATAGGCGGCACTTCTAACTCGTAGGCCTTGGCGGGTATATTCTTCTCAAATTCATATTCAAATTTATCTCTAAATCGAAAGTGTTCTAACTTAAGATACAATGCATTTAATTCCATTTCTTCTTCAAAGGGAACCAAATCTTTTTGAGAATGATCCAAAACCTTACGCATTAATTTAGAAAATTCAGACAAATACTTATTGGCTGCTTTTTCATCATTTTTAGCAATGAAATTATTCACTGAATTCAGAGCATTGAAAATAAAGTGTGGGTTCATTTGTGTGCGTAAGGACTTTAATAATAAAAGTTGATTTGCTTTACGCTTCGCCTTGACATTCTTATTGATAAAATAAAAGAACACCAGTGAACCTGCTAATAACAATGACAATAAGCCTATTAGCCATCTTTGTGAACTCACCTGAGATTGCAAGAGTTCCTTATCCTTTTGACGCAGAGTATTGTCTTTCTCACCGATATCGATTTTTTGTTGCCCCTGTACAATAGCAACGCTTTGATTCAGCTCTTCTCTTAACTCTTCTATTGCTAGTTCTTTTGCTTCGATATATTTTTCGAAATCAGCTAAGGCCGTGTTAATAGCCCCCTTCTTCTGATTTATTTCTGCAGACTTTTTATAGACCTCTGCAACGTAGACGGCTGCGGTATTTGTATTAATTGCCTGTTTTGCTAACTGAATAAAACCTTGTGCCTCTTTTAATTTATTTTCTTCTTCGTATAAGGAGGCCACTTCTAGGTTTTCCCGAACAGCAATTTCAGCTAAATTTTCCATTTTCCCAGCTGCAGGCAACTTAGTTCTTGGGGCATCTATTTTTTCAACGTTGCTAATATTTACATTATCTAAAATGTCCTTGCGCGCTTTCTCAATCTCCTTGTAATCATTTTTATCCGCTTTACTAGGGAGGTTCTTTATTGAGTTCTCTAAGGACCGGGAAGCATTTGTATAATCATTATTTTGAGAATATCCTTGCGAGCGTTTTGCTTCAATCTGAGCCTTTTCTAAGCTATCCAATGTATAGTTAGACCTGACCCTCTCTAGTTGAGAAAATGTTTCTTCAACATTCCCAAGTAATAATTCTACATCTGCTAAACCCACTTCACAACGTTGACTTAGTTTTTGATCTTCTTTAATTTCAATACATCGTGTAAAATTTATTTTGGCATCCTCTGCAGCTTCTTTTCTCAGGTACATTTGGCCAATTTTATAGTAGAGCAATTTCTTTTCGCCAAAATATTTTGTTTTCGCCAATAATTCGAGTCCCTGCGTATATCTGCTAATTGCTAAATCAAGTTGATCGATATTACTGTTAATATCCCCTAACAGGGTATAGGCACTTGCAACCAAATCCACTTGCAATCCTTTTTTAGAATAGGAATTTGATTTATTATTTAGAAAGCCATCAATGATTTTAATGGCTCCATTCGGATCCGAGATGTGTATATCACGCGCATGCTCTAACAACTCTTCATGAGACAGCTGCGCATTCTTGTTTACTTTTAATTTCTTCTGTCCCACTACCTTAGCAGAAAAGAAAATCAAACAAATGAATAATATGTATACTCTTAGGGTCATACAAGAATAAATATACAACACTTTCACTCTCCATGTTTTTTAGTCTAATACTAAAAACAGCTAAATAGTTTGCTTTACCAAGTCAGATGGCAGCTTTACGGAGTTAATGTATACGCTCACCATGTATAGGTTTTATTTCTTCTTTTTTCGATCGAAATTGAAGTCGTTACACTCAATTTATTAACCCTCTCCTTTCTAAAAAATAATGCTATCATGAAAATACAAAAAGTATATGTAAGCCTCTTCGCCATTCTCTTCACACTTGGTATTGGAAAATATTTAGTAAAAGCAGAATCATATAGAGACAGCCCTCTCATCACTAAAGAACACCATCCTGAGGAGTCTGCAGAATCAAAAGCCTTTAGTATTAAACCATCGGTGACCGATGAAAACAGTATCAAAGTCGCTTTGTTATTAGACACCAGTGGATCTATGAATGGCTTGATTGAGCAGGCCAAATCGCAGTTATGGCAAATCCTGAATCAATTAGCAGGTACACAAAGAACAGATGGGCAAGATACTAGACTAGAAATTGCCTTGTACGAATATGGGAATCCTTCAAGAACAGACAGTAGAGATAAACAAATTAAGCAACTCAGTCCCTTTACTTCTGACATGGACTTGATATCAAAAGAATTATTTTCCTTAACCACCAATGGTGGGGAAGAATATTGTGGTCAAACAATATGGACATCTCTCACTGAGCTTGCTTGGGGAGAGAACATCAAGGATCTTAAAATGATTTATATCGCAGGCAACGAACCATTTACACAGGGCCCTGTACAGTTTTCTACTGCTTGTCAGAAAGCAAGTGATAATGATATTGTCATCAATACAATCTTCTGCGGCAATTGGGATGAAGGAGTACGTACGTCATGGAAGGAGGGAGCAGACATAGGCAAAGGAGAATACATGAACATAGACCATAATAAAAAAACCACCTATGTGGAAACACCCTTTGACAAGGAGATTAGCGAATTAAATACACGATTAAACAATACCTATATCCCTTATGGTAAAAAAGGAGCAGAAAAATCGCATAATCAAAAGCAACAAGACAGCAATGCAGGCAGCTACAGTCTTGCAAATATGGCTGATAGAGCTGTATTCAAAAGTTCAAAAAAGTACAAAGCAGAGGACTGGGACCTTATAGATGCTTATAAAAAAGATAAGAATGTTTTAAATAACAAGAAAGCGCTTCCAGATGACTTACAAGCATTGAGCATGGATGCATTAGAGGCAAAGATTCAGAAAATTATTGCAGAAAGAGATCAAATCAAAGAAAGTATTCAGGATAATAATATCCTCCGTGAAAAATACATCCGTGACAATTCTGACTTAGTAGACGAAGACAAGACTTTAAAAAACTCCATAAAGAAGTCCATTGAAAAACATGCAAAGAAAAAGGGCTATGCCTTAGACAAGAATTAATTTTTTTCATTACTAACAAAAAAAATAGACTCATGAAATCACAATCATATTTCTCCATAGGCTTGCTATTTTTGATAACGCTTGTTGTCAATGGACTCAAAACTAATCCAAGTATTCCTAAGGAAGTAGCCACACATAGGGTAGCATATGAACCTTCGTTTGCGGAATTCCTTAGTCATTTTGAAAAGACAAGTCTTCCTTTTGCCGTCAAACTTTCTGACCTCAAAGGTGCACACATAAAAACCTTAGCTCATTCTAAGCCTAGAAAAATCAATTATAGAAAGAAAAACAATAATGCTGCATTTGGTACGCGGTTTATTCCAGAGCTTGCCTTTGGAGGTGGATTTTCTAGAATGGGGCCACCAAAAATTGAGCCTGTAGCTAGGTTCTATCCTAATGAGGATATGGTAGCTGTTATCTATACCAGCTTACATAACTTTGGTTATGGTGCTAAGAGCTACAACTTAGTCATCTACAATCTGCAGGGGGAAATTGTATTTCCAAAAATGGAAGAAGACCATTATCGTTTATCTGGATATAATATTGGTGGAAAGTGGCCGCAAAAAACTGTTACAAGTCAAATAGATGAGACAGGTTATGTATGGACAAAGACTTTTGAAAACCAGTTCGAAAAAGATGTGAAAGTAGAAGACCAATATAAAAGCCCAGTGATTGGCTTTAAGCTAAGTAACACTGAAGTTCTGAACCTAAATTCAAAAAGTGACTTACGTGCAATAAAAGAATATCCAAGTACTGCACACGTCTCTATAGATTAAAATTAGTTTAGCATTTCCAGCCTCACTAACGCTTTCTCTCAAGGACAGTTTTAGTGAGGCATTTAATTATTCTTTCCTAGAATCAATTCCTATGATACACATGTCCTCACTGCAGAAAAACTCCAAGACTATACTTTTGTCTAGTATCATTTTATTTTTCTCTTATCAAATGTTTAGGATTATATGGCCCTATACCACTTGGAGAACTGATATTGATTTCTTGCAGACTAAATATCATATCATTCACCTCAGTTATTATAAGATGGCATTTTATGGACATATTTTTAGCAGCATGTTAGTCTTGCCCGCTGGCGCTTTTCTGTTTTCAAATTGGCTTCTTAAAAATTTTTCTACACTGCATCGCTGGATTGGTAAAAGCTATGTAGGTCTCGTGTTATGCATCAGTGCTCCTACTGGAATGATCATGGCGTTTCATGCAAATGGCGGATGGATGGCTCAAGTTAGTTTCCTCATCTTAACACCTCTTTGGTGGTGGTCTACCTATTTAGGATATCGCACAGCACGACAGTTAGATTTCAAAGCGCATAAAAGATGGATGATCAGAAGTTACGCACTCACATTTTCTGCAATCTCTTTACGTCTTTATCAATTCATTCTAACTGCGTTTTCTCATCTAGAAGCAGAAACACAATACATACTTGTTTCATGGCTTAGCTGGATTGGAAATTTAATTATGGTAGAGTTATGGTTAGAGAGAAAATCCTTAATGATGTGGATAGACAACTCTATAAGATTAAAGAAGATGCCGAAAGTTTTCTCTCAGATGAAGAGCTTGCCTACCTCAGGCAGGATGAAAGGATGAAGGGATGAAGGGCTTGCCTACCTAAGGTAGGAGAGCGATGCGATGTGTTTAGAGGGAGGTATGAAGGGAACTGCCCGCGTGAGGGGCCTGCCTGCGTTCCTTGGAAGGCAGGTAGTAAGGGACCTGGTACAGGTGTCGCCGAAGGCGACAGAACCCCTGGATGACCCGACCTACCTGCCTGCGCTCGCAGGCAGGCCCTCTTCATAGAAGAGGGGGTCACGCCCAAAAACGCCATATATCTAAAGAAATATGCAAGGAATAGTTAAATATGATGATTAATGACCAAAAAACCTTGATATAGAGCCACTTAGGGACAATTTTAGACGTTCTAGCTTAAAATAAATAATTTATATTTGCAACTTTTAGGAATCTAGCCTTGTATATACATTCAAACACACATTTATGCCAGCTAAGAAACGTGAAAAAACGAAATACACGAAAAAAGAGCTAAAGATGTTCGATAAGATCATCGATAAAAAGCTCGAGGAAGCGCAGGATCAATTAGAATATTATCTAAATCAGATCAAAGAACTCGCGCACAACGATGATGCTAAAGTCAAAGGACTGGACGATGGAGTAGGAACTGCAGAGAGTGAACGCCTGCATAATATGGCGAACAGATTACGTAAACATGTACAGCATCTTAACAACGCCAAGCTTCGTATACAAAACGATGCCTATGGAACATGTAGAGTGTCAGGGAAATTAATTTCTGCTGAACGCCTTAAAGCGGTTCCACATGCGACGCTTTCTATAGAAGCTAAACAAAAAGCCCGATAAAATAACTTGAAAAGATCCTGGATCGTTATAGCAATTATTCTGACTGTTCTTATCATAGACCAGGCACTTAAGATTTATGTCAAAACATCTATCCCCTATCTGGGTGGATTTGAATTGCTAGGTCAAGACTGGGCGCGCATACACTTTATAGAAAACGAGGGGATGGCCTTTGGGCTTAGCTTTGGTGGCAAGACAGGTAAACTAATTTTGAGTTTGTTTAGAATAGTGATGGTAAGTTTCCTTGCCTACCTTTTGCATTCTCTTGTTAAGAGCAAAGAATCTATTGGCTTACTCGTGAGTTTTTCTCTCATAATAGCAGGTGCAATTGGTAACATTATTGATAGTGCCTTCTACGGATTGATTTTTTCAGAATCATCTTTTCATGGTGGCATTGCAACTATGTTTCCTGAAGAAGGAGGCTATGCCGGATTTCTACATGGCCGTGTTGTAGATATGCTTTACTTCCCTATGGTAGACACTACCTTTCCTGATTGGTTTCCTACACGTCCCGAATTAAAACCGAGTTGGGTTCCTGATCTTATCTATGAAAATATTCCCTGGGCAAAAGAGCGTTTTCGTTTTTTCAAACCTGTCTTTAATATTGCAGATGCTGCAATCTCTGTAGGTGTAGCTTCTATACTTCTATTCAACAGATCCTTTTTCACTGAATCCAAAGATGAGAAGAGTGTAGTCACTGTGTGATGGGTGTTCGCCTGCGGCGAAGGGAATCCGTCCTTCGGACTGGTGTCATGGTTTCTGTCCTTCGGACTGGTTTCGCGGTGTGACTGCTAACGCACGTAGTTAGGACCTCCGACCCTTAGTACGTTCTGTCCGCTCTGTCCACTTTCTCCACTCTGTCTGCTTTGTCCGTTGAGTCCGTTGAGTCCGTTGAGTCCGTTAGTCCGTTAGTCCGTTAGTCCTACCTGCTTACGCACGCAGGCAGGCCGTTCTGTCCTAATCACAATTATTTAACGCTATCTTTAAAATAAACAGCTCGTATAGAAAGTTATACTCAAAACAATGTCAATGAAACTTACAATCACCTCTCTCCTACTCTCTTGTTTTCTATTTGCAAATGCACAACATCATCACCCAGAAACGCCCAAGATTACTGTTCAAGGCTCCGCCGTATTATTTGCAAATCCAGATGAGGTACTTATCTCTGTAACTGTCTATAAAAAAGATGAAGTTTCTGCTTCTAATGCTAGAGCAGCATATCAAAAACAATCCAAAGAAGTCATAGCATTTCTAAAAGCGAATGGTATTGCAGAACAACACATACAAACGCAGTATGCTGCTGTAGGGCCTGTAAGAAAAAGACATTCGAACGAACTTGATTATTACTACGCGAGTCAGAATATAAATATCTGTATACGTGATCTCAATACTTATGATGCTATTGTAAATGGTCTAGTGGACATGGATGTGCACAAGGTCGGACAGGCAAATTTCCGTAGTGATGATATCGTAGAGCTACGTGCAAAAGCTTCGCGCTTAGCAATGCGTAATGCTAAAGAAAAAGCAGAGATGCTTACCAATGAAATTGGACAAACTATAGGCAAGGCTATTCTAATCAATGAAAGCCAAAATCAACGCACCTCCTTTAATGCAGAAACGTACGGTAGCTCTGTAGTCAGTACAAGCGCATCTACGGTAGGAGAAGCACAGGGCTTTGCTCCAGGTCAAATGGAAATTAAATCAGTAGTGAATGTATCGTTTGAGCTGAAGTAGTTAGAGGATGCAGATCCTGCCTGCTTGCACAAACAGGCTAGATAAAGAGCTTACCTACCTCAGGTAGGAGAGCGACGTGTGGAATCGTTTTAGTCCGTTCGTCCGTTCGTCTGTTAGTCTGTTAGTCGATTCGCCTGTTCGTCTACCACAAATTTTTAATTTCGAAGTCTTACCTTTGCTAGCATGTCCGAAGACAAACCACGACTTGCACGGCTTGCCGCAATTATGACACAGCTACAATCAAAACGCATTATAACTGCTCGTGACATTGCCGAAAAACATGGTGTAAGCATTCGAACTGTATATAGAGACATACGTACTTTGGAAAAATCTGGAATTCCTATAGTTACTGAAGAGGGAAAGGGCTACTCTATTTCTGAGGCTTACAAACTGCCACCTATTATGTTTACAGAGGCAGAGGCGAATGCGCTTATTACTGCCGAACACTTTATTTCCAAAAATAAAGACAAGTCATTGCGAAAGCATTATCAAAATGCGATTGAAAAGATAAGATCGGTGATGCGTTATTCGCAAAAGGATAAAACGGAGTTGCTCAGTGCCCGCATGCATGTTCGAATAAATCCGAAAGAAGAAGAGACAAGCAATAATTTAAGTCTATTACAATCTGCAATAACAAACTACCAACTGGTTGACATCCATTACCTTTCTTTACAGAAAAAAGAAAGTAAGAGGAAGGTCGAACCCTTTGCACTTTTGCACACACAAGAAAACTGGCTGCTAATTGGCTATTGTAGGCTGCGCAAAGAATTTAGAGTTTTTCGTCTAGATTGTATGCAGTCGGTACATAACTGCTCTGAAAACTTTGCGCCTCATAAATTGACACTGCAGGAATATTTTGCTGAGGCAAAAAAAAGCTGGTAATATACCCCTGACATACCCTTGTCATACGCTGCTTCTACCTTTGGTATAAATAAAACATATATCATGAAACAACAAACTATCGAAGCTTTTCAAGTAATTGGCATTTCTATCACTACTACTAACAAAGATGGACAGTCCGCTAAGGACATTAGTGCACTCTGGGCCCGATTTATGGGAGAGGGCATTGCTGACAAAATTCCAAACAAGATAGATGAGAGTATACTATCTATTTATACTAACTATCAAGGAGATCATACAAAACCCTATGACACCATCTTAGCGTGTAGAGTCAGTAGTTTGGATACGATTCCTGAAGGGATGGTTGGCCATTCATTTGATGGAGGGACCTATGGCAAATTCATTGCAAAAGGCGATCTAAGCAAGGGTATTATCTATGGTACATGGACAGAAATTTGGGAACAAAATCTGGATCGCGTCTATACTGCAGACTTTGAAATCTATGGTGAAAAAGCCAAAAATCCTGCAGATGCAGAGGTAGAAGTGCTTGTTGCAATCAAGTCTTAGAATAACTTATAATTTTCTTGTAAAGGAAAAATTGACAATTCATCAGGAAACCTAGCCTATATCCTAGGCTAGGTTTGCCTATATATTTGAAGTATAATTCTTAATAAAATAAAACATTATGAAATCTATACGATCAAATAAACAGTTCAATGACCTCACTAGACAAGATAAGCCCTTTGTCCTTGATTTTTATGCCGATTGGTGTGGGCCTTGTAAGCAATTACTTCCTACAGTAGAAAAACTTGCAGAGGAATATAAAGACGAGGTTGAAATTCTAAAGGTAAATATAGATGAGCAACGTGCATTAGCTAAGATGTTCGGTGTAAGAAGCATTCCTGCTCTCTTTTTTATGAAAGGAAACAAGATTGTTTCTAAACATAAAGGCCTTAGTACAGAGTACTCATTGAGAAAGAAGGTAAAAGCACTTTTAAACTAAGATACATTTAATGTATAGTTAGCTGGGAGTGTTTTGTTTCTGTTACTCAACACTCCTTTTTTAAACTTAAAAACTACATAAAAATGAATGCCAATCAATACATAGCACAATTTGAGGAAATCCTCCAAGGTAAAAACAAACAGTCTCCCTACGATTCTGAGGCCTATGTAAACTATGTAAAAATGAACCAGGCACGGATTAAGCGTTGGACAAAAAAAGGAAAACTCATAGAACCATTAGCAAACAAGGTAAAGCATATTGATGAGGAAATGCATTGGCTATTGATTACAGAACCCTGGTGTGGTGATGCAGCTCACAGTCATGCATTCATCAGCAAATTAGCAGAGCTGAATCCCTTGATCTCTCTGACTGTTCAAAACAGAGATGCTGCAGAAAGTGAGATAGACAATTACCTGACAAATGGTAGTAAATCCATTCCTATCCTAGTGGTTAGGGATGCTGTTAAGAATGATCTTTTTGTCTGGGGACCAAGGCCAGGAGAAGCACAAGATATGGTTATGTCTCATAAAACAGATACAAGTATAAGCCCAGATGATAAGAAAAAAGACTTACAGATCTGGTATAATAAAGACAGGGGTGTAATGATGCAAAAAGAGTTATTTGAGCTATTTCAATTGTATGTACATTAATTAAAACCAGTAGCTATGTTAGAGAATATATTAGAAGGATGCGGACTTGTTGCAACATTTTTTGGTTCCATGTTTGAAGGAGAAGTTTCCATGATCACATCTGCTATTGGGGCAAAGATGGGTTACTATAGTATCTACTTAGCTATCTTACTTGGTTTTGCAGGAGCCTACATTGCGGATGTGTTTAAGTTTTTCGTAAGTAAATCACAAGGAAAAAAAATATTAGCAAAGAGACCTGGGCTTCAAGTTAAAATGGACAACATGTCTCAATGGTTTGATAAATATCCTTTTATCATATTGACCTTTTACAAACTCTTTTTTGGAACCACCACAGTTATCATCTTATTAGCCGGCCTTAAGGGAGTTTCTAATATCCGATTTGCATTTCATTCCGCCATAAGTGTGGCACTGTGGGCCATCCTCTTAGGTAGCTTCGCCTACTACAATGGTGAAAGCATGTTGGCTAAACTAGAAGTTATCGGCATGTGTAAACTTCAAATTTTAACTGTTATATCCACTGCAATATTTGTGTACTGGTTAGCCATGAAAAGACCTTTTATGTCTTATTGTTATAGCTGTGCTTCTTGAGGACGTAGTGGACTGAACGGACAAAGCGGACGTAACGGACGGAGCGGACGCAACGGACTAAACTCGTTCACTACAAGGCAAAAAAAAACCGAATCTAAGATTCGGTTGTTCGTTTTATTTCTTTTTCGCTATTGAGAAAATTTCTCATGGCTACATCCACCCTATCTATCACATCGTAATTAATGGAGTAATGTATAAATTTCCCTTCCCGTCTCGACTGCACTACTCCCGCCAATTTTAATATGCGAAGATGTTGTGAGGTGATTGATTGTTCAATTTGCAATGCATTATAAATCTTATTCACATTTATAACACCGTGCGTATCGATGAACTCGAGTATGACCAATCGTAAAGGATGGGCAACTGCCCGCATGAGCTCTGCAGAGGACTGCAGCTTCCTATAGTCAAAAGTAACCTTAGCCTTTTCCATGTAGTTTTTCTTAGTTTCTTTGTAACCTTACTTCAAATATGGTTAATATTAATAATATAACCTAAAGAAATATTAAAAAAAAGTCTAATATGTAACTGTTTGTTGGGCTATTTTAAAGTTATGAATAAGTACATTACTTTTAAGTACTTGTTAGTCAATAACTTATGGCGTAAAAATTTTATACAGCCAGGTCTTCTACAAGTTTAGAAATTTGAGCAAGTCTATCCTTATCTAATGAATAATAGATGAATTTTCCTTGTCTTTCTGTGATCACCACACCTGCTCTCCTAAGGATTGCTAAATGCTGAGATGCTACGGATTGTTCTAATCTTAACTTGATATAAATGTCTGTAACTGTCATCGTATCGCTCTCCTCGAGCAAATCGATAATTCTTTGTCTGAGTTTATGGTTTACTGCACGTAGCACAAGCACTGCCTTCCTTAGATCTGCGTAATCTAACTGGACATCTTTACTACCTTTCTTAAGAGTAACAATTTCGTTTTTCTTATTTCTCATACTAAGATTTTAAATAGTTCACGGAATACAAGTGGGTATTAAACCAAAACTATACCAAACTTGACCTAGCACTATAAAAATTCCGTAACTAGCTGAAAATCAGTAATATTTAAACGAAGAGAATCCTAAGAAAGTTCTGTGATTTGGCTAAAAAAGCGCTTTGCGCGGCTGGGTGATATTTGGAGATTTGATATAATTGGGGCTATAATAGGCCAAATCCTCAAATTTTCCCGCTTTTAAACGATTGAAGGCCGGATGTATAAGATTCCTTGCCGAACAGCGCACCTGCGCATCTATAAGTGCCGTATTTCCTAAAAACTCTATACATTTCTCCGCCCCATCGCCAGAAAGGGCTAAGGCATCATACTCTCCTAACCAGTCCTGAAAGGCGTCTTTTTCGATGATATAGGGCGAATTCTCCAAAATACAGGCTCCATCAGCAGCATATGCGGCCATATATACCTCCATGCGGCGGGCATCTATCATAGGAAGATGCAAAATCCTGCCTGAAACAGCATTTTCCCCAGAAAGTGCATCTATACTGGCCAATCCCAAGGATTCTAAGGTATTTACCGCAATAAGAGGAATATTCGCTCCCGCACAGATCCCCTTCGCTACACTGATACCTACCCGCAGGCCTGTATACGAACCCGGACCACCGCTGACAGCAACTGCTGCTAGGCTTTTGATATCAATTCCCGTCTCTGCGAGCAATTCTTCTACATATACAGAGGTCAGTGACGTATGACTCATCCCCTTGGTCGTCTCGCGCTGGGCTACTAGTTTACCATCTACAGCCAGACAGACAGAACATATATTCGTTGCAGTTTCTATACAGAGTATGGAGGCCAATTGTATTTACTTTAGTTTACCTAGAATCTTATTATATGCTTGTGCATCATTCAGAATACGTACCGCCTCATCTACAACTGGGTCAGATTTAAGAGACTGATACGCCTTTCCCTCTTGTAAGAAATAACGGGTAGCTATCTCTTTTTCGATTAACTTGGTAATTTCTGATTTGAACTGAGTAAGGTCATCCGCCTTCTGTGCTGCCAGCTTCGCCTCTAAGGCTTCTACCTCACGTGTTAGGTCAATATTCTTATTCTCAGCATCTATAGTCCGTATTTCTTTAAGTTCGTCCTCTACCTGCGTCACAAATTCAAAATCAGATTTCTTCACAAATTGCATGAAGTCGTCATATTCTGTAAACTGAATATTCTCCAGACTAGGCGTGTCCTGTGCCATAGTCTTCATACGTTCCGTCACATAATGAAAAATCAAGCGCTCCTTATTAAGGCTAGCCACTACATCGGGCACATACTCTACCTCCATTTTTACATCTGGAGAAATACCTCCCCCATCGAGCACAGATCTACCGTTCATTGTTTTGAATACCGCTCTCTGATCATCCGGAATATCCTTAGGCGCTCCATCCTCATATTCTACGCTTTGGATACAACGTCCACTCGGTATATAATACTTTGAAGTAGTCAACTTAATACGCGAGTTATAGCCCACTTCCTTGGTATTTTGCACCAGACCCTTGCCAAACGATCGCTGTCCTATCACCACACCTCTATCCATATCCTGAATCACACCAGATACGATTTCACTCGCTGAGGCCGAACTCTTATCCGTTAGCACAACCAGCGGTATCTCTAAGTCCATGGGGATATTGCGTGTCTTGAACGAATTATCTCTTTCCTTCACCTTCCCCTTCACAAAAACAATCTCCTTATCCTTTTCAACCCAGATGTTCGACACATTTATCGCCTCTCGCAACAGTCCACCCCCATTTCCTCTCAGGTCCAAAATCACTCCCTGCAGATCACCCTCTTTTTTCAATTTCTTAAACGCGCCTCCTACATTCTTTGATGCATCTGGCGTAAAAGTCGTCAATGAAATATATCCAATACCATCCGACACTACACCACTATAGGGCACATTCGTAATATTCACCTCACCACGTGTCAGCACCACATCCATCGTTCCAGACTGCCCCGGACGCTCCACCACAAAATTCACCTTGGTCCCCGGCAAACCACGCACAAAGCTTGACAGCTCCGCCTGCGTCTTTCCCTTGGTAGGAATCCCATCCACTTCTACTATACGATCGCCTGCGCGCAATCCTGCCTCATGTGCCGGACTATTCTCATAGGGTTCTACCACCGTAATATGCTCACCTATCTTTTCCACTATCGCTCCTATACCCTCATACTTCCCCTCAGAGTTAATGCGGTAACCCTGCACCTGTGATTCTGAAATATAATTGGTGTACGGATCCAGAGAGCCCACCATCGCATCTATCCCCGTTCGCATCAGTTGCGCCGGATCTATATCATCCACATAATTCGCATTGAGCTCCTTGAATACATTTACAAAAATCTCTATGTTCTTAGAAATCTCGTACAACCTACTCTTATCCTTTGTTATCGCTGACATCCCCAGTACACATACCAGTGCAAACGCCATATATTTTGAAAATCTTTTCATCGTATTACATTGAGTCCGCTAAAATAACGTATTTCCACTGCCTAATCGTTTCCTTAACGCTTTATTAATTCCCAATTGATTTGGGCGTGACCCTTTGCCATAACACCTTGCCACGCTCGGGTCGGTCCCTTACAGACTCGCCTCTTCGGCTCGGTCGACTAGCGACAGCCCTATGGGCTCCTTCCAGGCACCTCACGCGGAGGGAGTTGGGGCGCCGGAGGCGCTGGGTGTTGGTATCATGGTGTCTTGGTGTCTTAGTGGACTTTCAGAATTTATTTTTGTAATTTCATTGGATTAGATAAGCTAACATGAAAACCATAGTTCACATATTCCTACTTCTTTCTTATGCACACTGTCTTTTTGCGCAAGATGCCTACCTTACTACCTGGGTAATACCAGAGGATGATCTTAGACTTAATATTGAAATAAGTGGATATGAATTTGATTATAACTATAATGTGGACTGGGGGGATGGCACAATAAGCACGAATCATGATTTTATCGCCTATCATACCTATGAGAATCCTGGCGAGTATCAAGTCGCGATTACAGGTACTTATCCCAAGATAGTAACTTATGGAGACTCACGACTAAAATCAGTAGACCAATGGGGAAACCAAAAATGGAAAGATTTAAGCCTAGCTTTCTCCCATTGTGATTCCTTAATGATAAATGCACAGGATGTACCAGATCTTTCAGGTGTAGAATTTATGTATAGCATGTTTTCCAATGTTAAGACATCCATAGGCAATATTGAAAACTGGGATGTATCCAATGTGAAAAGTATGAGTGGGATGTTTTTCCAAGCAACTAAGTTCAATCAAGATATTACTAATTGGGATGTGAGTAACGTCACTGACTTGAGCTCAATGTTCCAGGGTGCGACTTCTTTTAATCAAGATATTACTAATTGGAATGTAGCAAATGTCATAAATATGTACGGGGTGTTTCGTGGCGCAACTAGCTTCAACCAAGGCATTGGAAACTGGAATGTAGCAAATGTAAAAGATATGAGGTATATGTTTCAGGACGCAACTAGCTTCGACCAAGACATTGGAAACTGGGATGTAGCAAGTGCAAGAAATATGAATGATATGTTTCATGGTACTTCTAGCTTCAACCAAGACATTGGAAACTGGAATGTATCTAGGGTAAAAGATATGAGCTTTATGTTTCAGGACGCAACTAGCTTCAATCAAGGTATTACTAATTGGGATGTGAGTAACGTCACTGAAATGAGATCAATGTTCCAGGGTGCGACTTCTTTTAATCAAGATATTACTAATTGGAATGTAGCAAATGTCAGAACTATGATGGATATGTTTCAGGGCGCAACTAGCTTCAACCAAGACATTGGAAACTAGAATGTAGCAAATGTGAATTTTATGCAGCAGATGTTTTCTGGTGCAACTAATTTCAACCAAGATATTAGTAACTGGGACGTATCAAGGGTAATAAATCTAGTTGGGTTTCTTGATGAGGCAGAGTCTTTCTCAAATGAAAACTATGACGCTCTATTACATACTTGGGCTAGTCTTAATTTACAAGACAATGTAAAATTTTCAGGCTCACTTAATTACTGTATGGGTGAGTTAGCTAGACAACATATCATTGATACATATTCTTGGGAATTTTTTAATGATGCCAAGAGTCCTGATTGCGATAATTCAATTATTCCTGGTTCTTCATTTCTAGAATATGATTCTGCCACTTGCGAAAACGAATTATTACTATTCCCCTTTCTTAAGTACTCAGTGGAAACTACAAATCAGAGTAGTTACTTTCTAGCGAACCAAAATGGAGAATTCGCAGTTTCAGGGTATGCAGGAGATTACAGTATTACACCAGAACTTGAAAATCCTGAATTTTTTAACATTTCCCCTGACACTATACATTTTTCAATTCCGCTCGATGATCCCACATTTGAGCTCAACTTCTGCATAACACCCTCAGTGCAAGTTACAGATGTTGAAATCTCTATTATCCCATTAAATATAGTCAGAGCAGGGTTCGATGTCAGCTATAAAATCATTCTTACTAACAAAGGGACGACTATCGTAAGTGATAAAATAGAATTATCCTACCCTTCATCTCTTATGGAATTTAAAAGTGCAGTTCCAGTTAACACCAGTTTAGAAACAGATAAAATTATATGGGAATACTCAGATTTGGGATTATATGAATCTAGAACCTACCTTATTGATTTCACTACTAACTCCCCTATGGACACGCCACCTCTTAGTAATGGTGATATTTTATCTCTGAAAACAACCGCCTTCCCTCTTAACCTTGATTATAATAATAGTAACAATTATGCCTGCTTAAACCAAACAGTGGTAAATTCCTTCGACCCTAATGACAAGACCTGTCTTGAAGGAAGCACTCTCCTACCAGAAATGGTAGGCGAATACCTTCATTACCAAATCCGTTTTGAAAACACGGGAACAGCAAATGCCCTGAATGTGCGCGTCAGAGATGTGATTGATAGAACTCGTTTTGATATCGCTAGCTTAGAAATAATTGATGCTAGCCATCCTATGCAGGTACGTATTGTTGGTGATGAGGTAGACTTTGTATTTGAAAACATTATGCTACCCTTTGATGACGACAACAATGATGGCTATCTGGTCTTCAAAATAAAAACGCTTCCAGATCTTGTTCTTGGTGATGAGATAAGTAATGAGGCAAACATCTTCTTTGATTTTAATTTCCCTATTCTTACAAATACGGCAACAACGACAGTAGAAATTCCTAGCAGCACAACAACAGTAGAGAATAACCTAGGCTTCCAGATAAGTCCTAATCCTGTGAAGCATTCTTTGCATATAGATTTACAAGAAAATATTGCATCCATAGAAGTCTTCAACCTGCAAGGAAAACTAGTACATTCTGAAAATGGATTAAGACAAACACAACGCTATGCTCTAAACACTTCTACCTTGGTTCCCGGTGCTTACCTTATTCAAGTAATTTCTGATACGGGGAAGCTGGGGACAAAGAAGTTTGTGAAGATCTAAGTTTGATAAATAGTGTCTTTAGTATTTCATATGTTTTATATTTATTAGATAAAACATAATATGAAAAACGCCTTCCTTATACTTTTAGTTTTTAGCTCTTGTAATAGTAGTACAAAAGCTCCAGTGCAGCAAGCCATCCAAGACTCAGAAATAAAAATTGCTAAGGACCTTATTCAAGGTGCCTTCGACGATCTCTGGGGCGGCGTGGACTCCACTAAAATTCTTGACTATCATACAGATGATTTTATCATCCTAGAACATGGAGATGTATGGGACAACGATCGCATCAAACAATATATGCGGCGCCAGTTAGCAAGAGAGAATCGGGCAAAACGACATAACCGAATGGAATATATCTCTATAGACAAATACGGAGAGTCCATGCAAATAGCCTATTACAATTATGCAAAATTCACGCAAGGCGATAGTATTGTTGGCAATGCAAGATGGTTAGAAAGTGCACTAGCAGTTCCTACTGAGAATGGATGGCGGCTTAAGATGATGCATTCTACACGAGCAAACAAGAATTAAACTAAGCGAAATGGTCGAATATTGTAATTCACTCATCGAGTAAAGTAGCAAGGAAAGACCTAGACCTCTATCTTACTATAAATAATTTGATATGAAAACATCTATACTTACGTTCTTTTGCATCTTCCTTTTAAGCTGCAATGTGAATCCTAACAAAGAGGCTAGATTGCAAACATTAGAAACTGAAGTACAAGTATTAAATGACGACATCAAATCGCTGAATGATCAAGTGGAGGCCCTTACACGAACAAACCAAAAACTAAACCAAAGACTGACAGCTTTAGAAAAAAATAAATGAACGAAGGACTGACACTGCGACAGGGTCTGGAACAGTTTCATAAGGAATACCAAGACCACCTAAGCCACGAAAAAGAAGGAATACCCATCGAGTCTAAAGAGTTCTTTTTATCACACGATATTACACATGTGTTATTTGACTGTGACATTTCTCTCTATGGTGAAGGCGCAGTTAAAATCTGGACAATTTTTGGCACCACCCTCGGATTCTGGAAACACATAAAAGCATATCAAACAGTAAATGCATATGCCCTTTCCAAACGTTTTAAGCTGATGCACATCCTGCGTAATATTTTTAAATTCATAGTACACATTCCTATTCTCATCTTCAGAGCCAAACGAATGCACAAAGCCTGGCCCTGGCAAAACTTTGACGCCTACCTAGACATGCCACTTGTAGACATCAGGCAAGAATTTAATATTCAGTTGCTGAAATAAATCCAGCATCTACTTTCTAACTAAAGTAAATTTTGGAGACTAGTTCAAAAAGAATAATTATTTTAATTTTGATCCACCTATATGCCTAGATACTTATTTAATCATATCGCTCTTTCTGTTTTAGATGTAGACGCGTCCGTTCGTTTCTATCAACAGCTATTTCAATTTGAAGAAATTCCGAACACTGCCTCTGGTTCTAAAACAAGATGGCTTTCCTTGGGCGAGGGAAAACAACTTCACCTCATCCCGCGTCCTCAGGCTGAAATAAAAATCAATAAGGCAGTGCACTTCGCCCTTTCCACAGCGGATGTAGATGGATTTGTAGAAGAGCTAAAACGTCTAGATATTCCTTATTCCGACTGGTTGGGTGCCCCGAACAAAATTTACATACGGGATGATGGGATTAAACAGGTGTATTTTCAGGACCCCAATGGTTACTGGGTTGAAGTAAATAATGCGGGCGAATAAATAGTGCCTTCCTATCTATTTTCTCATATGCAAAACTATGCTACGCTAATACATTCCTGCCCATTCTGATAATGAAATAATTGTACTTTTATCCCGAATTAAAAAACAAGGCAATTGATTTATATAGTAGCAGGTGTTTCTGGTTCAGGCAAGTCAACCATTGCAGAGGGCTTGGCCTCAGCGCTTAACTTAGAGTACATTGATGCGGATGACTTTCACCCAGATTCCAATAGATCTAAAATGTCTAAAGGTATTCCCTTAAACGACAGCGACAGAGAACCCTGGCTACTCGCCATCAATCAAGAACTTATACAGGCGGAACAAAAGCAGGGTATCATTCTAGCCTGCTCCGCACTCAAAAAAAAATATAGACAAACATTAGAAAAAGACTTGCTAAAAACACCAATTTGGATATTTTTGGAAGGCAGTTTTGAAACAATCTATAACAGAATGAAAGCACGTAAGCATTTTATGCCTGCGTCTCTTCTTCAATCACAATTTGACACCTACGAAACACCAGACTCTGGACTACGCCTGGACATCAGGCAAAATCCAGAACAACTCATTGAAAAGATTTTAGCGCATATGGATAAGAAAGCAGAAATTGGATTAATAGGACTCGGCGTCATGGGAAAAAGCCTGAGTCGTAATATTGCTCGGAATGGATTTCACATCCATGTCTATAACAGACATGTAGATGGTAAAGAAGAACAGGTAGCAGCAAACTTCGTAAAAGCATTTCCTGAATTAGCAAACAGCAAGGGCTTTGATAATTTAGGAAATTTCGTTGCGGCACTGGAACAGCCTAGAAAGGTCTTTTTAATGGTGAATGCTGGAAAGGCGGTAGACACCGTTATCAAGTCTCTCCTTCCCCATCTTGATAAGGGGGATATGATTATCGATGGTGGAAACTCACACTACAAAGACACCCAACGTCGCTTTGTCGTTTTAGAGCATCAAGGAATTGAATATATCGGCACAGGCGTATCAGGGGGCGAATTAGGTGCACTCAATGGTCCTTCCATCATGCCCGGTGGTTCTCCGAAAGCGTACCAAGCAGCAGAAACTATTCTCACGAAAATAGCAGCCCAAGATAAGGTAGATAAAACTTGCTGCGCTTTCATTGGAGAAGGCGGCGCAGGACACTTTGTAAAAATGGTCCACAATGGAATCGAATATGCAGAAATGCAACTCATCGCAGAAGTCTATGGCATCCTTCGGTTTGCCATGCAGAAATCACCAGAAGAAATTTCTACTCTTTTCGCAGAATGGAACGAAGGAGACTGCGGAAGTTATCTTCTTGAAATAACAAGAGATATTCTATTAAGGAAGGAAGAAGAAACTCAACTGATAGATATTATATTGGATAAGGCAGGTAACAAGGGCACTGGAAGTTGGACCACCATCGCTGCCTGCGAACTAGGCGTTGCGATACCTACCATCACAGCAGCTCTCTTTGCGCGCTATCAATCAGCAGCATATGATGCAAGACAAACGGCTGCTAAAGTATTTGCTCCAAGTAATAGTAAGGTCGAATTTGACTTGGAACAATTACGCCAAGCTTACCAGCAAGCACGTCTCCTGAATCACAACCAAGGATTTGAACTCATTCGTGAAGCGTCTAAGAGCTATGACTGGAAGGTAGACACTAAAGAACTAGCAAGAATCTGGACAAACGGCTGTATTATTCGATCTAAACTGATGGAGACCATTTACACACATCATACAGAGGATCCATTGATACTAAATCCAAATTTGAATAGCGATCTAATTTCACACAGATCGGCTTTGCAAGAAATAGTAGCACAATTAGCGCATACAAATATTTCTAGCCCCTGCTTTTCAGCGTCCCTATCCTACTTGAATGGCAGTATTGAACAAACTGCACTAGCAAACATTATTCAAGCACAAAGGGATTACTTTGGAGCGCATACCTACGAGCGTAGAGATGCGCCGAGGGGTCAAAAGTTTCATACTGAGTGGGAGTAGGCAATATTAATTTATATTCTTGTTATCGACTTTTTTCCTTGATGAAAAAAGTAGCAAAAAAACCTGCCTGCGTACGCACGCAGGCAGGTCAAGTCCCGCCGCCCACTTGTGAGAATCGAGCTGCCCGCTTATTTTGGAACCAGTTAAAATGTTTTGTAGCGCTATAAATTGGCACAGATCAAAAAGTAATATTTTATAAATGGATTACACAGAAGACCAAGCTTTTGACAACATAGACTTTGAAAAAGAGAACATTCTTAAAGAAGGTAATTATCAATACTGCCATTTTAAGGACTGTAGTTTCTCACAGGTAAATCTCGCACGTATCAATTTTATTGATTGCGAATTTTTAGGCTGCGATTTTAGTGCGGTGCATCTGGGGGACTGTGGTTTTAGAACAGTGCAATTCAACGACTGCAAACTTATCGGTCTTGAGTTCAACCATTGCAATCCACTGCTCTTTGCTGTAAATTTTAAAGCGTGCAAGATGGACTACGCTTCGTTTCAAAGCTGCACCCTAAAGAAAACAGCTTTTGACAGCTGTAGTCTCATCGAAGCAGATTTTACAGATACAATTGCTGCACACAGTAATTTTGCTGGTTCTGATTTGAACCGCGCTGTGTTCAATAATACAGACCTAAGTGGCGCTGATTTTAGTTTAGCAAAACACTATAGCATTGACCCAAGCAACAATAGAATTAAAAAAGCAAAATTCTCCGTCCCAGGCGTATTTTCACTGCTAGACAAGTTTGCTATTGAAATCGTTTGATAGACAGTTTGTCAATCAAAGCACAGTCTAAATTTCTAGAAAAGCATACATTTGCGGCATGCTTAATTACAAAGAATTTGGAGAAGGCGAACCTGTAATCATCCTACATGGATTATTTGGCATGTTAGACAACTGGCAATCCTTTGCCAAGCTATTGGCGAATGACTATAGAGTCATCCTAGTGGACCAAAGAGACCATGGTAAGTCAGAACATACGGATGCATTTAATTACAAGCTTCTTGCCCAAGACCTCCATGATTTTTGTGATGAAAATGGCATTTATGGTTGTAGTGTCATCGGCCATTCTATGGGTGGGAAAACAGCGATGCAGTTTGCCATCGATTATCCCGACTTTGTGCAAAGACTGATTGTAGTCGACATAGGTCCCATGGCCTACGCGCCTGGACACCAAATCATCTATGAGGCCTTGCATGCAGTAGATATTGATGCTGCAGAGTCTAGAAAAGATGTAGAAAAAACATTGGCGGAGTATATTGAAGATGCGGGGGTCCGTCTATTCCTAATGAAAAACCTAAAAAGAAAAAAGGAAGGGGGTTACGCCTGGAAAATGAATCTTGATCTACTCACAAAGGACTATCCAAACATTATTGCAGGTATCACACTGGATGATCTTTTAGAAACGCCTACACTCTTTGTTGGTGGTTCGAATTCTGTATATCTAAGCGACGAACAACTTAAACAGATCTCCACCAGCTTTATGACCTATCATGTAGAGTTTATTGAAGGAGCTGGCCACTGGGTGCATGCAGAAAAACCAGCAGAGTTGCTCGAATTAGTCCAAGAGTTTCTCGACTAATATATCCTCATTTTTATTTGTAAATTCTGAGCCTTTTTAGAGGCAATCCATCCTGCCCTTCTTACCTTTAGGAGTTAAACTAGACGATGGCATTTAAACTTACATCAAAATATTCTCCCACGGGCGACCAACCAAAGGCAATCCAAAGTCTACTTGGTGGATTGAATAGTGGGGAGAGGGAGCAGGTCTTACTGGGGGTAACCGGGTCAGGTAAAACCTTTACTATCGCTAATGTTATCGCGGAGGCAAATAGGCCAACATTGATTCTATCTCATAACAAAACCCTTACTGCCCAACTCTATGCAGAACTCTGTGAGTTTTTTCCTGATAATGCCGTTGAGTACTTTGTTTCCTATTACGATTACTACCAACCGGAAGCGTATATATCAACCTCCGATACCTATATTGAAAAAGATCTTTCCATCAACGAACAGATCGATAAGCTGCGTCTAAGAGCAACCTCAAACCTGCTTACAGGAAGAAGAGATATTATTATTGTAGCCTCTGTTTCTTGCATCTATGGTATGGGGAATCCCGACGACTATAAAGGAAGCATTATACGCATTGAAGAACGGCAACGTATTACCAGAAATACCTTTCTGTATAGTTTGGTAGAAAGCCTATACTCCCGTACTGAAGTTGATTTTAAAAGAGGCTCATTTAGAGTGCGGGGCGATACGGTAGACATTAACCTGCCCTACGCGGACTTTGGATTCAGAATAAGCTTTTTTGGAGATGAAATAGAATCCATCCATACGCTTGAATTAGAAACTGGGAAACGTATTAAAAGCGTTCCTAACGCAGCTATCTTCCCAGCCAACCTCTATGTTGCACCTAGAGATAGATTACATCAAATTCTTGGAGAAATACAAGACGAACTCAATGGCCATGAAAAGTTCTTTGAACAAGAAGGAAGGTACATTGAGGCTAAGCGTATAAAAGAACGCACGACCTTTGATATAGAGATGATGCGTGAACTTGGATACTGCAATGGGGTTGAAAACTATTCACGTTTCTTCGACGGGAGGCAGCCTGGCACACGGCCCTTCTGCTTGTTAGATTACTTTCCAGAAGACTATCTCATGATAATAGATGAAAGTCATGTGACTGTTCCACAGGTGAGAGGGATGTGGGGTGGCGACAGAGCCAGAAAAATTAATTTAGTCAACTATGGTTTTAGGCTGCCTTCCGCCATGGATAATCGGCCTTTGAATTTTGATGAATTCGAAGCTCTAATAAACCAGATGATATATGTCAGCGCGACTCCTGGTGACTATGAATTAGAAAAAACAGAGGGTCTCGTAGTAGAACAAATTGTGCGACCGACGGGCCTACTGGATCCACCTATAGAGGTACGCCCTAGTCTTAATCAGATTGATGATCTGATGGAGGAAATTCAGCAGCGCATTGATATAAACGAACGTATACTGGTCACCACCCTGACCAAACGGATGGCGGAGGAGTTAACTAAGTATCTTGTTAAGCTGCAAATCAAGGTGCGCTACATACACTCCGAAGTAGATACCTTAGATAGAGTTGAAATTATTAGAGGTCTACGAATAGGAGAATTCGATGTCTTAGTGGGTGTAAACTTATTGCGTGAGGGTTTGGATCTGCCAGAAGTGTCTTTGGTGGCTATCCTAGATGCTGACAAGGAAGGCTTTTTACGGAATACACGCTCACTGACACAAACAGCAGGTAGAGCAGCCAGAAATTCCAATGGGCTTGTCATTTTTTATGCAGACAAGATTACTGGTTCCATGCAGCAAACGATCGACGAAACAAACAGACGTAGATCGGTGCAAATTGCTTACAATGAAAAGCATGGAATAACACCGCAAACTATCACCAAGTCAAGGGAAGAGATCCTAGCACAAAAATCGATACTAGACATACGAGGTGGTAAAAAATCACATACTTATATAGAAGCAGAAGATCCATCTATAGCAGCAGATCCTGTAGTAGATTATATGAATAGAGATCAGTTAGAAAAGATGATTACAGAAACTGACCGCAAGATGAAGTTAGCAGCAAAAGACCTTGACTTTATCACAGCTGCTCAATTTAGAGATGAGCTGTTTGCACTCAAGAAAAAATTAAAGTCTAGTGTATAAAAGCTACTCATAACGCAGGGACTCTATAGGGTCCAGGCGGCTTGCCTTAAGGGCAGGATAGAGACCAGAGGCCACTCCTACAAAAATACAAACAACTATACCAAGTATCATCCAATTAATTGGTAACTCAAAACTACCTTCTACTAATTGCGCTACAGCCAGGCCAAAGAAAATTCCCAAGAGTATTCCTACAAATCCTCCTAATAGACAGATAACTACAGCCTCTGTAAGGAATTGAAAAAGTACATTTGATCGGGTCGCTCCTAGTGCTTTACGAACACCTATTTCTTTCGTTCGTTCAGTAACCGAAACCAACATGATATTCATCAGTCCTATAGATGCACTGAGTAAGGTAAGAAAGGCAATCACAATGGTAATCAAACGAAGTTCAGTGGTCATCCCCTTGAGCGTTTCCAAGATCCCGTCACTCTTCCTAATGTGAAAATCATTTTCTTCAGAGGCTTTCAAGCGACGGATATTACGCATAGAGCCTATGGCAGCAGAAACCGCATCATCCATCTCTAAAGAATTGGACACCGCACCTACTATATTATAATTGGTATCGCTCTTACCATAGACCATCTTGGCATTAATTAAAGGGATAAAAACGCGATTCTCTCCTGAACTATCCATGGAAGACCCCTTTGACTTACACACACCTACAACCTTATACTTATTACTTCCAATACTTATAATCTTTCCAACTGCGGTTTCCGGTTTTTCGTCAAATAGTAATTTAATTACCCCATTCGCCAAAATGACTTTCTTATGCCCTGCGTTTACTTCCACTTCAGAAAAATTTCTCCCAACTTCTATTTCGTAGGCTGAGACATCGAGATAATTTTCGTCAATTCCCACTACACGAATAGTTGGGTTCGTTTTTTCAGATTGGTATTTTATAGTAGCGCTTCTCGTCCCAAAAACATTTACAGATACCTCTGATCCAGCATAACTAAAGCGCTCCTTGAAGTCCATCGCTTGCTTAAAGGATATTTCCTCTGCTTGCTTGCGTTGTCGTCCTCTCGAGTTGGATCTCATATCACTCAAACCTGGATAAATATTAAAGGCATTTGCTCCTATCCTATTAAAGTTAGAACTCAGATTATACAGGATGGTATCAATAGCGGTAAGGATACCTACAAGACAGGCAATCCCTACAGAAATAATGAGTAGGGTTAATACTGTCCTAAGTAAATTAGCGCGAATAGAGCGGAATGCTATTTTTATTGTTTCGAGAATATTCACTGGAAGAAAGATAAGGAAGCTCCTGCTAAAACCATTCGTTTTTAGAGGAAGAAAGATGATTTAACTACTAAAGCAGCCAACTAAGAGTCCTAAGGCCGAAAAATCGAAGGAATTAATTCTCAATGACTCTGGATAAGGACTTCTGAATGGGTTCATACACCTGCATAAATAAGTCTGGAGAAGTTGCTATCACACTCCCCTTCTTCAAGAAATCATCCTCACCATCCAGATCTGTAATGACACCATTTGCTTCTTGTACGATGATCGCACCTGCTGCTAAGTCCCAAGGATTCAGTGTCGCCTCATAGTAAGCATCCAATCGTCCAGCAGCAACATATACAAGATCTAATGCTGCAGAACCTAATCTCCGAATTCCACGCGTATTTCTTAACCAGTATTTTAGAATACGCATATATGCCTCTATATCATAGGTATTTGTATATGGAAAACCCGTCACGATTAAGGCGTTGCTCAGTTCTTTCTTCTTGGTAACATGAATTGCCTTGTCATTCAAAAATGCGCCCTTGTCTTTTATGGCGTGAAAACATTCATCCATACTCGGGTCATGGACTACCCCAGCAATGATATTTCCTTTGTGCATCAAAGCTATGCTAATAGCAAAATGTGGCAGCCTGTTCAGGTAATTTGTTGTCCCATCTAAGGGATCAATAATCCAAGTATACTCCTTGGGTGCATCTTCTACAGTATCTTCTTCTGTTACAAAGCCTGCAGAGGGCAGCAACTCACGTAAGCCACGCACCAGAAATTTTTCTGATTCTTTATCTACAAAACTGACTAGACTGTTAAGTTCTTTTTCTTCAATATGCTCTTTTCCTACATTAGAAATTTCATCTAATTGAAACTTCCCTACCTCACGGGCAAGTACACATACTTCATTTATTAAATTCTCAATGTCCATGTTTTGCTATTTTATACATAAAAAAAGAGCTTTAGCGATAAGGCTAAAACTCTTCTATATGTTTAGATTTTGAATTTTTTCATTATCCCATTTCAGAAACAACTTCTGTAACTTCTGGAACCATTCTTTTCAGCATACCCTCTATTCCAGCCTTTAATGTAACGGTTGAAGAAGGACATCCGCTGCATGAGCCCTGTAAAACAACTGTTACGATGCCTTCCTTAAAGCTCTTAAACTCGATATTTCCTCCATCCATCTCTACAGCCGGTTTCACATAGGTATCAATCAACTCCTTAATCTTCTTAACTAACTCAATCTCATCACCCGTGTACTCAATTTCTCCTCTCTCCGCCTCCAACTTTAGCATGGCATCAGCATACCCCTCATTTACTATGGTGTTTCCTGCAACTACATATTCTTTTATGTATGCCTTTAGTTTAAGCATAATATCGTCCCAGGCGTAATTAAACTCCTTAGTTACAGTGACAAAATTATTACATACATATACCCCTTTTACGTAAGGGAATTCAAATAATGCCTTAGCAATTGGTGACCATTCTTCCGCCTGGCTTGCCTCTCTAAAATCAGCAGTGCCCTGATAAAGCATCTTATTCGTCACGAATTTAAGCGACTCCGGGTTAGGAGTTTGCTCTGTATAAATCATTACTGGACTTTGGGTAACCGTCTCCATGTTTTTCTTATTTAGATTAATTAAACACAAATATACGAACTAATGTTGCAAGTCTATCCATATAATTCATAATGTATCTGAGACTTATCATATCCTAATTTTGCAAATATATTAGCCACTGCCTCATCTATCATTACGGACCATCCGCAGATATAAAAGTGTAAATCTTCCCGCGTTTCTGCATATTTTTTCATATAAATATCATGGATATAGCCCTGATAGCCCTTGTATTCTTGTCTCGATAAGGCTACACTATAGCTAAATCCTTCCATTGTTTTTTCAAATTCTTCAAACTCTTCCTTATAGAGTATACCCTCCTCTTCTCGCGTACCAAATATTAAATGAATCTTCTTATGCGGTATGCCTTTATTGACAATATCATGTAACATAGATCTGAACGGTGCAACTCCTGTTCCCGTTGCAAGAAACACTAGATCCGTATCTATAGTTTCCGGTAAGCAGAATGTACCATCAGGTGCTTTAAATTTAATCGTATCTCCGAGTGCCAGGGTATCATGGAAGTAGCTAGAGCCAGCGCCAGACTCCAATTTCACTATTATCAATTCCAAAACATTTGTTTTATCCGGAGCATTCGCTATGGAATAGCTTCTCCAACGCTGGATACGTTTCTCCCCGAGAGGAAGATCTGTCACAATAAACTGACCCGCTTTGAAGTCTACAATCTCTTCACCTTCTACCTGAAGAAAGAAGCGTTTTGTAGTGGAAGACACGGTGTCCTTTTTAATAAGTTTGGCGGTATACCATTTTGGCATGCATACGTTTTAATAATGAAAGCTATTTTAGACCAAATAGTTCAATAATTTAGCAATTGTCCTTCCGGATTCTATAGATCTGCGCATTTTCAATATGATCCGCATCTTCTTCTTTCCAAAGTTTCATCCCTATTTTTTCCAGTACCCGAATAGAAGCAAGGTTTGCTTTAGCAGATCTTCCGACAATCTCTTTTAAGCCTAATTCATTGAATCCATAAGCCAGACAGGCAAGTGAAGATTCCGTTGCGTAGCCCATCCCCCAGTATTCTTTGAAAAAGCGATACCCAAGGTCAACCAACCCATCAGAATGTCGTTTAAGACCACACCAACCTATCCAATGCCCTTCTTCTTTTGTAATACAGGCCCATCGTCCAAAGCCATTGCGTTTGTAATCAGAATAATTAAGCAAGAAATTTTGGGCAGCAGTAATGGATTCAAACGGAACATCCCCAGTATATTGGATTTGCTCATTGACAGCATTTAGCGCAAACATAGATTTAGCATCCTCCAATTCAAATTCTCTCAGATAAAGTCTTTCCGTTTCCAATTTCCAATTCATACCTTGCAAGTAATTTAGAATTTAAATGCCAAAATACAGAACATTAACGCATACCGAATTAAAAGAACTAGAAAAAGAGTTTGTAGACTACCTTGTAGTATCAGGAATTGACGCAGCTGAGTGGGTAAAAATCAAGGAAGATAGCCCAGCAAAGGCAGTCCGTATCATTGAGCTATTTAGTGATGTCGTTTTTGAAAAGATTACACGTAAAACGAAATATATATTTAAGATTGAACAAAGCAATTTATTCCTTTTTCACTATGGCGAAAATAAAGCCAGCCTTATGATTTTCCAGTTTCCAGATGGATTTGACTTAAGGGAAAAATCACAAAAAGAGATAATTGCATTTGCGCGCACAAATAATATGCAAAGCATACCACAGTCCAAAAAATATATACGCACACGCGAAGAAGAACTCTTTAGCATGTTACAGGCAGGCTGTGACATCTGTCCACAATCCTTTTACGAGGCTATGATTAAACAATAAGTATGAAAGATAAAAAACGCTGTGCCTGGTGCCTTGGTAGCGAAAAATACATAGACTACCATGACAACGAATGGGGAATTCCTGTACACGATGATAGATTGCTTTTTGAAATGCTCATCCTAGAAGGTGCCCAGGCAGGACTCAGTTGGTCTACTATTCTAAATAAAAGAGAACATTATCAAAAGGTGTACCACAACTTTGATGCAAAAAAGATCGCTAAATACACGGACAAAAAGAAAGCTGCATTATTATCTGATGCTGGTATCGTACGTAATAAACTGAAGGTAAATGCCAGTGTCGTAAATGCCCAACTCTTTCTAGAAGTACAAAAAGAATTTGGTTCCTTCGATGCCTATATCTGGCAATTTGTTGGTGGCAAACCCATCATAAACAAGTTCAAGAAAATGGAACAGGTGCCCACATCTACCAAGGAAAGCGATGCGATGAGTAAGGACTTAAAAAAGCGCGGGTTCAAATTTGTAGGAACTACTATTTGCTATGCCTATATGCAAGCAGTAGGCATGGTAAATGATCATATGATGTCATGTTGGAAATACTAGAGCTTGTTTAAACAAGTTGATCCACTTTTATCTCTTTTCTAATTCCTTATCTTTAATGCATGCGATATTTGCTCGGCCTCTTACTTGTTCTATTCCATGGCTCCATACACGCGCAAGATTCTCTAGAGATTGTCATAGATTCTATTGTATTAGATGCCATTGACTCCCTCGCTTTCCCCGGTGCTCAGATTCTCATTGTAAAAGATGATTCTCTAGTTTTGCACAAAGCCTATGGTCATCACACCTATAATAAAATCAAAGAGGTAGAGCTGCACCATCTATATGACCTAGCCTCTGTCACTAAGGTAAGTAGTGGACTACCCTTGCTCATGAAAATGTATGAGGTAGGAAAGTTTGAACTAGACAGACCACTAAAAAAAGACTACTCTAAATTTAAACGATCCAACAAAAAGAATCTGACCTGGCGAAAGATTCTTGCACATCAGGCAAGACTAGAGCCCTACCTCGTCTTTTGGAAATTGGCACAAGAAGAAGATGGACGTTATAAGAAAAATACCTTTTCTAATAGACAGGATAAAAATTATACCATTCCAATTAATGAGAACCTGTATTTGCATAAAAAATACAAAAAGAAGATGGTAGATCAGATTAAGGACTCTCCCCTCTTAGATAAGGAACAATATAAATACTCGGGTCTGCTCTTTTTACTCATGCCCGACATTATTTCAGAGATACTAAAAACAGATTTTGAAGCGCAGTTAAAGGTTAACTTTTTTGATCGCTTGGGTGCAGATCGCATTTGCTATAATCCTCTTTCTTCCTTTCCTCTTGAAGAAATTGTTCCTACAGAAATAGACACCCTTTTCCGGAAGCAACTTATCCATGGAAGGGTACATGATGAAGCAGCCGCTATGCTTGGTGGTGTCTCCTGCAACGCTGGCCTATTCTCAAATGCAGAAAGTCTTGCTAAACTCTTTCGCATGTATATGAATAAGGGAGTCTTTGAAGGAGGACGATGTTTAAAAGAAGAAACAGTAAATCTATTCACCTCCTACCAATTTGCGGATAATAGACGAGGCTTAGGTTTTGACAAACCTCTTTTAGAATATAACGCAAGAGCTGCCTATATCGCAAAATCCGCCAGCCCTGATAGCTTTGGCCATTCTGGTTTTACAGGTACCTTCGTCTGGGCTGATCCCACACATAATTTGCTTTTCATCTTACTCAGTAATCGTGTCTATCCCTATCGCAGCCAACGCAATCTATATAAGATGGATATCAGACCAAAGTTGCATCAGGCTGCCTATGACTATTTGATTAGAGAATAAACTAAAGCTCTTTAGAGAAACGATTAATTATTTGCGTTCACAATAGACGATGTAATAGCGCGGAGTAATATTTCTAAGCATGGGACGAATACCTATCTTTTTACTTTTGCTAATCCATTTTTCACTATCCATAATTTTCCATCCTGCCTTATCCAGCAACATATCAAACTGTTTTGGTTCAAATTCATGGTAGTGTCTATCGTAGGGATCCTTTTCATTCCAGTAAGCTTCTGCAAACCATAGCTTAAGTGGAATAGAGGCAATTAATTTTTTTGCTTTTGCCTTATGCAATAAAGGGAAGGGGGAAACTAAATGTTCTAATATTTCAAAGGCGGTAAGTATTTCATACTGCGCATCTTCAACACTGCTATAATCAAAATCTAGGTCAATTCCTTCTGGCGTATTATCCACAGCAAATCCATGTTGATTCATCATTTCAGAAAGTGGATTCGTGGGACCAAGGTCCAGAACCTTCTCATCTCCATTTGTCCACTTTTTCACAAAATCCATAGTCTTATCAAATCGCCATTGGGCAACATGGCTATAGGTACTATCTGATGCTATTTTCTTCATATCTTTTTACTTGGTAACTACCTTCCTCCGCGTCTGAGTAAAATTACAGATTGATTCAGCATTATTATAATTTAATCTCTAAAAGCTAGCACTTAGATGAAATGCATAAAGAGAGTATATCTAAAACGACTGGAATAGAACTACGATTCCATAATGAGTGTGCGTAATTTTGTAATTTCCACCCAAGTTCGATCAAAAATAAAAGATTGCAATAAAAACAAGATAGAACATGGTCATAGGAATGATTTTGGACAATGAGTTTACAGGTGATATGCGTGTTGAGAACGAAGTGATTTCCTTAATGCAGGCAGGTCATCAAGTTATCGTCCTATGTTTTAATTTTGGAAACAAAGCGGAGAAGGAAGAATTCCACGGAGCACAGATTGTACGTATTGCAATAAATACCCAGTATAAAAATAAAATGAAGGGATTGACGAACACCTTCATTGACCCCTATACAAGATACTGGTCAAAGCAAATAGTCACCTTTGTAAAGAAATATAAAATAGAGGTACTGCATGTGCATGACCTTTACCTATTAGGAGGAGCCTTTAAAGCTGTGGACAAATTAAAAAACAAAATACCCGTTGTCGCCGATCTCCATGAAAATTATCCAGAAGCCTTAAAGTATTATAAGTTTAGTAATACCTTTCCAGGCAATGTACTTATCTCCATTCCTAAATGGGAGCGCACAGAAAAAAAGTGGGTTAATCGAGCTGACTATGTCATTACAGTAATCGAAGAAGCGGTTAACCGTTATGAGAACATGGGAATTGATAAAAATAAAATATCTGTAGTAGCTAACTATGTGAATTCAGATGAGTTTTTAAATGCAGAAATGAATACACAACTCATAGCCCGATTTAAAGACGATTTTGTTGTGTCTTATCTCGGAGGCTTTGATACCCATAGAGGTCTCGAATCCGTCATAAGGGCTGTTCCCCTCCTCACAAAAGCGATACCTAATTATAAATTGGTCCTCGTGGGTGCAGGAAGAAATGAAAATGACTTGAAAGAATTAGCAGCTAGCCTTGGAGTAAGTACATCTATTTCCTTTGAAGGATGGCAAAAACCAAAGAACCTCCCTTCCTATATTACAGCAAGTGATATATGCCTCATTCCACATTTAAAAACTGGGCATACAGATAATACAATACCGCACAAACTATTTCAATATATGCTCTTGGGCAAACCTGTCATCTCGACAGACTGTGACCCTCTTGAACGTATTGTACAAGCCACACAGTCGGGACTCGTTTTCAGTTCGAACAATGAAAAGGAACTTGCACAATGTATTCTAAGTATTCATGGCGACAAGGATAAAGCAGAGCATATGGGTCAGAATGGAATTGCTGCAGTGAAAAATACCTATAACTGGGAAAATACTGCTAAGGCTCTCGTCCAACTGTATGCAGGTATTGCCACAAAAATGAGTGTCTAGTTTTCTAATTCTATGGGCGATCCCTATATGGGTCAGGCTATCCAGGGGTTCCGCATGCCTTCCGAGGAACGCAGGCAGGTCCATATCGCGGTTTTCTTTGGAGTTTGCTTGTAAGTTATTTATACTACCATTCCCCAGTTATTTAAGTGCAACTTATTTTATTTTAAAGGAGTCAAAAAACTGTATCATAGACGCATTGTTATCATTCTCTGGTGTCGTAGCTACACCTAAATTATATAGGATATTATTGATCAAATAAATACGATACGTTAAAATGAGTTCCCCCTCAGCCAGATAAGATTTAAACTCCTTACCTACATGACTATTATACTTAATATTGTGAATAGAAATTAAGTCAGCATTCATGGCATTAATACTTCCGTTAATGGAAGAAATATAAAATTTATTCAAATCAAACGCATTTGATTCATTAATTACATGCGTTGGATACTCTGCTTCATTTGTCATATATAGACCATTGACATCGTCCACGACATCCTCTAACATCATTAAATGCATTGTGATCTTTCCCATTTCAGAATCTACAACACTCGTCGTATAACTAGGCTCACTAGGAAAATCCACTGTATAGCTTTGTTTATATTCTTTTGAACTTTTTACATATTTACCTTGAAATGAATTTGATAATTTGAAAGAGTCAAAAAACTCCTGAGAAAATGTATTATGATTTTTTCCTAATCGATTAATCACACCTATTTGAAATAAATAATTTTCGAAAATATAAACATGCATTCGAAAGTAAATATTGTTATTGGAATTTTTCCATCGAAACTCTTTTCCGAAATAATTATTTAATACAATTTCATTTGACGACAATAATTCAAACTCCTCATCACTTAAAATTGGATTCTGTGTTGAATTAATAGTTGCATCCAAAAAAACAATTGAAGAATCTGAATGAATATAATTTGAAGGATACTCTTCAACAGCTATAAAATACTTTGAATTCGGATGTTCTTCATCATCCACCTCTAAAGTCCAATTGTTACTTAATATCACCATATCATTTAAAATGGAGGAGTCTTTAGTGAATTCAGCTTGCTCATACCAATTTATGCTGTAATCCGACTCAGAAAGAAATAGCTTTTGTTTTTCTTGTGCAATCAGCAGAACTGAACACATAATAAAAATCAAAATAAATAGAATTCTAAGTACCATTTTTAAATTGTTAGTTGCTTGTATCGAATTTGTGTAATGTAATAATAAAATTTATTTAAATTAAGTCGCAAGTGATATACTCTTGTCGTATGTTGTACCTGAGATTGAGGACAAAGAAAAAATTAGATCTGCTTGCTCTTTCAATAGTCTTTAGATATAATTGTGCCCATCTTATAAGTATACATCTAATTATCTTATGAGAAATGCATTATCTCAAATATATGCACATAGTTAATTCATTCTAATAAAGCTCGGTATACAAGAGTTACGCAAGCCCAAAAAGCTATCAATTTAATTTAGCTTACATTTGCAGCTTTAAAATCTAAACAGAACTATTGGAAGCATTTAAAAAATTAGGTCTATCAGAGGAGATCTTAAAAACTTTGGCAGAACTGGGTTTCGAAACACCAACAGAAATCCAGAAGCTCGCTATCCCGCGACTCTTGTCTGAACATAGAGATATGATCGGTCTTGCGCAAACGGGGACAGGAAAAACGGCTGCCTTTGGATTGCCTCTCCTCGAACACATCGATAGAGATAATAATGCTACCCAGGGTCTTATCCTTGCACCAACGCGAGAGCTAGGAAAACAGATTGCAGAACAGCTAGCCATCTTTAGTAAGTATCAGGATAAGTTAAACGTACTGCCTGTATATGGAGGTGCTGCAATATCAGGACAGATACGGGCACTGAAAAAGCCACAGCATGTCATCATTGCTACTCCAGGAAGGCTTATAGATCTTATTAAAAGAAAGGCAGTCAAACTCTTTGAACTTAAGTTCTTGATATTAGATGAGGCGGATGAGATGCTGAACATGGGATTCAAGGATGAGTTAGATGAGATTTTACAATATACACCAGACGATAAATTGACCTGGTTGTTTTCTGCAACCATGCCTAGTACCATAAAGAAGATTGTCAAAAAATATATGGACGATCCAATTGACATTCGTGTCAATACCAAAAATGAGGTCAATACAAATATCACACATCAATACATTGCAGTTAAGCAAGCGAACAAGACAGAAGCGCTTATCCGTTTCTTGGACATGAATGAAAACATGCGTGGAGTTGTTTTCTGTAGAACAAAACGTGACACGCAAAATCTTGCTGAAACCCTGCTCAAAAGAAATTATAAGGCGGATGCTTTACACGGTGACTTATCACAGGTACAAAGAGATCGTGTCATGGGACGCTTTAAGAAGAAAGAACTACATGTACTAATTGCAACAGATGTAGCAGCGCGTGGAATTGATGTAGATGACTTATCCCATGTATTCCATTATACCCTACCTGATGATGCTGCCTACTACACACATAGAAGTGGAAGAACAGCAAGGGCTGGAAAAGATGGAATTTCTATCTCTTTTATTAATGGAAGAGAGGGCGGTAAAATAAGACGTCTAGAAAAACAACTGGGCATTACTATAGAAAAGATACTTGTTCCAGAAGCCTCTGCCATTGCGGATGTGCGCATCAGAAATTACTGCCAGCAACTGCTCAAGACTAAGGCTAAGAGTCTTAAAGGGACTCCTATTTATGAAATGGCCATGGAGGTTTTAGAAAAACTGAGTCGAGAAGATCTTATCTCTAAGCTGCTCAAGCAAGAACTAGACACATTAAATCTAGACTCTGATTCTGATTTAAATGACAAAAGTACTGGCGGTGGAAGAGAGTCCCGCGATAGAGGTCGTGGCGGAAGAGGCAGAGGTGGAAGAAGCGGCGGTCGATCTGGTGGCCGTGGTGGTAGATCTGGAGGTCGTGGTGGTTCTAGTAGATCTGGAGGTCGTGGCGGCAAAAGAAGATCAGGCGGAAAATCTTCAGATTCTTCAGAGTCAGGTAGCAGAGGTAGAAGTGGCGGTAGAAGTGGCGGACGCGCAAAAGCAGATAAGGGAGCAGCAGGCAAAAACAAACGCGCCGGAAGAAAGAAGAAGAAATAAAGACTCTTGATAAAAGATGTTATCTATCCTTAAGTATCAATGGCTGTTTGTAACAAAATAGAATTTCATAAGTATTTGTTATTCCCAGTTCTATTCCCATGGAGGTTCTTCTTCCCAACCATCAGGAAAACCCATGAACTTCATATCTACAATGTCCGAATATTCTTCAATTAGCTCAATTGTTTTTTCTTTGAATTTATTATTGGGATTAAATGAAAGCAATAATCTATCTATCAATGCAATCATTCCGTAAACTGTTGTATTGAAATTACGAGGTAGTTGACCTTTAAATTGATATTTTTTTCTTGATGGTATTACTGGTTGGTCTGCAGTAATTCTTCTATTCCACAAACGACCATAATGCGCACATACGTTTCTTACATTATTTAAATAAATTAACCAAGATGTTAGAATTGAACTTGGCAATTCGAATGACTTAGCAATTGCCATTTTTTCTTTTCCATTTTTTAATCCTTTATACAGTTTTGCTAAATTCCCGAAGGTCAATGTTTCTAATGCCATATTTGATGGTGGATAGTCTTCACTCGTATATTTTGACTTAAATGACTTTAAGAATCTTTCTTTTGCTTTATGAAAGTTTTGACCAATTTCATTACAAATAATTTCATGAGTGTTCCTATCAACATATAAATCTTCTTTCCTATACCAAAAGAATCCATAACTAATACTAAATTCATTTGTCAGAGCTGCTCTTAACTTAACCTCAACTCTTTCTAAGTATGTCAAAAAGATTATTCTTAATTGTTGATCAAACTTCTAAAATCTAATAATGTGGTCGAATTCAGTACCTTCTTTGAAATCATGTGTCCCATCTTTTTTTTGCAAATGGAACATATACCCTGATAATCGAAAATAACCGATATTATTGAGATACTTTTTTGCCCGGACTTCATCATCTATTTTCAAGTCTCGCTTATCTCTCAAGAGTGAGATTTGATTTTCGATACTAGTTGGTGGCTTTGCGTATTTCATTTGAAGGCAAAAAGAAACCCCGCAAATTGCGCTTGAATCAGAGGCGTGCGAGGTATTGATAATTCAAATATAATGTATTTAACCACATATAACAAGATTTAGTTCAATTATTTTAAACTGCTTTAAGTTGTAATGCCTTGATAATCAACATCATACACCTAATATCCATGAAGAGAAATAAAACTATAGAGGATATAATACACCAGAAAAACAAGTTTCAAGCTCCAAATATTACACGGAATTTTAAATAACAAATCGCTCTGATTAAATAGATTTTTCTACTAATCTATATTTCACAGTATGACAGTTGTCAATCTTTTCTTGTCTTTTAATCTTAATTTAATGGAATAGAGGACTACCCTGCTAGTTAGAGAACAAACTCATCATAAGGGATACAAATCTTATGTCCCTTGTCGGCAAAGTACTCCTTAGTTTCTTCAGCCGACTTTTCTGAAAGTACAAGAGCGAAATCACCACCCCAGGCTCCTAATGATTTTACACAATGCCAATAATCTTTGAAAAGTTTGTCTTTTACCTTAGGCATATCCAGTGCCTTACTCATGATGTTTTCATGATCGTCTACAAGTTCAGCAAACTTTCCAAAGCTATTACATTGCAGGGTTGCATCTGTAATTCTTGAAATTTCAGTTGCTAGCTTTTTTCTACCCTTTACCTTTTTAAGATACTCTCTGACAGAAACGTTTGTATCCTGTTTGTTACCCAGGTAGACGAAGTATAACTTGTTCTTATAGGCAGGGTTAAAATTGATGTGCTTATAACTTACCTCATCGTCTTTTACCGAATATTGAATAGGTCCTTCTGCTCCTGCACAGGCAACATCATAACCAGATCCTTCTGAAATTTTAAAATGCAACAAGAGTGGATTTACATCTGCCCATTGCGCAATTAAATAGGTAAGCGTTGAACTGGAGCCAAGTCCCCAATCTTTATCAAATTCTAATTCTGTGGTAACACGAAACCCGTTCCATTTGGAGAGGAAATCTGAATTAAGGCGAACTGTGTTTTTTAGAATTTTTTGGAGGTAGTCACTGAGCTTTTGGTCAGTGGTTTTTACGGAAGAGAAATCGTATAAAGAAATTTGGGCTTCGAACCATTTTTCACCGTCGGCGTTAATGCTTTCCCACATCAGATCAGAACTCTTGATTTTCTTGACCTTCATTTTCTGACCGAACTGTGTAGGAAGTGCGATAGCCTTAGCACCATCTAAGACCCCATATTCTCCAGTCAGTAAAACTTTGCCGTGCCCGTAGTATTCGTTTACGATGATATATTCATTTATGGTAATGGGATTCGACAAAAGTAATATTTAGTATATACATATATATTAAAATCGCATATTATTTTTCAGATATTTTCAGCTAAGATTTAAATGGAATAAAACAGCGTACGAAAGTCCATTCCTCAGTTCTCAATCCGTGCGAAAATTAATATGTGTATCAACTAGTTAGATACATTGTCATAGACTTTAACCTCCTTAAAAAGGTATTCAAATTCTTTAACAAATTTTGTGTGGATAGGATCAATTTGATACGCATCATGCCCTGCCACATCTTCAAACAGCGTAATCCACGCATAATCATAGCTATTGTCGACTACCTCTCTAGCTGTATCTGCTGGCGCACCCCAGTAAACTTCGACTATACTTTTTACCTTAGAAAGCTCATGCAAAGCCTGTTCAAATTTCTTTTTGTCAGCTTCTGTAGCATCGTCTATTAGGTAAAAATAAACCGCATGAACAAAACCTACTTTAGGGTCTTCTTTTTGTTCGGATTTCATCTCCGCCTTTAGTGGAGTAGTTTGTTCTTGCGTTGCAGGTTTGCAGGCTAATGTAAAACAAAGCAATAGAAAAAGTATACTTAAGTGTTTCATGCGTCTCTTAATTTTCTTCTTAATATTTTACCCACATTGGTTTTAGGGAGTTCTTTTAAAAATTCTACTTCTTTTGGCACCTTGTATCCTGTCAGATTTTCACGTGCATACTGTACCAATTCTTTTTCATCAAGAGACTTTTCTTTCTTCACCACAAAAACCTTTACACATTCCCCAGATTTTTCATTAGGCACTCCTATCGCAGCCACTTCTAAAACTTTAGGATGCATAGCAATCACGTCTTCTATTTCATTGGGAAACACATTAAAACCGGATACTAAGATCATATCCTTTTTCCTATCCACAATTTTAAAAAATCCATCTTCAAGCATCATTGCCATATCCCCTGTACACAACCAACCATCTGCAAAACTTTTAGCAGTTTCTTCCGGTCTATTATAATAGCCCTTCATAACCTGAGGACCCTTTACGCGCAACTCCCCTACCTCTCCAACAGGCAAGACTTCATTTTTCTCATTGAAAATGGCAACGTCTGTGGACGGGATTGGCATACCGATAGTATTTACTTTTGCTGTCCCATCTATTGGGTTGACCGTAACAACAGGGGATGCCTCAGTCATACCATAACCCTCACTCAATACACAGCCAGTGATCTCCTTCCATTTTTCTGCAATGACTTGTTGAACAGCCATACCTCCGCCTACGGTGACACGCAAATCTAAATCGAGTTCATTAAACTCCTTATTATTAATCAAAGCATTAAACAGGGTATTCACCCCTGTCATGGTTGTAATTTTGTTTGTTTTAAATTCTTTGACTAATGACTTTATGTCACGTGGATTTGTTACCAGAACTGTCTTAGCTCCTAGTGACAACATAGAGAGACAATTCACTGTAAAGGCAAAGATGTGATACAAAGGAAGAGGGGACAAAACAACCTCTCCCGTTACGCGTAAGGAGCCTTCCATCCACGCTTTCGTTTGCAACATATTAGAGAGTAAGTTTCTATTCGTTAGCATTGCTCCTTTGGACACACCTGTGGTTCCACCCGTGTATTGCAATACAATCACATCTTCTAAATCCTGTGGTATTTTTTTCAAGGTAAACTTCGCTCCGGCTTTGAGCGCCTCTTTAAAACTGACGGTATTTGCAATTTCATATTTTGGAACAGCCCGTTTTACATTTTTTAATACAAAATTTATCATTCCACCCTTCATTCCTAGCATCTCTCCGATACTGGTGGTTATCACGACGTTGATATCTGTCTTATCAATTATTTTCTCCAGATTGGCTGCAAAATTATCAGCAATAACAATTGCTTTTGCATCACTATCTTTAAACTGATGCTCCATTTCTCTTGGTGTATATAAGGGATTTGTGTTTACTACTGTGAGTCCAGCTTTTAGTACACCAAAAAGAGCGATAGGATACTGCAATATATTAGGCATCATCAATGCAACCTTGTCTCCTTTTTCTAAGCCCCGAGATTGTAGGTAGGAAGCAAATTTAGTAGAGAGCTTATCAAGTTCTCCATAACTAATAGATTTTCCAAAATTCTGAAAGGCCTCATTTTTTTTAAACTTATTTAAAGCGTCTTCTATAAAGTCTACAAGTGAATTATGTTCTAGGTCTTTAATGTTAGCAGGTATACCTTTTGGATAATTTGCTAGCCAAGGACGAGTTTGCATACGTATTCGGATTTTTGATAAAAATAGTAATTTTTCTAAAAGGGTTCCCATTCGATTCATACTGATTAGATATCTATTCCACTCTACGCAAGCATGACCCCTTAATGAAAGATCATCTACAGAGGAAACATTAATATAAATCGTCTGCAGGATACCATCTCATCATAATAAAATTACCGACCTTTGTTTTTAAATATATTCCATGAGATATACAACAATCATTAGTGCATTTCTATTACTTTTTCTCATCGCGTGTAAAGCCACAAAAAATAATGGTTTAAGATCGAATGATCCCGCTAGTCAAGTCCTATCCAAAACCTTACATGCACACGGTGGCACACTGTATGACGAAGCACATTTTAGTTTCGTATTTAGAAAGAAAAAATACACGTTTCACAATAAAAAAGATGGATATCAATATACTACTAGGTATACCAAAGATGGACAAGAAATATTAGACGTATTATCAAATACAGATTTTATAAGAACAATAGACGGTAAAGAAATTCCACTAAGTTCAAAAGACAAATCTAGATATGGTGCATCTGTAAACTCCGTGATTTACTTTGCAACCCTCCCTCATAAATTAACAGATCCAGCCGTAAATCTTTCTTACAAAGGAGAGACAAAAGTTAAGGGCAAGAGATACCAAATACTAGAAGTGAAATTTGATAAAGAAGGCGGTGGAAAAGACCACGATGATGAGTTTTATTATTGGATTAATATGGATACGCATTTGATAGATTACCTTGCATATAACTACACTGTGAATGGTGGTGGCGTACGTTTTAGAAGTGCGTATAACAAGCGACAATATCATGGCATTCATTTCCAGGACTATGTAAATTACAAAGCAGCAGTAGGTACTGCCCTTTCAGAACTTCCGCAGCTATATGAAGAGGGAAAGTTAGAAGAGTTGTCACGCATAGAAACAGAAGACGTGAGATTAATTGACAATTGACAATGCACTATTGATAATGATACTAATGTTTCTTCACTACAAACTTCTCTTGGTGAAATACATCCGATGTATGATTTAGCACCTGAAACAAGTATATACCATCTGATACATTGCTTAAATCTATAATTCGAAAGTCATTATTCGCTTTTTGAATGTACTGACCATTCATGCCAATTATTTGCCAATACGTAAATTCTTTCTCGTAAATTACTCTTAGAATATCATTAGCAGGGATAGGAAATAAGGAGGTATTTCAAAAGTAGCTCCATCAATGGAACGCTCACCTGCTAAATAATCATTATTAATTTCACTCGCTGTTTCCTTCTCAATCAGTACTTCATTGCCTATGCTTCCAAGTTCGAATTTTGTTAATTCTACTAGTACCTGTATATCAAAAACGAGAAAACAATTATCAAAAGAATCATCCCTATGGTCACTACATGCAATGTCCTCTACGCCCATTGCTGGTTGAATATTTATTTCTATTTGATTCCCAGTGTCATCTGGATCAATTCCTAGAAAATTTACAATATACCTTGTACATTCCAACTGGAGTAGTAGCACCTGGAGGAATAATATCGACCATAGTTAGCTATATCTGTTCTTTAAGAGATCAAAGCTTAATATCTTGTGAGGGAAATTATTTCTATCCCAATTTTAAAGCGCCAAGAACGCCGCCCATAAGGCCCATAAATATGACCAAATATCCTCCATCAATCAAAAACAATTTAAGAGGCTTTCGTTGGTAGGCATAATGAATAATCAAAGCAGGAAGGCAATACATTGCTCCCATCATTGCTCCATGAAATGCACCATGCACAAATGTTTGTTCGGCCAGTTCATGCATGTTTACAATAAAGTTAACTCCGTAAGCTAGAATAAACATCATCAGAAAGGCTAGCCCGTGGGTGACTGCCATCCCTGACGCAGCTTCTTCATCAGTAATACCCGTAAGGCGTTGCCATTCTTTTCCAAAGAGTGCTGTATACCATCCAAAGCCTAACATAAAGGCTGCAAAGGCAGCGATAAGTAGTTCTACGTATTGCATGTTGTTTTGTTTTGAGGTGAACTAATATTACTTAAGATAAAAAAGATGCGTTAAAGAAAAAAGATTGCTAGAATAAATTCGGCAGACAAAAACGAGAAACCACTTATGCTCAAATGCTTTGAAATTAATTTAAATTACATCTTAATCTAGACGAAGAGATGAAAAAACTAAGTAGAAGAGAAACCTATCATTCTCAGATTCATAATGAAGAGGAATATGAAAGAGAGTTAGTGCTCGTGGAATCTTTCAACGCGGATGGAAAGATTATCCAATCACAAACGATGGGCCAGGTCGGAGAACCCGCCCTAATCGAAGAACGCAGTTATACAGATGGTAGGGTCTCAGAGATCAGAACACATGATATAGGCTTAGACGTACATCAATTAACAGAATTTAAATATGATGAAGACCGCATTGTCGAAGAGACGGAACATTTTGAAAATAATGCCTTTGTAAAAAGAATCATGCAGTATGATGCCGAACATCGTGTGATAGAAATCATGCAAACAGATGAGGAGCAGGCCTTTCTTGGCAAGACGGTGTACAGTTATGATACTTCTAGCAAAACAGAGAAAAAGTACGATGAAGAAAATTTTCTATTTGAAGAACATAGACGTGTGTTTGATGAACAAGGCAATGAAGTGGAACATGAAATGACGGAGTATCTCTATGATGAGTACAAAAAAGAAACGGAAGAGACACGGACCCTGACTAAAAGAGAATTCGCAGGAAGTCTACTCATCAAAGAAGTAGCTGAGCGTTTTGGGAAAATTATTTTCGTAAAGACCAATGTCTACGATGCGGCAAATAACTTATTAAAAACAGAGGTGCGCAGTAATGAAATCGCATACGTACTTTCCTTAGCCTACAGCTATAATAGCGACAATCTGCGAACATCCGAAACACATTTCAGGAATGACACCGAGGTCTACTCTAAACATCTACATTATGACTCCGAGCAGAATCTTGAAGCGATAATCGAAAATCAACTTGCGCAGGATGGGTTTATAATTTCATCAAAAAAATCTATGGAAAACAGCTATCACTAAGTAATAATTAAACTACCAAAACATGCAATATATCATTAAGTACTTTTTTCTATTTACCTCCTTCTTTTGTTTAGGTTTTGTCATATACAGTTTAGTACAGGGACCTAAATATGATTTTACCTTTTGGAATGCGGTTGTGTGGATTTTTGTAGGGTTTATTTTTCATAAACATTTTCAGGGGAAGGAGGAACAAGATAGGGGTCAGTAATACTTTTTTTCAAGGGGTCATGACCCCTTGGACGGCTCCTGTTTTATTTGATTTTCGTCATGCGTAGTTTCCTAACTACGCATACATATCAAACCTATTCTAAATATACAATGATAAATACATACTTGTAGATAGGAATCTACAAGTCACGTATTACTTTAACACAGACATCTCACTTACGTGATAGAAATGCATAACACTTGTTCCCGTCTTGCGTAGTTTCCTAACTACGCATACATATCATACCCGTTCCTAATAAACATTTATAAATACATACTTGTAGATAGGAATCTACAAGTCACGCATAAGTTTACACAGACATTCATCCTTGCGCGCTGCCTGCGCGCGCGTGAGGGGTGGTAGCAGTCTCTTGTGAAACGAGAGAGTCCGTCAGGACCTGGCTGCGGACGACCCGACCCCCTTAAAAAGGGGGGCACGCCCAAAAAACAGTGAAAAAAGGCCAATTCTAGGGGTAAATAACTAGCTAATCACTTGTTATTCAGCGGAAAAGACTTACTTTTGCGGTCCGAAATTTATTTTTTAACCTCTTCCGGTTTCAAGTAACTGGAATACAAATCTGATTCTGAACACTATGAGTGACGATAAGAATCTTGAAAAAGCCTCTGAAGAAGTTGTTGAAGAAGTAATAACTTCCACGGAGCAAGCTACTCCCGCTGCAGATCCTGCGGCAGAAGATGACAGCGTAGAAAGCGTTGCATTAGAAGAAATTAAAACTGTAAACCTTAAAGACGATTCCCCGCATGATGACTTTGACTGGAGCATAAGCAACAGACATACGCATACGTATGATGAGAAAGAAGTGGAGAGTTACCTAAAGGATTATGAGCAGAGCTTAGGCGCTGTTTCTGAATACGAAATTATTAAGGGTAGGGTTTCTGCAATTAACCAAGGCGATGTTATCCTTGATATCAATTACAAATCTGATGGTCTTATTCCGCTTTCTGAATTTAGAGGAAGTGATCTTACTATCGGTGATGAGGTAGAGGTATATGTAGAGGCAAAGGAAGACCAACGTGGTCAACTTGTATTAAGTAGAAGAAAGGCCAAATTATTACGGGCTTGGGAAATGCTTATTGACTCATTTGAAAATGGTACCATTATAAAAGGTACTATCGTGAGCAAAACGAAGGGTGGTCTTATTGCAGATTGTAATGGACTAGAAACCTTCTTACCGGGATCACAGATTGACATCAAGCCTATTATCGATTATGATATATATGTAGGAAAGACGATGGAGTTCAAGGTTGTGAAAATTAATGAAGCAATTAAGAACGCAGTTGTATCGCACAAAGCACTTATTGAAAGTGATATTGCGGACCAAAGAGAAACGATCATTGCTGGTCTTGAAAAAGGACAGGTACTTGAGGGTATCGTGAAGAACATCACGGACTTTGGTGCATTTATGGATCTTGGTGGTGTGGATGGACTCCTATACATCACAGATATTTCTTGGGGACGTATCAATCACCCGAATGAGGTGCTAGAGTTAAACCAAAAAGTAAATGTTGCGGTATTAGATTTTGATGAGAACAAAAATAGAATCTCACTTGGTCTTAAGCAATTACAACCACATCCATGGGAGGTACTTGATAAGGAATATGTAGAGGGATCATTGATTAAGGGTAAGATTGTAAACATAGAGGACTATGGTGCATTCTTAGAAATTATACCAGGGGTGGAAGGACTTATCCACGTATCTGAGGTTTCTTGGAGTAACCAACCTGTAAACGCAAGACAGTTCTTTACACTGGGTCAAGAGTTCGAAGCGAAGGTGGTGACTATAGATAGAGAGGATAGAAAAATGTCTCTTAGTGTGAAGCAGCTTACAGAGGATCCATGGTCACAGGTGATCGCGAAGTATCCTGTGGGTAGCAAGCAGAAAGGTATCGTGAAGAACCTGACTCCATACGGTGTATTCGTAGAGATGGAAGCTGGTATCGGCGGTATGGTACACATTTCTGACCTATCATGGACTAAGCGTTATTCGCACCCTTCTGAGTTTACGAAGATTGGTGATGAAATAGATATTACCATATTAGAAGTAGATCAGGATAGCAGAAAACTTTCTCTTGGTCATAAGCAACTTGAAGAGAATCCATGGGATACATTTGAAAATGTCTTCCCTGTAGGTTCTTACCATGAGGCAACTATAATCCGTAAAGATGATAGAGGCGCAATCGTACAATTACCATATGGTCTTGAGTCGTTTGCTCCTGCGAAGCACCTTAAAAAAGAAGATGGTTCGTATGCACAGATGGACGAGAAGCTAACATTCAAAGTAATCGAGTTTAGCAGAGACGATAAGAGAATCATTGTATCGCACTTAAGATATATTGATGACATCAAACGTGAGGCGACGGATGAGGTGATGAAAGAGAAGAGACAGCAGAGAGATGAGACAAGAAAGGCAGTAACAAGCAGAAGAGCAAACTTAGAGAAAACAACTCTAGGAGAGCTGGATGTATTTAGCCAGATGAAGTCTCAGTTAGCTGAAAGCGATGCGAAAGCGGCAGCAGCGGCATCTACAGCACCTACTCCTAAGGAGGCAGTTGCAGAGGCTAAAGCAGAAGAGGCAGCAGCAGAAGTGAAGGAAGAGGTGAAAGAAGAAGTTGTAGAGGTGAAGGAAGAAAAGCCAGCAGCACCAGCAGCAGATAGCAAGCCTGATGATCTTAAAAAGATTGAAGGTGTAGGTCCAAAGATCTCTGAGCTACTTGCTAAAGCAGGTCTTGACACGTTTGCAAAAGTTGCAGCTGCAGAAGCTGATAGCATAAAAGCAATACTTACTGAAGCGGGAAGCAGATATCAAATGCATGATCCAACTTCTTGGCCTAAGCAGGCAAAAATGGCTGCGGATGGTGAATGGGAGAAATTGGAAAAATGGCAGGATGAGCATAAAGGCGGAAAGGAGTAGAGATTATAAAAAAGCCCGACAAAATTGTCGGGCTTTTTTTTGGTGTCTGCACTGCGTGCTGGTTTCATGGCCTGCCTGCGTTCCTAGGAACGCAGGCAGGTCACGAAACCATGAGACCATGTCCAAAGGACGGAAGTTTCAGTTAGCCAAACTTTATATTTCTTGCACTAATTCAATTTTGATTCCATATGTTAAGGACTCCAGCAAATACTCATTCTTAAAATATAATTCATAAACTACTTTGTAAGTTTGTAATTATCATTTTTTACGCAACTATTTATATTTCAAATTACGTATTATAATTAGTGGAACTGAGGCCAAGTCTAAAATCTCTTATTAGGGCATCTATAAAAGGAGATGCCCAAAGTCAAAAAAATCTGTTTTTGGGTTTTTATGGGCATGTTTTACTTATATGTAAGCGCTATAATAGATCCAATCAAATTGCAGAAGAATGTGCAAATGATACATTTTTAAAGGTTTTTAGAAATTTACAGAAATACGATTTTGATTATAGTTTCAAAAGTTGGATTTCAAGAATTGCTGTAAATACTTGTATCGATTCCATCAGAAAAGAAGAAAAATATACAAAGTTAATAGAACTTGTTGACCACAATGACGACATCAAAATAGATACTGATAGTGAACTCTATTTTGATATTATTGTAGACAAAGAAATTCTCCCAATTATTCAAGAACTCTCTCCCTCCTACCGTATGGTATTTAACCTATTTGTTTTTGAAGGATATAAACATAGGGAAATAGCGGAGATGCTCAATATAAGCACAGGGACTTCAAAATCGAATTACTTAAGAGCAAAAACGATAATTAAGAACAACATTTTGCATAATGAAAAATATGCTGAATTAAAATCTAAAATGTAATGAAAGATTTTAAACAACTGATAAGGTCAAACCTAGAACAACAATCCTACCGAGAGGCAGAGTCTTCAGACTGGCAAGCATTTCTAGAATATAGTGCACATCAGAAAAAAAAATCGTTTCTATTCTCTTGGAAAATTATAGGCTTTTTTTCAATTGGATTATTATTAGCAGTTTCTAGTTATCTCTTAAGCTCAGAACAAACTCCTTTAGCAAACCATCCCAAAAGCCTAACAGCTGGCGTAATAGAAAAGTCGGATCATGCTCAAATCGCAGTCCAAAAGGAATTAGAAAAAAACACGCTAACTGAACCTAAAATTTCTGAAGATCTTAGCAATCAAAAATTTATACAGCACGATTCTCAATTGCACAAAAACTCAAGCTCAACCAATGAACCCAAAAGCAAGACAGCTATTAAACATATTATACAAACAAATATTCCAGTCCAAAAGGAAAATCAAGAAATAATAACTAGAGAAAAAACAATCAACAACAATCATTATGCGATATCATCCACCCCTGCAGAACCCCTGCACCAAACTACCACTCGTGCTACTGCAATATCCAATCATAGAGTACCAGATATTGTACAGCGGGGTGCCCCTATGCAACTGGCTAAGCTCCCTGTTTTTCAAGCAGCACATCTTTCATCCAAAACCGCATCAAGGGCTTTACTGGATATACCAAGCGAAACAATTCATAAAAAGTTCAGAGGAATGAAATTAGAGCTGGGCATTCTAACAGGCTTGTCCACACTCAATTACACAGACCTAATGAACTCCACTGGCATAGAGTCAGGTATTCTACTTAATTATGTGTTTTCAGACAAAATCAAATTTCTTTCCCGCAGCAGTATTTCTCGCTTGTTATATATGTCTGATACGTTCATCCCAGAGATTGGTCTGAGAAGAATAGATTCCCCTACCCCCATGCATAGCATAGAAAGCTTAGAGGCTTCTACTGATATCCTGAATATTGCTCTAGGCTTGCAATATAGTGTGTGGAAACACAATGCGTTTTCATTCCATCTGAGTAGTTCCGCTGGCTTGGAAAAAACGTTACAACGCGATATTCAATATGGATTTCAAGGCGAACAAGAGGGTGAAAACGAAGACGAAGAAGAAGTAGAAATTCAAGACCAGAACCTAGAGGGTCTAGGACTACACTTCCAATTTAGACTTGGAACTGCTTATGCTATTAATAGTCGTTACTCCCTGGAATTAGAAGGATATTTTCAAGATCAAATTACGCACACATTTAATCGTCCAAAACAGTTAGGATTGTATGCTAGTCTACTGTACGGTTTTTAAAAAAGATATAATCTAATCAGACGCAACCATTGTGAACAGATAAATCGTATTAAGAATATACAAACAATACAAACTATGAAGAATCTTTTTGGAATAATAGCAACTGTCCTAGCCTTAAGCTTTTTAGGCTCTTGTGCTGGCCCTGATCCGCTAGTGGAAGAGGGTGCATTAGTGCAGAAATTTCCTCCTTCCTGCGATTATTCGCCCTGCTTGGCAGATGCAGACCTTTCTGAAGCTGTCTTGCCAGTGGATATCTTAAACTATCTCACGAGTAATTATCCAGATGCTGCTATAGAAGGAATAGAAGCGCTCGGTTGTGCACTTCAAGATAGTGAGCATGAAAACGAACAAGAGGGAGAGCACGATCATGAAGATGAAGATGATCTAGACTCCTTAGAGAATGTAGATTTTATAGTCCTAGAATTAGAAAACGATTTGTTACTCCTATTTGATGCTACAGGTAATTTCATTGCTGAGGACTTAGGGAATAATGTATCCGATACCCTAGATCCTAGCTCACTACCAGTTACAGTACTAGAATATATAGAAACAAACTATTCTACAGACACCATTGAAGAAGCAAATCTAGAATCCATATTTGGACAAGAATATATAGAGGTAGAACTCAGCAATGCAGAGTTATTATTTTCTTCCAATGGAGATTTCTTATGTGCTGAAGAAGAAGAGGAAAACGACGACGAGGAGGATGATGGTGAAGATGACGACGAAGATGACGACGAGGACGACGAGGACGACGAGGACGACGAGGACGACGAGGACGACGAAGATGACGAGGATGACGAGGATGACGAGGATGACGAGGATGATGAGGATGACGAGGATGATGAGGATGATGAGGATGACGAAGATGATGAGGATGACGAAGATGACGAGGATGATGAGGATGACGAAGATGACGAAGATGACGAGGATGACGAGGAGGATGACGAAGATGACGAAGATGACGAAGATGACGAGGATGACGAGGAGGATGACGAAGAAATAGACATTGAAAATTTACCTCTTGCTATAACTGAGTACATATCCATAAATTACCCTGACAATATTATTGTGAAAGCTGAAATAGACGATAATGAATTTAAAATCACCCTAGATAATGACACAAAAGTATTCTTTGACCTAGATGGAAATTTCTTAAGAGAAGAATAACACCTTTATTTTTATAGCTAGAAATGTCAGTGTCTAAGATTTAGATACTGGCTTTTTTATTTTACTAAATATATCTTGCTCAGATATGGAAAAGGGCAGTGAGCATTTTTTTGGGAACCGCACTGCGTGCTGGTTTCGCGGCCTGCCTGCCTTCCAAGGAACGCAGGCAGGCCACGAAACCATGAAACCAGTCCGAAGGACGAATACCAGCGCAGCGGATACCCTTATACCTATGCCAAAGGCATAAAATCCCCCCTTTCTTACCATCAATGTCTACAATAATTCCAATCTTACAATCGAACTTGTAAAACAAAAGATTGGCAAAAAAAACTATAGTAATTGGTTCTGGATTTTCTGGCTTAGCAACAGCAGCTTGTTTAGCACAGGGAGGGCATACTGTTACTATTCTAGAGAAAAACTCTAGCCCTGGCGGGAGGGCGCGGCAGTTTAAAAGCGAGGGCTTTACCTTTGACATGGGACCGAGTTGGTACTGGATGCCAGAGGTCTTTGAAAACTTTTACGCGCGCTTTGGGAAGACAACATCTGACTTTTATGAGCTTAAACGATTGTCCCCTTCCTACAAAGTATTTTTTGATTTAGAAAGTTCAGTAGATATTCCTGCAAACGAAGCAGACTTATTTGCACTCTTTGAGAAAGAGGAACAAGGCAGCTCCAAGAAATTGAAAAAATTTCTAGCGGATGCAAAGTATAAGTATGAAGTGGGCATGAATGAATTTGTATGGAAACCAAGTCATTCTATCTTAGAATACATGGATCCTAGAATTGCGGTGAGTGGGCTGAAGTTAAATATGTTCTCTTCTATCTCCAGTGAAATACGTAAGCTGTTTAAAAGTGAACGTCTTATTAAGTTGTTAGAATTTCCAGTTCTATTTCTTGGTGCCAAACCACAAAAAACGCCAGCACTCTATAGTTTGATGAATTACGCAGATCTAAGCTTGGGCACCTGGTACCCCTTGGGTGGAATGCATGAGATTGTGCAGGCGATGCTGTCTATAGCAAAAGAACAGGGTGTAGAGATTAGGTATAACGCAGTTGTGGAAGGTGTAAAACAAGAAGGGAACAAAACCACTGGTGTCGTTTGTAAAGGAGAATTTATTCCGGCTGATTATGTGGTTAGTAGCGCAGACTACGAACATACTGAACGTATTATTTTGGGTAAGGACCTTGCAAACTATTCACCAGAATACTGGGACCAACGTTTGATGGCGCCTTCTTCCCTACTCTTTTATCTAGGTCTGGATAAAAAGATTCCAGGTCTTAAACATCATAATTTATTTTTTGATGAGAGTTTTGAAGTGCATGCAGAAGATATTTATGACAATCCGCGCTATCCAGACAAGCCACTATTTTATGCTTGTATTCCTTCAAAAACAGATAATAGCGTAGCTCCAGAGGGGAAAGAGAATATGTTTTTGCTCCTTCCCTTGGCAGCAGGGCTAGAAGATATTCCAGAAAAGCGAGAAGAATATTTTGAGTATATGTTAAATAAACTCGAAATCGTTTCGGGAGAAAAGCTAAAGAAGCATATATTGTATAAAAGGTCTTATGCAATGAAGGATTTTGTAACAGACTATAACGCATTTAAAGGAAATGCCTATGGTCTTGCAAATACTCTGATGCAGACAGCTTTCTTAAAACCAAAATTGAAAAATAAAAAGCTAAAGAACTTTTATTATACTGGGCAATTGACCACACCTGGACCAGGAGTTCCCCCCTCATTGATTTCAGGACAGGTTGTTGCCAAAGAGATTTTAAAAGATTCGTAATCGAATATGATTAGTTTATACCACAGCGTCAGCAAAGAATGTAGCAAACTGGTTACACATCGTTACAGTACTTCCTTCTCTATGGGTATACGTTTGTTTGATAAAAAGTACAGAGCTCCCATTTATTCTATTTATGGTTTCGTACGTTTCGCGGATGAGATCGTGGATAGCTTTCATGGCTTTGATAAAAAGAAATTACTGGACGATTTTCGAAAAGATACCTTTGAGGCAATTGAAGCGGGGATAAGTCTTAATCCCATACTCCACTCTTTCCAAGAAGTTGTGCGCGATTATGCTTTAGATGCTGAACTTATTCATGCCTTCTTAGACAGCATGGAAATGGACCTCTACAACAAAGACTATAACAGACAGGAATACGAAACATATATTTACGGATCAGCGGAAGTAGTAGGACTTATGTGTTTAAAGGTATTTACTAAGGGAGAAGAGCAAGAGTACGATCGTCTAAAAGAATCCGCCTGCGCTCTTGGCTCTGCATTCCAAAAAATCAACTTCCTACGCGATATAAAAAGCGACTATGAGGAGCGTGGTCGTGTCTATTTCCCAAATGTAGATTTCAATAATTTTTCAAAACAAGAAAAGGAGGAGATAGAGATGGATATTAAAAAGGATTTTGATGCTGGTCTCGAGGGCATCAAACAACTTCCTAAGGGAGCGCGCAAAGGTGTCTACCTTGCCTATGTGTATTACACGAATTTATTCAAAAAAATCTGTAACTGCTCAGCAAAAAACGTGAGCGAAGAACGCATACGGGTACGCAATAGAAAGAAACTATTATTACTTGCCAGCTCTTCTATCAAGAACCGATTAGATCTTATTTAACTAAACTTTGCCCATCCATAGACTCGGGTGCTTCCACCCCCATGAGATCAAGAATAGTAGGAGCGACATCCGCTAATTTTCCATCAGCAACAGCGCGTCCTTCTTTTTCAATTACAATAATGGGAACTGGACTGAGAGTGTGTGCTGTATGCGGACTTCCATCGTCTTTTACCATAACATCTGCATTACCATGATCAGCAATTACAATTGTCGCATACGCATGTTCGTTCAAAACATGCATTAAATCAGACACACAGCTGTCTACGGTTTCAGCTGCCTTCACTGCCGCTTCAAAGATTCCAGTGTGTCCTACCATGTCAGTGTTCGCATAATTTATAACCACAAAATCTGGCGTTTCTTTTTTAATGTGGGCAATGACTTTTTCTGTCAGTGCGTGGGCACTCATCTCAGGTTGTAAATCATAGGTGGCCACTTTCGGCGAGGGTGCCATAATGCGCGACTCGTTTTCGAAAGCATCTTCCCTACCTCCAGAAAAGAAAAAAGTTACGTGCGGGTACTTCTCTGTTTCCGCTGCTCTTAGTTGACTCAGTTTGTTTTTTTCTAGGACCTCACCCAGGGTCATTTTAAGATTATCCTTCCTATACATAACCTGAACAGCTTTGTAACTCTCATCATATTCTGTCATGGTAAGATAATCCAGTTCAAGAGCATACATATCATACTCCACTTTATTAAACTGTGTCAAGACCTGTGTAATCTGTCGTGGTCTATCTGTTCTAAAGTTAAAGCATATCACGACGTCTCCATCCCCTATTCTTTGCACACTCACTTCTTTACCCGTGTCAACAAGAATAGCCTCCATGAATTCATCTGTGATTCCCTGAGCATACATTTCTTTTACCATAGCAACTGGATCGTCGGTAAAATGACTCGCCTGTTTATTTACAAGAAGATTGTAAGCGAGCTGGGTACGTTCCCATCGCTTATCTCTATCCATCGCGTAGTATCGACCAATGATAGAAGCAAGAGCAACTGGTTTATTTTCAATGTGGGCAAGTAATTCCTTTAGGTATATAGCTCCACCGTAAGGTGCTGTATCTCTTCCATCTAAAAATGCATGGATGTATACCTCTTCTAATCCCATATCTTCAGTGACATCACAGAGAGCCTTCAGATGATTTATATGCGAATGCACACCACCGTCAGAGAGTAAGCCCATCAGATGCACTTTTTTATTTTCACGCTTAGCTAATTCCAGAGTTTTCTTTAGCACTGGGTTTTCTGCAAAGCTGCCATCCTTAATAGCATTATTAATTCGGGCTAACTCTTGGAATACGATTCTTCCTGCACCAATATTTAGGTGCCCTACCTCAGAATTTCCCATTTGACCCTCTGGTAAACCCACTTCTTCACCATATGTAATCAACTCAGAATTTGGGTAATTCGCATACAAACTGTCCATAAATGGAGTATTCGCAGCCGAAATAGCACTTTTTTCTGGAGTTTTTCCATGTCCCCAACCGTCCAATATCACTAGACAACACTTGCTTTTTACTTGCATTAAGATTTTATTAAGATTTTTAATAACATATACATGGAACCTAACAATAAACTAGCTTTGTTTAAGTTATGTGAATGTAAAAATATTCAAAATGAAATACTTACTCAGCATGTTCCTATTCTCTATGACACTAAACCTGTCAGGCCAGAATATTGCGAATGTATTTAAATATATCGAGAATCAAGATGTAGAGAGTATTACTTCCCTCTTAGGTGAAGAAACTGATCTATGCATTCTTGAAGATCAAGAGATACTTCTCAGACCAGAGGTGTCTGCTAAACTTAAGTCCTTTTTAAGTACCAACCTACCGTCTTCTTGTACAGAGGTGCACTCAGGGGATTCTAAAAAGAAAACTTCAAACTATCGTCTTGGTAAGCTACAAACAAAAACAGGAGAACAGTTTCGTATTTTTGTTTACACCGAGGATAAAGATATTGTAGAGGTCAGGATAGATAAATGGTAATCAGCAGATGCTAGATTTTAGACGCTAGACACTAGATTGTGTTTAACTGAAAATATAGTATCATCGTGCTGGTATCATGGCCTGCCTGATTACGCAGTAGGTAGGCTTCCGCCTTTGGCTGGTATCTTGGTTTAGTTAATGTCGTTGATGATTTTCTAAACATCTAAAACACGTCTCTTTATCTCTTTATCTCTTCATCTTTCTTCATCTTCCAAAAATGAATCGCAAAGAGCTAAAATCATTCCTAGACAGCAAGGTCACTCAATACAACGATACAAGTTTTATAGCCAACGATCCTATCTGTATACCGCATAGCTTTTCAAAAAAACAAGACATCGAAATCGCGGGCTTTTGGGCAGCAACACTCGCCTGGGGTCAGAGAAAGACAATCATAAACAAATCAAAAGAATTATGTGAACTCATGGGAAATCAACCACATGAGTTTATACTCAACCATAAACCCAAGGATAGGAAGAAGTTTGCAGAGTTTAAACACCGTACCTTTCAAGCACCGGATACCTTTTACTTTTTAGAATTCTTCCAATGGTATTATAGAAACCACGATAGTCTCGAAGATGCATTTTTTGCTGAGACAAGTGAGGTCAAAAGCGGTATTGATAATTTCAGAACACTCTTTTTTAGTCTTGCCCCAGAAAAAATTCGAACAGAAAAGCATGTAGCCTCTCCCTCGCGCGGATCCACTTGCAAGCGTATAAATATGTTCTTACGTTGGATGGTACGCAAGGATGCGCAGGGTGTTGATTTTGGCATTTGGAACAAGGTAAAGATGGCGGATTTAATGATGCCTTTGGATGTACATGTTTCACGGGTGGGCAAACAACTCGGCTTACTTAAGCGCAAGCAAAATGATTGGAAGGCTGTGGAGGAATTGACAGCAGAGCTACGCAAACTGGACCCAGCAGATCCAGTAAAATATGATTTCGCTTTGTTTAGTATTGGGGTCTTAGAGAATGGAAAATAAGTTCATATAATTTTACTGACACGCTGAGAGAGGGTATATCTCCCTAAAACTACTATTTACCGTTTGCTATCCCAGCGGACAATAAGAAAGTTTCATTTAACAAGTATTCAAGAAAACGAAAGCTAATTTAGAACAAACGATTTGGCATGAGGTATTTCTGTTTTGTTATTTTGACCACTGTCTTACACACTATCGCATCTGCACAATGTGAATACCCAGTATTTATTTCAAGTAGTATTCAAAACACACATAGAGAAAATATTACAAAACAACTTGGCTTAATCTCGGGAGTCTTGACAAGCGACAACAAGTATTACAATGCATGCAGAGAACCAATATTTAGTAACTCCACCTATGAACTAATTCAAGTAGCTGGTTTTAAAGAACAGGATGACAAACTCATCATAGCAGGTGGATTTGGTCAAAACAACAATCATTGGGTGCCTGGCCCCATAGTAAACGAAAGCGCAAGCAGCACTTCCTTTTGTACCTACTATAATAGAGTTTGGAATGTCTCTGCCATGGAAATAAGGAACTTAAAAGAGATGTATGCAAATGGAAATTTAAATATTTCTGACATTCCAATTGATATATTAGAATGGCCCGCAAAAAATAATCCACATGTTGGAAATTTTTCCATACAAGAAGATCTTGCGCACTTTGTTGATTCAAACAACGATAATATTTATAATCCTTTGGATGGTGACTATCCCATTGCTCTTTCAAACTTGCCTAATTTTCTCCCCTATGCTTTTAGTTTTTCTGTGTATCACGACCAAGCCTTTGACCTGAGTTTGGCGAATCCTATCTCCATGGGAATTGAAATAAGACAAACGCAATATGTAATGAATTGCATCTCGGATATACCAAGTAATCACTCCATATTTACACGCGCAGAAATTGTACATAAGGGTGAACAAAGGATCAAGGACGCTAGAATAGCTCTTTGGCAAGAAAAGTCTTTAGGATGCGAAGACTATCTTGGATGTGACACGACCTTACAATGCACCTATTCTTATGAAAGAAATGGAATAGATCCACAGCCCTGTATGTGGCCAGAAATAGATCCTGTACCAGAGCAATCCGGGGCAATCAGCACAACCGTATTCCTAAATGAAAATCTCTTGTCTAGCATGTATTACAAACCTGCTTTCCAAGACTTAGATACCTTTCCATATCAAGATACCGACACAGAATTTTCTCCATTATCTAATCCACAGCAATACAACTTATTTGATGCGCAATGGCCCGACGGCCGACCTCTGACGATTGGTAATGCGGGGCAAGACCTGACAGGGGAACCTAGCAAATATGCCTTTTTTGATTTACCAACGCAAGAAGAGGGTTGGTCCATGCAAACAGCAGGTATAGACCCAAAATTTTATTACGCCACAGTCAACAGTTTTTATAAAAATGACCTAGAACCTGGTCAAAAGATAAGCATAGATCTGGTCAATTATATTTACTATAAAGAAGAGTCATCCGGCCTAGAAATTTTTCAAGATTGGCAGTCTAAGGTCTTAGAATTAAAAAATCACTTTGCCAATTTTAATAACGCAGATAGTTTTGATTGCTTTAACAACATTGAAACTTGTACAGGAAATGATTGTGTTTGGCCAGGAGACAATAACCAAGACCAACATGTAGATGGTCTTGATTATTTGCTTTCAGGAGCATTTATTGGAAAAGAGTTGACTGGACCTAGAAGGAATCTAGTAAGTGATGGATGGTTTCCGTTTTCTGCCACAAACTGGAACGCTGCATTAAACAACATTAACGCAAAACACGGAGATGCCACAGGCGATGGTAAAATAAATGGGCAAGATTTAATTACCGTGATTAATAATTTTGATAAAAAAACACCTGATACGAATGTAGAAAAGGAGTTAGCTACAGAAGATGGGCAAATCATTCTAAGAGCAATATTCCCTGATACGCAAGAGGACCTTGACTACAGCTTAAACAATACAATATTAGATCGGGCTTTTAGCTGTGCCTTTTCTTTAGAGTTTAATTCTGATATAGAGAATGTACCCTACCACGGAATTACATTTGACCTCAAATTAGATCCTAAGATAGAAGGCATGTTTAGTCCATTTAGTCAACTAAACGTATTGAACGAATCATTTAATAATATTGAGCAAGATAGTGAACGCAAATTTCTAAATGAGGATAAAAGCTTTACTCTGTCTTGGACAAAAACAGATGGAGAAAATTTAGTCTTGGAAACGGAGCTTACTCCCTTTATGTATTTTACCTTGTCAGATTCTTTATTCACATCTAGTCAGGACAGTATAGAACCTATCCTCTTTGAGGTTTTTAATGCACATGCAGTGAATGCAGAAGGAATGCCAATTGATGTGGGTTTTAGGCAAGATTCCCTGTGGGTTTACAACTTACCATGGGATGGAATTATACCAATGGACGACTTCTCATTTAATGTATATCCTAATCCAACAAGTGATTTAGTAAACATAGAATTTGAACAAGAACATTCAGGTGCTATTGAAGTCTATGCAATAGATGGACGACGAGTAAGGGACATTTCTTTTTCCGAGGTAGAGAATACCTCCTTGCACATGCAAGATTTACCAGCTGGTCTTTATTGTCTTCGGGTCTTTATTTCTGGTACAGTAGCAAAAACAGTAAAACTAATTAAGATCCATTAGAGGATACAAAGACCTTTAAATAGTTTACAATAATTAAACTCCTCTTACGATATTTTACATGTTGTAGATAATGCTGCTTAAAAATCAATTTGTTTACGCCTTGTAAAATCATAAGTCCCCAGTTTCATTTTTAATTCAGTTACATAAGCAGAACTCAGATATATTGCTCTCATAATATAAACAAATGAACTATCTATTTGATTTTAAGCAATTGAAAAATGTAAACCTATTTATCTTTTGTTTTGTTGCGCTGCTTTCCTCTAATTCCTTACTTGCCCAAGATTATACCTCTTCATCAAAAAAGAGATCATTTATTGAATACAATCTTGGTGTAGCTTATATAAACGATGGATTTGTTTTTCCAGGAACCTCCATACTCTGGGGTCAACGCTTTATTACTGAAAACAAATTCGTATTTGAATATGAACTGGGACTTGCCTTTCCTACTATTGCAACGGGTAAAATTGGAATTGGCGTAGACCTAGGACCAATTAACGTGACCGCTGGACTAAGACCCTTTCCTCTTAATACTTACTTTCAAATTGCTCAATCAAACGGTAGAAGGGGAAATTTTCTTATTTCTTTTGAGTTGAGTCCAGCTCCTTTGTTTGAGAATACGCTTCATGACAGTTACAACGGAGCATCCTTTTATTCAAGGGGAAACATTAATATTGGATACCGATGGAATTTAAATTAAGGTAAATCCAGTAAAGAAAACTGAGATTTACCGTAGTCAGATTACCCTACAGATACATACTATGAATTAACGATCCTGATATGTGGCGTCTCTCAACCGTAGCGAAGAGATATGACATCATATCTAATGTTAGGCACAGGACATTTATTATATACTTTGCCATAAAGGCTGATCTTTCCAATTATCTGGAAATCCCATATGCTTTTCGTCGACGTCTTCATATTTTGAGAGCAATGCAATTATCTCTTTTCCATAATTGCTATAAGGGTTTATGCTTTTCAAACAGTATAGAATACTGCATATAATTGAATACATTTTGAGCTCTTTATCAGCTGTTTTTAAATTTTTCTCTTCGTTTTCCCACCTATCAACCCATGGCTGTTTAGGTGATCTAATCCAGGTTGGACTAATTGTTAATTTGATATTCCAAAGCCTACTATGATGAGCGCAAATATTTCGGACATATACAAATGATTCAACCCAAGAAACAAGTACTTTATGGTTTAGCTTTAGACTTTTACTTATCGGAATTAAGTCTTTATAGTTTGATATATTTTTGAGAATTGACAATAAAGAATTGAAAGTGAGTAATTCAAACGATTTCCAAGCAGGAGGCAAATACTGAGAATATTTTGCTTTATATTTTACAATGAACTCCTGTTTAGTTTCGTCTGTGTTCGCACTTATCTTATTCAGTAACTTTAAATAAAATGTATAACTTTTGAATGCATCTGGATTATCATACCAGAATCCTGATTCATATTTATGAGAAAAGTGATAGATAATTTGAGTTCGTATTGCGATTTCAATTTGCTCGATAGCCTGAAAAGTAATTGTTCTGAACTCACTATCAAATTGGTATAACCTAAAGGCAGTTATAAATTTAGCCCCGTCTTTAAAAATTTCCCTCTCTTTGGGTTCTTTGAGCAATGGAAACCAATAGTTACTTAATCTGTTATAACTAATGTAGGTAAGTATTCGCTCTGCTCTAACTTCATCTTCAATATACAAATTCCGTTTTTTCAGAAGTTGAACTTGTTCTTTGAAGGTTTTAGGAGTCTTCGAATAAAGTGATTTCGGTATTTGAGCCATTATTTAAGGCTTAGAAACAGAAAACCCCCCAAAAATGCACATCGTAGAGAGGTCCGGGGGGTATTGATAATTCAAATATACAATATATATCACATATATTCCAATAGGAAATAAAAATCAGACTAAAAGTGAAAACTAAATGGGTGAACTTTACCGGTCAAGTAGGTAAAGGGAGTTTCACCCTAAACCTCTCACAGAACCGTACGTGATAGTCTCCCATCATACGGCTCTTATTATACAAGGTTAGCAATTAATAAATCCCCTTTCCCAGTGTGCGAACAGTTTAACATTATTC
>CALIAU010000013.1 GCA_938045585.1 uncultured Saprospiraceae bacterium
CGTAGGTATTTATTTAAGTCTTGTGTATCTTTTTTATTGGGAAAAACATAGCCTTGAGAAAGATAGGCTTGAATGCAATCAAGTAGGAATTTATTCATGGATGTATAATTGTGTTCTTTCATGTTCTTTTGGAGGTGTTTGCATTCTCGCTTGGTTATTCTAAGGGTGATTGTATGAAGGTCTTTTTTCCTTCTCATGTACTCTTGGTGATACAAATTTCTATACACTCGCTTGAGTTCTTGTAACTCTGCTTGTGTTTTTAATGTGGCAGTTCTGGCAGAGAGATATTCTTTAAGACTTGGAAAGTTATTCATTGTTTGATTTTTTAAGGAGAGCTTCTAATCGTTCTTGGAATGAAAGGACTGTTTCTTGTTCATGTTCATGTGTTGATTGTGATTGTGAGTCAGAATCAAATGAAAGAAAGCTAGGTTCTTGATGAGCATTTACAAATGGAAAGCTTGCGTGTTTGCTAACCAATTCTCCATCCTTATTCTTTAAGCCAAATTTTCTTTTTAGCCACCAAGACTTATAGAGAGGTTTGGGATAAATAAACATAGGTTCTTCACTTCCTGTAATCAAAATTGCTTGTTCACTATCCATACGTCTTAGTTCATCATTGGTAAGAAGATAGCGAGCTGTGTGATGTTCTGATTCAGTTGATCCGTTTTTTCGAGAGACCGTTGCACTTCCAAGTAATGATTGTTTTACAAAATTCTGGCTCTTGATACTTTTTAAGCCAGGCATAATAATCCACGTACTACAATTACTTAAAATGGTTTCAGCTTGAAATTGTGAATAGCGATCAAATAGTTGTTCGATATTCTGAATACAATGATATGTCATCGCTCTACGCTGACGAATGGTTGCCAGAATACTTGCATAGGCAGGTATGTTTAGGGTACTGAATTCTTCCAGGATAAATGCGAGGTGTAAATCAGAAGACCGACTTGGCGTATTCACAACCTCATTCATAAATGATGAAAGGAAGAGGGAAATAAATGGTCGATATACATCTTCTTTCCCAATTGGAAGACAGAGGTATATAATACTCCGTTCTGATCTTAGAGTTTCTAATGATGGTAATGTTGTGACATTGGACACCTTCTGCACCACTTGTGGTACAAATGCAGATAAGACTGCAATTGCACCACTTAGTTGACCATCACGAATCTTGACCTCCTGTGCTAAGAATGTTCTTGCTTTAAGGTAGACTTGCTCATTCGGTGAATGTTGCTGAATCCAGTTCATGACTTTTTGTGGATAGACCTGTAACATGTTTAGGGTGTGAAGAACATTACTCAAATTCAAAAAGCTTCCTTGCTGATAATGAAACAGGGTGTAGATGATGACGCTTATTAATGAGATAGTACCATATTTCCATATAGATTCTTGCTGAGATGAATTTTGGTTTGTGATCTCATACATTCGAGAGACCAAGTCATCAATATCATCACTGCTGATATTTTCAAAACAATTCCAACTGTGTGAATATTCAGGAGTTATAAGATCAAGAGAATAGACCTTCATTCCTTTGGCTTCGCAATAGCCCTGTGTAATGGATTGTATTTCTTTTTTCGGATCTAGAACAATAAGTGAAGAATTCTTTTTGTCACATTGAGAGAACACAGTTTTTAACAACAACCTCTGAGTCTTGCCTGTACCAGAGCCTCCCACCAATATTAAGTGCTGACACGATGTTCTTACATCTAGAGATTTGGTATCAATAAGGAATCCTTTATTTCTCTTTCTGAGGTGTTCACTCTTAGATATAAAATGTGCACTTCCATGAGTGGTTGGTCCGTCTTGCTTAGGTAAGAAATAACTAAACAAGAACAAGAACACTGCTATGCATATGAGTAGGACAGCCATATCAACCAAATAGAATTTTCTTAATGCCGTTTGCAATGCCATTAAAGATCCAGGCAATGCTTGAGAATATGCGGTACACCACTTGCTTTGCTAGGTACATAATTCCATCTCCACCTTTTAAGAACACGATCTCCACAACTTTAGAAACCAATGTTCCAATCCCTTTCCAGACAAATGATAATAGCATTAAGAAAAGGGAGGTGGTGAGGATCAAGGCAAGTCCTTCGCTTATGATATATATCGTAGTTTCTGTGAGCCATTGTGAGAACAGATGTGAAAAAAGAGTGACCAAGAAAGTCTTGATCACTCCACAAACAGTTTGAAACCAAACTAGCACTACTGAAAATTTTTTCCACAACCATTCCTGAGCCCAATCAAGAGTTAGTGTGTTTAAAAGCAAGTGTATCATTGCAGAATCTTTAATCAGTGAGTCTGTATCCATTAACTCTCAAGTACAATTCATCCAACATAGGACTGAATGTTTCTGAGGGTAAAAGATTATGCTTTCCAAATCGTGCAATATGCATTTTCAATTTCTGATGGTAATCCATAACCATCTTTACCAAGTTTTCCTCAATGGCCGAAACTCTCTTCTTTACCTTTGCAATAGCTTCTTCTAATTTTTTGAGTTTCTTGTCAAATGAAAGTCTTGATCTGGCATCTTTAATTTGATGTCCAAACTCTATTAAGAAGTAATGGCTTAAGTATCCAAGGAGAGCCAAGCCGACATACTTAAAGATGATGTATAGGATATCAGAATTCAAGTAGAATCTTGCATAATCTGATCCTTCTTCTAATCCAGCTTTGTAGAATGAAACACCAATTTCTTCGAACATGGTTGCTAAAGAAATCAAGGGGATCACCGTTATAAATGCGTGTTTCACTTTATTTGCTAGGGACGTCTTTTTACGTGCTTTCTTATACTGATTCATTTCCTGTTCGTATACTTCATCATACTCAAATGGTGTTTTTGTATCTGAAACCTCAGGAGGTGTTGGATCACTTGTAAAAAAGTTCATAGCAAATTCCAATGTGGTGTATACCGCTACTGCAATAAGTGTCTTAATCGGAATTGGAATATATGGAATGTACTCTGAGAGTGACGCAACAATTACATAGGCAATAAAATAATCGATGATGACAACGAACCACTTATAATTTCCAATTATCTTATCAATCATCCCTTGCGAGATACTTCCATCTCGCTTCAAGTCCTGATTCTTTTCAACCAGTTCATCTTTCTTCTTATCCAATTCTTCTTGTTCCAATCGGGAATCTCCATATGCTTTTTCGGTAAGAATCATGCTTAGTTTGTGTTTGTGAAAGTCATCCAATTCACGTTCAATTTTATATGATCGGGACATAGCTTAATATTTATATTGTGAAAAAATCATGGCACCATTATATGCTTGAGACAATAAAATCAATAGCCTCTTCTACTGAAATAAATTGGTGCGTCTTGCTGTGAAAAAGAAGTGTAGCAGGATCTGATAATCTATTTACTATGATTAATTCTGCATCACCTAACGTCATAGGACAACTCTCTATTCCTCCTGCATTGATCATATCACTTAAAATCAAAACAATCTTGACTGTATTCTCATCTACATTGCTCTGGGAAAACTGTCGTTTTGTTACGTTAAGCCCTTCGCATATTAAGCTGGATTGCTCATTTTTAGGGGCATCTAGAATGTTTCTTGCCTCTGCTTCAAAACGATCAATTTTATCCTCAAATCGTGATCCTGAAGAAGTTCTCGCCTTTCGCTTTTTGTATCGCTCCAGCTCCTTTTGATACTGTGAAGGCGTTTGCCCGGGCTTACGAGTGGGCAGAGAAATCGCTGAAGATGATTTGAAACTTAGAAAGGCCATATCCTGTCTTGTGAACGCCCCAACTTTACCCAGGCTGATACTTCCAGATTCTAATTCTTGAAATATTGAAAGGATTGGCTCTAATTGCTCAAAACTTAAATCTGGGACTATACCTTGGGCTGAGCCTGATTTGTCGACCCATATAGAAATGCTGACCTCGATTCCATCATTTACAGTTGTGTTCAATGATGATGCTATTGTGCCAAATGTAAATGAGTCTACTTTAGCGTGAGCAATTGGATTTGCGTTAGATAAAGGTTCATGTGCAGAAGCAGGAGTTGCAGCCGAACACATAATTACGCTAACTGAGAACAATAGAAAAATAAATATGATACCAAGGCAACTGGAGTCCTCAGGATTCTGGTTATTGCTTGGATTTGAATTGCGATTGGACTGTTCTGTTATAACAGTTTCAATCTTATGAGTGTATTTGGAACTCATAGTTAATAATTTAAAAATTTGATATTAATCGTAAACTGCCTTGTTCTTGAATGTAAAGCCTATACCTTTGTACGGCTGTTCTCAGATTTACAGAATCATAGTGTAGCCGCACTATCTGTAAATGAAAAGCAGTATTTAGCCTCCCTTAGTAAACTTTGGGAGGCTTTTCACTTGTATGGCTTTCTCCTTTAGTGGAGTTCACTTTGGTAGTCGAAATAATATTCATGTTATGCCAGTTAGGGGAAAGTTCTTGCCAAAATGCAAACATCTCAAAATCACTGTCGAATTCGATTGAGGTATTTTTTGTCATTTTCATAAGGATGCTTTTTTAGATTTTAGACTTGACAAGACTTATGAAAATTGTAGTATTGTCGAGTCAGAATAAATGCAATAATCATTGTGGTATTTAATTATTTGTGTTTTGTATATCTGACTGCTCACTGATTTTAATCAGTGAGCCTTTTTTGATATAATTTCTGGCTATTGTTGAAAAACTTGTATAATCTTTATATTTCTTTACTAGATTTAGATACGAGTCGTCGAAGTAAAAGTTGATTGAAATTGATTGATCTAAGGCTTCAATTTTATGCTGGTCGTATAACCCATTACCAGTTATGCTTTGGGGAACACTCGTGAAGTCAAGTACATTCTTTATAGTTCGACATTCATTCATAGAACTTTTTCTTGTTTGAAGCATACGACCATGTAGAATCTGATAAATGCAATTCTTCGGATTAGGGGTGTGAAAATCATTTACACTTCCTTTAGTCCAACCTGTTAGCACTAATTCATGGAAAGGAGTTCTCAATAGAGATTTTCTATTTATTTCACCTTTTTTTAAATCGTTGAGCAGGGTAGGAACAGAGAAATCCGCGATAAGTAACAAAGAAGTGATAAGCTCAACTAAGTTATCAGGAACCGAATGAGCAGATAAAGAGTTAATAAAATTGTTGTAGCAAATCTTCATTGTGGTATTATTTAGTTACAAAGAAAATGTCATACCTAATTAGACACAAGGATTAACTTAGTTACTAACCAAGATTTAGAAGTTATGGCTGATTTTAATTATTACAATAAACAAGATGTATTTGGAAAGATAGAATCCATAATTGATCTAGCTAAAACATCAAGGAAAGTAGATTTTTCTGGCAATAGGAAAACGCAAAGCCATCATGCAATCGACTTGGTACATCAAAAGTTGTGCAAAAACCAAAGTGATGTTGTTGCAAAAACATTCTTTGAAAATTTATATAAAGGCAACTATGATGTTTGGACCGATAGAAGTCTGTTGAGATTTTCAGCAAAGTTAAATCCAAAGTTTATACGGTCAATTGAATTGATGTGCAACAGCTTAGAAATGCCATATCATATTCCGGAAACACAAGAGCCTTACTACTTGAGTTTGATGAATAAACTTCCTCAATTCATTGACTGTAGAAATCATTCTATCATTTTAGGTGAGAAAATTTATGGTGTTCAATTAATTGCAACAATAATCAAATTAAAGAGAAATAAGGATGTTTTTGAAATTGAAAAATCTGGCATCGAAACCTTGTTAAATCATGATATTGATGTATTAAATATTCTCGAACATGAACATGTAAGTAGGGTTAAGTTCTATTCATTTTGTTTGGATAAAGAGATGAAAAGTGGAAACATGAAGAAATCCACTCAAGATGAATATGAAAGATTCTTCGACAACTCGGATGTTAGCCATCAATTCAGTTACCTAATGCTTTTGCTGAGAGATGAAAAGAAAGATCTTCCTGATAGGATAATTTATTCATGCCGCATTCTCTACAGTGAAGTTGATGTGAAACGGGAAATATTCCATAAAAGTACGCTTCCATTAGTTGGATCTCGCAGATATTTCAATGTACTCTTTAACAGAGCAAGCGATAATCTGATTATTGATAGATTTGTCATGGGGTTGCAGGCAACTAGTATAATCAAGGAATATTCTTTAACAAAAGGGGTTAGACCCTTATTCTATATAATGCAAGCAAAATTAGTTGATCCAAAAGGAAATATTTGGGGATTTGTTAGGCAAAGTTTTATAAATCTAAATATTGAACATCAAGTTAATGGTATGATCTTATTAGGAACAAGATTATACAATGTTATGGGATATCAAGATGTACTCCATAATATCTACGCTTTCAATAGATTGTTTTTGAAACACTCCATTCTGTCTAAGTTTTCTAAATTCAATATATCTGAATATGAATCACTTTCATATTTAAATAAGAGTGAATTGGAAATTGAAGAAATGGACTATTGATATTTGGTTAGTTTATTGCACCAATATTGCACCAAAGTAAGACAGACAATAAATTATAATGAAAAATATACGTAAGTAACTGTATTTCAAAGTGCCCGAGGAGGGAGTCGAACCCTCACGCTCCGAAGAACACATGGCCCTCAACCATGCCTGTCTACCAGTTCCAGCACTTGGGCTAATAGAGCCGACAAAGTAAATAAAAACTCTAGTTATATTGAAATCTTGGCCAATTTCAATTTTGAAGCCAGACAGTGGACAAAAGCGTTTATTTAAGACTTATCTGTATGATTATCAAGACATTGACTCCCGTATAAAATACAGGTGAAAACTCCATTTATATATTAGTAATTATCATATACTTTAACATAACTTGCTGTAATAAGCTACTTTATACATAGGAATGTTTTTTATAAGTAATTTATATATTTGTTGAATATTCACGAAAAGTGTCTTACATTTACTCTGATTCTGAGATGGTAATGCACGCATATCTAATATGTCCTACTCAGGATTAAGTAATAAACAGCATCATTTTAATATATATAGAGGTTTCAAAATACCAAGAAGTAGTTTTCTTATTTTGAGACCTTAGTCGAAAGAGCCTGAGTTTGCGTATGCGGACTTGGGCTTATTTTTTCTTGCTATCACAGCAGTGCAGTTCTCATACTTTAAATTCTATATAACACCTATATACATACAAAGCAAAATCAGCGAAATTGCAATAAGCAGTTTCGCTGATTTTAAATTTAAGATCTCTTAGTAGAACTTAATCTATCTTAATAAAGCTTGATACATTTTGCGTTTTATCAAAAAGGACTTGCATGAAATATTTTCCTGAGCGTAATTTATTTACATCTAGGTCTATATCCTTCCTATCCTCTGTGTATGTAATATGCCTTACGATTTCACCGAGTACTGAGTAAACTATAATTTCTCTTATATTTTCCTCAGAAGAAACATGAAGCACAGAGGAGCTAGGATTGGGCATAAGCCGCACACTTAGCTCTCTTTCTTCAATACGATTGCTGGATAGTTTTAGGGAAATATGATGGTCAAGGCCAATTCTTGTTTTAGTGGTGTTTGTAACAATCGCAAAATTGAAATCAAAATATATTTCTGCTGTATTTTCAATGACATCGTTAATCTCTAGAGAGGGGAGGGTCTTGATTTTGAAGACGACATAGCCATCGTTACTTTCATCATCAAAGGGAAGATAGATCTCTTCAAAAATAAAATTGAGTACGTTTCCATTATCGATTGTAACAGTAGGGTCATGGCTGCTATCTACAAGACGTATTGAATTTATATCAAATTTACTTAGATCTATTCTGTCTTTGATTACAATATTTACTGCATCCGCCGTACCAGTGTTTTCAAAGCGAATTTTGTAATGGATATAGTCACCAATCATCTCTGGATTGATAATATCTCCTTCGAGGCAGGTCTTATCATTCGGGTCATATGAATTGACTACATCCTGATCTAAGCATGCGGAGTAGTCAGCCCGCAGGTCTAATTCTGGTATAAAAACATTTGCACAAAACTTTAAGATATCTCCCCCGTTTACTGCTGGGCTATCCATAGGTGAGTTTATATTAAGATCCACAAAAATAATTCTTCTCTCTTGCGGTAAAAGATCTTTAAAAAACCACTTGACATTATTTTCTATTAATTCATCATGGCTTGGATTAGATTCTAGAAAACTTGTTTTGTCGGAAGGTAAGCTCATGGAAACTTCACCATCTAAAACAACAGAGCCAGTATTTTTATACACTATTTTGTAAGACGCATCAAACCCAGGTCTTGCGACACCTATAGGTATAATTGATGTTTCTACATTTGCAAATTCTAGCCTGGTACTGACACAAAAATCTTGTTGGAAAGAGCTAGGGCCAACATCTAAATCAAGTGTGATAGAACCGGGGTTTGTTTCAAAGTTTTCTGGCTTGTCAAATTGAGGCGCAATTTTATATTCTCCACTTGGCAATGGAATATTAAAATGTCCTACTACATCTGTAAAGAAAATAGCCTCATCCTCACCACTATTTACAAGGAATTTTTGATAAGACATCACGTGCGACAGATCGGTTCCGCAGTCATCTTTACTTTCATTAAATTGTGCAAAGCCGGTGATTATGTTTTCTCCTCTCTCGGGAAATATCGCACAATGTGATCCTACCTCACAGTCTATTTCAAGGTCATCCACTTTTTCTTGCCAGTATTCTAATTCCTCTTCATTAACACAAAAGTGCTTTAAGTAATGTTTATAAGTATAGCGGCTAAGAACTCTATGTGCTCTTGAAGGTTTGCCATTTTTTAAATTCAGCAAGACTAAGGGGTTTCCATCACAAGTCACTTTATTGAGCTTGTGTAACATAGAGAGATCTAAACTATTCAGATTATTACCGCCACAGTATAACCATACAATATCAATACTATTGCTGACATCCAAAGTACTTAAATTATTTTTAGAAACATCTAGATCATAAAGCAATGGGAGCATCGAAACATCAAGTTCTTTAATATTATTGTCCCTGATATCGAGAGTTCTTAGATTTGGAGTTTCTTTTAAATCCAAGCTTGTTAAGTTGTTAGAGAAGCACCTGAAAATGCTTAATTTGTTGAGACCAGTTAGGTTGATGGAATGCAGTTTATTGTGTACAACATGCACGCTCTCTAATTCTGGACAAACGGAAAGGTCTAGAGTTGATATCTGTGTCAAAGACGCTTCTAGTCTTTTCAGTTTTGTCAGACCCTCTAAATCTAATGACTTTAGATTTTCGTGTAAACTACAATTTAAATACCGTAGATTTTTAAAGGCACGAATTCCCTCTAAACTTTCTATGGAAAGAGTATTAGGATTACTGAAATTGTCAGGAATGCGTAAAGTGTCAATTGCTTCCGCTTCGCTATATGAAATTTCACCATCATTATTGCTGTCCACACCTTTTTGAATTAGGGTCTTTTTGAATCCGTTGTCAGGAATATGTACATACTGTGAAAAGCAAAAAACAGGGATGCAAAGAATAAGTGTTAGTAAAATTGATTTCATAATACTATGTTTTAATTACATGATAAGCTGTATTGCTTGCTGCAATTTAGAATTGAAATCAAGGTGAATTAGTTGGATTTTTTGATTCTGTAGTTTTTCTTTTTACCCATTATTGATAAAACATAGCGCTAAAAGTTAACTGTACAAATTTTGTGAACGCATAACTAAACTGTTTACTATTTGTAAACACGAGTTGTAGTCCAAGTTGATACAACAAGTAAAGTGCTGGGTTTATTACTTATCAGCAAGCATGAACACTGTTCTTTTTAGGCCTTACTAGATACATAAGCACACAGGCAATTATAACAGTTGCGAAGCATAGAATCCACAAAGAACTAAAACCGAAACGTTCAGAAATCTCCATACCTCCTAGAGGAGAAAGTATGCTTGCTATTGCGAAGGTCATTGTAAAAATACCCATATACTTACCTCTGTTTTTATCATTAGAAAACTCTAAGGCAAACATGTTTGCAAACGGAAAGCAAATCATTTCACCAAAGGTGATAAGTATAGTAAAACTTATAGCTGCCACATGAGGATGCGGAATAGTGCCTAAGGCTAGAAACGAAAGTCCCACCATAAAACTTCCAAGAAGAACCATGGGTAGGGGCTTATACTTTTTTTCTAGGGTAAAGATCAAAGGCATTTCTATTATAAAAATAATGATACCATTCAATGCCATATAAATGCCTATTATTTTTTCATTGAATAGAAGATCTAATTTTAAACCAAGCGGATAAGTATATATAAGTTGAAGAAAAACAAAAGCGATTGCAGTATAGGAGAGAATGAAAAGCATATACTCTTTGTCAAACCAAGGCAAACGATCTGCTTTTTCTTCCTTACTGTCTTTCACTATAACTTTATGTTGTTTATTCTTAAACAAAGAATAGAAGATTATAAAGGCTAAAAATATGGAACTGCCATTGAGTATAAATAGGACCTCATACGATAAATAGGCAATGACTAAACCACCAATGAAGGGTCCTACAGAGTATCCTAAATTAATAGCTAGTCGCACTAAGGTTATGGAACGAACAAGGTTTTCCTTGGTAGAAAAAGTCTCTATTGCAGTCAGATTTGCAGGACGAAAATGGTCGGCAAAAAAAGAAATAAAAAAGAAGCCCGCGCAAAGGGGTAAAAATGCCTTACAGTACATAACGGCTATAAAACACATTGAGGTAAACAATAAACTAAACACTTGGACCTTGAAAAAACCTACACGATCTGTAAGAATACCTCCAGATAGTACACCCAATACCGCCCCTGCTCCATAGCAAGCCATGATGATACCACATTCCCCAAAGGAGTATCCCAGTTCTTGGTTTAAATAAATACTAAGGAAGGGTACTACCATGGCACCACTTCTATTTACCAGCATAACCAAAGAAAGTAACCAGATATCACGTTTAAGTCCGCTAAGTGAATTTTTATATAAGGAAAGGATGGAGTTGTTCATGCTGTAGCATCTTGTCAAGAATTAGCTAAAGCACGCTTTCTTAATTTCTGTAAAAACGGGGAAGCAAAAATGAAATTTTCTAAGGTTTCGTTATCCGTGTTTAGGACTTCATCCATATTACCCTGCCAAGCTAGTACACCCTTATCTAAGAGACAGATATTTTCCCCTATTTCCATCACAGAGTTCATATCATGTGTGTTAATTACAGTAGTAATATTATACTCATCTGTAATCCCTTTAATCAGGTCGTCTATTTTTATGGCAGTCTTTGGATCCAAACCAGAGTTGGGTTCGTCAACAAAAAGGTACTTAGGATTTAAAACAATAGAGCGTGCAATTCCTACACGTTTTTGCATCCCACCAGATATTTCGGAAGGGAATTTATTGTTGATACCAGTAAGTTCTACACGTTCTAAACAGTGATTCACTATTTTACGTTTTTCTCCTAGGGTTTGCTTAGTAAACATATCCAGAGGAAAACGTATGTTTTCTTCTATGCTTAATGAATCAAATAATGCGTTTCCTTGAAACAACATACCCACATCCATACGTAGCTCCCGTAATTGGTCTCTAGAGAGAGAAAGGAAGTCCGTTTTGTCATACCAGATTTCACCTTCGGTAGGTTCAAATAGCCCAACTAGTAGTTTAAGTAAAACCGTTTTCCCTGCACCACTTTTACCAATGATCAAATTTGTTTTACCTGCTTCAAAAGTAAAATCAATTCCTTTCAAGACCTTCGTGTCTCCAAATGATTTATGTATGTTTTTTATTCTAATCATTAGACAGCAGTTAAAAGTACGGCAATGAGATAATCGGCAACAATAATAGCGATACAACTATAGACTACAGCACGTGTACTCGCCTGACCCAGTTCTATACTTCCCCCTGTCACAAAGTATCCTTGATAGCAGGAGATGGAAGTAAGTAAGTAGGCAAATGAAAATGCTTTTACGTACATCATAAATACATAGTAGGGAATAAAGAAGGAACGCAATCCCCGTACATAGTCTGAATGCAAAAAGATTCCAGTAGGCACTGTCGCTAAATATCCACCTGCAATATTTACAAGCATTGCAATACTTACTAAAACAGGGATCATCAAAAAGCCAGCAAGAATTTTTGGCATGACTAAATATGCAGCTGTATTAACACCCATGATCTCCATCGCATCAATATGTTCCTTTTGGCGCATCCCACCAATTTCAGCAGCCATATTTGATCCTATCTTCCCAGCTAAGACAATACAGGTAAATGTTCCTGCTAATTCTATAATGGCCATATCTCTTACGATATAACCTATATAATAGGTGGGAATAAAGGTACCATCCAACTGATAATAAAATTGCACTGCTGTTACGGCACCAATAAATATAGAAATGATTGCTACTAGGGGTAGAGAGCCTAAACCTATGTCATACATAAGGCGGACAGTCTCCTTATAATACATTCTCCAGTTTTCCGGCTTGCGGAAAATCTGCTTATGCCAAGAGACAAATCGACCAAGATGAAATAATAGATTTTTTTCCATAGAAATTATGCGCCCTTAAGTTGTACTTTAGTGCTGCAAAAATACTCTAAAAAAGGATATACAAACTAGATTTTATACGAAAGCTAAGCATATGAATACTATTATAACAGGCGGAACAAAGGGCATTGGGTATGCAATTGCTGAGGCATTAGCAAAAAATGGACATAATTTATGTGTCTGCGCACGCTCAGAAGGGGATTTGGAGGCGATGCAGTCCAGTTTTGCAAGCAAATACCCTGCTGTAAAAGTACATACCAAGGTGGCTGACATGAGTAAAAAAGAAGAGGTGCTCGCATTTGCAGACTTTTGCTTAGAAAACTGCAAAACTATTGATGTATTAGTTAATAATGCAGGTATTTTCTTGCCTGGAGAAACTTTAGAAGAAGAGGATGGTGCCTTGGAAAAAATGATAGAAACAAATCTGTATTCTGCATATTATCTATCAAAAAAGATAGTCCCTGTAATGAAAACCGCTCAGGCAGGTTATGTCATAAATATGTGTTCAATTGCTAGCAAGATTGCCTATCCGAATGGTGGTTCGTACAGTATTTCTAAATTTGCTCTCCTGGGTTTTTCAAAAGTATTAAGAGAAGAATTAAAGGAATCTGGAGTGAAAGTTACATCCATTTTACCTGGTGCAACCTGGTCAAATTCATGGGCTGGTGTAGACCTTCCCCAAGAACGTTTAATGGAAGCAAATGATATTGCAAGTGTGGTAGCTAATCTAATAAGTTTAGGAGATTCGGCTGTTATGGAAGAGGTGGTGTTGAGACCGCAGTTAGGTGATTTGTAATTAAAAATCTTATTAATGCATGTTCGCTTTTTTTCTTGATAAAAAAAGCTAGCAAAAAAATCAAGATTCTCAAATTCATAGCGCCGAGTGCTGCCCCCGCTACCCTCTCTTGAGAATCGTGCAGCGCTCAATTTAGGTTGAATGTCAAAATATAAATAAAGTCTAAGAGTCTATGTATACAACAAATCCGCCTTAAATAATTTACCGTTAAGCAAGGATTTTATGGGCGAGAGCATGAAATAGAATAACTGTTTGACGAGCATGGCGAGGAGTTTTATTCTATGAGGAGAGCAAAATACTTGTAGGTGAATTTTTTACAGCGGTGACTTTTTTTTGTTACTTTTTTTGTGTGGTAGACAAAAAAAGTAAACTCATACAAATAAATTAATTAATCTAGAACCCTACCTTATGCTTTTACAAAGGCAATACTCAAAACCCTGCCCTTATCTATGACTTGTAAATAATACAAACCAGATTCTAGCATTTCTACTGGGACCCTATTGCCAATACCATTTAGCAATTGTCTTCCCACCTGATCGTATATCTTGTAGTTAGTGTTTTCTTCAGCGTTGAGTAGGTATAAAACAGACTGTGTAGGTACAGGGTATAGGCTGATTTGAGTTGTATGTTGGTCATGTACAGAAGTATACAAACTTAGATCTTCTTCTACTTCTAATGTTGTATTAATATCTGGATTTAAAAGTGTTTGTCGCACTCCTCCTGGCCAGGTAACAACAAGACTATCTACTGTGGTATTCTCAGATAGTCCAAAATGCAAAGTGCTGCTATTATGGGAGACATGACTACTACCTCCATTCAACTCACGCAATAGGACTCTTCCTCCAGCGTAAATACGAACAAGCGAACCATACCCATCTCTATTGCTTTTGTTTCCCTTTAGGTTCACCTTGATAAAATTATTATTAGTACTAATCATGTTTTCGTAGAGGCTGACTTTGATTTCGTCACCAGGCATTATAATAGAATTGCAATGTACAACCAATATATCCACATCACCGTCGTTATCAATATCAGCAGCTGCTAAGCCCCTTCCTTTGTTTTTGTTAGCAAAACCAGAAACTGTAGAGATATCTTCAAAGCTGCCATCTTGTTTGTTTAGGTATAATTTATTGGGATTTTCTGGGTTAGAGGCAAGCCAGTCTAAGCTACCACCGCCAGCAGGAATATATCCATTTGCAACGAGTAAATCAGGATACATATCTAAATCGAGGTCTTGGAAACTGGTGCCCCAACCAACTGTATTTAGGTCTTCATGTTTTATATCTTCGATTCCTGCATGTTCAGTTTTATCCTCAAAAAGTCCTGCATTGTTATTGAGTAAGACATTGCGCCCTAGGTTGGTAAAATAGTAATCTAGATCCTCGTCTAAGTCATAATCACTAATAGCAATTCCCATGGCATAGATTCCAATGTCCATTCCTGTTTGAGTAGATACTTCTGTTAGACTATTGTTTGGATAGTTATTTTTAAATAGTCGATTTGGAACAATCCATTCTCCAAAGTCATTAGCAATCATAAGATCAGGATCTCCGTCTAAATCATAATCTGTAAATGTGGATGCGAGTACACAGCCTTTTTGATTTTCCCAAAAACTACCCGATACTTTTTCAAAGCTATTGTCTTTATTATTTAGATAGATATAGTCTTCTGAGCATGTATGATTAAAGCCGATCGCTACACCATTGTCATCATATAATAATGCTAACTCGGAAATATAATTTCCAACGTAGATGTCAAGGTAACCATCCAAATTTATATCAGCAAAAGAAGCAGACATGCTAAATGCAGTGTCTTGTAAGAAACCTGCTTCTAAGCTTATGTTGCTAAAACTACCATCTCCATTATTATATAATAATTGATTTGGCGTTCCAGCACTTGTTGTTAAAAAGACATCCTTGTAGCCATCATTATCTATATCACCGGTTATAACTCCTGTGGCATTTCGCGAAAAATTCGCTAAACCAGCTTCTTCTGTTTTGTCAAGAAATGCGCCGGTACCATCATTGATATAAAGTTTTTCATTTTGATTTCCTCCATTAATCCATATATCCTGCCAACCATCCTGATTGAAATCTGCAAAAGCACAGCCCCCTCCCATTTCTTGCACGTTTTGATAATAATGATTAATGCCTTTCTCTTGGCTCTTGTTCACAAATTGAACCTGTCCAAAACCGAAGGAAATAGCAAAGAAGAGAATAAAATATACTATGCTCGAAAGCCTTTTCATGGTACTAATTTAAGACCAAGAATCATATAATTTGGACTTAAAATCAGAAATTCTCAGTAAAAAGGGTATGGAATATGTTAAAAAACTGGAAAAATGAGGCTAATTGTGTTACTAATTCTTCCAAAGTAGGTCTAATACAAAAGGTCGTGATAAATCACGACCCCTTGATATTAACACCCTTATATATTCAGGATTCACACCTGATCCTCCGGTTAATCAGTCAAATTGCCGGAGGTTTCTTTAAAAACACACTTAACTATTTATTTATTCTTTGGGCGAAATACCTATAATCTCATAGCAATCTTCACAATCTTCACTGTATTCTATATTGTATTGCTCTTCGAGTTGTTTAAGTATGGTGCTTAAAGATGCTGCAATAGTTACTTTAACAGTATCCTTTTTGTTGTATTTCAAACCCCGCTTAGTTTTGAACTTATCTTTTTCTGGATGAGTATTCTTAAGATGCTCTATGAAGGTATGGAGTAAAAACTTTCCTCTTGGTTGCTCAGGTTCTTCTGCTACAACTGTGTCTTTTACTTCTTCTGTTACAACAGTGTCTTTGACAATAACTTCTTGCTTAGGCTCAGGTTTTGGCTCAGGTTTTTCTTCCACTTTTGGTGGAGGTGTAGGAGGAGGCGTTAGATCCTTGAATCCTTCTGATGTATATAAAATGACATCACCTGTTTTAGCAATTACAGAAATCGATTTATCTTCTTGCGAATACATATTTACCTTCCCTTCTATTACTCCCAACTTGGAGGACTCTTCAGTAGCAACTAAATCAATAATGGTTCCTAGAACTTCTATTCCAGTTAGTGAAGAATTAATAGTAAAAGGTTTAGATGGATCTTTTGCCACATTAATCTGTGCATCTCCATTTATAAAAATCTCCCTAAATGAGTTATCAAATTCTTTGGGATACTTTAAATAACTATTAGGAGCTAACTCGATTTTTGTGCCATCATCTAGATTAACAGCTAAAGACTCAGATCCTGAATTTACTTCTATGAATTTGTTTGGAAATAAAAATACAGCGCCTAAAATCAATATTAGCGAAGCAGCTGCTGCGAGAGCAAATCTTCGTCTAAATACCGATTTGGAAAGCCCAACTTCTTTTTCTTGCTTAGGTAAACTAATTACTTTAGCAGATTCGTTGACATTCACTTTTTTCAAAAACTTGTTCCATTCCAAGTCAGTATCAACTAAACTTATTTTATTAAGATGCTTAGATTCCTCATCTATTGATTTCATATCTTCAAACAAGGACTTGTTGTCATTAGACTCAGCAATCCAGGCTTCCAATGTTCTTCTCTCATCTTGGGAGGCCTTGCCAGAAAGATATTTCAATATGAGGTGTCTAGTTTCCATTTTGTATTGCTAGTACGTTACTTTGGGCTTAACCCACAGGTTTTTAACTAAATATTTCTTTTTTCCTTAATTCTTTTCTCAAAAGGCCATAAGCACGGGACATATTATCTTCAACCGTTCTAACAGAAATCTCTAAATGGCCTGCTATTTCATCGTATGTATATCCTTGAAGCTTATTTAACTTGAAAATCTCCCTTGTTTTGGGCTTCAACACTTCTAAAGCCTCTACAATTTCAGTTCGGATAATATAGGGATCTAATTTCTCTGATTCGTCAGTTATTAGGTGACCAGTGTCCAAATTGTCAATATCAACATCACTTTGGTCTTTTTTCTTGCGAATAGCGTCAATCATTGTATTTCTCGCCATCGTGTAGAGATAACTTTTTATAGTGGGAGAATTTAGATCAATTTTGTCCTTTGAGTTCCATAATTTTACAAATACATCCTGTACCACCTCTTTAGCGTCTTCAGAGTTGCGAATCTTGCTATTCACAAAATTGTAAAGTGGATTAAAATACTGTTTGAATAATGTTTCAACAGTATTGTTTGAATTGATGTTTTCTAGAGACATTGTACGTCTGAAACCTTAAATTGAGCTTGATTATACAAGCATTTTCTATTGGTTAATTTTAAACCAATGTAAAGATACGAGCTTTTTGTAAATATACGCCCAAATTAACCACACATATAATACTTTGAAATCATGTGTTTAGTAAGTTATAGTCCCACAGAGAATGGATTTCTGATATGTTCAAACAGAGACGAATCACCATTACGGTCACATTCACCAATTGATAGCTTTAATACAAGCTCCGGAACCATACTCTGCCCAGTTGATACCAAGGGAGGATCTTGGTTAATTTGCGCAGATAATGGAAGCGCTATTTGCATTCTCAATGGAGCTTTTGAAAACCATCTTAGACGCAATGACTACAGAATGAGTAGAGGCCTGATGATGAAAGCGTTTTTTGAATACAAAAGCAAGAAGGAGTTTTTACATCAGTTTAACTTTGATAAAATTGAGCCATTTACGATGGTTATTAAAGATAGATTGGGACTCTATGAGTTTAGATGGGATGGAGCGTGTAAGCATATTAAACATCTAAAATCTGATCAATTACATGTTTGGTCCTCATCCACTCTCTATACACCAGAGGTTCAAGAGCAAAGAGAGGCAGCATTTAGAAAGCAATATAAATTAAATGTACCCACTGTGGAGTCGTTGATTAAGATACATCGAGATACAACCTTAGGTGATAAGGCAATTGACTTTGTTATGCAAAGAAGTGATCGGGTAGCAACAATTAGTATTAGCATTATTGAAAAAAAGGATGCAAGTTTCTTTTTGGAACATCATAACCTAAGAAGCGAAACCTCCGAAAAGCATGAATTAACACTAAGCATGAATTAATATTCTAGGATTTTCCATTCACCTCCATGCGGATACAATAGCAAAGGTGTATCACTTAAATCCTTAAATGTTACCGTAAAGTACCAGCCTTTATTTTCAACAATAAAATTCTCTGTTTCGTAATCTGATAAACCTACGCCGTCTTTCCAGAACCAAGTCCCATTTTGACCTATAAATACCCGCACTCTATTTTCAGTTTCGAAATAGGCATTGATAATGTCTGAAGGATATTTGAAATTGTATTGTGCAACTGTTTTATACTCTACGTTTTCACACGCAGGTGCGTGCAAGAGATCCATTGATTCTTTGAAGCTCGTTGTATTTTCACCAAAATCTCTGTACATATACATCCCATTAAAGTTATCAGGAATTGCAAGAAAGTAGACGCGCTTTCCTTCCGCACGCTCACAAGGGAAGTTCTCTAACATTGCCTTACAACCATCGCCTGCATATTTTGCATTTGTAATCATGGCACTGAGTATTACAGTATTAATCAAAAGATAAATTCCCAGTGTAGTATAGCGAGGAACAAATTTTAGCATGCTTATTAGGCTTACTATTGCAATGCAAAAAAATGGCATAGCAAAGTAGCTATATCTATCATTCTCATGCTGAATAACATACATGAAATAAAGATTTACGATAGGAAAGATCCCCATAAAGAACATGGTCAAACTGGTAGAAGATATTTGCAGGTATCCTGACAAACTTTTGAAATGTTTAATGACATAGCCAACAATACCGATTAGTACCAGTATGGAAGGAATGTAGATCTTAGGATTTCCTAAGAGATTATAGGCAAACTCCTTTATCTCAAATGGAAAGTAGTGTAGTAAAAAAAGATGCTTTGCAAAGTGCTTTAAACCATTTCCAAAAATTAAGTCAAGGCTATAGTTTAAATGTTTCTCTTCACCATAATGTCCAACCCAAGCACCAAGTGTCAGCTTATTTAATAAGAAGTAAAGAATAACAAATACCAACTGAACCAGAAAAACATGTATAATTTTTTTCTGTAAATTTCCTTCTGGATTTCTATAGTGATCAGTAAGAATAAACAGAAGAAAAATAAAGGGTGTCGCTAGATTAATTTCTAAGACAAATAGGGTGCAAAAAAACAAAGCATGACAGATCAGTAAATCACGTCGGTTTGTATTTTCTAAATACCGTATTAGGTATAGAAAGGCTGTCAAACACATGCCTACGGACATAATATAATGAAAACAAGCCTTCCATGTTAGGGTTTCCACTTGATAGGGTGAAAGAATGAAAAGTAATGCAATAAAAATTCCCCCTAAGGATATCTCAAGATCCCATCGTTTAAACCAGCGTTCTGAAACAAGATATAAGAGAAAGCCATTGACCCCATGAAATAATGCAAAAATAAAGTACCAAGCAAAATGACTGACGCCTACCAGTTTAAATATGGTATAATTAATGAAGTGAAAAAATTGGTGATGCCCTATATAACCAAAACAATTGAGCACATCGCTGTAGGACCCATCTCTGTATTTATATAACCAGCCCAGAAAGTCTGTAACAATGCCAGCATTTCGTGCAGGGTAATACGCCAGCAAAGAGATGAAGCAGAATGCAAAAAGCAGGAAATATTTATTTTTTAATAGGGTCAAATGATGGTGACTACTTTTACATCGCCAATATACTCAACTATGCTTGAATTCATAACTGCCGCATATGCTAAAATCTATATAGGACAAAAAAGAGCTGTGGTCTTATTGTTTCGGAGGGTATAAAGTCTTAGTAAGACCTAAAAGAAAGGGCCGAATTGTAATCAATTCAGCCCTCCTCTTTACCTAACTTATAGAGTTAGTCAATCAAAATTATGTCTTAATTCTGAATGATAAATTTCTGTGTAAGCGAACCATTTCTCAAATTTACTTTCATTAGATAGATTCCAGAATTCAAGTTCAAGTTGTCCATTTGAATTGTATTAATTCCAGGCTCACCATTTCTTATAATGCTTGTACCATTTGTTACTACAGCGCCATTTACACCAATAATTGAAAGTGTAAAATCAGACCTTTCCTCTAACTGGAACTGTACAGTAAGATTGTTTCCATTTGATGGGTTCGGAAATAATTCAAATCCAAAGTTGTCATCTGAAAGCAAGTTATTTGATGTGGAAGAAATCACATTCCTTTCACCAACAGATACTATGCCTTGGATGTTATTCATCGGTAATGCACCTGTAAATTCCTGAACAAGAGTCAACTCCGCACCATTGATTTCAAATACACCAATTGTTCCTCCCAAACCATACGCTTGGTAAAGGTATTTTCCATCGTCTGAGATCCAAAGGTCTATCCAACCCTGTGTCGTTCCAAAAGCAGCTGCCGGATCAGTTGTGTTACCTGTAGCTCCAATACCCTGAGCTGCAGTTTGATCTAATAATTCAATCTGTCCATCGTTAAAACTATAGGATGCAAGTCCAGCTTCAATTGCATTGGATACAAAGAATGTATTCTCATCAGAGAAGTCTAACCAACAAGCAGTTCTTCCTGTGTTGTTTTCACCTGAAGCCACATCTAAGTTGATTGGTACTAAGCTTCCGTCTGTAGCTATCTGCCAAGTGGAAACGGATCCATCCTGTAGTCCTGGGAACACTGGAGGAGTACCATCTGGTCTAAATTCTCTAGCTTCAGTAACTACTACATAGTTGTTACCTACGATCTGGAAACCAATAGCAGATGGTAGGTTTCTTCCTTCTGTATTATCTCTAAGCGTAGAAGTAGCTCCGGCTAATTGGTTTTCACTTAGGGTACCATCAGCATTTACACCATATACAACGATTTCATCTTCACTTCCACTTGCTAAGGCTGAAGAACCTGAATTTATAGAAGCGACCACTAAAAAGTTTCCGTCAGGAGAAATCTGAACCGCTGAAGGTCTGTTTGCAAGATCTCTTTTTGAATCTGCAATAGGATCTAGGCTACCATCATCTAGCAACCAATATCCTGTGATACTTCCCTGCTGTGCTGGTTCTCCCTGTGTTAAAAACTCTTCTCTTGTAATATTACTTACATAAACTAAACCTGATACGCCAGCTAGATCGCTAGGAATGTATGCGATACTATTTGGACCAATATCTATTGTAGATTCTGTATCCGCTACACTCAATGAATAATCATCATTCACTGCCATAGATGTTACTGTATTACTTCCTGCATTCACTGCTAGTACAAATCTGTTATCTAGAGTCTTAGTAATTGCATATGCTGAAATAAGTGGATCCAAACCTTCACCTCCATCAAAATCTCCACCATTTCCACCAGTAGGATACGATCCAATTTGTGTCAATGTACCATCAGCTGCTTGTGCAAAACCAATAATTGAGTTAGGTCCTTGAACGACTCCGTCCACTTGGCCTTCTCCATTCGTCATAGCATAGACTGCTCCAACAGGTGTTACATCACATGCTTCTCTTTGTACATACACACTATTTGATAAATCAAAACAACCTCTCAAATCTTGTAAATTATTACCAGCAGTTAATCCTGTAAGTCCGTCTTCATACGATAAGTGCCAGATAAAGCATATCCCAGCACCTGCTTCATCAAAGTCAGGACCTGAAATATCTCCAGGTAAGCCAAGAATAACTCCTCTATCATCCGTTACTACCCATTGGTTATTGCTACCAAAATTATTATTAACCGTTAAAGCACCAGCAGTAATATTATCTGCAACGCCATCGACGCAGAATCTAAATGGACCACCTTCAAGTGTACCACCATCTACAATACAGTTACTTGCATTATCAATTCTCTCAAATCTCCAAAGGCCGATACTTGCAATTCTTCCGTCCACAGAAAGAGGGCCATCTGTAATTTCAAAAATACCTTCTCTTGGATCTGTATTCTGATTTTCTGAATCAAATGTTTCTCCGCTATCTGATCCTGTATCATATGGTATAAACTGAACAACAGCACTTTCTATAAATTCGCCATTCTCCATCATATTGAAGTCTCTCAATGCAACAATCCAATCTGGACTAGGTGCAATCATAGAAGTTAAACTTACATAAGGATGTGAAGCGGAAATTTCAAAAGTAGTTGAGATTGTATCTGGAGAAGGTCTTACTCTAGTATCACTTTCGATATAGAATTGTCCCGCACCTGAATTAATAATTGCTGCTAATTCAGAATCCAATGGATCTCTAGAACCTGTTTGTGAAATATTTACTAAACCCTGACTTGCAAGATCTCCATCATTAAACAATCTTACAGAAGCATCATGGGTCAATCCTGCCACAGGAGAGAATCTTGGATCTTCTGGAAAATCAGTAGGGTGCGTCACGGCACTCCACGCTGCATCAAACGTTACCTTATATCTTGCTGTAGCGACATCATCCGATTGTGACATTCCAACAGATACTATACCTTGAATATTGTTAGTAGGTAGGGTTCCATTTATTTCTTCAATAAGTGTCAATTCTGCACCGTCGATTGCAAATACTCCAATCGTTCCAGAAAGTCCATAAGCCTGATAAAGATAATTACCATCATCAGAGATCCAAAGGTCTATCCAACCCTGTGTAGTTGCAAAGGCATCTGCAGGATCAGTTGTATTACCTGTAGCTCCAATACCCTGAGCCGCAGTTTGATCTAGCAGTTCAATCTGTCCATCATTAAAACTATAGGAAGCAAGTCCAGCCTCAATTGCATTGGATACAAAGAATGTATTTTCATCAGAGAAATCTAACCAGCATGCAGTTCTTCCTGTGTTGTTTTCACCTGAAGCAACATCTAAGTTGATTGGTTCCAAGCTTCCGTCTGTAGCTATTTGCCATGTGGAAACAGATCCATCCTGTAGTCCTGGGAATACTGGAGGAGTACCATCTGGTCTAAATTCTCTTGCTTCTGTAACTACTACATAATTGTTACCAACAATCTGGAAACCAATAGCAGAAGGTAGATTCCTTCCCTCAGCATTATCTCTAAGTGTTGAAGTTGCTCCAGACAATTGGTTTTCACTTAGGGTACCATCGGAATTCACTCCATATACAACGATCTCATCTTCACTTCCACTTGCTAATGCTGAAGAACCTGAATTAATAGATGCCACCACAACAAAATCACCATCTGGAGAAATCTGAATTGCGGAAGGTCTGTTAGCAAGATCTCTTTTAGAATCTGCAATTGGCTCTAGGCTACCATCATCTAACAACCAATATCCTGTGATACTTCCTTGCTGTGCAGGTTCGCCCTGTGTTAAGAATTCTTCTCTTGTAATATTACTTACATATACGAGCCCATTTACTCCAAATCTTCTTGAAGGCACATAGGCTATACTATTAGGACCTACATCGATCGTAGATTCTGTATCAACAACACTTAATGAATAATCATCATTGACTGCCATTGAAGTAATTGTATTACTTCCTGCGTTTACAGCAAGTACATATTTATTATCTAAGGTCTTAGTGATTGCATATGCTGAGATAAGTGGGTCTAATCCTTCACCGCCATCAAAATCACCACCATTTCCACCTGTAGGGAAAGATCCGATCTGTGTCAAAGTTCCATCTTCTGCCTGTGCAAATCCAACTATTGAATTAGGACCTTGAACCACACCAGGTATTTGGCCTTCTCCATTTGTCATAGCATACACTGCTCCTACTGCTGTAGTAGGGGAGCATTCTTCTCTATTTACATATACACTGTTAGAAAAATCAAAGCATCCTTCCAAATCAGCAATATTATTTCCAGCTATAAGTCCAGTAAGTCCATCCTCATAAGATAAATGTCTGATAAAGCAAACACCTACGCCTGCTTGGTCAAACTCAGGTCCTGTGATATTTCCAGGTAAACCAAGAATTACACCTGTATCATCTGTTACTACCCACTGAGCATTTGTTCCTGAAGCATTTTCCACAGTTAAGGCACCAGCTTGGATATTATCTGGAATACCGTCTACGCAGAAGTTAAATGGTCCACCTACAAGGCTTCCACCTTCAAGTGCACAGTTACTTGCATCATCTATTCTTTCAAATTTCCATAAACCGATACTGGCTATTCTTCCACCTACAGAAAGAGGCCCATCCGTAATTTCAAAAATGCCTTCTCTTGGATCTGTATTTTGATTGTCAGATGTAAACGTTTCACCACTGTCTGAGCCCGTGTCATACGGGATAAATTGTGCTACGGCACTTTCTACAAATTCTCCATTCTGAAATAGATTATAGTCTCTGAGAGCAACAATCCAATCTGGACTAGGTGCAATCATGGAAGTTAAACTTACATAAGGATGTGTTTCTGATATTTCAAACGTAGTGGAAATTGTATCCGGTGAGGGTCTTACTCTAGTATCACTTTCGATATAGAATTGTCCTGCACCCGAGTTAATCAGGCTTGCTAATTCAGAATCTAATGGATCTCTTGAACCCGTTTGTGAAATATTAACTAAACCTTCACTTGCGATGTCACCTTCATTAAATAGTCTAATGGAAGAATTATGAGTTAATCCCGCCACAGGAGAAAACCTTGGGTCATCAGGGAAATCAGTTGGATGAGTCACCGCATCCCATGCTGCATCAAATGTCACTCTATATCTTGCAGTTGCTACATCTTCTGATTGTAAGGTGCCTACTGATACGATACCTTGAATATTATTTTCTGGTAGGTCACCAGTTATTTCTTCTATTAGGCTAAGTTCCGTTCCATTGATTTCATATACACCAATAGTCCCTCCTAATCCATAAGCTTGGTATAAATACCTACCATCATCAGAGATCCAAAGATCTATCCAACCCTGTGTGGTAGCGAAGGCTGCTGCTGGATCAGTTGTATTACCTGTTGCTCCAACTCCTTGCGCGGCTGTTTGGTCTAGTAACTCTACCATACCATTCTCAAAACTAAATGATGCAAGCCCTGCTTCAATTGCATTCGACACGAAAAAAGTGTTTTTATCTGAAAAATCTAACCAACATGCTGTTCTTCCAGTATTGTTCTCTCCTGTTGCTACATCTAGATCAATTGGTGTTAATTGACCATCTGTCCCAATTTGCCAAGTAGATACAGATCCGTCTTGTAATCCTGGGAATACAGGAGGCGTTCCATCTGGTCTAAATTCTCTTGCTTCTGTAACAACTACATAATTGTTTTCAACAATCTGGAAACCAATAGCAGATGGTAGGTTTCTTCCTTCTGCGTTATCTCTGAGTGTGGAAGTCGCTCCATCTAATTGGTTTTCACTAAGTGTACCATCAGCATTTACACGATATACAACAAGCTCATCTTCACTTCCACTTGCTAATGCTGAAGAACCAGAGTTAATAGAGGCCACCACAACAAAATCACCATCTGGGGAAATCTGAATTGCGGAAGGTCTGTTAGCAAGGTCTCTTTTTGAATCTGCAATAGGCTCTAGGCTACCATCATCTAGCAACCAATATCCAGTGATACTTCCTTGCTGTGCAGGTTCACCCTGCGTTAAGAATTCTTCTCTTGTAATATTACTTACGTATACGAGCCCGTTTATTCCAAGCCTTCTTGAAGGTACATAAGCGATACTATTAGGACCAACATCAATCGTAGTTTCTGTATCAACAGCAGTTAATGAATAGTCATTATTGACTGCCATTGAAGTAATTGTATTACTTCCAGCATTTACAGCGAGTACATACTTATTGTCTAGTGTTTTTGTTATTGCGTAGGCTGAAATGAGAGGATCTAGTCCTTCACCGCCATCAAAATCACCACCATTTCCACCTGTTAGGTATGAACCGATTCTACTGAGTGTGCCATCATCGCTTTGTGCATAGGCAATAATTGAATTAGGACCTTGCACATTACCAGTTACTTGGCCTTCTCCATTGGTCATGGCATATACTGCGCCAACGGGCGCTTGAGAAGAGACGTTATATGAAATCCCTACTATAAGGAATAGCATAATTAGAAGTTTATATTTAAACATTATAATTTTTTTTTGACGTTAAGAAAATATAGGAATTAGGTTTTAGGATTGTTTCCGTATATCTCGATAACAAAAGAGTGCGTGCAAATAAAAATTTTGTTGAGTTTGCATTTGACTTTGAATTAAGATTTAAGAAACAATTGTCGAAAACGAGTAACTCAGTAATTTGAATTAGAGAATTGTAGAGGATGTAGTACTTGTTTAGAAGTAAAGAGCTGATCAGACCTCTATACTCTTTGCGAGCTTGTTTTGAATCGCTTAAGCTGGTACTTGAAAAAGAAATTTTAAATTGATTCATTTCGATTTTATTAATCCTTACAAAATTTTCAATTAATTTTAAATTGAACTATTGCGTTTGACATGAACCAAATGTAGAATAGAAATGGAGGTAGTAAATAATCGATTTTTCCCTTCCGATAGACAATTTTTCCCTAATCAAATTTTTCTTTTTTTTGACACTCCTTATAGTGTCATTAAAAATTTGAATTTTTTATTTGAAAATATTCTTGACATGTTTTTTAAAAAATTCAATGCAAAATATTTCTTAGAAAAACAGAAAAAAAATATTGTAAGTTCCTCAGGCAACCATTTGAAAATAATAGTATAGTAAAGGGTGTAAAGGCAATGGTTTAGGTGCTTTCAGCGCTATGTCTTCTTTGAAAAACGCCCAAACATTTTTTAAATAGAATTAGAAAAAGTTCGATTCTCAATATCTATTAGATATGCATTTTTTGGCAACTAGCGTTCACTGAAAGATGTTTAAATGCACAGATCAAAATTAACTTTGATCAAGATTTGAGCCAGAAGACATAGTGCTTCTTTATTCGCAAATGAATTTAGATAAATACTGAAAACGAAAGAAGGATTAGCATCAGGATCTTAATGTATCACGAAAAAATTGTTTGTGAATTTTTGAATGTGATTACAAGTGTTGAAGAGTAGAACAATCGAAATATTTATTTTAAGATGGGTCAGCGACGTTGTCAATTTTCACCTCACCAATGTACTCGACGATACCAGACTTTCCCCCAGCTTCAATTATTTCTATACCTAACCATGTGTCATCACAGGAATTATGCAACCAAGCATTATCTAAAATTAATTTAGCACCTGGCTCTACCGTGATTTTAGCATCACGTGGAAATGAAACTCTACAGGTTATAGTGAGCTCAGAACCCTTTTTAACCAGAACATCGTGATGTAAATCTTTGGCTCCATTCCAAATCTTATTTTCCTTTATAAGGATTTTTTGTGTTGGATCTAGCGTACACCAGGTAGGCACGATTAGTTTTCTATGTTTACCATCAATCTCAGCAATATTTTTACGGACTATTCCCATTTGGCAGGGGGTAATAGCCATTTGACTACTGTTGTAATCCATCATGTTGTTTGATGCTAAAGACTTGCCTTTGCATTTAGGATGGTTTTTGTCCCAGCAATTAGGGTGTTTGGGTGTATCGTCACAGCCGTCGTTGCCAGACCAAGAATGCCTGAGTCCAAAAATATGTCCAATCTCATGATTTACAAGAGTAGCATAGGTCCAAGATTTGCGATCATTTTCATATAGGCCAGCTACTTTTAAAGAAGTTCCTAGTGCAATACCTGAGCCATGTGGCTTATAGGTTTTTGATTTTGTGCTATCGGGATGATGGGGGAGTACAAATATGTTGAGTATAGAGTCTGCACCAATGCTATACTTCTTAATCACATCCCGACTATAATTATTTCTAGCCTTGCCTTTGTTTATAAAATAAAAGAGTTCACTGTCCCGGTGAAAATAAAATCCATCATCTCCCGCTTTGTTCGTTGCAGGCGTTACAACGTACTTCATTTGTGCTGGGAAGGTAGGCGTATTATTTCCTTCAGGTAGATTCATCGCGTGTACCTTGCTTAGTCTTGTGTTTGCATTATGAAGGAGTTCGCGCATAAATTTTTTGCCCTCTGCCTTTCCGAAGTTGTGATTGCCATTGTCATCATACATAAAATGGACATTGACCTTAACAACGCGCATTTTGTGCAAAAGGGGTTCGCCCACTTCTGGCGCATATGCCATATTATCATTACACCGTTCGGCAAGTGTTTCTGCTGTAGAAGCCTGTGCACGTGTTTCTAAATCGGCGATAGATGATATATAGTAATAGTTAGTCTTTTTACTACAAGAGAGTAAATAGACACAAAGAAAAATTGAAAGTAGTACTAGGTATTTAGTCCTCCACATATGCTTATTACTTGTCCGGTTATATATTGGGACATGTCTGAGGCTAAAAAGACACATCCATCGGCTACATCTGTAGCCTCACCCAGTCTTTTTATTGGAATATTGTCTATATAGGACTGCTTTGTCTTTTCATCCAACTCATCCGTCATATCTGTGGAGATAAATCCTGGTGCAATCGCATTACAACGGATACCTCGTGAGCCTATTTCTTTGGCTATCGATTTTGAAAATCCAATAATACCTGCTTTTGATGCAGCATAATTCGCTTGCCCGGCATTTCCAAATACGCCCACAACCGAACTCATATTAATTATAGAACCACTTCTAGCACGTAGCATAGGTCTCAAAATCTGTTTAGTCAGGTTAAATACCGATTTTAGATTCACATCTATAACTCTATCCCATTGGTCTTCACTCATACGCAGCATGAGGGTGTCATCTGTAATACCAGCATTATTAATAAGAACATCAATACGTTCATATTTAGCGATAACATCTTCGATTAACTTTCCTGCAGCTTCAAAGTTGCTTGCATCTGACTGCATAGCTGTTGTGCGCGAGCCAAGATCTGCTACAAGTGCATCCGCTTTTTCTGAGGAAGATCTATATGTAAAAATAACTTCTGCACCTTCAGCATGAAATCTACGCACAATTGCTTCTCCAATTCCCCGTGAGCCTCCTGTTATAAGGCATATTTTGTTGTCTAGTAATCCCATATTTTTATAATATACTCAAATGTAAATAAACAAAACGAGCAAGTATTAAAATCTTGCAATACCTTTGTGCAATAAATTAAATTCATGCAAAGTAGCCAAGAATTGGAGTCTCAGTTTTCCCCAGGTGTATTAACTCTGCTTCCCATGTTTTATGTAGGATGGTCAGATAGTGTACTTAGTCCAAGTGAAATAGAAGTTATTCAGAACACGATTAACGATTTCCCATTTTTAACAGAGGAGGATAAGACCTATCTTATTACTTGGACAAACCCGATGAACCCTCCGAGTAGAGCCCTTTTTAAATCTTGGGCCTTAGCCATTCAAAACTATGCTGAAGATATTCCCTACCAGAAGAAAAGATCTCTTGCGGATTTAGGTTTAGAAATTGCACAGGCAAGTACAGGGTACAAAAATAAGGAGATTTTTAATGCACCAAACACACGAACTGCTCTGAATCAAGTGGAAAAAGCCTTAGGACTAGATAATATGTTGAGCCGAAATCTCATATTAGCTAAGGGTGAAAAGGGAGATGAAGTAGAAGAAAGAAAGCAGGGTAAATTTTCGCCTGAGAAGTTGGGTAGACTAATGGATGGTAAATATAGAGAGACTAAAGAGCGGATGCGTACACTTATGCGAGATCCATTCTTCTCCTATAAGACAATACGTGATAAGGATGAGTATCGTATGCATGTATTGAAACAATTGAAGGCATTAGCGGATCAGGGATTAAGTGGTTATGCCTTTCCTAAAGAATATGGAGGATCAGATAAGCGTGGAGATCACTTGACTGTTTTTGAAATGTTGGGATATCATGATCTTAGTTTGACCATCAAATTTGGTGTACAGTATGGTTTATTTGGTGGGGCAGTCTTGGGCTTAGGAACAGAACGACATCATTCTAAATATATTGAGCCACTTATAAAAGCAAAGCTCTTAGGTTGCTTTGCCATGACAGAAACTGGACATGGGTCCAATGTGAAAGGATTGGAGACAGTTGCGAAGTATGACAGAGCAACAGATTCTATAATAGTACACACTCCTACAAGAGACGCAGGAAAAGAATATATAGGAAATGCAATGCATTGTACGATGGCAGCTGTCTTTGCACAACTCCATGTGGATGGGGAAATGCATGGCGTGCATTGTGTCTTAGTGCCTGTTCGTGATAAAGAAGGGAATTTATTAGACGGTGTAGAGATAGAAGATTGCGGATACAAAATGGGACTCAATGGTGTAGATAACGGGAGACTTTGGTTTAATGAGGTTTCCGTACCTAGAGAAAATTTATTAGATAAGTTTGGCAGCATAAATGCTGAAGGAAAATATGTGAGTCAAATTGCGAATCCTAACAAACGATTTTTTACCATGTTAGGAGCTTTGGTGGCTGGCCGTGTATGTGTTGGTCTAGCAGGATTAAATGCTTCCAAGATTGCTTTAACAATTGCGATTAAATATGGCTTAAAGCGGAGACAATTTGCCTCCAAAGAGGGAGAGGAGGAAATGCTGCTCATGGATTATCCTACACATCAGCGCCGCTTAATTCCCCTACTAGCAAAAACCTATGCACTTTATTTTGGCTTAAGTGATCTTAGTGTGGAATATTCTGAGCTGGGTCCAGATTCTGACATGCGTCGCATAGAAACCCTAGCAGCAGGGCTGAAAGCAATAGCTACCTGGCATACTACGGAGACCATTCAAGAATGTAGGGAGGCTTGTGGAGGTAAGGGCTATCTAGCGGAGAATCGGTTTACGGATTTAAAAGCAGATACCGATATTTTTACCACGTTTGAAGGGGACAATACAGTCTTACTTCAGTTAGTAGCAAAGGGCTTATTGACGGAGTTTAAAAAATCATTTAATGATGAAGGGTTTAGGGCGGTCATGCGATTTGTTGGGAATAGAATTTCGCAAACTGCTACAGAATATAATCCTGTATTTAGAAGGAATACAAGTGTGGAGCACTTAACTAGTGGTGAATTTCTTAAGGAGGCCTTTGAATATCGTGAGCAAAAGCTCTTGACGAGTGTAAGTCAGCGGATGCGTGATTATCTAAAGAAGGGTATAGGAGCACATTCTGCCTACCTTAAATGTCAGAACCATATGATCGAATTGTCAAAAGCCCATGTGGAAAGACTAGCACTTAAGTCTATGCATAAACGCATTGAGGCAATAGAAGCCTCACCAGAAAAAGATGTATTAGTAAAAGTGTATCAACTCTATGCATTACATACTATTGAAGAGAATAAGGGATGGTTTTTAGAAAATGATTTCATGGAAGGGAATAAATCAAAAGCAATTCGTAGAGTTGTTAATAAACTATGCCAAGAATTGAGATACGAGGCGGATGGCTTAGTGGATGCTTTTTTGATTCCAGAAGAAATGTTAGGAGCTAAGATTATTTTGTACAACTAAAATCTAGATACTAGATTGATATAAAGTGGGGATAAAAAAGACTCCTGCATACAGGTGTGCAGGAGCTGTATTTATCAATACAAAACAAAGTTCTACTTATGCGTCCGAAGACCTAAAGTAAAACTGCTTCTTATAATGAAACCATTCTTCAGTTTCAGGCGCGAAATTATCTGAATCCAAAATGAGATGTTGAAATATGTTCTTGTTTGTAAACCTTGTTGCAAAGGGAATAGAGAAAAGAAAAAATTGGTCAAACAGTAGACATATCAGAAGTGTCTTTGGCCAAACAGGCTTGATAGCTTCTATTTAGGAATAGTTCTATTTTCAAAGATTACAGCCCGCATCAGGGATAGAAATAATAGGGCGTAGCCCTAGTCCAGGGGACCGCAACGAATGTGGAGTTATGGATAGCGCGGTCGCACAAAGTGCGAGATGCCCAGAGTAATACATTCCTACCATAAATTATTCTCTAGTACCAAACAAATCGTATTTTTAGCGACCAGAATATGGCTAAAACAACAATTCAATACGAAAAAAAGAGGCATAGTAAGCAGACACTCAAAGATCTGTACAGAGCTATGCTTAAACCAAGGTTGGTGGAAGAGAAAATGCTGTCTTTATTACGCCAGGGTAAAATTAGTAAGTGGTTTTCAGGAATAGGGCAGGAGGCAATCTCTGTGGGTTGTACTATGGCACTAGAGGAAGATGAAATGATTTTCCCAATGCACAGAAATTTAGGTGTTTTTACAAGTAGAGAGGTGCCACTTGAGCGTCTGTTTTGTCAATGGCAGGGAAAGATAGATGGATTTACAAAGGGTAGAGATCGTTCTTTTCATTTTGGTACAAAGGACTATAATATTGTGGGGATGATATCGCATCTAGGTCCGCAGTTGGCCTTAGCTGGAGGTGTGGGTCTTGCACATAAATTACGCAAAGAAAAAAAGATTGCACTTGCATTTACTGGAGAAGGAGGTACGAGTGAGGGAGATTTTCATGAAGCCTTAAATGTTGCTTCTGTATGGCAATTGCCCGTAATTTTTGTCATAGAAAATAATGGTTATGGTCTGTCTACTCCAACCTCAGAACAATATAATTGTGTGGACTTAGCAGATAGGGGATTAGGCTATGGAATGAAATCATATGTCTTAGATGGGAATAATATTCTTGAGGTATATGATACTATCAAAAAGTTAGCTGGGCAGATACGTAAAAAGCCTGAGCCTATCTTGATTGAATGCAAGACCTTTAGGATGCGTGGGCATGAGGAAGCATCCGGAACTAAATATGTGCCTAAAAAATTAATGGCAGCCTGGGCTAAAAAGGATCCTCTTTCAAATTTTGAAGACTTTTTATTGGCAGAAAAATATTTAACGAAACAAGAAATAGCAGAGTATACTGCTGAGATTAAAGCAGAGATTAAGACGGCGTTAAATTATGCTGCGACTGTGCCAGAAAGAACAAGCACGATAGAGGATGAGTTAGCAGATGTATATGCACCAGCAGATGAGAGTGAGGCAGTAAAAGCGAAGGGCAAGAAGTCAGAAAAGAGATATATAGATGCGATTTCCGATGGCTTGCGCCAAGGAATGGAAAGGCATGATAATCTGGTTTTAATGGGTCAGGATATTGCAGAATACGGGGGCGTGTTTAAAATAACGGATGGATTCGTAAAAGAGTTTGGTAGAGGAAGGGTACGTAATACACCGCTGTGCGAAAGTGCTATACTAGGAATCGCATTGGGAATGAGTTTACGTGGTTATAAGTCTATGGTAGAAATGCAATTTGCAGATTTTGTGACCTGTGGATTTAATCAGATTGTAAATAACCTTGCAAAGGTACATTACCGTTGGGGGCATGCAGCAGATGTGGTTGTACGTATGCCAGCAGGTGGAGGAGTGGCAGCTGGACCCTTTCATTCACAGACTAACGAGATGTGGTTTGTGCATACTCCAGGATTAAAAGTTGTCTTCCCATCTACACCCTATGATGCAAAGGGAATGTTATTAGCTGCACTTAAGGATCCCAATCCAGTCATGTTTTTTGAACATAAGGCCTTGTATAGAACCCTGTCAGAAAAGATTCCGGATGGCTATTATGAAATTGAATTGGGAAAGGCTAATTTGGTGAAAGAGGGGACTGATTTGAGTATCATTAGTTATGGTCAAGCAGTGCATTGGGCTGTGGATTACTGTACAGAAAATAATATATCAGCGGATATCTTGGATTTACGGTCTCTAGTGCCTCTAGATTATGAAGCAATAGAGACCAGTGTCAAGAAAACGAATCGGGTAATTGTATTTCATGAAGATGTAAAAACCGGTGGATTAGGGGGTGATATTTCAGCACATATAAGCGAACATTGCTTTGAAGATCTTGATGCTCCTGTCTTACGAGTGACAAACTTAGATACAGCTGTGCCATTTGGACAACACCTAGAAAAGATATTTTTAGCCAAAGAAAGATTATCTTCGGCGGTAGATAAACTAATAGCATATTAAACATGGAGATAGGAACATTAAAAGGAAGGGTTACTAAATACAAGAAAATCCTTAAGAACACAAAGGATTATAGAAAGGCCTGGATTAAGGAGGTTAAGCCTTTTATTAAGGACACCTTAGAGAAGATTAATGATGAAACCAAATTAGGGGCTACTATTACTTGTCAGGACAACATGGAAAACTTAGGTGTTGTCATTTTTTCTCTTGGGAAGGACTATAGTGGAATTGCAGAAAAAATAGAGGGGAGTGATACTAAGAAGAACATGATTAAATCTAATGGATCCCTTGTGTACCAAGAGTTATTTAACGGAAAGATAATGATCATGTTTATATATCCATTTATAGAAGGATATGGTCAACCGCAGCCACCAAAATCTGTGGAAATACTACGACCACATGAGGTGACAGAACCATTTATAATAAGACATGTAGAGGATTTCTTAAAAGAAATTATTGAATGGGAAGATTATGATGATGACGAACAAGAAAAGTTACCGTTTAATACCATCGGTTTCCAAAACAGCCTTCTTACTGACGACGACGATTAATACCTTGTCTTAGTTATAGAGGAAATTCAATATTCGCCTTTACCTTCGCCTTTGCCTCTTCTACGCTAATGCGCACTTGGCTAAGGTCATCCCTGTTTCTTAAAGTTACTGTTTGGTCTTCTAAAGATTGATGATCAATAGTCAAACAGAATGGTGTTCCTATCGCATCCTGTCTTCTGTATCTTCTTCCTATCGCATCTTTTTCATCATAGATGGTGTTAAACGATTTCTTGAAGTTGTTAAAGACATCTTTCCCCATATTTACTAAGCCCTCATGATTTTTTAGAAGCGGAAGGATAGCACATTTGTTTGGAGAAAGTGAAGGATGTAGTTTTAGTACAGTGCGTGTTGATTCTTTCCCGTCTGCATCTGGTACTGTTTCATCTTGTAAGGCATTTGCCATCTGAGCTAGGATCATTCTATCTAAACCAATAGATGTTTCGACCACATAGGGAACATAATTTTCATTAATCTCAGGGTCAAAGTATTGGATCTTTCTACCAGACAACTCTTGATGGCTCTTCAAATCAAAATCTGTTCTTGAATGAATACCCTCTAGTTCTCTAAAACCAAATGGAAATTCAAATTCTATATCGAGGGCAGCATTCGCATAATGCGCTAAATTATCATGATCATGAAAGCGTAATTTCTCGGCAGGGGAACCAATGGCTTTATGCCATGCAAGGCGTGTGTTTTTCCAATAGTCATACCACTTCTCATCCTCTCCTGGTCGTACAAAAAATTGCATTTCCATTTGATGAAATTCGCGCATTCTAAAAGTAAACTGTCTTGCGATAATTTCGTTTCTAAACGCTTTACCAATTTGGGCAATACCAAAAGGCACCTTTTGTCGAGATGTTTTCTGTACATTTAGAAAGTTGGTAAAAATACCCTGTGCAGTTTCTGGTCGCAGGTATAATTTTCCTTCTTCTCCAGCTATGTTTCCAAGTTGGGTAGAAAACATAAGATTAAACTGTCTTACCTCTGTCCAGTTTCTTGATCCTGATTCAGGACAGGCAATTTCTAATTCTTCGATTAGATTTTTCAGACCTTCCATGTCTTCTTCTTTCAAGAAGCTATTCATGGAATTCATGGCCGCATCAATTTTTGCCTGTCTATCTATGATGCGCTGATTCGTCTCTCTAAATTGTTTTTCATCAAAGGCATCTCCAAAACGTTTTGCGGCTTTGTCTACGTCCTTCTTGATTTTTGCTTCAATCTTTTCGCAGTAGCCTTCAATGAGTTGGTCTGCTCTATATCTTTTCTTTGAATCCTTGTTATCGACTAAAGGATCATTAAACGCATCAACGTGGCCACTCGCTTTCCAAACTTTGGGATGCATAAATATAGCAGCATCAATACCAACTATATTATCATGCATCTGCACCATACTTTTCCACCAATAGGATTCTATGTTCTTTTTTAGTTCAACTCCATTGGGACCATAATCATAGACAGCCGCTAGGCCATCATATATCTCACTCGATTGGAAGATAAAACCATATTCTTTGCAGTGTGAGGTAAGCCTCTTAAAATCAATTGCGCTCATAATCTAATATTCAAGTCTGCAAAAGTAATAAGAAATATTAGAGCATACTCCCTTATTGGGCATGTTTAAAATAGAATAGCCCTAAGCACATGACGACTTAGGGCTATAGACACAAACAATCCCTGATTGTTATTCTTAAATAGAAAAGGAATCTATCGAAATTATTTAATTGGTATCACAGCTAAAGACTGCAAATTCTGTAGAATTAAGAGGTGTGAGGTAGCGTTCTACCTCATCCACTTGCTGCCACCACAGGTCTTCTGTACCATCTAATGTGTTCAGAAGAGTGCCTGAATCAAGATCTACGACCCAGGTGCCAGGAATAGTAAAGTCAGTTCCCTCACTTTCAGTTACACCATTTCCATTGTAGGTACGCCATGACACCAATAAAGAATATCCATATTCTTGTATTAAGAGTTTTCCTATTCTACCAGAGTTAGTTGAGTACAGTACGATCGTTCCTACAGGGATCTGATTGTTTGCATTATTGCTGCCATTAATATTACTTGCTTCTAGCTCATAGGCCAAGATGTCATGGTAGTTAATACTACCAAATGCAAAGTCCCCAGTGCAGACAGTTTCAGCCTCTTCGCAGGAAAAAATAGCATAGGTGGCTCCTAGGGTAGGAACCACGAATCGATCAATGCCGTCTACAGCCTCCCACCAAAAATCTTCTGTTCCATTATTTGTAGTTTGTGTCCCTGCATCCAGGTCGGCATGAAATGTACCAGAAATATTGAGGTCAGTTCCAGATGAAAAGACACTACCATCTGTATCATAAGTGGTCCACGAGATAAGTAAACTGGCATCCACAGCTTGCGTAACAAACTTGCCATATCTTCCCTCATTCGTTTGGTAGACCACTACAGTGCCGGCAGGAATTTCATTGTATACATTATCACTTCCATCAAGTACAGCTGTTCCTAAGGGAGCCGCTTGAATTTCTTCTAATCCAATTGCACTATACACATCATCATCATTTTCAATAAGAGCTTGGCACTTAGCAGAATTTAATTGACTAATAAGGTCATTGATAATGTCTTCATCAATTCCTGATGATTCCAACCAAGATATCAGCTGGTTTATTCTTGATATTGCCTTGTCAATTTTTCCTTGCTCCAGTTTTTTTCTAATCTTTTCCAGATTTTTTTCTATGTGTTTTTTTTGACTTTTGCTAATAAGATCATCTGTATAGAGTTGATTCACCTGGTCAATCAGATCATTGATAGTTATTATAGCTTCACTTACAGATCGGGAGTCGATTTCTAATGAAGACAGTTCATTGTTCGTTTCATTTATAACTAAGGTTTCTTTTTCACAGCTTGAAAAAAGAAAGAGAACTGCAAGAATTGCAGAAAGAAGTAATTTGTTCATAATGCATGTTTTAATTAGATAAGTATGTTTTAATGCGTGTAAAAATCGAGCATGTTTCTGAGATTAATATCTATGGAAACATGTAGAGAAAAATATCTAGGTTTCCATAGAGTTGTATTGCATGGTTCTCTACTATCAGTTGATTTGCTCAATTGTTACCATAACCCGAAAAAATTGAGAACTAAGGGATCAGATTTTAGCATTTTAAATTCCTTGTTTTAATCAACATTATGATATCTTGTTAGTACAAGAACCTATCATGAAGAATACCTTTGTACTCCTATTATCTCTTTGTCTATTCTGCTTAACAGCCTGTTCCAAAAAACTTAAGATGATGCCTACCGAACCATTGGGCGCAGGGCCAGCGGATAGTTTAGATGATCTTTTACAGGCGGAAGCCAAGAAATTATCTAAGGAATTTATAATAACAGATGGGCATATTGACCTGCCATATCGCTTAAAGGTTCAGAATTTTAAACTCACAAAAGAGTTTATTGGTATTCCCATAGAAACGGAGAAGGGAGACTTTGATCATAAACGTGCAAAGGAGGGGGGCTTGGACGCACCCTTTATGTCTATTTATATTCCAGCGGATACACAGGAAAAAGGAACCTCCAAAATCTTAGCTGATTCTCTCATTGATATGGTGACTGGAATTATTGATGCACATCCGAATCATTTTGGCTATGGCAGGTCTGTACAGGAAGTGAAAGAGAATTTTAAAAAAGGGATTGTTTCACTCCCTATGGGTATGGAGAATGGTGCGCCCATGATGGAAGATCTAGATAATGTCAATTACTTCCATGATCGCGGAATCCGCTACATCACGCTGACCCATTCAAAAGTAAACCAGATCTGTGATTCTTCCTATGATACAATACGTACCTGGAATGGATTAAGTCCATTCGGAGAACAGGTAGTCGAACGCATGAATCAGGTAGGCATCATGGTGGATATTTCACACGTGAGTGATTCCACCTTTTATCAGGTTATGGAATTATCCAAAGTACCCTGTATCGCCTCCCATTCAAGTGTACGTAAATATGTTCCAGGCTTTGAACGAAATATGAGTGATGATATGCTGCGCTTACTAGGAGAGAAGGACGGTGTAATCCAAATCAACTTTGGTTCTACCTTCTTAGATGGTAATTTGCAGAAAGAGCGGGAAGCATATCATGTAGAAATCAGGGATTGGTTAAAAGAAAATTATAATCTTAGTCCATTTGATGAAGGAGCAAGAGAACACATAGATGCCTATCAGAAAGAACATCCAAGACAGTTTTATTCTGATGTAGAAAAAGTAGTGGACCATATCGATCATGTCGTTGCAATTGCCGGAGTCGATCATGTGGGTTTTGGTTCAGATTATGATGGTGTAGGGGACACACTGCCGACAGGTTTAAAGGATGTAGCATCCTATCCAAATCTTATTTATGTACTTCTTCGAAGGGGATACTCCAAAGAAGATATCGAGAAAATGTGCTATAAAAATGTATTCAGGGTTTGGCAGGCAGCAGAAGATTATGCAAATAATTATCAGAAGTAATGGTTGAAGATTATATCTATCAATTAGAGGGACAGCAAAAAAAAATCATGCAATTTTTGCACGAAATCTTGACCAATGAATATGGCTTAGAATCAAAAATTAGATTTAGGATTCCATTTTATTATGGGAATACTTGGATATGTTATTTGAATACACGTAAGCATGATCGGGTAGATTTTGCAATTGTCAGAGGAAGAGAAATTTCTAATGGAAATGGGCTCCTAGAAAGCAGGGACAGAAAAATGGTTTTAAGTGCGGAGTTTTCCTCTGTAAAAGAAATTCCAATAGATCTGCTCAGAGAGGTTTTAGAAGAGGCAATTTTTTTGGATGAAACGAAACCCTATACCTTTAAGAAGACTAAGAAATGAAAATTAAAAAGTCGATAGTAGTTTTATTCTGCGTTTGCGCAAGCATATTGCATTCCTGTGATTCTAAGGAGCAGACTCTCATGCAAGAAGCGCAAAAGAGTCAGCAATCAAAGCATGGAACAGTAGATGAAGTTTCTATAGTCGTTTTAGGTAATGTGCAAGATGCTGGTTCCCCTCATATTGCATGTAGAAAGGATTGCTGTCGAGATTTATTTGAGAACCCAGATCCATTACGTAAGGTGGTTAGTCTTGGCGTGTTAGACCCAGAGCATAATAAGACCTACTTATTTGAAGCATCTCCCGATATGGTAGAGCAGCTAAAAGTTCTAAAAAGCTATTCCCAAAACGAAGAACAAGAATTACCAGAAGCGGTCTTTATCACCCATGCACATATTGGTCATTATACTGGATTGATGTACTTTGGGAAAGAAGCAATGAATGCAAAGGAACAGACTGTTTTTGCGATGCCTAAAATGAAGGAATATTTAGAAACGAATGGACCCTGGAGTCAGTTAGTAAAAAATAGAAATATTACACTCGAAGAACTTAGAGCAAATGCATCTTTACAACTCTCGCAAAACATTCAAGTTAAAGCCTTTACTGTTCCACACCGAGATGAGTATTCAGAGACGGTAGGCTTTACAATTAGGGGTCCTAAAAAATCAGCACTCTTTATTCCAGACATAGATAAGTGGAGTAAATGGGATAGAGATATTATAGAAGAAATTGCCAAGGTGGATTATGCCTTTATAGATGCAACCTTTTATGATGAAGCAGAAATTAATTATAGAGATATTTCGGAGATCCCGCATCCTTTTATAGTAGAAAGTATGGCTCTGTTTGATGGACTACCTGCAGTCGAAAAGGCTAAGATTAAGTTTATACATCTCAACCATACGAACCCGGCCTTGGATATAGATAGTGAGGTAAGCAGTCTGATTAATAAAAAGGGATACGCCGTAGCCCGTTTACACGATGTGTTTTCTTTGTAGTTTTTCCGCTACCGTTAAAGATGTTAATTTTTATACTCTGCATGGGGAAAGCTATTAACTTGAGGCATAAATAGTAATAGTATGAAACGATTATTCTCCCTAGTATTTTTAAATATATTTTTCTTTAGCCTTTCATATGCGCAGAGTACAGAGCGCTTTATTCGCATTGTAGGAAATGCCAGTCATACCTTTGACTCAAAGGCAACCGTGTTAAATTTTACGGTTAGTGAGGTGGCACCAAATGAATATAAGCAAGTTAGATACAAGCCAATTGATCAGACCTATACAGAGTTTGTAACGGAAATAAATAAAATAGGTTTCACGGAAGGACAATTAGAAAGAGCTGCTGGAAATATATCTAAGTATGCGAAAACAATTTCTCGTAGTTATTCTATTGAAACTTCTGATCAAAGTAAAATGGATGCCTTAGCAACGATTAACATCCCGGGTGTTCAATTATCTAAAGTGAATTATAAATATCAGTTTGATGACGATGTAGCCCAGAAACTTGCCCTTTCTGCAATAGATGATGCAAAACGGAAAGGTGCTAATATCTGTTCAGAAATTGATATGAAATTGGGGAAGATTTTAAATATTGAAGATACCTCAGGTGATTGCTGTTCTGATGTGATTGATTCTAAGGAGCCAACACTAAAAAAATCATACAAAGTAAAAGTAACTTTTGAGCTAATAGACTAATGGGAAAATCACTTAGTATATTCTTTGTTTTTTATTCGGCCATGCTATTTGCACAAACAAGTACGCTTAGCATCATGGGTAAATCAAGTTATGTAGATTACGCTGAGGGCTATTCTCTAAAATTAAAATTTGAAGAGGATCCAAGTAAGTGCGATCCTGTTGTTGGATTTGTTAGTATCGAAGATCAGATCAAACACTATACAGAAAGTCTTGAAGCTGCTCACATTGCTATGCGATTTAAAGAAGACGAGGGTATAGTTGTTTCTGAGTTTCCCACAAAGAAATACACGTTGATCCTAGAGGATGAAGAAAAAATGATTGAGGCGATTCGCCTTGCAAAAGAACAACGTGTCATCGTAGATAAAATGTATTATCTCTTTCCAGAACATGAATTTGTAGACGAGGATAGAAAGGCAATTCTAGCCTTGCACGATGCCAAATTTAAGGCAGAGCTGTATGCAGGACATATCGGGAAAAAACTGGGCCGCATACTTTATATTGATGACGAAACAACAGCGATGTCTAATCCATATGAGGAGTCTTCAGAACGGTATGCAATGTATAATGAGCTCTTAGAAAAATTAGCAGGATATTCCACAGGATATAAAACCGAACACTATGCAGCTTCTCGTAGTGGTGCCTACGGATTGTGGGTGGAATTTGAATTGTTAGATTTATAACTTACTTAATTCTTGAGCACGCGTATGTGCAGCAGTAATTCCATTTTTAATTTCTTCTTCTAAGTTATTTGCATTAAAGCTTGTAAGTGCAGCCTCCGTTGTGCCTCCTCTAGAGGCTACTTTATTTATCCATTCCTCACAAGAATATTCATACTTTTTAAATAAGTCAACCGCGCCCAAAAAGGTTTGGTAGGTAAGTAATTCTGCCTGCGATTGATTGAAGCCACGATCCCTAGCGGCAGTTATCATAGATTGCATAAAGTAAAAAACGTAGGCGGGTCCCGAGCCAGAGATAGCGGTGGAAGCATCAATTGCATTCTCGTCTTCTACGTAAATGGTTTTGCCGGTAGCGTTTAATAAATTTTGCACAGTTACAAGTTCTATGCGTGTCACTTCTTTAGATGAGGTAAAGACGGTCATTCCGATTCCAATCTGCGCCGGCAGGTTAGGCATAGCGCGGATTACCTTTTCTAATCCTAGTTGTTTTTGGATACTCTCTATGGTAATCCCAGCCATTATACTTAATACCAGTTGCTGTGCATCTACATATTCTTTTATGGATGGTAATAAGAGTGCAAGATCTTGAGGCTTCACTGCTAAGATGATAAGATCTGCTTCTTTGATGAATGGTCCAGGAGTTCCTTGTACTGTCCCTATATTTAATCCATTGAGAATCGTGGCCTTTTCTTCGGATTTTTCTAAGATAATTAATTGCTCTTTGGTGACAATATGTGCATGTAGAAAGCTTTTTGCATAAGTTTGTCCCATATTTCCACCACCAATAACCAGTATTTTCATTCTTTTGAATTGAATTTCAAATTTAGCTAAAAAATTGAAGCTAGAAATTGAATACTTTTGTGATATGAAAATTAGATTAGCATATATGGATTTGATGAAAGGCGTTCTATTCCTTGTGTGTCTGAGCATGCTTGTTGCTTGTAAACAAGATGGAGCTAAGAAATCGCAGCCAGTCATGGGAGACGCAGCAGTGCATGAATTATCTGCACTGATTGAGAAAACTCCGGATGACGATGTATTATATTATGAGAGAGCAAAACAATTCTATAAAAATGAATTGTATGATGAAGCGATCGCAGATATGAAAAGTGCGATGTTAATCGATTCACTCAAACCACCCTACTATCATTTTCTATCGGATGTATATATGGACTATTATAGATCCAAAGAATCTATACAAACGATGCAGGCCGCCAGAAGACAGTTTCCAGAAGACATGTATACCATGTTGAAACTAGCCGAAACACAATTTATACTAGAGCAGTATGATGATATGGAATACACAAATAGGGCAATTTTAATGCGCGACCCTAGGAGTGCTGATGGACATCTATTGCAGGGGATGCTTAGGCGCGTGCAGGGTGAAATCAATCAAGCAAAAAGCGCGTTCCAAACAGCTGTAGAAATAGATCCTGATCAGATAGATGCTTGGCTATTCCTGGGAAGCATGTATGAGGACGAAAATGATCCACTAGCACTTAGCTACTATAGATCAGCTACACAGGTAGATAGTATGAATGTAAATGCCTGGCATTCCTTGGCCTACTATCACCAAAACAACCAAGACTTAGATGCAGCTCTCAAAATTTACAGAAAAATAAATAGAATCAATCGGGATTACGGTGCAGCCTATTTAAATGCAGGCATACTCCATTTAGAACGAGAAGAAGAAGAAAAGGCCTTTGAACAATTTAATATTCTTATTAATGTGAATCCGCAAAGCTACCAGGGCTACTACTACCGAGGTCTTATTCATGAAAGTCGAGGCAATAATGAGGCAGCTCGAATTGATTTTCAAAATGCGGTAAACCTCAACTACGAATTTGATAAGGCAAATGAAGCACTTAAGCGTATTAAGGAATCTTAGTGCTTATGGACATGTGTTATAATAGAGCCAAAAGGAGTTTTGTACATTAAATTCCTAACATCCTAGCATTTAAGCGTTATTGTAAATACCTTTGCCATTATTTTTTAACAATTAAAATTCGAAATTATGGCAGTTATGAAAGTAATTGAAGTGCTTTCCGAGTCCGACAAAAGTTGGGAAGACGCTACAGACAAGGGTGTAAGAAAAGCAGCAGATTCAATCAAAGGAATCCGTTCCGCTTTTGTGCAATCACAAAGTGTAACAGTAAAAGATGGTGCAGTATCTTCATACAGAGTAAACTTAAAAATTACATTTGAAGTGAAGTAATATACTTCAACGAATTACCATTTGTCTGCCTGTGGTATTTTAAAAGCATATAAACATTTATCAATATGCTTTTAAAATAATATCCACAGGCAGATTTTTATAATATGAACATCGGAATAAATACACGTCTTCTTATTGATGGTAAAGTCGAGGGTATAGCGCGCTATATTTTTGAAAACACTAGCCGTATGGCAGCGGCACACCCTGAGGATACTTTTTACTATTTCTTTGACAGAAGCTTCAGTAAGAAATTTATCACCTCCTCTAATATTGTTCCTGTTGTCGTTCCACCTGCGTCCAGGCATCCAATTTTGTGGAATATTTGGTTCCAATTTCAAATCCCCAGATACCTTAAGAAATATAATATTGATGTCTTTTATACTGGTGAGACATATTTGCCGCGTAAGACTAAGACTCCCTGTGCAATCGTATCGCATGATCTTGCTTACTGCCATTACCCCGAGCAAATCCCGAATGCAGTTCTCAAGTATTATCGAAAGTATTTTCCTAAAAACCATCACCAAGCGGATGCAATCATCGCTGTATCTGATTTCACAAGACAAGATATTGTAAAGCAATATAATATTGCTGCTGATCGCATTTCAGTTATTCATAATGCAGCACCTGCTGGTTTTAGAGCATTAAATGCACAAGAAAAGACAGCCATTCGACAGGAGCTTACAGGGGGCGTACCTTACTTTGCCTATTTAGGTTCTTTTCATCCTCGAAAAAACATTGCTGGACTTATTTCGGCCTTTGAGCTATTTAAAAAGCAAACTTCTAAATCACACAAATTAGTACTCATGGGTAGATGGGCTTGGAAGACGAATGAGATAAAAGATAAAATAGAATCAAGTCCCTACACAGATGATATTTTAGTTAGACAAGAAACAAGAGAAAATATATTTAGATATGTTGGTGCTGCAGAAGCTCTTCTTTATGTTTCTTTTTTTGAAGGATTTGGAATTCCAATTTTAGAAGGCTTTTCAGCAGGCGTTCCCGTTATCACATCTACAGAAAGTTCTATGCCTGAGGTTGCAGGTGATGCTGCCATATTGGTAAATCCTTCTAAGCCAAGTGATATTGCTACTGCAATGAAGCAACTCTCAGAAGACGAAGCCCTAGGGGAGGATTTAATCAAAAGAGGTTTTGAACGACTGAATAGTTTTAGTTGGGATGCTAGTGCAAGAAAAACCTATGCGGTTTTGAAAGAGTTGGTATAAATTATTTTTGACGTCTTCAATTTGTAAAATTCAAGAGTTCTATGTTTCGATGAGGCATTCCACGTAACTATGCCCCTAGGGGGCATGTACCTATAGACAGGGATATCATCCCTGTCTATAGGTACACTAATCCCAGACATATTTCTCATCGTATGCAATACCATGATCCTCTAATGCATTGATATATTCTTTTTCAAAATTCATCTGCAAATGATGTTGCTCCTGTTCTTTAATATATTTTTTAAGACTATGCACCTTGCTAGGACTTACTGAAAAAATTGCGTATCCAACTTGCCATCTAAAATTCTGATATTTCTCTCCCTGTGTTTTGATCCATTTTGAAGAACTTACTTTTATTTCTTTTACTAATCCAGCCTGTGTTATGCTTCTGTTTAGTCTGCAAAATATATGAACATGGTTCCTATAACCACCAACAATAATTGTGTTGCAACGTAGTGATTTGCACGTACCACCGATATGATTAAATAAGGCTGCTTCAATATTTTTATCTATAAATTCTTGTCTGAACTTAGTGCTAAAAACAATATGTACTAAGGTGTTTGCTAAGGACTGTGGCATAATAAATACTTTATATACTTATGTAATATTATCCCCTTAAGTAATCATTTATTAAAATGATTCCGCTCCTTCAGAGCTCTAGTGTGTGTACATCTACAGGCAGGGGTAATACCCCTGCCTGTAGGTGCATGCCCCCTTGGGGCATTAGGAGGAAATATTTGTTTTTTATTCTCTTATGCTAATAAAATCATAGTAGCGACGCAAATTCTTCCAATTCCCTCCGCTATTCCACGTAACTATGCCCCAAGGGGGCATGTACCTATAGACAGGGATATCATCCCTGTCTATAGGTACACCTACCCACCAATTATCTTCAATACCAACTCCTTCGTCAATTTCTTACCACCCGCTTTCTTCTTAATATCCGCAAAAGGGAATGTGAAATCACAAGAGGATTTCCAAAGTGAACAACCATAGGCCGTTTTACCTTTTATCAAAGTACCTTTCATACACTTAGGACAACTGGGTATATCTGATGCTTGATTGGGTTTTGATTTTTTGGAAGGGCTTGCAGATTCCTTGAAAATGAGTTGCTTGTTTTTGTCAAAGCTGATTACACCATTTACTTTTCCATCTTGAGTTGTAAAGCCTTTGAGTTTTACTGTGGAGCCTTTTTCAACAAGGCGTTTAATTTGATTATCACTTATTTTCTTATCCATAAAGCTAAACGGGATGGCAAAGCGACAGCCAGAATTATAATGCGAACAACCATAGCGGGTTTTTCCTTTTACTACTGTTCCTTTTTTACAGAGAGGACAGAGCATGGATGGTGTCTTAGGTGATGTCCGCTTAGTAGATTTACTGCTTCGTTTCTTGCTAGTACTCTTAGATGTTTTCCGTTTAGTTTTTGGGTAGCTTGTATTTTCTGAAGAGGCAAAACGTTTTACATTTTTTTCCATGCGTACCTCGGTGACTAGATCCGCAACCATTTGTTTCATGTCTTGAATAAATGCCTTGGGACTTGCATTAGCTCGTTCGATTTCTTTAAGACGTTTTTCCCATTGTCCTGTGAGTTCGGCGGAAATGAGAAGTTGGTTTTTTATAGTGGCGATTAATTGGATCCCAAGTTCGGTTGCTAGGACCTGCTTTTTCTTTCGATGCGCATACTTTCTGCGAAATAGGGTCTCGATGATATTTGCACGTGTTGAAGGTCTGCCGATTCCATTCGCCTTCATGAGTTCACGGAGTTCCTCTTGGTCCACCTGCTTACCAGCCGTTTCCATGGCGCGCAGTAAGGATGCCTCTGTATAATAGGCAGGCGCCTTGGTCATCTTTTCTAAGAGGGAGGGCGTATGCGGACCCTGTTCTCCTTCCTTAAAAGAGGGGAGTGTTTTCTCCTCGTCTTCTTTTTTCTCTTCCCTGTTCTCCTCTTCATTTTTATTCTTCTTTGGAAAGAGCTCTCTCCATCCTTCTTCAATAATTTCTTTGCCCTTTGTTACAAATTCTACTTCCTCCACTATGGCTTGTACTGTAGTTTTGGCCACCCTACAGTCTGGATAAAATATCGCCAAAAATCTGCGCACAATCATGTCATAGACTTGTTGCAATTCCCCGTTCAGTTGTCTTTGTTCACCTGTGGGAATAATAGCATGGTGATCTGTGACTTTCTTATCATTAAATACCTTTTTAGATTTTCGTATGGTGCTTTCTAATATCTTGCTGGTATATTGATTGTAGTTCGTCAGTCCTTTTAAGATGCCTGGAACCTTTGGATAGACATCATTGGGCAGATAGGTGGTATCCACTCTAGGGTAGGAGACGACCTTCATCTCATAGAGCTTCTGTACTAACTTTAAAGTTTTGTCAGCGGTAAAGCCATATTTATTATTGCAATGAACTTGGATACTGGTTAGGTCATAGAGTTTGGGAGCGTACTCCTTCCCGTCCTTTTTTTCTACCTTGGTAATGACAAGATCCTTTCCTTCAATTTTTTCGAGCAGTGCTTTTCCTTCTTCTGCGTTTTCGAATCTTCCTGTTGTGTTTTTAAATGTAACCTTCCGATAGTTTGTGTGTAGTTCCCAATACGCCTTAGGTACAAAGTTTGCAATTTCGTGATGTCGTTTTACTAGCATGGCAAGGGTAGGTGTCTGTACCCGTCCGATGGAAAGTACTTGCTTATAGCCACCATAACGTAAAGTGTACAATCGTGTTGCATTCATTCCCAGTAACCAGTCGCCTATTGCACGCGAACTCGCAGCATAGTAGAGGCTGTCAAAGGCACTGGCAGGTTCTAATTTTTCAAAGCCCTTCCGTATTGCTTCCGAGGTCAGGGAAGAAATCCAAAGCCGTTCGACCTTACCTGTATAGCCAGACTCTTTGATCACCCATCGTTGTATGAGTTCGCCCTCTGTTCCTGCATCCCCGCAGTTTATAACGACACGTGCTTTTTTAAATAGCCCTTTTATAATCTTGAATTGTTTTTTGACACCCGCATCGTCCATAAGTTTGGTCTGGAATTGTTCTGGCAGCATAGGAAGGCTGTCTAGATCCCAGCGCTTCCAATGGGGCTTATAGTCCTGCGGTGGAAAGAGTGTACAGAAATGTCCAAAGGTCCAAGTTACCTGATAACCGTTTCCTTCGAAGTAACCATCCTTGCGGGTTTTGGCACCGATGACAAAAGCAATTTCTTTTGCAACACTTGGTTTTTCTGCAATACAAACTTTCACTATAACTATATGCGAATTATCCCGTGAAAGTAATCAAAGCTAGTTAATCTTTCTTGGAGCTAAAGCACAAATTATATTTCCTAGCATCCTAGTAGAAATAAGACTCTTGCCTGCGAAGCAAACTGCCCGCGTGAGCTTGTCTGCGTGCGTATGCAGGCAAGGCCTGCCTTGCATGGAACGCAGGCAGGCTGCCTAGAAGGTGGAAAACTTGTTTTCCAGACTTGCCTGCGTGCTTAGGCAGGCAGGACCCAATGGGTCCGAGCCTGGCAGGGAGCGACCTTTTTTATGCGATAGCATATAAAAGGGCACGCCCAAATTATAGGAAAGAGAAAGGAGTCATAACATATTGAACATAAATCTTATATTTAGTAATCGTACTTAAAGCACGGATTATGATTGTAGGCATACCCACAGAGTTAGCGGAAAACGAAAGCCGCGTAGGTGCCACTCCGAAAACCATCAAAAGACTTAAAAAACAGGGCTTTGATGTGTTCATCCAAAAAGGAGCTGGCGCAAAAGCAAATTACCAAGACACGGAATACACCGCAGCAGGTGCAGAGATTTTAGACACGAGTGCAGAGCTGTATGCGCAAGCAGATATTATTCTGAAAGTGCAGGCAGTGACGGAGGCAGAAATAGAAAAGATGCATGCGGACCAACTGGTCTTAAGTTATTTACAGCCAGCGCAAAACTTAGACTTACTCCAAAAGCTTGCAGATAAAAAAGTGAATGCGATTGCTATGGATGCTATTCCTAGAATATCGCGAGCACAGAAAATGGATGTGCTTTCCTCTATGGCAAATATCGCGGGCTATCGCTCTGTGGTAGAAGGTGCAAATCACTTTGGTCGATTTCTCAATGGACAAATTACAGCGGCGGGAAAAGTGGACCCAGCCAAGGTGCTTGTGATTGGTGCAGGGGTGGCTGGCCTGGCAGCGATAGGAACAGCAAGATCGCTAGGTGCAATTGTAAGAGCCTTTGATACCAGAAAAGAAGTGGCCGAACAAATAGAAAGTATGGGCGCTAGTTTTCTGACGGTAGAACTGGACGAGGATGGCTCCACAGATTCTGGCTATAGCAAGGTGATGAGTAAGGAATTTATTGAGGCAGAAATGGCACTCTTTAAGGAACAGGCAAAGGAGGTAGATATAATCATTACGACTGCACAAATTCCAGGAAGGAAGGCACCCGAACTTATTTTAGATTATCATGTGGCGGCGATGAAACCGGGATCTGTTATCGTAGATCTTGCAGCATCCACAGGAGGAAATTGCACCCTCACACGCGATGGTGAAATTTATACAACGGAGAATGGTGTTACGATTATAGGAAAGCTGGACCAATTGCCAGCTCAGGCAAGTCAGTTGTATGGGAATAATCTTTGTCATCTTTTGGATGATATGGGCAAGGCCGAAAATTTTAAAATAGATATGGAGGACGCGGTGGTTTCTAGAGCCATGGTGACACATAATGGTAGGGTGAATTGGCCACCAGAACCGCTGCCAGTTAGTCCGCAAAAACCAAAACAAATTGTCGAAGAAAAAGCGGCGCCCGTGCAAATTTCCGAAGAGGAAAAAGCGCGCAAAGAAACCACACGCATGTGGATAGTTTTGGCAGCCATTGGTGCAATGCTGTATTTATTGGGTAGGGTAGCACCCCCTGAATTCATGCAACATTTTACAGTCTTTGTTCTTGCTGTATTTGTAGGATGGCAGGTGATCTGGAATGTTTCCCATTCTTTGCACACACCCCTGATGGCAGTGACGAATGCTATCAGTGGCATTATAATAATTGGTGGTTTATTACAAACAACAAACGATCTTTCTAACCCTATGACCATACTTGCATTTATAGCAATTCTTGTTGCGAGCATAAATATTGTCGGAGGCTTTTTTGTGACGCACCGTATGTTGAAAATGTTTAGAAAGTAAATTATGATATCAGGACAAGTACAACTCGCATCCTATCTTTTTGCCAGCATACTATTCATACTGAGTCTGGGAGGACTCTCTTCACAGGCATCTGCAAAACGCGGAGTGATGTATGGTATCGTAGGGATGATCATCGCTATTGTTTCGACAGTTTTAGGTGAAGGTGTCCAAGGACAAACATATATTCTCATTGCTATTGCCATCGCTTCTGTGATAGGAATTTTCTTAGCACGCAAGGTCGAGATGACATCCATGCCACAACTGGTGGCTATCCTCCATAGTTTTGTTGGACTAGCCGCAGTGCTTGTAGGATTTGGTTCCTACATAGATCCCAAGACAGCGCAGCTGACAGGTGTAGAGCATAATATCCATCTGGTAGAAATATTTATCGGTGTCTTTATTGGTGCCATCACCTTTACAGGATCAGTAGTCGCCTGGGGAAAACTGGATGGTAAGATCAGAAGTAAGCCCTTGATTTATCCAGGTCGTCACCTTGTAAACATTTTGCTGGTGATAGGCTGTGTGGTCCTAGGATATATTTTCACCAAGGCACCCGGTGTCTCAGGACTTCCGCCCTTATATATTATGACTGCCATTGCCTGCTTCATCGGTGTGATGATGGTCATGGCGATAGGGGGAGCAGATATGCCGGTCGTAGTTTCTATGTTGAATTCTTATTCGGGATGGGCAGCCGCGGCGGCAGGATTTATGTTGGGTAACGATCTACTTATTGTAACAGGCGCACTCGTAGGTTCGTCCGGAGCCATCCTGTCCATCATCATGTGTAAGGCGATGAACCGTTCTTTTCTTTCTGTAATTTTTGGAGGCTTTGGAGCAGCACCTACCGGACCTGCAAAAGAAGTGGAAGGCGAAGTGACTGCTATGAATCATGAAGAGGTTGCAGAACTATTAAAGGCAGCAAAATCTGTTGTCATTGTTCCTGGCTATGGTATGGCAGTTGCCAAGGCGCAGTTCCCTGTCTATGCGATGGTGGAACATCTTAAGAAAGAAGGAAAGGAGGTACGCTTTGGTATTCACCCTGTTGCGGGAAGATTACCGGGTCACATGAATGTCTTACTGGCGGAGGCGAATGTTCCCTATGACATTGTCATGGAAATGGATGAGATAAATGATGATCTAGCGGAGACTGATCTTGTCCTTGTCATTGGTGCAAATGATATCGTAAACCCAGGTGCCTTGGACGATGAAAATAGTCCTATCTACGGTATGCCTGTCCTAGAAGTTTGGAATGCGAAAGATGTGATCGTGATGAAACGTTCTATGGCGACAGGATATGCAGGCGTGCAGAATCCACTCTTCTTTAAGGAAAATACAAACATGTTGTATGGGGATGCTAAGGATAGTGTGACTAAGATTAATGGGTTTTTGGTGGCTTAGATTTACTTGACCTTGTTCAGCATATAAAATAATATTACCGCTTGTGGAGTTTTGTGTAGCGCATAAAAACTGAGCTTGATTTATTCTACAAAAACTTTTAAATTAATGTCTCCGATTGTATGAAAACTGGACTCAAGTTCAGAAATAGCTATTCCTAGTATTTATTTATTCCTGTATTCTTTGTAAAGTTTGGTAGAAAGAAAAAATCTCCTCATTAGTGGAAGAAAATATAGCATTGGGGTAACAGATTCTTCATATGCTTGATACAAGATTGATAATACATCTAAATTTTTCTCAGTACAAGATGTAAGAATCAGGATAGGAACGGATAGCCAACTTTTGTAGTACAATAAGTTCTATTATTATGGAAAACAACTCCACAAGTCTACAAGACTTACAATTACCCTATTCTCTTGATGTAGATTCTGCAACAGGAAGAGCAATTGGGCAGGTAGAAATTCCTGTATCAGAATCCAGATCAGGTTTTCAGCCAAAACTTAGTTTGTCATATAATTCAGGCGGTAAGGAATCTATATTTGGAAAGGGCTGGGCCTTAGGAGGAATTAGTTTTATATCCGTAAATATCTCAAATGGCCTACCCAAATATGATGGCAATGAGGACTTTGCTTTCAATGGTTCCATGAACCTAGTAAGATATCTTATAAAACAAGGGAACGATTGGAAACACAGAATTGATGAAAATTCAGAATTCTTTATATACTACTACAGAGCTCAAAACGAATCAAATTTTGCAAGGTTTGAAAAATGGATCAAGAAATCCGATAATGCAGTCCATTGGAGGATACGATCCAAAGACAATAACGTGTCTATTTATGGCAGAAAGACGGATGATTCAACTAAAATCCTTGATCCCAAAAATAAGAATAAAGTTTTTAAATGGCTTCTAGAGTCTCAGTATGATGCATTAGGAAATGCAATTTTCTATAATTACAAATCTGAAGATAGTCTTGGACTTGACGATACTCTGGCTTATGAAAAACGAAGAATTGCTAAGTTTCGTCAAGAAGGATTTTCAAACAAATACGTAGAACGTATTCAATACGGAAATACAAAGTTTCTATCTGTAGATGCAGCAGTGCCAAACTCAAACAAGTGGTGTTTTGAATTGGTTTTTGATTATGGCGAATATGATCCTGTTGTGTTCGATAGCAATCAATCTCCAGTGGGAAGAGAGTGGAGTGTAAGACTGAACCCCTATTCTAATTATAGTGCAGGATTTGAAATTCGTACCTACAGGTTATGTCAACGTATTTTACAGTTTCATAACTTTTCAGAATTGAGTAGTAGCCCTTCTGTTACTGGCATCTTTAATTGTAGCTATGAAGAGGGGTCAATAAGTACAGGATTACGATCTGTGCATTATGTGGGGGTGCGAAAGGATCTGGTTACAGGAAATTATTCTACAAAGGAACTACCTCCACTTGAATTTGATTATACGCAGGGACAGCTAGCAGATTCTTTTGCAGCGACCATCATAGATACGAATGAAAATGTACCTGCCGGATTTAATGATATAGGAACACGTATAGTAGATCTTCTTGGTGATGGTCTTCCGGGAATATTAAAGGAAACCCCTAATGCATGGTATTATAAAAGGAATATGGGTGGAGGTGCCTTTGCTCAGCAAGAAGTCGTAATAAATAAGCCAGCTGCCAACTTGCGAAACTTTGCACTGGGTGATTTTAATAGGGATGGTAACATAAACCTGTACACGTTTCAGGGCAGAACAGCAGGGCACTACGACTATGACAAAGAAACACACCAATGGAGTGGATTTACTCCTTTTAAAAGTATCCCACAGGTAGCGAATTCTCAATTTATAGACCTAAATGCAGATGGACATCCAGATTTGGTAGTAGATAGAGAGGACAGAATTATATTTTATCAATTTAACGGGCAAGATGGATTTGATGATCCTGTAGAAATCTATAAATCGCCATCTGATACACTATCACATAGCCCTATTGTTGGGACTAATCTAAATCTGGACTATTTTCTTGCTGATATGACAGGGGATGGTTTGCCTGATCAGGTTAGAGTCTTGAATGGGAGGGTGGAATACTTTCCAAATTTGGGGAATGGGAAATTTGGTGAATTGGTATTGATGGCCAATGCTCCTACTATTGCATTTGATCGTCACTTTGACGCAAGTAAGATTCGTCTTTTTGATCTAAATGGTACTGGAACATCTGATCTGCTCTATCTAGGGAACGGTGAGATACGATATTGGTACAATGCTTCTGGAAATAGCTTTGTCGAAGGGAATACAATTACAAATTTACCGTATATCGACAATTTTAGTTCGGCACAGATATTCGATTTTCTAGGAAATGGAACACCCTGTTTGGTTTGGTCGAGTGCGTTGGGTTACAATAGTAACCATGCAATCCAATTTTTGGAATTGACTTCTGGTATTAAGCCAGGACTCATGACAAGGGTATCAAACTCTTTGGGTAATGTACATGAATTGGAATATGGATATTCAGCGGAACATTTTTTAGAGTCGGAAAGAACGCATAGGCAATGGGTAAGTAAGGCACCCATGCATTACACAGTTGTAAATAAAAAAATAATAAGAGACGAAATTACATCTTCTGTACTTGCATCTGAATACAAATACAGAGATGCAAATTATGATCCTTTTGGGATGCGTTTTGTCTGTTTTGGTTTGGTGGAACAATATGATTCTGAACGTATTGATGATCCAACAATACTTGATCATAGTGAGTTTGTGCAAGCTTCTTGTTTAAAAACTTGGCATCATAGTGGATTGTTTGGTTGGGATAAAAAGCGTAGAGCACAATTTTATTCTGGAGACCCTAAGCATCAGGTACTAAGTGCACAGAATTTTGAACAATCAGATGCATTAGAAATTGATGATTTCGAATTAGCCTTTAGAAGTTTAGCAGCTAGAATTGTAAGAAAGGAAGTCTACGCTTTGGATGAAAATGGTCTACAAAATGAACATCCGCTACAAATAAGTCAGTACTCCTATATCATGCGAAAACTACAGACTGGTATAAAGGAGGATGAAACTGCCTATTTCAGTTTTGTAGGCGAAAGTGTTTCTAGTGAATATGAACAAAATCCTGAAGACCCAAGAACACAGCACCATATCACAATCGAATTAAATAACTTTGGTGAAATTACGAAAGACCTCAGTATCGCTTATGCCAGGCGAGATGTTATTGGAAGAGAAGAGGCACAAGCAAAAGATTATATTACAGCAGCAACGCACAAGTATTTCAGTAGAGAAACTATTGATGAATTCTACACTACAATATTGTTTGAAGGACAAGATTTTGAGATAAATACGTTGGACCATCTTGCGGATAGTCTAGTATCAAGATTGGAGGCGATAGCTAAATTTGACAACCTTGTGAGTAATGCGATTGCTTTTAACGAGAGTTTTGCAGATCCTTCCACAAGTCAGGCACGTTTAACCCAATGGCAAAGAACGTTTTTCTGGAATGATGCAGCTACAGATGTATTGGCTTTGGGACAGGTGGGGACAAATGTGCTTTCACATCATGAGGAAACGGCATGCTTCAATGATAGTTTTATAAGTAATACTTATGGGTCCAGAGTGTCCAATGCATTACTTACTGATGACGATGAAGGGAATTATGAAAAGAAGGATAATTACTGGTGGCAGAAATCAGCTATAAATCATTTTAATGATCAGAGTAGGTTCTTCACGTTGGATAAGGTAGAAGCGACTCCTGGAGACTTTACAGAATACAAGTATGATCCTTACTTTTTACATGTACTTGAAATCACGGATCCTTCTGGAGCTAAAAATTCCGCGAGCATAGACTATAATGTTCTTCAAGCATTTAAAATGCTGGATGCGAATGATAATCATAAAGAGATACTGTTTGATGAGTTGGGTGTGACGGTTGCCATGTTTAGCCAGGGTACTATTCTTGACGATGGTAATACTGTTCAAAAATATGGGTCGGAGCTGCTTACTTCTTACACTAGGAGAACAGATGAAAGTTTTGACAACATTTTGAATAACCCTGAGCTTTATTTACAGAAAGCGAATAATTTCTTGTTCTATGATCTTGAGAATTTCAAGAACTCTAACGAGCCATTACGTGCAATTTCTGTGGTCAGAGAGAATTTAATTCATGATGGGAAAGGGAATGTCGATAATACGGATGTATTTAATATTAGCATTACATATACAGATGGCCTGGGTAGAATATGCCAGACAAAGTCTCTAGTTGATCCAGGACTAGCTGTAAGAAAAGATGGAGCCGGTAATGTTGTTTTGGATGCTTCAGGAGAGGTAGAAATGGAAACGGTGAACGATAGATGGCTTGTGTCAGGGCATCTTGTTTACAACAACAAGCAGCAAACTATACGAGAATTTGAACCATTCTTTAGTTCCAGCGTCAAGTATGAAAGTGATCAAGAATTAGTAAACTTTGGTGAATCGATTCAACTTTTTTATGATGCGTTTGGAAGAAAGTTAAAAGCATTATTTCCAAATCAAACGTTTTCTGAGACTGTGTATGGAGTATGGGAACATTTAGTATTTGATGAAAATGATACTGTTGAACGGTCTCTTTATAAGACATTCAGAGAGAGCCTATCAAATTCGGAACCTGAAAAAATGGCTTTGAATAAGGCTATGGCCCACAAAGACACACCTAGTAAAATCATATTAGATCCTTTGGCAAGGACAGTCATTACTATTGAAGAAAATAATGATGGTACTATAAAAAGGGAACAACTTGAGCTAGATATTAATGGTAATAAAATTAAGCATATTGATGCCAGAGATTTAACTGCCTTCGAATATAAATATGATCTACAAGGTCGCATTGCTCATGAGAAGAGTATGGACGCTGGTGAGAGATGGAGTTATTTTGATGATAAAGACAGACTTATTCACAGTTGGAATTCGCGAGACGTACACAAAAAATATTTCCTTGATGCCTTAGGAAGAACAGAACAAATACAAGTAGATGGTGCACTTGGATTAGATACGATAGTAGAAAAGTATGTTTATGGAGATGATGTATCTGTAAATCAAGCAAAAGATCGTAATCTCATGGGAATGCTAGTAGAGCATTATGATCAAGCAGGAGTAAGCAGAAATATACGATCCAATCCTAATGGATATGTTGAAGAATCTGAAAGAGATTTTATTTTAGATTTATCCATCGAACCAGATTGGAAAGATGTATCTGCAGTTAATTTGGAAAATACCCCACATAGTACAATTGTGGAGTACGATGCATTAGGCAGATCAATTAAACAACGATTACCAGATAAATTAACAAGGGAATTTGAATTTCACAAAGGAGGTAATCTTAGTAAGATTTTGATTAGTAGTGAGGATGGACAAATGTTGAAAAAGGAAATAATGGAAGAGGCGTCCTATAATGCCAAAGGTATGAGAGGTCGGATTGTACTAGGAAACGATGTGGAAGTAAAATACACCTATGATCAGGAAACCTTCAGATTAACAAAACTTAAGTCGCGAAAAATAGGTTCAGGGGCAAGAACCTATCAGGACATTAGCTATCATTATGATCCAGTAGGTAATTTAATTCATTTGAATGATATTGCCAGATCTAACAATGCACCAAATCCTAAAGTACTTACAGGTATCAATGTGTCTGGTCATGCGGAATATACTTATGACGCCTTGTATCAACTGGTGGAAGCATATGGAAGAGTGCACCAGGCCCTTGAGAGAAGAGATTATTTGGATCGTAGTTCCAGTGCCGGAACTCCAGCAAATTGGATGAAAGGAACTCGCCATATCTCACTGAATAATGCAGCGGCTATCGAAAGATACACAAGGAAATATACCTATGACCTCAATGGTAACAAAGTTGAGGTAAAACACACGGCCAACACAAATAACTGGACCAAAAAAATATGGACCTCAGCAACATCAAATAGATCTATAGTAGAAAAAGATCTCAACGACAATATAGTAAGCAATCCTGAATTGCGGTTTGACGCAAATGGAAATTGTATATTCCAGGCACACTTACGCAGTATTGAATGGAATTATAGAGATAATATTTCCAGGATTATTGTAATAGATAGGTCAGCACAGGGTAAACCAAATGATGAAGAGAGATATGTGTATGGATCAGATGGAATAAGGCTTAAAAAAATTACACAGCGTGTAATTGATGTAGCTAATGATATTATAGAAATTCAAGAGAAAACATACTTCGGAGAATGTGAAATTAAAACCATAAAAAGAGGAAATTCTACCCTTTTAAAAAGACGTACTTCTAAAATTTCAGATGGAAAAAACAAACTAGCTACGATTCATTTTTGGGAAACAGATGTGAGTAATAGAGAGACGGATAATACAAATTCTTATAAAACACATTATCAACTGGGTAATCATTTAGGATCTGCTTCTTTAGAACTGGATGATAATGCAAATGTGATTAGCTATGAAGAGTATTTCCCTTTTGGAGGAACTTCTTTTTTAGCTGGAAGATCTTTACGTGAAATTGATATAAAAGAATACAGATACACAGGCAAAGAACGTGATGATTTTACAGGACTCTATTACTTTGGTTATCGCTATTACGCGCATTGGCTAGGAGGTTGGATGAACCCAGATCCTCTTGGTCCTGAGGATGGGCTGAACCTCTACGCATATGTGCACAATAACCCTATTAATTTGATTGACCCTAACGGCTTGCAATCGACTGGAGGAAGACAAAGGAGAGGCAGAGTGTATACCACTCAACAACAAGCGGCAATAATCAGAAGATATAATCAATCTTTGAGCCCAATTCAAATAGCGATGTTCCAAGCTCAAGGAAAAACAAGATTGTTTTTTGACCCAAGAACTGGAGCTGTAAGTGCAGTTACTCCAGCTCGTGCAGCAGAACTTCAAGCTGAATTAATCAAGGCAGGGTATGACATGTATGTTCAATCGACTGGAGGAAGTCAAAGTGGTGGAGGAAATGGTAGTGGAGGGGACACAAGCGCTGAATCAGGAGGAGGAGAGGGTACTGGAGGAACGGATGGACAAGGAGCGGGAACAAGTCCAAATGAAGATCCTCCTAGTGAAGAAGAAGGAGATGGCAACGGTTCTGGAGGAGCGGGAGAACAAGGAAATGGTCCAGGGGCTGGCGAAGAAGGTGAAGGACCAGGTGGAGGAGGTAGCTCTGATGGACCTACAACAGGCAATGGTGATGGAACAGGTACTGGTGATGGAGCAGGAACAGGAAATAGAACAGGGGATGGTAATGGGGACTCAGATGGAGAAAATGAAGGAGGCACAGGGACAAGACCAGGTGGTACAGGTAATGGTAATGGAACCAGACCTGGAGGGAACGGAACCAGACCAGGTGGTACGGGTACAAGGCCTGGCGGCAATGGAACAAATCCAAATGCCCAAGGAACGACCCCTGGCGGCACTGGCACTAGTCCAGGTGGTAACGGGACAGATACGGGAGGTTCTGGTGGAGGAGGAACAGGGGGAGGTGCTGGAACAGAATCAGGTGGTTCTTCGGGTGCCGGCAACGAACAAGGGTCTGTTAATGGAGACGCTACTGGAACAAGTCCAGCACCAGATAGAAATGCAGAATCTGGATCTGGAACTGGCAATGGGCAAAACCAAAGAGAAGCAGGAGGAAACGGAACAAGACAAGAAGGAGAAGCAGGCGGTGAAGGCCAAGAAGGAAATGAAGGTTCTGGAGGAGGAGAACAACAAGGTGACCCTAGATCCAATTGGATGGATGATGTGACTCAAGTAGCAGGCTACTTTAATTTAGAATTTGGCAATGATGATGCGAATGGGGAAGCAGGTGGTATTCCGGGAGGCATGGATCTTTTAGGATGGAGGCCTCCAATGTGGGTAAGAAGAACTTTGCAAGGAGTATATGTAGCTCTTACAGTAATAACTACAGTAATTCCAGTTGGAAAGTTGGTGCTAGGTGCAAAATTAGCATTTAGAGCTGCAATGGTGGGTGCTAAAGCTTTGGGTAGAAGGGCAATTGCAGCAGCTATTAGAATCTTACCAACAAGGGCGGCACTAAGAGCAGTAGTTACTCGAGGTCGTGGACTTATTTCTGGTTTAGTGGCGAGGGGTGTTCCTCGCCTAGCAACGAGGTTAGCAACTGGTGGAGCGTCTGGTGGACCAAGTTTGGCAGTAAGGGCTTTAAGGAGAATTATGTTTGGGGCAAATCCAGCGAATAGCATTCCATGGGTTGCAGGAAAGTTGAAAAGTGGTGTGATGGGTAGCACAAGTCTTTCTGGCAGAATAACAATGTCAAATTCGCTAACTCCGGGTACACCCCAATTTTTGGAAACTCTCATGCATGAAGGCGCTCACAGATTTCTTTCTGCTAGGGGAGCAGGAACAATTGCTAGATTCAGACAAGTACTGACAGGAATTGGATATAGTAAGTCCCACTTTCTAAAGTTCATGGAAGAAGGATTTGCTCAAAGTATTGGTTCAGGAACATTTAGATCAGGTTTTAGATGGATCTCAAGTAGTGGATCGATGAAAGCTTATGGTCTATCAGCAACTCGGATCACTGCGGAGGCTTCTATAATTGGTGGTACAATTATCGGAGGAGGAGTAGCGCTTGGTAATTGGTTGTTTGGTTCAGACGATGAATAAAACAAATATTGAGACTATAACAGCCTCAACTTTTACCATGACAGCATTGTCATACAAGTCAATACTCAGAACCTAACAATAAGAAAAAACTAGTTAATAAAATTAACACGCAAACTGCGTGCTTGTCTGCCTATGTATGACATGCACTCAGCGTGCTAAAAAATATCATTATATAACAACAGAAATCTACTTATTATGAAAAAAAGTGATCTCATCCAATTGGCCAAACTCTCAAAACTTTCGCCAAAAAAGATTAAGGCAAAAAGCAATGCGCTGCACAAAAAACTCAATGAAGCAGCATCCACAAAAATGAAGGAAGTTATAAGTACTAGACTTAAAGATGCTTCCACAGAAGTAAAAACTGCGTTTACAAACATAGAATTTAAACCAGAAGTTCTAGGAAGGGAGTCAGTATCTACAGTAATCTCTTCTAAAGTAGACCTATCTGCGCTTTCAGAAGAGAAAAAGAAGATAGTAGTTGCAGATATTGAGAAAATTGAATCTGTGGGTACCTTAGAAAATCTAGTACAAACGGAACTGCCTATAGCACTGAATCCCGTATTCCAAAAAGATATTGAATTGGGGAAATTCTATCAAATATCCGAACTCGCAAGTATTTCAGAGGATAAGGCCAATGCTATTCTAGAAAAAGATTTTGATATCAAAGCTATCAAGGATGACGAACTAGAGTCTCTCGTTAAGAAGAACGTAATAACTAAAAAGGAAGCAAAGAAACTTGGACTCGCCTCTAATCTTACAACACTGTTTGATGGTCATATAGAAATGACAGAGACACTAAATAAGAAATTTGACGTAGACTCGTTTGAAGATCTTGTAAATCTAGATAAAGACCACTGGTTAGAAGTGGTAAAAGACTCCAAAGTGGATTTAGCAGGTGATGTAGCTAAAGAGGACTACTCCTTATTGCTCTATAAAAAAGTGGAACGTCTTTTCCCAGAACGTTCATTGATTCTCAACCGAACTGAAGTAAAGACCAACGATGTAGAAAAAGATATCAAATCCGTAAAATCTCTATTTAAAAACAATCCCAATGCTTTCACCTCCCAAAATTTTGAAGAACTAGATCTGGAAGATATTTCTGCAAGTAATGCAAAAAAAATGCGGGCATCCTATGAAAATGTGCGGGCAGTCATTAATAAATACCCTGGATTTGGATTGATAGAAATTGCTAATGATACTACTAAAGCCCCTGCAACTCGAGCAAAACATATTACCGAGAGTATTGCTTTGGTGGATAAGTTCTATGAGAATAATAAGAACGTAAAGTTCCTTTCACTTGACTATAAGCATGATAGTGATGATGTGAAAAAATTGGATTTCACTGGTTTAAATAAAAAAGAGCAGGCCCAAGTGATGAGCACTGTTAAATCTTATCAGAGAGTACAGACGTTTACAAATGACATTGAACACACAGACCAAATTCTCTCTGCAGGATATCATTCTGCATTTCATATTACCTCAGGCACCTTAAACCAGTTTGTTCAAAATACAAAATTGGACCCTACGGTTGCAAGCGTATATTTTGACAATGCGTATCAAACCATAGTAAAAACAACTGGAATAATGGGCTCTATACTGGATGTGTTGACAGACAGTTTTACCTGGACAAACGTAGGAAATATAGGCCCTTCCATAAAAGATTATCTCAAGGATATTCCGGGCTATGATGACCTGTTTGGCACTATGGCATTTTGTGAGTGTGACCACTGTAGTTCTATTTATTCACCTGCTGCATACTTTGTAGATATGATGCAGTTTGTACAGAAATATATTCTAGATAAACATTTTAAAGGAGACAAAAAGAATCATGTCCTCAACCTCAAAGTAAGAAGACCCGATCTTTGGACTCTCCCTTTGACCTGCGAAAATACTTCCACGCTTATTCCATATTTGGATATCATAAATGAAATACTTGAAAGCTACATTGCGAAGAAAAAAGGATTTACTGGAGATCTCTCAGATAAGGCAGCACTTGAAACATTTGTATATAAAAATGAGATTGCTTTTGAGCGACCTGGTAACTGGAGAGCTAGAATTAAATCTTTTGAACAACCTTTTCACCTCCCACTTTGCTCGGTGGATACGTACCTAACACATTTTGACACTACAAGAGAGGATATTAATATTCTATTCCAAGAAGATCAAGAAAAAATAGCGCAGGCTGCATTTGGTCTTTCTGATAAAGAATATGCGATCATGACAGAAGAGGACGAACGCCCTTCTATCCTGAAAGCAATATATGGAATAGCTTTTACAGTACAATCCAATAAAATAAAACCCTTTGATGCACAAGAACTTCTGAAATCAATGCGTGTAAGTCGCAGCGAATTGGATGCTCTAGTGAATACCAATTTTATTACAAAAGATGGGGCATTCAAGATTACTATTGTAGGTGAAAAAATTTCATCCGAAAGTGTTCAGAATGATATTGAGAGGATTAAGTCTTTGACATTTACGGCATTGGATAGAATGCATAGATTTGTGCGTCTATGGCGAAAAACGGATTGGACAATTCAGGAGCTAGATCTGATCTTTGACCATCTTTCAAAGTCAGGGATTACGAACAAACTTGATGATAAGGCACTTATACATATTGCACAATTAAAAAGGATAAAGTCTTCACTTGATCTTAGTGTAGAAGAAGTATGTGCAGTATGGAATGCCATCCCCATAAAAGTAATGCAAGAAGATGTACCTAGCTTCTTTGATAGCTTGTTTAATCACAAAGATGATGTGGATTTATTAGGGGCCTACCCAATGCCTGGAACAGATTTTATACATGCAGCACACGCAATCGATAATTCAACAGATCCAGCAGAGTTTTCTGCTGCCAGATTAATGTCTGGATTAGCAGTCTCTGAATCTGAACTCCTAGGATTGATTGAAAATCTGGCAGATAGCCTAGGCGTTTCTAATCTAGGTTCTGCAACAGAGTCAGACCGGGGCTTTAAATTAAATTTAGATAATCTTAGTCTACTGTATAGACATGCAAAAATTGCGAAGCAACTAAGTGTATCTGTTTCTGATTTATTTCAAATCTGCAAATTGATACCTGAATTAGCCAATAACATTGTGGAAGATTTGGATCAGCTAATCACATTAATAGACTTCCATAACTGGCATGAAGAATCAGGCTTTAGCCTAGAAGATCTCCATTTTATGATTGAGAGTCCTGATCTTATAGATGCCACGGCATATGCTGACCCCACTGTTATAACAGAGGCACTCGTAGAAGAAATCCGAAGCTCTCAAGCACTGTATTTTGCAGATACTGTCTTTGCATATTTTGATGATGTTACAGAAGAACAATCCAAAGCAATCATTGAAGCAAATTCTGGTGTTATTACAATAGCTGCGGAAGGGGGCTTATACCAACTTAAAGCAGATTTTGACCCCTCTTCTGCTATTACTGTTCCTGCGGGAATCACCAGAGCTGAAAATGAATTAAGAGATGTTCTGAGATTATATCATCCTGAATATCTCATTCCTTTCCAATTGTCTTCCGCGATTGACTTGTCGGAGACTAACACAAGCCAACTTATTGAGGCCTTAGGGATTGATCTGGATGCAGATAGTTTTGCGAATGAATTGTCGAACGAGAATTTAGATCCTGATAGCATAGAAGAGCTAGTGGAAAAACTCCTTCCTTTGCAGATAGCGTTTAGAGATAAAAAATTTGATACAGATGTGCTTGACTTTGTATTAAACAATCTAGCACGATTTGAAATTGCAGATCTTGATAAGCTTACACTAGAAGACATAAAAAGACTAATTGCCTTTGTACAATATGTTTCTATTGATGATGCTGGCGTATCTAATATAACAGAGCTTTCAGAACTTATAAGTGGATTCACAATTGCGAATCAATATGCAGAGGTTGATCAAGACAAGTTATCTGCATTATATGCTATTGATAAAAGCACCCTGAGTACAATCCATCATGCTATCCCTGATAGTCAAAACGCTATTGATGCTTTAGAGGCCCTCCAAAATTTTGTAGATGTGAGTGAGTTGATGGGCTTAAGTGCAGATAGTTTGAACAAAATTATCTCAAATGATTATGAAACCTTAAATGAGGCAGTAGGTATTCTTTTATCCGCTTTTCGAATTAAGTATAGATCTGAAGAAGAAAGAAATGAAAAGTTAGAACCATATCAAGACAAGTTACGATCAAAAAGAAGAGCTGCTCTTTCTACCTATTTAATCCGATCAGGTTTCCCTCAGTTCCAAAATGAAAATGATCTCTTTTATTACTTTTTGATTGATACTGAATTAGAAGGATGTGCGCGTACATCTAGACTTGTAGCTGCAACCATGAGTTTACAATTGTATTTGCACAGAATCCTATTGAATTTGGAACAAGATGATAAAGAGCCAGGCACAGCAAACCGTGTAAACCTGATGGTAGATCCTGATGATCCTGGAAATCTAGATTATCAAGTGTTTCCATTGGATGAATGGGAATGGCGTAAGAACTACAGAGTCTGGGAAGCAAACAGGAAGGTATTTTTATACCCAGAAAATTATATTGAACCAGATTTAAGAGATAATAAATCACCTCTCTTTGAAGAACTTGAGCAGGAATTGCTGCAGGAAGAAATAAACACAGATACTGTATTAGAAGCCTATGGCAAGTACATGCGTGGCTTTGATGAAGTAGCACATTTAAAGATTGCGGGATCGTATTTGCAGAGAGATGATGAAACAGAAACGGATGTACTACATCTATTTGGGGTAAGTGTGGATGACCCTATCAGGTATTATTATAGGACGGTTGAAAATTTATATTATTCAGAAAAAAATCAGTCCAGAGGTGTAGTATGGCATCCTTGGGAAGAGATTAAAGTGCAGGTTCCTGTAAGAAAGGTTGCGCCTATTATCTATAATGGTAGACTCTTCTTGTTCTGGGCAAGAGTAACTACATTAAGCAACACCTTATTCGATGAAAACAGATCCATTTTTACAGGATACAGCCACAAAGTGGAAATCGAATTTAGTACACTGAAATTAGATAAGACTTGGTCACCAATTCAAAAGGTGAATTTGAAGAATATGTATCCATTTAGTGGCAATGGAGTGATTCAAGATCCACTAGCAGAAAATGCAGAAAGAGAAGAGTTCATGGATGCATTGATGACGCATTTTCCGTTTTTTGACTTTACTAGTATTAATGCTGCCATACGCGATTTAAGAACCCCAAGATATGATACAGAACCACATCATGGACCTATAGATGAATATACCCTAGATGGCTTTATGTGGGATAGATTATATCCTTCTGTGGATTGTAACAATCGATTGATTCTTACAGGGGCAGGTTATCAAATGCAGTCTACCTTAGATTTTTACAACCTAAAATCTAAACAGGCCGGAGTAAGAGCAGTATCGGGAAGAGAAACAATAAGTATCACCCCTAGAGAACAGAGTAAAATCTATCATAAATTAGGAAATGGACTGTACAAAGGAACTGCACCCACTTCCTTGTATTTTCCGCAGTATGCCCATAGTGAACTTATGGTCAATACGGATAGGTCACATCCTATGATACAAAGACATTGGGGTGAGGGTACAATTGATCTAAGTTTTCCTTCAGCCTATATAAGTGGAAATAAATTGGCGAACCTAAGAGAGGGTTCTACGGTACAGACTACAAATGGTGCTCTTGGAGATGCAATTATTGACGTGGAAGGTGATCTACTTTATATAAAGGGTACTTCTTTACCAGGGGATAATTTTTCTCTTTTAAGATTAGGCACGACACTAAGTGAAACGCTCACAAGAACCTTGTTTACAAGTGGTGTAGATACTATGCTCAGTATTGCAACACAAAAGGCACTCAAAGAAATGGCCGCCCCTATCTCATTGACAAATAGTTTTGTGACGAATAATGTTGTAAGTGGGAAGATCGATTATACCGGACCCTATGGAGTGTACTACAGAGAAATATTTTTCCACATCCCATTTTTACTTGCGAATCATCTGAACTCCCAAGGAAGATATGCAGAAGCACAAAAATGGTATCACTATATCTTTAACCCTACGAATAACGAACAAATTGATCTTTCAGATCCAGGTTTGTCTGCGGAGGAGAAAAAGAAATTGGACCTAGATAGGAATTGGCAATATCTTGAATTTAGAAATCTGGATATCGATTCACTCAGAGCCCAATTAAATGATACAACTGCAATTGAAGCATACAAGAAGAATCCTTTTAATCCGCATGCCATTGCCAGATTAAGACTGAGTGCTTATCAAAAATCCATCGTGATGAAATATGTGGATAATCTTTTGGATTGGGGAGACCATTTGTTTTCAAAAGATACCATGGAGTCCATTAATGAGGCAACTCTATTATATATTATTGCAAAGGAAATCATGGGAGAAACTCCGGCACAATTAGGAGATTGTGGGGAAGGTAAAATTACACCTAAGACCTATGAAAAGATTTTACCGGCATTGAATTCAGGCTCTGAATTTCTAGCAGAAATGGAAAGCTATATTTTTGTTCCGCCTAAATATACTCCTAAGTTTCAGTCTCCAAGTATTGCATTTGCAAGTAATACAATTGAAGCAGTATCTGCAACTGTTAGAAGAGACTTGACGTATAATGTAGGAGTAGCAGCTGTCAGTCAGCCACAAGCAACAGTGGCACTGGACCAACTCATCGTCACAAATGGAGATATTGTCAAGCCTACTAAATTGGGCTTGGAATACGGAGTGCCAGCCATGACTAATAAGGCTCCGGATGATAAGTTTACTGGCAAATTTGCTGCAGGTACTAACAGGACAACCCGTTGGAATAAATTTGCACCCTATGTCAATATGAAATTCCTAGTGCCTTCATTTGGTATCAGTTTTATACGTCAGATTTCTCCTGTGTTTTGTATACCAGGTAATAAAGACCTCTTAGGCTATTTTGACAGAGTGAATGACAGACTGTTCAAGATTAGAAATTGCATGAACATTGATGGACAAAAACGTCAATTAGCTCTATTTGCCCCTGCTATAGATCCAAGACTCCTAGTGAAAGGTGCAGCAGCAGGACTTTCCTTGGATGATATCTTAAATTCTATTTCTGGAAACTTACCTCCATATAGATTTGAATACATTCTGGAAAAGGCGAAAGCATTCACCTCCGTTGTTCAATCCTTTGGTTCTGCCTTATTAGGAGCTATGGAAAAGAGAGATGTAGAAGAACTTTCTTTATTACGCATGACTCAGCAGGTGAATATGTTAGAAATGGCGTCAAAGACAAGAGACCTTGAAATTGATTCGGCCGTCAAGAGCATAGAAAGCATAACACAAAGAATTGCTTCCTTAAACTATCAGATTGGCCACTACACTGGACTTATAGATACAGATCTGAATGGCTGGGAGAGAGCACAGCAGGTGAGTAAGCACATTGCTTCAGGACTTAATGTTGCTGCCGGAGTAGTAGATACAGTCGCAGGAATTGCCTTCCTCGTTCCGCAAATAGGTTCTCCGTTCGCTATGAAGTATGGAGGACAAGAGTTGGGGAATAGTGCAAACGCATGGGCAATGGTGCTTAAAGATGCAGCATTGGTGGGGAATAGTATTGCAGGATCTATGGGCCTTGAAGCAAGTTTCGAACGAAGAAGAGAGGGGTGGAAACACCAGCGTTCTATTTTGGAGTACCAGCTAGAACAGGCAGGGAAAAGTTTGATAATAGCTGAGATAAGGCGTGATATTTTATTAGAAGCTAAAGAAATACATGTGCAAAACATTGCCAATATGGACGAGATGTTGAGTTTCTACGGAGAAAAATTCACTAATCTCGGCTTGTTCACTTGGCTATCATCTAGCATGCAGCAGTTGTACAAGGAGGCATTTAATAATGCAATGGCAATTGCAAGACTTGCTGAACAGGCATATAAGTTTGAAAGAGATGACAGCAATATTTTTGTGCAAGGAAATAATTTTGATTCTAGCAAAGCAGGATTATTAGCAGGCGACAAGTTATTAATGTCATTGCAGATGATGGAACGTAAGTTCTTAGAAACTAACTATAGAAATCATGAGATTGACCAGGCGTTTTCACTTACACAGATAGATCCGAATGCCTTATTGAGCTTAAAGCAAACAGGAGATTGCACATTTGAAATTCCTGAATTGTTCTTTGATATGTTCTATCCGGGACAATACAACAGGAAGATTAAAGCGGTGCGTCTCTCTATCCCTTCGGTGACAGGTCCATATGTAAACGTCAGCGCTTCGCTATCTCTTAATAGCAGTTTTATTCGTTCCAACGCAAAACTAGATGCAGCAGAACTTAAAGAAGTACCTAAATCAAGGACAACTACTATTGCAACCAGTACAGCACAGAATGATGCAGGAGTATTCCAGTTAAATTTTAGAGATGATAGATACATGCCTTTTGAGGGAGCAGGTGCAATCAGTTCGTGGAAATTATCCCTGCCTAAGAACTTTAGACAATTTGATTATAATACCATCAATGATGTCATAATTCATATCAGCTACACAGCGGATTATGATGAGTTATTTAAGGATAATGTTGAGGAGTTAAATGCAGCAACAAGTGGTACGATTGCGCACACCTTGAAAAATAATAGCTTGTTCAGAACCTTTAGTCTAAGACAGGAGTTTTCTAATGACTTCCATAGGATTATAAACAGTCCTGAAGATCAGGAACACCTGGTGGCCATCGAGAATAAGCATTTCCCAATGTTTTTCACAGGGAAGACCATCAAGGTACAGTCTGCAAAAATGCTCTTGCATGTACCTGACGGGCAGACAGTAGCAAGTGTCCAGATTAAGGTGAATTCAGATAGCATATCCGGATTTTCACAAGATCCTAATATGTCTCAAATCTTTACCAAGGACCTTGGCAATGCCTTAGGCGCACAACTTCTCGCATCACACAAAATTACAGTACAAGATGGTGGTGATCTTTCTCCTGCACCTAGTGGAGGAATTGATCCAGCATTTGATAGTGATAAGATTAATGATATTATTCTACTGATAGAATATACGGTAGAGTGATGTATAGATAGATATGCTAATGATACCCTCTCTTCTTGAGAGGGTATCATTAAGATGAATATGCGGGCGTACAGAATCTACTTTTTTTCAAAGTAAATACAAACATCTTATACGGTGATGCTAAGGATAGTGTGACGAAGATTAATGGGTTTTTGGGGGCTTAGATAATTTTCTTTTTGGGCATATCAGCTAACTTGCTGTAGAGCAAGATAGCTGACGGGCTATGCGGGGGTTTCGTCCATACTTATTCTGAGTGATGCTCAGAATAAGTATGGACCCTGCGGCCCCTACTATCCCTTATGCGGTAGGGGGTGGAAGTTGGATTTGCGTTTTAAGTTATAGTTATTTCTTTTTATTAGAGGGTGTCTAGTTCTAGTTAATTCCATACGTATTCCACGATGTATTTTGAATATGTCTGGATCTAGTTACACTTAATACTTACTATTTTTTGTAAAATTAAGAACGTACGAGAGACTCCAAAACACATTTTGGATAATTCACTTTACAGAGTATAAGATTATTAACCTCAAATCTGAATTGTAAAGGTGAAATAAAATAAAGTTCGAACTTTAAACGATAATTGTTAAAATTAGTTCATTCATGATTACCAAAGAACAGTTCTACTCTTATACCTAATTTACCTCCTAAACCAGCTCCAAGATGTCCAATACCTTCAAAAACCAAAGTTTTTGAATTATTATCATAAAATGTACCAGCCTCTGCTCCTAGATGTAAACTTTTAAAAGTTCCACCTGCCGTTCCAGTAACCTTAATCAAGTTAAATAGAGTAAACGAATTTTTCACTTCGAATTCAGCCCCATAAAAACCTACATTAACATCACCATAAAAAACATAATCAATGTTATTATGTTTGGTTAAAATACCAAGATCAAAATTTCCCTCTGCTTTACCTACGTTGAAGGTGAATTCAGATTCAAAATTGTTCTTCTCAGAGCCAATTCTGGTATCTAATTCTGCGGATACAGCCGACCAGTTAGAGCCGAGTCCCAAATAACGTTTACCTACATCTTCTTCATACTTGTCTCCACTAGAATAATTAATACTTGATTTTAATTTCATTTTTGAAGAAAAGTCTTTATCATAGGTTGAATATGAATTTTTTCCATCCACAACATTGAACATCCATTCATCACCTGACTTATAAACTTCGCCTACGTCTTTACCTCTTTCAATTGCTAGATTTCTTTGTCGATTGGCTTCTGCCTCATCTCCATATAAACCATCAACGTCAATATACTTAATAGGGTTATTGTAGGCGTTAATATATGAGGTTTGAGTAGGGAACTTATCAGCCAACGGATCCACACTCAAAAACCCACTCACACTCGGATCATAATACCTTGCGCCATAATAATACAGCCCAGACATCGGATCCAACTCCTGCCCCGTATAACGATAAGGCGTAGTATAGGAGCCTGTTGACTGTGTCACCATATTCTCGCCAAAGGGTAGTTGCAAACTAAATTCGTAGGCTTTTCCATTATCATCGCTGAGGAAACTCATAGAACCCAGATGGTTAGCATGATACCAGTAGTTGAGATCTACACAGTCTCCATCTTCGTTGCAGTCTCCTGACATGGAGCTGTTCTCTTCCATATTGACCGTAGGAATATTTAATTCAGAAGCCAGATAGTCAATATCATAGGCCTGTCTCGCAGGCAAAGAAGCCAATGCTTGGTTTGAATTCGCAGGTTCGTCCATCTCCAAATCAGACAGATGACCTGCTAGACTAGAACGGAATCGGGTAGAGCCATAGAAATAATGCTTGCTCAATTGTCCATTGCCACCGATGACAAAGTTTGGACTGTAGTAGACTGTATAATTTCCAAGTGTGGCATCTTGAATAAGAGTCTCCCCGTTTTCTACTATGGTAGAAATAGATCCACTTCCTTTCAAGGCACGCTGTCCTGCTGCATCATAGATATTGTGCTGTAGCCCTGTCAAGCCAGTAGAAATTCCTTTCAATCTATCAGCCTCATCCCAGACCATCAGTCGGTCTTCACCATGTATGTTGTTATGACTTTGCATGTTCCCGTTTAGGTCGTATGCAAAACTTTGCGTTAAAGTACCTGAATCCAAAATCTGACTTAATTGTCTAGGTTTTGTATCGCTATATTCATAGTTGTTTTCATAGGTATTTACAGATACATCAATTTGGTCCACGCTGTGATTCTGGGTTTTAGATAGAATCTTGTGCATAGTGCCATATTCCATGTTGAGAGTATAGGCTGATTCTACTGCCATGCTACCTGCTAAATCTTGATCACCTGTCCAATACCCTGAGGCAGAGTCAAGACGATTGTAATTGTCGTAGCTGTAGCTATGCTGGTAATTTCCTCCCAACATCGTTTCTGAGACCGGACCTCCAACATTTTCTATTGATAAAATATTACCTACCTTATCATATCCATATCCCATGTGACAGAGTGTATTGTTTTCTGGGGTATTGTCCGCAGGAGTTTTTGCTATTACATTTGAAAGCCATTGTAAATCGTCCCGGTACGTGAATTCTTCTGTTGTGCCGTTTCCATATTCAACAAAATTCTTTTTACCATAGTGATCATAGCCTAGTTGTAGTAAGAGATTCGTTTCATCATTGATTTGACTTAAATTTCCTCCTTGATCGTATGTATAACTGAGGATTTCTCCATCTGGATATCGTAAAGAATCTAATCTATTCCAACTGTCGTAGACATATGTTTCGTATAAACTTATTTCTCCCTTCAGTGGTACCACAATAGTACGGTCTGTTCGGATCAATTCGCCATGTGAACCGTATTGGTATTCAGTAAGACCAGAGGCATCATTCACAGATTTTAGTTGCCCTCTATTATGGTCCACGAAGCTCATTGCGAATGGGTAGTAGTCATAAACTACATTGTTTACATTTTCTCCACCACTCGCATAGTCTGGGTAAGTAACAGCCAGTATTCTACCAAGTGCATCAAAGCTATATTCTATAGGATTATCTCCTAGATTAGGCGTATTTACTGTTTTTAGATTTCCAAATAAGTCATAGCTCATTTCTCGCAGGCCTGCATCAGGATGATTACGACTAATCGTCCGTCCTCCCTGGTCATAGGTATAGCTTGTTATTTCATCATCTTCGTGCAGAGTCTGTAAGAGTTGTCCTATATTGTCATATGTGAAGCTGGTTTCTTTCTCGTTGAATATCTGCTTCAGCTTTCTGCCGTCCATATCCACAAACTCTTTATTGACGATCATAGTACCGTCCTCATTTTGCATCACGGAGCTAGTTGTAACCATTGCGCCTCCTTCTGTCGAGTAATTAATTTCAGTTTTTGTGCCTGCTTGGTCGTAGACATCATGCTGTCTGTCAAATCTGTCGTATACAATTCTACTATAATTATTATTTGCAACATTGTTTACAAAGTCTGTAGTCATGGCAGACTCAAATGTTGGATTATAGTTTCGTACAGCTCTACCATACTTATCTAGTCTTGTAATTCCGGATACTGCCATGCCATGCTTAGTAATGGGTGTGTCTCCATCCACAAGTTCATGTATCACAACTTCTTTTTTAGTCTGTACCACCTGACCCAGGCCATTACCAATGGATATGGTCATGATATCAGTATCATCAGACCCACTAAGAGCATCATGATGCAAAGTGGTAGCAGTAAACCTTGGATTTGGCTCATTATAAATGTGTTTGATCGTGTAATCTTTCTGCTTGTCCTTTGGAGCACGTACTGTTTCAACCCTTCCGAATACATCTAGGGTATAGCTCATATGCTCTCTGTTGATACCCTGATTAGATAAAAGCTGATCAAAGAATGCATCGTAAGTAGCATTGGATCTCCAATACTGACCATTGTAGTGATGCCTGATTTGGGTAACATATTTCTCTTGCTCTGTATCATGATTAAACCAAGTTTTAATTGCCTTACCATGCTCGTCCTTAGGGGATATAGTCGTTGCAATATTTCCGAAGACATCATAGGTAATACGCGTATCTGCAAATTCATCTGCATTCAAATGAGTGCGTATAAAAGTTGGATGGCCCTTAGATGTTGAATATCCTACGACCTGTCTAAAGCGTTTTTCTTCACCGTCAGCATGGACTTTTATGTTTTTCGGGATGTCTTTAATCCAAACGACATCTTCCGTATAAATCGTTGGATGGTAGCTAATGGTAGAGTTGAAATTATTTCCATCTCCAGATTCTACTACATCTATAATTCGTCCAAATGCATCATATTCCATAGCTGTAGTTTTTGCAAGATCACCATGACCAAACTCTTTATGAATTTTTGTAGTACTCTTGAGAATAGGGAAGGCTGCTCCAACGCCTTTATTACCACCTATATCATAGTTTAAGTCAACATTCGGGTCCGCTTCTTTCATTAACCACACAGGGTTTTCATCTGAAATTGTAGTATTAGGCAATCTTAGTTCATAGCTGTTAAAGACAGAACTTAAGGTATGATTAGGTCGGATTTCAATTTCATCAACATCTAAAATATGCGTTGCATTATCGATATTCACATCATAACGAGCCACATGCTGTTCTGTCAAACTTCCATTTAAGTAATAACTGGAATTATTGTATCTATTTACTTGTTGACGATAAATTGGCGTTTCCACATTACCAGGTGTGTCTCTATCAATAACTCTCACATATTCATAGCCATAGAATTCTCTTTCTCGACGATCGTACTTACCATTGTGATAGATAAAATCCTGATGTGTTGTAGCGACTCCTTCTGCAGGAATGGCATGTGTGTCTTCTACTTTAAGTTTTTGCATCACCCATCTTCCTCCCTGCATATGGTAGGAAGAAGGTTGGTGTTTGTAATCGATGGTATATTCTCCACCAATTGGAGTGATGATCTTTTTGAGTTTGTTAGTCTTTCCAATATTTGAATGCCGTATCGTTAGTTCAGGATCTCCATTTTCTAAATTTTGGAAAAGGAAATCAGGGAAGCCATCGCCGTTGTAATCCTCAATAGATTTGAGGGTCAAGGATTGGCTGTTAGAAATTGGAGTTGCAGAGACTGAAAAGCCAGCTTTTACTGTCCAAGGTGTAGGAACCATAACCGTAAATGATCCATTTAGTCCAGCATTACTAGTAGATACATTATCCGTTAAATCAAACGGAAGGGGACAGCTATCTTCAACAAAACCTGTTCCTGTATTATATTGTACAAAGTATAACAAGCCGTCACTTGTTTCTTTTGAACTGACATAATCTAGAAGGCCATCCCCGTTGATGTCTATAAGTCTACCGTGTGAAGTAGCGCGACCTCCACCTAAAGAAAGTCCTATTGCAATACTATTTCCCTGACCTATACTTATGCCTGCACCAAGTCCAAAGCTTGTATTCTCATCTAAATTTAGTGCGAGATTACTGCCCCAGTCTGAGTTTAGATCTTGTAAATCATGCCCCATGTTCAGAAACGTACTTATCTTTCCAGAAGGATCTATTGTAAGTCTGTCACTCAAACCATCCCCATTTATATCTGCCCACAGAACATCGACCTGTGAATCCCCATGGCCATAATTTCCAGATATACTAACAGAACCTTTTGAGAAATCTAAATAGTTTCTCCGTTTGTTAAGACCTTTACCTTTGGCATCTGGACTAGCCCATGCAGGATTACTATATTTTCCGGATGCAGAAGCATTTCCAGTTCTACTTGTGCTGGAAGCTGCCCCAGGGAACAATATTGCTCCATCATTTGTTTCAATAGATTTTAAACCTCCTGTTGCCTGTGTCAGTTGATAAGCTATTCCAGACATAATATCTGGATATCTATCTCCATTTACATCGAAGTAGTCTATTAGATTACTTGAACAAGCCTTCAGAGTTTGACTCAAACCAAGATTGCCTGTTACAGCATTGTTATCTCCACCAAGTTTTACACCCGCTCTTGCGACAATGGAATTAGACAGCACAAATTTATTGAATGAATACGTACCCTTATCACCCGGTGGATACTGGGGACTTGCTGTAGTTTCATCAAGATCTATGAGCGCTGTTTCTTCAAATTCAGAAGCTCTTGCAGAAGTTTTTGCAGCATAATTATGACGTCCATATCCCTGCCATCTTTCCCATAATTGAGCATCTTGATCTACCTGAACCTTATCTATCCTTGGTTCTGGGAAAAGAATAGATGGATTAAAATTTAAGTCTGATAACGTGCTTAAACTTCCAACTGAATTTGTAGAATAACTACTTTGTAATAAATCTAAGACAGGCGTATTGATATCAATTCCACCAAAAAAATCTTGTTGTGGATTAATATCGTCCATGTCGAACATATCGAGTGCGTCAAACTGATCTTGATCTAATTCTAAAGGATTTAATTTTCTGACATTAATTAATTTGACATGGTTAATATCTTCTTCAGCTTCTTCTTCTAAATCAGGGTTGTACATAAACTGTCCCCAAGCTCTGAAGTATGTACCATCAAGATCCTCACCACTATAACGTAGGAGATTGAGATGTCTTCTAGTAAGAATACCGAAGCTTTCTTGCGTCGTAGAATTTCTGATTTGTCCTAATTCTCCATCGAATCGAGAACTATCTAGAATTCTTAAAATGTCGTTACTCTGATGTCCTCCATGACTAATGAGTTGAAGTTCTATTTCTCTATCACCGCCAGCTTTCTGAATAGTAATAGGATCAAAATTCATACTACCACTACCAGGGACAGCCATCTCTTGTTCAGCAATTAACTGACCCTCACGGATGACTATTAATGACAACCTGTCATCCTCGGTTAAACCTCCATCTATAGAAATTTCATTTAAAATTGTGTTATCAAGGTTTAGATCTATAGTGTAGCTTTGTGTATTAAGAATTTCAGTCTCATTAATTCTATTATAAGACTTCTGTTTTACATCATTTGTTGGATGGAAGTCTTCAGTATAGTATGTATACACAGATTTTAAAACAACAGGATAGCTGTACGATTCATCAACAATAGATTCTCCTTCAGGGGATTCATATTGTGTTATTGTATGTATGCTTGGGTTCCAATGTATTCTGTCCCATCTCTCATTTGTTTGAGACTGGATTCTAAATATTATCGTTCTAATTTCACCTAGTGGAATCTCATTCAGTGCTTCAAAAGCTCCAGCAGGGTCATCTAAAGTAGTAGCACCATTTGTAGGGTCTATCACTTGTTGAAATAAAACTGCTTCGTCATTCGTACTTGGATTAATTGATAAAACTTCAAAGGTGAGTGGTGCTACTGATTCAAGAATCTCTACGTTTTCCCAACTAATAGTATGTGTGGTACCATCGGATACTGTACCTCCACTAAGATGTGTAAAGTGCTTAGCAGAGCTAAGAACAAAACTTTCAGAATAAGTACTTACATAAGGATTGACGCCTATTGCATCCACGACTGCATCATTGTCAATAGGAATACCTGAAACGCTTACATACTCAACTTCAGGATCCCAATTTATCTCTCCATTTTCCGCTTCTTTATCGGTGTGTAATCTGAAATAAATCCTCTGTCCTTTTTTCACCCTAAGTGTGGATGTAATAGCGTCATCATCTTCTACAATACTACCATCACCTGAGGCATTGCAGGGGAGTATGCTTGCAAGATATGAGGCACCAGTTAGTACATCAAAACCCTGTCCTGATTCAAATGGCATATCAATATATTCCCCTGCTAAATAGGTCACATCTGTTCCACTTCCTATATTATTTGTTGCTCTAATCCATTGAGATACATGTTCAAATGCGATCCCATTGTTTACATCATCGGTGATTTCTAGGGTTTGCAGACAGTCTGAACAGCCATACGCATTGCCAGGGCAGTCATTACAAGATGCTGGATCGGTAATACACGGATCTACCTGCCCAGAATACACACAGCCAAGTTCTATGTTAGGATCTAGTCCTGCGATCACTGTTGGCATAGCATTGCTACTGCCAATAAAAAGTCTACAGGTTTCATTTTCTGAATTTGCATGAATTTCTGGATTATCGGACAGTCTTCCATAAAAACCATTGTGATCTGTTTCTATGGATAAAAGCTCAGACCCATCAAATAGAGTATTATTCAGAATTCGTATGGTACCATCATGAGGGGCTTCCCAGACCTTAATCACATCATAGCCTGGAAGTAAGGATTTGAATTGGTCCACCTCTTCTGGTACTTGAATTTCTACTGATTTTCCTCTTACCACCATGTTTTCGGTAAGTTCACTGGAAGCATGAAAACTGAGTTCCAAGTTATTATCATCTGTTTTATGTATTCTATTAAAATATACTGTACCATTAATAGATAGGTCAGGAAGTCCATCTCCATTTCCATCTGTAAAAAATATGTTTGTGTGTTCAAGTGTGCTTGACAAACTTAAGCCTGCATGTGCTCCCAAAACACCAGCACCATCTCCAATAGATAAGCCCATTTGTCCAGACAATCCTAATGACCAACTTCTATAAAAATCTTTTACAACCGTATCTTCGATTAATACCCCCTGACTATCATAGAGTTTATTTACAGGCATTCCCTCACTGGCAAATGAATGTACTGCTGATCCATTAACCCATTCGATTAGATGTCTGTAGTAAACTATTACATCCTTTTCCTTTTTTAATATATCGGGTAAACCATCACCATCTAAATCAATACTTGCTAGGATGGAATTATTCATAGAGGCAGATCCACTCACTCCACCATCCAAAGAGACATTTCCATTTTTTATATGAGGAAGAAACCCTAAGCCAATATTTACAGAAAAACCTACAGATAACTCTCTTGAGCGACTTGCTCCTAAAGCAGAAAGAGAAGAACTATATCTTGGGTCAAGAACTGTCGGTAAATAGTTAGAGCTTAGTAGCCCACAGTTATCCATAAGTGGCAGCTTGTGCTCATCCATCGTTTTAAACCTGATAAGAGATTTTACCTTCGTCAATTCAAACTTGGGTTCGTAGCGACCCATTTTATGATTGAAGGAAAAGTTTTGATGCATCGGTGATTTTACCCTGATCAAATCATCATGACTGAGCACCTCTGTTTCTTGTATTTGAATTGGATCATTGCTTGATAGGATGTTTATTGATCCCCTTTTTGCAATTATGCTTAGTTCGTTTTGAGGTAAATCTTGCGGAAATACACGCGACGTTTCCCCATACCTGTCAATGTAATCGATTTGGAGTTTGCTATTCTCATTGTAGCCTCTTAGGGTATATCTGCTGTAGTTAGAATTTTCATTTGCTGCCCGATCTTTCTGATGAGCCTTAGATGCTTTTAGATTTTGTACATCCCTAGTTGAACTTGACTTAGCATCTTTGTTTGGATTCTCAACACCTCCTTCAGGATCTGTAAATGTTGGTGGATACGTAAAACCATCGTTACCACCATCGGCAATGTCGTTAGTTGGTACATCCGTTGTGTTTGGATCCTCTCCTTCTGTTTGAATTAAATGATTCGGAAAATCAGGGTCATCATCATCAATGTCGATAACTGTTGGTCCAGGCGGGACGTTTATAAACCATTCGCCGTCACTATTTGTAGTTACAACCCGGCTACCACCAGTACTTTCGTCAATTAAAATATCTACATCCGCAAAACCTTCCTCACCATCATCGTACTGTTCATTCTCATTCTCATCCCAATACACGCGGCCAAATAAGTTATAAATTTCTCCTCCATTATCATCACAGGGCACCTGATCTGGATTGTAACAATAAGGGAAATTATCACAATAGTAACCCACACCATCCCCATCTTGATCCACCTGAAGTGGATTATAATAGCTAGGGCAATTGTCACAAGTATCCCCAATGCCATCTCCATCCATATCCTCTTGATACGGATTCGCACTGCTGGGACAATTATCACAGGCATCTCCAACACCATCTCCATCTGTATCACCAATTGCTTTTAAATCAGAGTTTAACAAAGCTGCATTAGATAAATATGGACAGGGGTCACATGCATCACCGATTCCGTCACCGTCTGAGTCCACTTGTGAGGGATTGTAAACAGCAGTACAATTATCACAAGCATTCCCTACACCATCATTATCCTCATCATTTTGATTTTTGTTGTAAACATTTGGGCAATTGTCGCAAGCGTCATACGTACCATCATTATCCATGTCACTTACGCCACATGCTCCCTGCACAAGTTCGCAAGGTTCCTGATTTGGGTTAAAAACATCCGGACAATTATCACAATCATCAAAAATCTTATCTCCATCAGAATCTATAGTTCCACAATCTGGCGTTTCACCACAAGGAAGTTCTACCACTTCTTCATTACCAAACAGTGGGGAACAATTCTCTAAATCTTCATAGTACTCAAATGCGTGCGTCTGGAATTCATTCCCAGCTACAAATTCAGTAACAGAAATCAACAGTACTTTTTCGAATGGCGCTACATCCTCTTTGTAATTGAACACATATTCTCGTTCATTCGAGTCTTTTCCATTGTCATAACGGACTAATATAGATGTAAGCATTTGATCGTCTACCTGTTTAAAGCCATAGCGGGCATTGATACTTATGTCTGGTCTAAGATTAGTTCCTTCAAAGAATTTACTCCGATTAAATGTAATTGTGTAATAAGGTCCAACATTTGGATTGACATCACTTCCTGTGTATCGTATTGTTTTGATATAAACATTTTGACCTCCATTGGCAGGGCTGGCATCATTATTTGTTTCTGATTCATATTCATACAACACAAAATTCCCATACTTATCCGTTGATTTTTCTAAATACCAGACTGCAATACCGTTTGGTCCAGCTAATCTAGCCGACTCTGAGCTTCCATATTCATGCTTAGAACCATCGGCGGAGAATACCACCCAAGTATAATTATTTGGATGATCTCCTTGGCGAATTATTTTGGAGAAACTACCAAGTTTGCGTTCATGAAATTGTCGATCAGCTATTCGATCTTCAAGTTCTGTATCACAAGTACCTTCATAATGTCTATTCGGTAAATAAATTCCATCTTCTGTAGAAAATACTAGTTGACTCCCATTCAGGGTATACAATTCTGTCTCATCTTCTGGATCATATTGTGGAACTCCCCATCTTGTATCTACACTAATTTGGGGAATAGGAATACTCCAACCCTGACCTAACCATCCTCCCCCAGCATCACTTGAATAATTCAATGCAACAGAAGGCGCCATACCTAGTCTTCCACTCGGAATACTAAGCGGATAACTCACGGAAGCATCTCCCTTTTGACTTACCTGTGGTGGACTCATGATATTTCTTCCTGCAAATGGTGAAGCGACTTCCATGTCAGACATCATAGTAGGTGTAAAGCCAGTTGCCGAAGGCGTTTCTGGTAATTGGATAACACCATTTATATAATCACTGAAATGATCCGTTTTGAAATATATTTCTTTCTTCACCACATCAATACTATCTAGCTCTACGGCACTCCATGATTTAATTTTTTCATTGAAATAGAAACAACGCACATCTTTTTCCGTATAACCCGCTGGTATCCGCTGTGCATCATAGGGCATCTTTATAGTAAGTTTCTTTTTGAATTGTGACCGGTGTGGACCAAAACGATAGGCAGTAAGACCAGGGGTAGTGTTGACAAGACCGGAATTCATTGGTGCAATATCTACACCCTGAATTTTGCTTATGGTCAATGAAAGATCTTCTTCTAAAGACTGCTCAGCTAAGAATATGCTGATATCATTTCTGTGTACAGTTCCACTAAAGTCCATTGCTAATTCCTGCGTAAATTGCTCAGCACTTAGCACCTGGGGAGCTGCTATATAGTTATCTATTTCTTCTAAGTTGTCTGCGAGATCAATAGTTTGAGAAATCACTTCGCCATTGTCAAGTGTAAGGTGGATCTCTATTTGTTTCTTTTCTATTAAAGAAGGACTAAGCTGTACCCACTGTCTAAGTTGGTTGCTATTAAGTTCAGCCTCTGTACCTTCAACACGACAAGAGCGCACCGCATCGGATAGCTGTGCACTGATTAATATCTTTCCTTCGTGCTTAAACTCTACTGCCTCATTATCAAGAAATAGGTGAACAGTACGTGGCTTAGCAATTTTTTTAAGACTGACATTTGTAATTTCATATTCGTATGCATACGCTGCATGTGCATTAAAGCGTACCGAGTTAAATCCAGTACGGATTTCTCCTGGAAGCAAATATTTCTTTGCCTGCTCCCAATCTGTTTGCTTTTTAATGATGCCTTCACCTCTTGCTGAGGCTTCATTGATAGACAGATTTACACCCTGATTCGCAATGCCCCTTAGTTCATACTCTAGGATGAAGACAGAGTTTTCTTCTAATGCATCTTCTACATAGAAATTGAAGACATTATCCTGAGGGGAGTCTAATTTTCCCTCAACAGCGCTTCCTATTTTCCCGTTTTTTAAATCTGCAGTATATTCTCTTAATACAGTTAGGTCTTCGATTGTATTTGCAAGTAAAGAACTGCTAAACAATAAGAGCAAGCTAAGAGATGAAAAAACATGAATAGCTTTAGTAAATATTGAATTAGGATTTAGTGTAGTCATAACTTAGGAATTAATCAATTACAATAATTTTTTGTGAAATCGTTTTGCCATCAAGAACCAACTCAACAGTGTAGCTGCCCTTGTGATCAAATTGGATTTCTTCTTGAATGCTATCGCCCTGGCTTTGTATCGTATTGCTTCGCACAAATTGCCCCAGTGCATTATATATGCGATAAGTGATCGCGCTCTCCTCTGTATTTTCAAGGCTTAGAATTGCTGCTGCATGGACATGAACAGGGTTAGGGTAGAGTTCAAATCTAGATTCGAATTCTTCATGGCTTGTATGTCTTAATTGAATATAGTAGGAAGAACTTTTTCGTCTATCCAGTTTGATAGTACCGTGAAATAGTTCTGATTGATCTCGCTGTAAAGTATGTGCTTGGAGATCCTCCTTCTTGTCGTCTTCTGTGCCTGAGAGAAGAATCCAATCACTAGGATTTAGATGCTGAAGATGTTCCGGAATCTTGAGATAAACATGTAAGAGCATCTCCTCTTCTTGCATGGCATCTAGATTCAGTTTCCATTTCCGTTCAATGATGCCATCCGCGTCGTTTGCTTCTTTTGGAAAATCAAAGTCTCCATTGTTATCTGAACAGAATACGAAGCTTTTGTCCTTAATTCTTCCTTGGTTATCCCTATTATAGGGTGCTAATTCAGAAAGAGAAAGACAGAAAGATGGCTCTGCATTTGTATTCGTAGCTTGCTTTTGATACAGCGAAGTATTGTCATCTCTACCAAGGGCAGTCGTTCTAAAAGAAAATTCAGAATCATCATCTGCCTGATAAATACGTTTTCCATCAGAATTCAAATAGGCAAAATTGGTAGGCATATCAATGCCATACTTTATGGCCAGATACGATTCGATAATTTTTTGTTGCTTTTTACTTATTGCTCTTTCGTAAATAAGTATCTCCGCTATATGTTCTTCTTCACTTAGTTTTTTCCATTCATTTTTTTTGGACTGTTTCAGTCTGTCCCAACGGTCTTTATAAAAAAGGATTTTTGTTTCATCCTCTCTGCCCTCAAATTCTAGTGTTCGTTTATTTGTGATTTTGTCATTTGCAACGAGTATGTTTTCGAACCCATCTTCTTCAATGACGAAGCCGTTTTTCTTAGCATTGCTAACACAGACCACAAACATACTGATCGATGCATTTTTGTCTGAACAGGAAATGGTGTTTTCTTGTAAGAGTATTTCAGGATGAAAATTGAATATTGAATTCTCTTTAAGGGTATTGTCAGAATTATAGTCCTCTGACTTTTCCCATACACAGAGTCCTGCTATCTGTGCAGGCGAAACTAATTGTGAAGGATAAGAATCAACACCATTCTGTGCAAATAATCCAAGATGGGAAAAGCATAGAAAGATCAGAAGATAACTGAAATGTATTTTGATTTTATTTGATGTAGTCATAATACGTGACTTATAATGAATGAAGACAAACATTGTATTTATAATTTTGATTTCTAATTGTGCACTATGTCAAGGCATCAAGGATCACAGTTTCCAAATAATTTTACCCAGTCGCCTTCAGTACCCTGCATGATGTCGAAATAATAAAAACCCCTTTTCATATCATCTTCTTCTGCCACATAGACTAGAAGACCATCAGCAGGATTGACAATTCCATTCATTTGCATTTCTGACATACGAGGTATGAGCAAACCCTGGGTACTACTGTTGACTGCAAGTTTTGCAGATGATTGTGGAAGGCTATTTTCTCCAATGAGAACTCGTTCATCAGGAAGTACATTAAGTTGTGCATGTAGATTGTTTGAGCATAGAAAGAAAATACCTATACATAAGGGCACACTCATTTTGAATATGGCGGTCCTAAGTTTAATTTTTATTGAATTCATGATTTTTATTTTATGTGTTTTTAATTATGAATGAATTAGAATTTTAGTCTCCTGGGTCGCAATTAAATGATGAGGTAATTGTTTGGCAGAGTCCTGTAGTCGGGTTCCAAACCTCATACCTTATTGTTTGCCATTCTTCTTCAGTCAGATCTACGTGGAATAAATTGTTAGCAGTGTTTACATCAATAGTCGTCCCATCACAACTGGTCAATAAATTATTCACTACGTTTTCTATATAATTGTCTTGTCCACCATTCCATGGAATAGGGTAATTCAGAGGTAGAATTGAATCGTCTACAACTATCTCTATTATTGTGATTGTAATTAAACCTTCTCCGCAGGTCCAACATGGATGAAATGCATCACTAGAAATATTGCAATTTGATGCTACGTACTGATCAGAGGAACAAGTTGTACAAGCATTCGAACACTCTATTGGAATGATCTGCGCAGATGTTTCTGCAGTACATCCTTCATCATCAGTTACTGTAACTGTATACGTTGTAGTTACATTTGGACTTTCTATAATGCCCTGTGTAGTGGCTCCTGTGTTCCATAGATAGGTGTATGGAGGATACCCACCACTAACAACAGCAGTTAGAATACCATCCCCGCAATCATTTGTGGTATCATCTTCCACATTGACAGAAAGCGTTGAACAATCTATACAATCTTCTGAAAGAGGAACTAAGATTGACTGGTCTTCAATGCACCCATCGGCATCAGTGACAGTAACGATGTATGTGGTTTCTTCTAAAATTGTAGTTTCTATTTGGCTACCTGTCTGACCTGTGCTCCACACGTAATTGAACGGTGGAGTTCCATCGAATACACTTGCACTAAGTGTTAAATTATCTCCAGCACAAACTTCTGTTGGATTTGCAATTACGTTGAGCCCCAGTGGGTCGCAGTCGACATCACAACCGCAAGCTGATAAAAGATCTTGGTCTACCTCAACTGTAGCTGTCTTAGTGTAACTATCCGGAATTTCTTCTTCACAAGTTCCTGTAAATATGACTTCATCTAAAGTATGTGTAATGGTGAGTATATCACCCACAGCGAATTGCTCACAAGGTCTATTTGTGGTAAAAGTGGTTCCAACATAGGCATCACCCATACCAATTGTCAAAGCACTAGTGAACGTTGGAAAGGCAGGATTTGTTGAAGTTATTTCAACGTCATTTATAAAGGAGCCTCCACCTGTACAACATTCATAGGATGTAATAGGTATCTGAAAAACAGACTCAAATTTTAAATTGTCTTCAATGTCTGAACAGATTAAATTGAATTCTTCCATTGGAGGTCCATCTTCTACAATTGCACCGCAACAATCTTCTCCAATTGTAACCGTAATAAATTCTGTACCAATGCAACCATCTGCATCCGTGACTGTCACACTATATTCTGTATCCTGATCTGGAGACACAACTATTTGTTCTGTAGTTTCACCAGTATTCCATTCAAATGTAAAAGGAGCTGTTCCTGCTGCTACAGCTGCTGTAAGCATTGTGCTTTCTCCCGAGCACACAGAAGCAGGGTCCGCAGTAAGGTTTACCATTAAAAAGTTAACACCTAAAAGTATGCTGGAAGCTGCAAAGCTGCAGCCATTCGCATCTGTTATCGCGACAACATAGAAACCTGGGCTAAGATCGGTTGCTGTCATGCCGGTTTGTCCATCATTCCATAAATATGTAAATGGTGCTGATCCTCCAGATACATGCACTGTGAGTGAACCATTTGGATTGTTACAGCTAGGGCTAGAATTATCAAAGCTAAATTGCGGATCGTCTACAAATACAGTTACTTGATCAATGTCACTGCATCCCTCAGCAGGATTTGTAACCGTAACAGTAAATGTTGAAGTTTCTGTAGCTTGTACAATTATCTGATCTGTTGTTCCTCCAGTAGACCAGGAATACAAAAATTCGCAATCATTTGTTTGGTTCGTTCCAATTGTAACATTTTCTCCTGAACAAACTGTAAGATCTTCTCCTGCATCAGCGATCATGTCACATTCTTCGCATGCATCGCAACAATCGGGATAAAGTTTTATCCATTCTGATTTCTTATGGTCATAGAAATAGAAGCCCCTGATCTCTATGACCATATTATTTACAAAGACCATTAATCCATCTGATGGGCTATCAATTTCTTGCATCTCCTCAAAACTCATTCGAGGCATAAGGAAGCCTTGAGTCGTACTATTTATCTTAAGTTTTGCCGTCTCTTGATCCTCTTCTTCGGGGCCCATTACGACACTATTATCTTGAATTACTCGCGTCTGAGCATGAAGCCCAACAACACAGAATAAACTGATAAACGTTATGAATGCTATTGAAATAAATTGATTTACGAGGCAAAGGAATCTATGTGCATACATATCACAGTATGATTTAGAGAATCAAGAAATAAATTGAATTAAATATGAAAGAGAGTAGTTGAATGCATCTCTCTTAGCTATAATTGTCAAGACTATAACTGAGAAAATGAACTAGTGTGACATGAGATGTGAATTTTTATTTCTTCTTCACTGTCTGTATCAGGAAAATAACAATAGAAAGAAATTATAATGGAAGAATGCACATGACTACCTGCCAGCATGCGCACGCGGGTAGGCCGCAAAACCATCAAGTACCTAAAACTAAATAATCGATTTGTCCGAGCCATATGTCATAGGAACGTTTTGTAACTCTTATCTTTATAAAATGAAATATTATATACTTCTTCTATTTTTCAGCACACAGGTTTTTATTCCTCAGCTTACAAGCCAAACCATTGGTACTACTCTTAACACTGAAGATGCTCTAGATGGCTATACCTTCTTTTCTCCTTTCTCAGGGACTAAAGCCTATATGGTGGATAATTGTGGAAACCTGATTAACGAATGGGATAGAGGAACCCGTCCGGGATTAGCTGCCTACTTTTTAGAAAGTGGACTTATGCTACGTACCTATAAACCAAGTCCCGTAGGGCCCTTTACCTCTGCCAGTAATTCCGGTGGGATAGAATTAGTAGATTGGGATAACAACACAGTCTGGTCCTATGAACTCAATACGCCGACACAGTTGTCGCACCACGATGCAGTGATGATGCCAAATGGAAATATTCTAATGCTTACCTGGCAGTTGATAGGGCAGGCTGAATTGATCGCACTTGGACGAGATCCAAATGAAATTGCACCACAGGGCTTTGCTTGGAACGAACGGATTATTGAAGTAGAACCAGTAGGAACAAACGAAGTAAATATAGTCTGGGAATGGAATATTAAAGACCACTATATTCAAGATTTCGATGCTACGCAAGCCAATTTTGGAGTGGTGTCTGAACATCCAGAACTCTTTAATATCAACCTCCCAGAATTAGATAGCCCTAACTCGCATTCAGATTTGGATTACAATCACTTTAATGCGATAGACTATAATGAAGCACTTGACCAGATACTTATTTCAGTGCGTAATTCAGATGAAATTTGGATAATTGATCATAGTACGACAACAGAAGAAGCAGCAGGGCATAGCGGTGGTCGCTATGGCAAGGGAGGAGATATTTTATATAGATGGGGGAATGGTTCAGCGTACGAACGTGCAGATATTAGCGAAGAGGTGCTCTATGGCCAACATGGAGCGCATTGGATTCGGGAAGGGGCAGATGCGGGTAAGATTCTAATCTTTAATAATGGAAACGGCAGACCGGGTCCAGATTTTTCTTTAATTGAAGTGCTTAATCCTATACAGGATGAAGATGGTTCTTATCCAGTTCCAGATACAGAAGCCTTTGGTCCTGAAACATCTGAATGGATTTATGGAGATGGTGTAGGAGAATCGTTCTATTCTGCTTTTTTGTCTAACGCACAGAGATTACCCAACGGGAATACACTTATCAATTCTGGATCACCTGGTGATATTTTTGAAATTGATGCTAATAAAGAAAAGGTCTGGCATTATGTAATTCCATTATTTGGAGATACACCCCTGCCGCAAGGAAATGACGCAAATAATAACTCGACATTTAGGGCGTACAAATTTCCAAAAGATTTTAAAGGCTTTGAAGGTATTGATATAAGTCCGGGAGAACCTATTGAAATTAATCCACTTCCCTGTGATGTGTTTTCTAGTGTTGAAAACAAAATGTATGCTGATAAAATATCTGTATTTTTAAAACAAGGACGATTAGAAATTTCCAATGTGCTAGGTGAGTCGCTTGCACTTTCAATATATGATATGAATGGTGCTTTAGTCTTAGAACAGCCTCTTGTGCAGGGAGTAAATTCTGTAGATGTCTTGTCAAAGAACAGCGGAGTCTATATCCTAAGATTTGTTTCAGAAGATGGGACTTCATTTACTAAAAAATTACCTCTCTTCTATTAAGAATAGAATACGTTACACACAATATTTTATCTTAATATATGGAATCATCATACTCTATTGAAGTATAAATGATTAGTGTCGCCAAAGGACTAAAACATTCCTTTAAAAAGAATGCCAAGAAATAAGCTTTAGTATATTTAATGCATATAAAACCAATATGATGAAAATACTTATAAACCTCTTTCTTGTTTGCTTTCTTTTTTTTACTGGATGTAAGTCAAATGAACCTAATAGTACGATTGCTATACCAGAAACATTTATCGGTGAGGGTGGCATTGAAGTCTTTAATATATATAATGAAATATTGGAAGAAATCGAAAGTGAGAATCCCAATATGGACATAAATACTGAGGGAGCTGTGATCCTTAATATTCTTAAAGGAAGAACGCATAGTTATGTACACGTAGCTTCAGGAGAGCAATTAATTTTGGATACGGTTCCTGGGCGTTCAAATATGCTCCAAGCAATTGGAGAATTATCTCCTGAAAATGTAATTCTACAAGAATTTGATAAATTGGTATTTACCCAAGAAGAAGAATCGGATTTTGCGGAAATTGCAAAAAAAGAACCACTTGAATTTATAAATGGACTTGAAAGTACATTTGCAAAATTGAATGCTCTTGTTGAGAAAGTACAGTTAAATGGAAAATTAAGTTCTGAATTTAAGAAGTCTATTCAATATCGTCTTCTCACAACTAAAGGCTCTAGTCTATCAGCTTACCCGGACTACTATAAATATTTGAATAAAAAGGATGTAGTAGTACCAGAAGACTTTTATACCGAATTAGAATCTATAGATTTCACAGATCCTGCAGTCTTAGATTTTGAAGAAAGCAGATATCTTGCAACAACCTGGCACGCTAAAGACTTAGATTATGCAAATTACGATTCGGCAGTTGACTATTTTGATGCAGTAAGTAAAAGTGTGGAAGAATCTTATCCTGTTAGTTTAATACAAGAGTATTGCAAACACACGGCTCTTTCAGATCAGATAAATTATGGAGATGGTATCGATAGTGTATCAGATCTAGTGGAGAACTTTAATACATCAGTAACAAATCCTATTTTAATTCATAAAATGAAAAAAACGACAGACCCTTGGGAGAAATTACGTGCTGGTATGGAAGCACCTAACTTCAATGCCTTATCCCGGAGTGGGGAGAACGTTAAGCTATCTGATCTAAAAGGAAAAACTGTCTATGTAGATGTTTGGGCAACCTGGTGTGGACCATGTATTGCAGAAATTCCAGCATTAAAAAGCTTAGAGAAAGAGATGCATGATGAGAATATAGAATTTGTAAGTGTCTCTATTGATAATGAAAAAGATAAACAAAAATGGAAGGACTTTGTTAAAGAAAAAGATTTAAAAGGAGTGCAACTGATGGCGAAAGGTGCTTGGGAATCTGATATTGTGAATGATTATAATATAGGAGGAATTCCTCGGTTTTTGGTGATCGATGAGACTGGAAAAATAAAAAACGCAAATGCACCTAGACCCTCGGAAAGTAGGATCAAAGAAGTATTACTGAATTAATTGAAATAATAAGAATGCAAAGGCAAAAAGTAAGTTTTACAAATAATAAAGGAGTCACTTTAGCAGGGGTGATAGAGTTTCCACTCACTTCTAAACCAGTTGCGTATTCTGTATTCTCCCATGCGTTTACAGGAAGTAAAAATCTAACCGCCGCGAAACACATTGCACGTGCAATGACCTTGGAAGGAATAGCAGTATTGCGGTTCGATTTTACAGGACTGGGTAATAGTGAGGGAGAATTTGCAGATACCACCTTTACGGATAATGTAGAAGATATAAAAGCGGCAGTCGCATTCTTATCGGAGAATTATGAAACGCCTAATATTTTAGTCGGACATTCTTTAGGAGGAGCAGCAGCCGTATTTGCCGCCAGCCAATTGGATGAAATAAATGCAGTAGCAACCATTGGAACGCCTTCTGAACCAGAACATGTAACACATCTATTTGGCTATAAATTAAACGACATTGAAGAGAAAGGATTTGCAGAAGTAAATATTGGTGGAAGGTCCTACACAATCAAAAAACAATTTGTAGATGACCTACTTAATAAAGATATGCACGAAGTGACGCGTAACTTGGATAAGGCGCTTTTGATTTTGCATTCACCACAGGATAGAGTGGTTGACCTAGACAACGCTGCCAAAATTTATCACGCAGCTATGCATCCCAAAAGTTTTGTAACACTGGAAAAAGCAGATCACATGTTATCCAGTAAGGATGATGCCTTCTACGCCGGCACAGTAATTTCTTCATGGGTAAAACGCTATATCCCACTACCTAAAAAAGATGTCTTGAAAAGTGAAAAACAAGTCTCTGTACGACTGGGGGATGTAGGTTATACAACTGAAATCATGGCAGGCCAACATGGATTGATCGCAGATGAATCTGAAAAGTTAGGAGGGAATGATTTTGGTCCCTCCCCTTATGAATTACTCAATGCTGCCTTAGGTGCCTGTACTGCGATGACCCTGCAAATGTATGCCCGTCGTAAAAAATGGGATCTTCAAGAAGTAAAAGTGCATCTAGAATACAAACGCTCCTATAAGGAAGACTGCGAAGCATGTCCAGAATCAGATCGCCGATTAGATAACTTCATTAAATGTGTTGAACTCATCGGCGACCTAGACGAAGCACAGAAAAAACGCTTGATGGAAATTGCAGATAGATGTCCAGTGCATAGAACACTGCTCGGAGAATCCAAATTTGAGTCTACACTAGTAGAAGGAGATATAAGACCCTAATTAAATTCACTGTCTAGCGTCTCTACAAGCATTAACTCTTCATTTACACTAGCAGACACTCCTATCTTGTTATACTAAGTATGAAACAAGACGATTCGCGATGAAACATCTACTCTTACTAATCTTTGGACTCTTCCTCTTTTCTTGCAAAATGGATTCCAATGATGGATTTGCATATTCTGGCTCTGCTTCAGAAACAATGCAAGCTGACGATATGCAAATGATAGAAGAGGAAGCGGAATATAATGAGCAAGGATTCTCTAAGCAAACGCAAGATACGGCTGTCCCAATAGACCGAAAAATTATAAAAAATGCAGACCTGCGTTTTCAGGTGCAAGAATTGGAAGCATCTACCCAGAGGATACAAAATGTAGTCAAAGGACATGATGGCTATATTTCGAGTATGAATCAAAGCAATTCTAATTACTCCTTTGATAATAGATTACAAATAAAAGTACCAGCAGATAAGTTTGAAGCCTTATTAACAGCCTTGGAGTCTGAGTCTATCTATACTGACCACAAAAACATCTTCTCAAATGATGTAACAGAAGAATTTACAGATATCAATATTCGACTAAAAACTAAAAAAGATGTGCGTGATCGATACATTGATATTCTTAGGACGAAAGCAAAAACTGTCAATGATATTTTAAATGCAGAAGAGAAAATAAGACGTATCCAAGAAGAAATAGAATCTATGGAGGGCCGTTTAAAATATTTAAATAGCAGAGTCTCTTATAGTACAATTAGTCTAAGTATTTATCAACGTGTAGAAGGAAAGGTACGACGAGATATCTATTCGAAATCCTTTTTTACTAAGGTGAAAGAAAGTTTTGCGGATGGAGGAAGCCTGTTTGTAGAAATACTCCTGCTGCTTGTGCGTCTCTGGCCTCTAATTATTCTCGCTTTTATCTTATATTTTTTGAGAGGAAGAATCGGTGGACTATGGCGGAGAAAAAAGAATAACTAACTTTACGAAATATTAAAATATATGAACCTAAGATTTTTTTCCTTCCTAATGCTTTGTGCTTCTTTGTTGCTTGTTGCTTGCGAAGAAAGTACAGGACCAGATGATGATGACAGAAAGTTTTCAAACATAGATGTGGTAACTGGTTTGTATTTATTTGATGATAATGGAAATGCTGTCGGTCGTTGGAGAGACCCAAATGATAATCGCAATGACATTACTGCTTTCCCCGTTCCGGGAAATGGAATAATTTCAGTGTTTGGCCTAACAAACATTTCAGATATCTACTTGGTCCCTGCCACTTGTTTGTATGACTCTACTACAGTTGATATTATTGGCCAGTCGGAAAGCACAGGCTTTGATATAGAAGACATCGAAGAGTTTGATGTGGCAAAAATTGAAAATACTGGGAATGCAGAACTCCTCCAGTTCAACTTTACAGATCAGAACGCAGGTTTTTATCGGCTGTTCTATGTCCAGGATAGCGAAACAATTTATCGGCAAAACATATACTTTGACCCCAGCATCACAAACTTTCCCGATTTCGCATTTTTGGATGATATTTGTCCATAAGAGTACGAGTGTATCTATTTTTTACTCTTCTCATTCGTACACGTCTCATCTAAACATGCACATTTGAACATGCCGTTCTCCTACCAGAGGTGGTAGGCTCTCCGTCTCTTCATCTCTTCATCCCTTCATCCTGCCTGCGTGCGCAAGCAGGCAGACTCTCCTTCTCTTTACCAGACTGTCCGCTAATTGCATTGCAATAACTACAGAATCTCTCAATACGCACAGAATTTTATCTTTGCAGCTAAGAATCAAATTATATGAAGATAAAATTCTGCGGTGCAGCAAGAAATGTAACTGGAAGTGCCCATCTCATTACCCTAGATGATGGATACAAAATCCTTCTAGATTGTGGATTATTTCAAGGCAAAGGAAAGGATGTTTGGGAAAACAATAATAAATGGTTTTTTAAACCCAGTGAAGTCGATTGCCTCATCTTATCACACGCCCATATTGATCATACAGGTAGAGTGCCACAGCTTGTAAAAGACGGATTCAAAGGTGATATTTATTGTACCCACGCCACTCGGAGTCTCTGTGCAATTATGTTGTTAGATAGTGCTAAGATCCAAGAACGCGACGTGGAATGGCACAACAATAAAATCCTAAAGAAGAAGAAAAAGAAAAAGAAAAAACTAAGAACGCCTCTATATACAAGTGCGGATGTTCCACCAGCCCTGCAATTATACTTTGGTTGTGGTTATGATAGATGGGTGCGCATAAAAGATGGTGTGGAGCTACTATTCAAAGACATGGGACACATCCTAGGTTCTGCTTCAGTAACATTGAAAATTACGGAAAACGGAAAGGAACGCATGATAGGATTTACAGGAGACATTGGTAGACCAGAAAGACCTATACTAAGAGATCCGAACCAATTACCAGAAGTGGATTATCTAATTTGTGAGTCTACCTATGGTGATAAAGAACACGAATCACCACCAGAGCAAGTAGAAACATTTTTAGATATTCTCACGGAAGCCTGTTTAGAGAAAAAGGGAAAACTAATTATTCCAGCCTTTAGCGTAGGTAGAACACAGGAGATAGTATATATGATGGATAAATTGGAAAATGCTGGAAAGCTACCCAAGCTACCTGTCTTTGTAGATAGCCCTCTTGCAGTAAATGCTACGAAGATTTATGGCTCTCATCCAGAATGCTTTGATGACAACCTCAATGAATATCTCTTAACGGATGATAATCCCTTTGGCTTTAATGATTTGACATATACAAGAAGCGTAGATGAATCTAAAGCTCTAAATGATATCAAAAAACCCTGCGTGATTGTAAGCTCCTCAGGTATGATGAACGCGGGAAGAGTAAAACATCATTTATTTAATAATATTGATAGTGAGAAAAATACCTTCCTAATTATTGGTTACTGCTCACCGGATACCCCGGGTGGCATGCTGAAAACTGGCGTTAAGGAATTAAAGCTACTTGGAGAAATAAAAGAAGTAAAAGCAACAATTAAAACCATGGATTCGTTTTCAGCACATGGGGATAGAAAGGAAATGCTAGAATATATCTCGAACCAAAAGGAATCTGCTAAAACAGTATTTCTAGTGCATGGAGAATATGATACACAGGTTCCTTTTAGTAAGTACCTAAAAGAGAATGGTTTCAAAGATGTTGAAATACCACAGCCGGGACAGGAATTTGAACTCAGTTTTTAGGGCTTTCTTGTTTTTTAGGACGTTTCAAGGGGAAAGCCAGTAGAATTCTTTCTGATAGCTTATCTTGAAGATAAATTCGCAATAGCATGTTTAAATATGTATTACTTTTTGCAGTCATTTTTAGTTGCTTCTCCTGTGTCCCAGAAGAAAAGTATACCCTGGCTGACGTCGATGGAGAATTTGCTATTGCTCTTGTAGATTCTGACATAAATATTGTTGATTTAGCAGAAGCATCCGATCAAGAAAACTTGGAAGTGCAGGTGGACGAAAATGACCGTGTTACCTTATTCTACAAAGGAGATGTTGTAGAACAAGTTTCTACTCAGATTTTCCCGCCCTTCCCTTATGGACAGTATACAGATATAACAGAAAATTTTTCTCCCATCGATTTTCCTGTTCCAGAAGGAAGGACAGTAGATATTGCTGTTTTTGATGGGACGAATCTCGTCTTCCAGTTTGAATCAAGTTTTCAACAAGATGTAACTGTAAATCTTGAATTTCCAGAAATAAAACAAGATGGAGAAACATGGAAAATGGACTTCTTTATTGATTACCAAGGAGGAGACACCACCTTTTATAGATCAGATACAATTGATATAACAGGCTGGGCAATTGATACGGAAGACAATTTTCTTTCATCTAATTATATAGCAACTCTTGAAGATGGTTCCAGCGTAACCTTGGATAAGGTAGAGTTTTGGTTAGACTTTTTTGACTTTGATTATGTTGAAGGATTTTTTGGAGGAAGTTCAGCTCCCTTAGTTGGTGATGTGATTACCATAGATGTGTTTAATAAATGGCTGAGTGGAGGCTTAACATTTGATGATCCCAAATTTAATTTTCAAGTAGAAAATAGTTTTGGTTTTCCGGTACGCATGTTTGTCAACGAAATTGTGATTACCACCATTTCAGGAAATAGCTTACAGCTAGAAGGAACAGCAGTAGATGAAGGAGTAGCATTTAACTTCCCAGGTCTTGATCAAGTGGGAGAGATAGCACTCACTAATTTTAACTATGATAACTCAAACACAAATATTGGCGAGCTCTTTAATGAAAAAGCAGCCTCTGTGTTTTATGACGTAGTAGGGGAGGCCAACTCTGCCTCTGACCCTATGGTAGTTGGGTTTTTAGAAGATGATAGTTTTTATAAAATTAAAGTTGCAGTAGAGTTACCCCTCCTGTGTAAACTAAATGATTTAAAACTTACAGATACCTTTGATATAGACTTAACAGACTTTGATGAATTTAATTCTGCAGAGTTTAAGATGGTAACACAAAATGCCTTTCCTTTTAATATCAATCTAGAAGTAGATTTGTTAGATGATAATGATAATCTCTTAGGGCGATTATTTCCAGATGGATCTGTTTTCTTAGAATCTGGAGTTTTAAAAGAAGAGGGTCAGGTAGAACCACTTGCACCACTCGCTACCTTCGTACCTATTGAAGACGCACTAGTAGAGGCTGTAAAGAACACCAAAAAAATTGCTGTCATCAGCACTTTCTCAAACAGTGAGATTGCACCGGATGAATCTTTTTGGATTCTGTCAAATTATGGAGTAGATTTTAGATTGGGGATCAAAGTAAATAATGAAGGGAATTAATTATATGCAGCTTATACTTGCTCTTTGCATGCTCTGTATCTCGTTACACCTGACGGCACAAGAGGGTATGAGCTACCACTTCTATCCTGAGCTAGCCCAGCAAAACATACTGAATGCAAAAGTAGACAGTGCACGATCCTATACTATTTCTGCTATGGGCTATACACATATCTTATCGAATGGATTTAGCTTAGGTGATGTGTCCACTCTTAATGGGAATGAACGCACCATCGACTTGGATTTAGCCAAGGATAAAATAAATGATATTAACCTCCAAGAGTTTAGTTCCGAACTGAATATTTTGCATATAGAGTATTACCTGAAACGCTTAACACTAAAGGCTGGCTATAATCAAAAAAACTTCCTGCAAGTTTCCTATCCAAAAGAACTATATCAGCTGATGGCAAATGGAAACGCCCAATTCATTGGACAGGCGGTTTCACTGGATCCAGTTTCCGAGATTAACGCATACCACGAAATATACCTTGGCTATGGACTCGACTTTGGAAAATTGAGCCTAGGAGCAAATTTCAAATTTCTTTCAGGAATCTCAAACTTACATACAGCAAAGAATAATCTGCAGCTAGCAACCAGTGATGACATCTACCAATTAGAATTACAAGCAGATTACGAATTGCAAACCTCTGGGGTATTAAACTATACATCTTACGATGACGTTGTCCTAGAATTTAATCGTACAGGTTTCTCTAGTCCCTTTATCGGAAACTATGGATACGGACTTGACCTAGGTTTAGATTTTGATCTAAATGAGGATACAAGAATCTTTGCTTCCGTACAAAATTTAGGTACCATAAAATGGGATTTACGCGGCACGTCGTATAGCAGTGAAGGCAGCTTTAATTATGATGGAATAGATGTCATTGATTATATCCGCCTAGAGGACGGTGCTTCGTTTAGAGATTCGCTCGAGGCCCTCTTGCAAGTAGCAGAAGCAGATTTAGACTATAATGTATCCACACCTGTACAATACCTGGCTGGGCTACAATACTATCTAGGAAATGGACTTGACCTAGGTGCCTTAGTGACTAGCAGAACAATTGCTGGAGAAAATGATACTGCCATTGCTCTTCATGCAAGAAAAAAAATAAAACCCTGGCTGACACTTGGCTCCTCCTATACCAATCGATTTTCTACCTACGAAAACCTAGGTCTTTCCGCCATGATTGAGTGGAGAAATATACGTGCCCTAGTCTTAACAGAAAATATCTTATCCGTATTTGATCCCCTAGGAAAAAGAAACTTTAGCCTAGGCGGCGGCATCACTTTCGGCTTTTAAAGACTTCGCCTATGGGGAATGGTATCTGCACTGCGTGCTGGAGTCATGGTTTCCGCTGCGCTGGTATCATGGAACGCAGGCATGCCATGATACCTACCTTCCAAGGAACGCAGGCAGGCCATGATACCATGATACCATGATACCGGGCGAAGCCCAAACCGTGATTAAAACTCAGGGAATACACCCATTTTTATAACTATATGTATAAAATACTGAAAATCAATACTATATTAACTGTCGTGCAGAAGCCAATAATTATACGTTTTAAATAATTTAGTAACTTATTATTACTTGGATGCGTTAATTAAGTAGTATACACCATACTGTCATGAGAAGAGAACCAATATCGGATTTTCACCAAATAATGGAGCAGTGGGATACTTTTTACCAAAAAAGTCTTCCAATCTTGGAAGAATTTTGCAATCGAAAGTTTAAATATCCAGGCGCTGCTATGAAACTCATCGAACGGGCTTTTTTGAAATTGTCGTTTGAGTATCACAACTTATACGATTATGAGTTTAAGTACATCGTGCTAAGACTTTTTGAAATTTTGGAAGAGCAGATTGATAGTTTACCTAACGAGGAGAACATCCACAACAATGCGCTTATTTTGTTAAGCCATTATTACAATCCTAACTAGCAGGGTACTCCACATAGTTCCTTGGCGTTTCCCATAGCTTAATTGCTAGGTCATACTTGTCGTCTATTTCTGCACGCAATATAGTCCAGATAAGATGACACAGATATTCGGTCGTAGGATTCTTATCCTTAAACTCTTCCAGATCCAAGTTTAGATTTTTGTGATCAAACTTATTCTCAACCTTTTCCTTAATTATTTTTGCTAAGACACCCAGATCAAAAAGATATCCTGTTTCCGGATCTACCTCCCCCGTCATTTTAACTTCGAGATCATAGTTGTGGCCATGAAAATTGGGACTATTACACAGACCAAATACCTCTCTATTTTTCTCATCACTCCATTGCTTATTATGCAATCTATGTGCAGCATTAAAATGTGCCCTCCTAAAAACTGATATTCTCATTTCTTACTTATTTTGAAGTGCCAAATTACAACAAACTCCCCTCTTTATCTATGCCTTTTAATTTTGATTTTTTGGGCGTGCCCCATATCCCTTGCTACGCGCAGGATATCGGTCGTTCCCTTCTACACTCCGCTGCGCTCGGTCCTCCGGACTCTGCCCGAGGCAGATGTTCCAGGCAACTCACGCTGCGGTGCCGGAGGCACCTTGATGCACAGACAAACGGACGAACAGACAAACGGACCTTGAGAGAGAAGCGGCTGAGTGAATGCCCCACGAGTGTTTTCCTACTTGAGTTGTATTGAGAAAGCCGCATTTACGCGAAGGTAGTGAGGAATGCGCAACAATATCTCCGAATTCTTACTATTTCCTCCTCCAGATTTTCTCGATAATTCCATTCATTTAGCGATTCCAAAACCGCGAAACCGCGAAATCAGGAAACCATGAACCCCTCTCATACTCCCGTCCGTTTGTCCGTTCGTCTGTTCGTCCGTTCATCAACAGTATGTAAATCATTGATATACATACTGTTACCCCAATTTGCCCCTCACCTAAATTTACGTATCTTTGGATAACGAAAAACAAAGGATTTGAGTTTTTACGATCTGACAATCAAGGATATACAGGGAGAACAGATAGATATGAGAGCCTTGTCAGGAAGGAAAGTGATGTTGGTGAATGTAGCCTCAGCTTGCGGATACACACCACAATATAAACAGCTGCAAGAGATGCACGCCAGTTTTCCAGAAATAGACATTATAGGAATGCCATGTAATGATTTTGGAAAGCAAGAGCCAGGAACAAGTGAAGAGATACAATCATTTTGCAGTATGCAATACGGAGTCCAGTTTCGCTTAACAGAAAAACTGAATATAATTGCTGATCCACATCCACTCATTCAATGGTTAACACAAAAACAATTGAATGGTGAATTAGATGTTGAGGTCAAGTGGAATTTTTCAAAGTTTCTTGTAGACGAATCAGGAAAACTAGTAGCGCACTTCCCTTCTGCAGTCGAACCATTCGACGATCAAATACTCAAATGCCTGAATATAAATATATAATATAGGCAGATGCAATTTTCTGATATTCAGTCTCAGGAAAAGACAATAGATATACTACAAAAGATGGTGGAGGGCGATAGAATCCCACATGCACTTTTGTTTACTGGTCCGCAAGGAAGCGGTAAGGCCCTTCTGGCTCTTGCCTTAGCAAATTATATTTTATGTACGAACAAGGGAAAAGATAGATGTGGCGTTTGTGGGCCCTGCCTGAAAGCAAACAAAATTATTCACCCAGATCTACACTTTGTATATCCCGTAATAAAAAAAGATGGGAAGCAAAGAGCAGAAACGCTAAGTGCAGATTTTATTAAAGAGTGGCGAGAATTCATTCAAGGGAATCCTTACGGGACATTAGAAAACTGGATGAACTTTCTGAATTCACAAACCCAGCCCAACATAAATAGAAAGGAATGTACAGAGATCATCAAAAAGATGGGCTTACATAGTTTTGAAAGTGATTTCAAAATTCTATATATCTGGAACGCGGAGTCACTAGGAAAAGAAGGGAATAGCTTGCTCAAGCTCATAGAAGAGCCACCAGAAAAAACAGTAATCATACTAATAGCAGAAAAACTAGATGCTGTATTGGGAACAATCCAATCCAGATGTCAGATAATCCATGTAGGTCCTCTAAGTGATGCAGCTGTGCATGCGCAGCTGGATGCATACGAACTTACAGAAGATAAAAAACAGGAGATAGTACATATTGCAGAAGGCAACATGAACGCTGCTATCGCCCTTGTTGAAGATACCAAGGAAACCGTATCAACAGAAATTTTGGACTGGTTCCGCATAGCCTACAAAAATGATCCTGTACAATTAGTGCAGTGGGTAAATGCAATATCTTCCATAGGGAAGCCTGCACAGAAACGCTTTCTTTCATACGGACTGTTCTTTATGAAAGAATATTTAAAATTACTTTACACTTCAGATTTTTCTAATGCACGCCTGAGTGCAGAAGAAAAGGCAACGGCAGAAAAAATGGCGCGTATCATCGATACGCATAAGACAGAAGACATTGCGGCAATGCTAGAAGAAAATCTAGGCTACTTAGCACGAAATGCAAATAGCAAGATTGTCTTTATGGAAATGTCTCTACAGTTGGAAAAGATTATGAAGTCTAAGGTAGAACAACTAATAAATTAAAAATATATGGGATGTACAACATGTTCAGTAAGTGCGAGTGGAACGCCAACAGGCTGCGGAGATAAGGGGCATTGTTCGAGTGGGAGTTGTAATAAAATGAACACCTTCGATTGGATAAATACCTTAGACCTTGCTGACCCCACGGAATTTAATGTGGTAGAAGTTTCTTTCAAAAAAGGTGCGCGTAAAGGATTTTATACAAATCCGCCCCATGCAGATTGCATTACGGGAGATATGGTGGTGGTAGAAGCAGAAAGTGGTTATGATGTAGGTCGTATCAGTTTGTCTGGAGACCTCGTGCGTGCACAGATGAAGAAGAAAAATTTCAAACAAGAAAAACTTATCTATAGTGTTATTCGCCAAGCAAATCATAGAGATTTAGAGAAACTGGAAGAGGCAAGAGCAGTCGAACATAAGGCCCTGGTGAAGGCAAGAGTGATTGCAAGAAACCTTGGTCTAGATATGAAAATTGGAGATGTAGAATACCAGGGAGATAAGAGAAAGGCAACCTACTATTATACGGCAGAAGGAAGAGTAGACTTTAGAGAATTAGTGCGCGTATATGCTAAGGAATTTAGAGTAAAAATAGAAATGCGACAAATCGGATCCAGGCAAGAATCCGCTCGTATTGGTGGTATCGGTGCATGCGGAAGAGAGTTGTGTTGTTCCACCTGGCTGTCTAACTTTAAATCAGTAAACACCATGGCAGCGCGATATCAGAATATCGCCATTAACCAGACAAAATTATCAGGACAGTGTGGTCGACTTAAGTGCTGCTTGAATTATGAGTTGGATATGTACATGGAAGCCTTAAACTCCTTTCCAAGAAATCTGGAAATGTTGAAAACTAAAGATGGTAAAGCGTATTTAGTAAAGACTGATATCTTTAAAGGACTCATGTATTTTGCCATACGTACAGAACGAGGTCGAGGCCCTATTATAGCCATTGATAAGAAACGTGTTTGGGAGGTAAAAGAAATGAATGATAAGGGTGAATTCCCTACAACACTTGTTGGTTCATACATAGCCGAACCCACAATCAAAGAAGAAGACAAAGAAATTGAATTTGCAGATGTAACCGGAGAAATAGAACTTCCTAGTGTAAAACGTAGAAGAGGAAAAGGAAGAAAACCAAAAGGGAAACGTGGACCTAGACCAAATAATAAACGTGGGAATAATAGAGATAGAGATCCCAAAAAAGGGAAAGCTTCAAAAGGACCAAAACAACAAGGCAAGTCAGGACAGGCTAAAAAGAAAACAGATGGTAATGCGCCAAAAGGAAGCGGAGGAAAGCAAACAAATAGAGGACCAGAAGGAAACAAAAAATCTGCTAACAAACCGCAGAAAAAAAGTAATAATAAAAGGAGAAATCCTAACAATAAGAATCAACAAAACAGAAACAATAAAGACTAATGGACTATAATGTAATTGTGATAGGGTCTGGACCCGGTGGATACGTTGCTGCAATACGTGCAGCACAATTAGGATCAAAGGTAGCAATCATAGAAAAGTATAATACGCTAGGTGGTACCTGCCTAAATGTGGGATGCATTCCCTCAAAGGCACTTCTTGATTCTTCTGAACATTATTATAATGCAGGACATTCCTTTAAAGAGCATGGTGTAGTTGTCTCAGGTCTAAAGGCTGATCTAAAACAAATGATCAAACGTAAGGGAGATGTAGTGTCGCAGACCTGCGATGGTGTGATGTATCTCATGAAGAAAAACAAAATAGATGTACATCATGGACATGGAAGTTTTGTTGATAAGAATACAATTAAAATAACGGCCTCAGACGGCACTGAAAAATCTATCACAGGAGATAAGGTAATCATTGCTACCGGTTCTAAACCCGTAGCACCCGCTGCATTCAACTATGATAAAAAGCGTGTTATAACATCCACAGAAGCACTGGAAATTGCCAAGCTACCTAAGCGCATGGTCATTATAGGAGCAGGAGTTATTGGCTTGGAATTAGGTTCCGTTTTTGCACGTTTAGGCACAGAGGTGGAAGTGGTAGAATACATGCCAAGCATACTTGCAGGCATGGATGCTGACTGTGGCAAAGAACTGAAGAAGTCCTTGAAAAAATTAGGCATCAAATTCCATTTGAAACATATGGTAAAAACGGTTAAATCAACAGCGAAATCAGTTACCGTGGAAGTCCAAAAAAGAGATGCAGAAGAAACGTTTGAATTGAAAGCGGACTATTGTTTAATCGCAATTGGTAGGTATGCATATACAGATAAACTGGGCTTAGAAAATGTGGGCATTGCAACGGATGATAAAGGCCGTATTGAGGTAAATGCACATTTGGAAACAAGTGTTCCGAGCATCTATGCAATTGGTGATGTAGTTAAAGGAGCAATGCTAGCACATAAGGCAGAGGAAGAAGGCGTGTATGTAGCAGAAGCAATACACGGACAGAAGCCTCACATAGATTATAACCTTATTCCTGGCGTTGTGTATACCTGGCCAGAAGTATCTGCAGTGGGTAAAACAGAGGCTGAATTGAAAGAAGCAGGTATTCCCTACAAGTCAGCAAAATTTCCCTACAAAGCACTCGGTCGTGCACGTGCATCCATGGATGTAGATGGTATGATAAAGGTCTTGGCACATAAAGAGACGGACGAATTGTTAGGTGTACATATGGTAGGAGCACGTGTAGCGGATATGATTATGGAAGCAGTTGCTCTCATGGAATTCAGAGCATCCGCTGAAGATATGGCACGTATTTGTCATCCACACCCGACCTACACTGAGGCAGTGAAAGAAGCAGCTTTAGGAGCCACTGGAAATAGATCTATTCATATTTAATTGAATTTTTAACATATTAAATATGAATTTAGGAGCACATAATTGTGCAACTCTTCGTTAACTCCATAAGCTTTGGGAAAGAAACAAATGCGCTGCAGGCAAGACTTGGATGATATAGTGTCTGTAAGCGAATGCATCTAATAAAAGATGGATTAACTACTTTAGGATTTATCTCTAATTCATATCTACTATATATGCGAATTTTTAATATCCTCTTTGTGTTCACCCTAATACTTTGCTCTGTTGCTTGTGGAGAAGATAGCTGCGCAAGAGTAGACTGGCTAGGTGCATTCAATAAACAAAGTGAAAACTGTTCAGATAGTACTATCGTCTTTTTGGAAATGGTAATTATCACTACAGGAACAGCAGAGGGTACCATCAACATAAATGGTGTAGATGTAGAAGTAAATGAAAACCAATGCGAGATTATTGTAGGAAATGATGTGCTAACTCTTGAGGGTAGTCAAATTGAAATAACTTCGGGCGATTGCTCGGCTATTTATAATTGAACTCTAACTAATAATTAAACTAAAATTGAAATGAAAGTATTGAATTTTTTAATGGCAATTTGCCTAGTATGTTTTTTAGCAAGTTGTGGAGATAGCACCTGTGATGTAGCAGACTGGACCGGCACATGGACTCTAGATGCAGATAGCGTTTCTGAATGCGATGATGCAGACGACTTTACCACCTCTTTTGTTATTACCGCAGGTACAGAAGCAGGTACTGTTTTAATTGATGGCACGGAGGCAACGTTAAATGATGAATCATGCATGTTTATCTTTGATGAGGCGAATGTAGAGTTAGATGGAGACCAGATAAGAGTTGATTTAGATGGGTGTATGGCAGTCTACAGATAAGAAGGATCTAAACCAATAGGATTGCACAAGCCAAGGATAATGGGAGTGCAAAACTTCAAATTATATAGCCGCTTATTTTAATAAGCGGCTTTTTTATGGCCAAAATAGTCTGAAACATAGGATTTATCGCCTTTTAGCACATAAAAGCCCTGTAAATCCTGATTTTTTCGTAAATAGAATGTTTCTAAATACTGGAATTAGAGCTATAGAGATGTAGTATGTAATCTCTTTAAATATTTACTTTATATCTAAGATAAGTTTCAATCTATGAAATGGTTTATAAATTTTTTGACCTCAAGTATAGGTAAGAAGTTAGTGATGAGTCTTACAGGGCTTTTTCTAATTACCTTCCTTATTACTCACCTCATTGGAAACCTGCAATTGTTGTATAACGATGGCGGGGAATCCTTCAACAAGTATGCGAAATTCATGACGAGCAATCCGCTCATCAAAATGATTTCATACGGCTTGTATTTTTTCATTATCCTACATACTGTCCAAGGACTTATGCTCTGGTTTGTTAACAAGAGCAAAAAGGGGACTACCTATGCAGTAAAGACAAAAGACAATGCAACTTGGGCTGCCAATAATATGGCTCTACTCGGGACCCTTGTCTTATTTTTCTTATTCATACACATGGGAGACTTCTGGTTGAAGATGAAAATGGATAAACTGGATATGGTGACCTATGATGGGGGAGAAGCAATCAAGGATTTATATGCACGTGTAAATATGGCCTTCAAGGAATTATGGATAGTGATTAGCTATCTAATTGGTTTAGTCGCGTTAGGCTTCCATTTGTCCCATGGCTTTTCATCGGCGTTTCAGACTCTGGGACTTCGACATAAAAAATATACCCCACTTATTAATGGATTAGGCTTAGCATACTCTATTCTTGTTCCATTAGCATTTGCAATCATTCCATTGTACATATACTTTAAAAATTAATTATGGCTTTAGAAAATAAAGTACCACCAGGACCACTCTCAGAGAAATGGACAAAGTATAAGTCCACGATGAATCTCGTTGCTCCTAACAATAAAAGACGTATAGAAGTTATCGTTGTAGGAACAGGACTAGCCGGCGCTTCTGCAGCAGCTACTCTAGGAGAATTAGGCTATCAAGTAAAATGCTTTTGTTTCCACGATAGTCCAAGACGTGCACACAGTATTGCAGCACAGGGAGGAATTAATGCAGCCAAGAATTATCAAAATGATGGCGATAGCGTTTACCGTTTATTCTATGATACCATCAAGGGAGGCGATTATAGATCCAGAGAAGCAAACGTACACAGACTTGCAGAAGCAAGTACAGAAATTATAGATCAGTGTGTTGCACAGGGTGTTCCCTTTGCAAGAGAGTATGGAGGATTATTAGCGAATAGATCTTTTGGAGGAGTGCAGGTCTCAAGAACATTTTATGCACGTGGACAGACAGGACAGCAACTCTTGCTAGGTGCCTACCAGGCCCTCAGTAGACAAATTGCCAAGGGTACCGTGAAGATGTATAATAGACATGAGATGCTAGACCTTGTGAAAGTAGATGGAAAGGCAAGAGGAATTATAGCACGTAACTTATTAACAGGAGAACTCGAACGTTTTGCTGCACACTCTGTAGTCTTAGGAACAGGAGGTTACGGGAATGTATATTATTTGAGTACTAATGCCATGGGATCCAATGTATCCGCAGCATGGAGAGCCGTAAGAAAAGGGGCGCTGATGGCCAACCCCTGCTTTACACAAATTCACCCAACCTGTATTCCAGTGTCAGGAGAATATCAATCTAAATTGACGTTGATGTCAGAATCTCTTAGAAATGATGGACGTGTCTGGGTGCCAAAATCTGTAGCAGATGCAGAGGCAATCCAAAGAGGAGAAAAAACAGCATTAGATATTCCTGAAGAAGACAGAGACTACTACCTCGAAAGAAGATATCCTGCCTTTGGAAACTTAGTGCCACGTGATGTTGCATCAAGAGCTGCCAAGGTAGCTTGTGATGAAGGGAAGGGCGTGAGTAAGACAGGACTCGCCGTATATCTAGACTTTGCTTCAGCAATAATCCGTTACGGAAAATCTGAAGCCTTGACAACAGGTATCTCTAATCCTACCGAAGCAAAGATCAAAGAATTAGGGGAGGAGGTTGTTGCTAAAAAATATGGTAACCTATTCCAGATGTATGAGAAAATCACTGGAGAGAATCCATATAAGATGCCAATGAAAATTTATCCAGCGGTGCATTATACAATGGGCGGACTTTGGGTAGATTATAACCTAGAAACAAATGTGCCAGGACTCTTTGCCTTAGGAGAAGCTAACTTCTCTGATCATGGAGCAAATAGACTAGGAGCCTCAGCGCTCATGCAAGGACTTGCAGATGGCTATTTTGTTATTCCTTATACGATCGGTAGTTTCCTAGCAAACGAAATTAGAACGCCAGCGTTCAGTACCGATATGCCTGAGTTTGAACAAGCAGAAAATGATGTGGCAAACCGCATGGAGAAAATCATGAACATTCAAGGTGACCAATCTGTTGAAAGTTTTCACAGACGCCTAGGAAAAATTATGTGGGATCATTGTGGTATGTCTAGAAATGCTGAAGGACTAAAAGAAGGAAGACAAAAGATCAGAGCATTACGTGAAGAATTTTATAGGGATGTCTTTGTACCAGGCCGTGCAGACGAATTTAATCCAGAATTAGAAAAGGCATTGCGGGTAGCTGACTTTTTAGAAATGGGAGAGGTCATGATACTAGATGCATTAGAACGTAATGAATCTTGTGGAGGACACTTTAGAGAAGAGTATAAATCAGAAGAAGGAGAGGCAAAGAGAAATGATGCTGACTATACACATGTATCCGCATGGGAATGGGATGATACAAATCCTATCCTACACAAAGAGGCCTTAGAATTTGAAAACGTTGAATTAAAAACTAGAAGTTATAAATAAGTTGACTTTTAAATCCATACTGTTATGAAATTACATTTAAAAATTTGGAGACAAAAAACATCGACAGCAACAGGAAGCTATGAAACGCATACAGTAGAAGCGGACGAACATATGTCTTTCCTAGAAATGCTAGACGTGTTAAATGAGCAACTTATTTCAGAAAAGAAAGATCCTGTTGCCTTTGAACATGATTGTAGAGAGGGTATCTGTGGTGCGTGTAGCATGGTCATTGATGGCCGTCCACATGGTCCGCAGAACGGAACAACTACCTGCCAGTTGCATATGCGTGCATACAAAGAAAATGATACGATAACAATCGAACCATTCAGAGTAGGTGCTTTCCCAGTGGTAAAAGACTTAGTAGTAGAACGTTCTTCCTTTGATAGAATTATACAAGCGGGCGGATACGTTTCTGTAAATACAGGACAGGCACAGGATGCAAATGCAACACCTATTGAAGGTGGTATTGCAGCAGAAGCTTTTGATGCCGCTACCTGCATAGGCTGTGGTGCATGTGCAGCTGCGTGTCCAAATGGATCTGCGATGTTGTTTACCTCAGCAAAAGTAAACCACCTCGCAAAATTACCGCAGGGCCAGGTAGAGCATAAAAAGCGAGTACAAAGTATGGTTGCCCAAATGGACAAAGAAGGATTTGGTTTCTGCTCTAATGTAAAAGCCTGTGAGGTAGAATGTCCCAAGGAGATTTCAACAGAGAATATTGCAGCATTAAATAGAGCTTATATTTCGTCGATGTTTACTACCAGCGATTAATTCGTTAATACAAGCAAGAAAAAATAGCCTTATCGATTACGGCTAGACGACGTATGCATAATAATTAGCTCAAATAAATAAGGAGTCTAGAGCTATTTTGAGCGATTTGGCTTAGATTTGTCAGGCGATGATGAGAATATTAACATCTTTCATTTTATTATTTGTCTTTTTGAGCACGCAGTCCCTTGCCCAGGTGCGCCTAGGTGTAAAGGCGAGTATCACTGTTCCCTTCTCAAAAAATCAACTCATCCAGTATGATGACTTTGATGACTATTTAGTCTATGATGTCAAGGTCCTTCAGCAAAATGTCTCCCCAGAGTTTGGTTTGATAGGATTCTATTCAAACAAACTACTATTTCTACAAGGAGAGGCTCTCTATAAAAAGGTAGAAACAGATTTTGAAATTACGAGCTACGTACTAGATGATGTCGTTCTCCCAAGAGAAAGAAAAGAAACATCCTACCTCAGCTTTCCTATTAACGCTGGCGTAATTATAAACGAGACCTACAAGCTTGGATTTGGTCCTGTCTTTTCAGTTATAATAGATGATACTTTTATACTTGAAAATGTAGAAAATTTTGAAGAGAGACAGAGTAAAATAGAAAAAGGATTCAGCTTTAGTTTCGGTGTATTAGTACGCCGCCTCCACTTTGACCTCCGCTACGAATCTCGCTTTGACGGAGTTGCAGAAGATTTTTATTTCAGAGACACAAGACAGGGTTTTAGACAACGACCTGGCTATTTAAGTTTTGGTGTAGGCTTGGTGCTGTAATCAGAAGTGATTTTTCGCCTTTGGCGAAGGGTTCGTGCTGCGCTGGTTTCACGGTTTCCTGGTTTCTGCTGCGCTGGTATCATGGTTTTTTCGCCTTTGGCGAAGGGTGTCACGACTTGAATGTTGTTCCTTGGATGGTAGGCAACCGTCCTTAGGAAAGAGATAATGCACTCTAGTGCGTATGGGGATGAAAAGAGAGAGACTTGTTCAGGACTAACAAACCAGCGAAGCGAAAACCTGCCTTCCAAGGAACGCAGGCAGGCCATAATACCCTCGCCTTTGGCGAAAAACCATAAAAACCAGCATCTCTCCGTCTAACGTCTAACGTCTAAAGTCTCCCCCTCCCAAACTAATCCACATAAATCACCTCCCGCAAAAACTTCATACCAAAGGTAAGTTCTAGCGTAAGGTTTCTAATGCTTCGTTCTTGTAGAGTCATCGTCTGCCCGTTAAAGGGATTAATGACATTGGGAATTGCATTCTGCTGATATTGTAGCGAGATGTCTGGACTGATCGTGAGTTCTATAAAAGGCACAGAAAATTTACTGGAACCAAATTCGATACCACCACCGAAGCTTAGGCCATAATTAAACTTGCGTACAAATTCATCGATAGGGTAGAAGAGGGAATTAAAACGTTCAAAGTTCTCGAGATTTGTATTTATGGTATACTCGCCACGTACTCCAAAGTGGTAATAAAATGCCTTTGACTCAGTTCTGTTTATTCTTTTCTTGACACCTAGGGCCAGCGCTAAATTATTAAACTGGAAATTCTGATCTGCTGAGAACGAACTGAATATGTCGAAGACACGCACACCACTTCCACGCTTATGAAAACCTAGCTGTGCATATAAGGAACCATTATCTTCTGGGTCTAATGTTTCTATGAATACCGCACCATGATAGGCAAATAGGGGATCTCTTTCTAAATTATTCCACTGTTGAATAGCAATTGTTCCACCTGCCTTGGGTCCAAAGTGAAAACTCTGTGCCTGCAGACTTGCTACAGTAAGAATGCTAATTACTAAGAGTAAGAGATTACGCATTATTCTATTTTTTTGCCAAAATAATGAAAATTATTTTAGAAGGTCTTCTCAAAATGAGTCTGTAGGTAGAGCCTATATCCTTCGCATAAGTGGTAGGAATGATAGGCTCTGCCTAGTCCCGCAGGGACCGAACGCATGTGGAGTCATGGATGGCACGACCCCAGCGCTTGCCTTGCAAGTGTGCAGGGATATGCCCATATAATTTCCTAAGAAATACTAGTCGTTTAAGAAGACCTCATCCTGCAGACCCTCCATAGGGAAACGGATAAATTTAGGTCGACGATCTGTTCTACTGATACCCTTTAATTTTATCAACTCACCGATCAAGGGTTCAGAACCCTTAGGCATTCTATTTTTTGCATAGAGCATGTCCAGTTCTATTCTGTACATCCGTGCAATATCTTTCATGCTATCACCCTCCTTCACATGATGATACATTCTGTCTCTATCTATTTTTCGCTTAGTGCGTCTGCGCTTACTTTCTCCTACACGACTCTGTCGCTTTGTTTTTTCCTCTACAACTTCTGTATTTTCTATAGGTGATTGAGGAGCTGTATTTTCTACCTGCATTCCTGTACTTGCAGTCGCATTATCAATTGAATTTTGTTCTGCAGTAGGAGTAGTCTGTGCAATCACCTCTTGTTGTGGAGCCCCCATGTGATCAAAACGATGGAGTTCATATTTCTCAATAATCATAATGAGTTTAGTCGGATATTTTTTATCCGTTGCATAGCCCTTCTCGCGGAGACCATGTGCCCAGTTACGATAATCTGTACGGTCGTAGTTAAACAAACTACTATAGCGCGATCTGTTTACAAGAAATTCTGAATGCGCGATGTAGGACTCGCTCGGATTATCATAGCCTCTGAAGCAACTCTTAATCAATTCCCCTTGCGCGTTTCTATCATCATCATGTTTATAGTACGTTCCCCCTGTCCAATCACTCGCACACTTGATCCCAAAATGATTATTTGCAGATCTCGCTAGATCACTGCGGCCCCAGTCCGATTCGAGTAGCCCCTGCGCTAGTTTTATACTTGCAGGAATCCCCGTCCTATGCATTTCCGAAATCGCAATATCCTTATATGTATTAATATAAGCATCCGCTAATTCACCACTAGATGGAGTAAATACACTTGCTACGAAGAGGAAGAAGATATACGAAATAGATAATTTCATGACCTTAGGTTATTGTTATGGTAATTAAAACACATTATGCATTTCTGTAATATGTATCTATCAAATATGCTGCCAATCTTTAAGAATCGTGCAGTCCTGCCTATCTGATAGAGCATTGTAGCTTCTTTTCTAGGGCGTGCCCCTTTCTTCCGCGTACACTCCAGAAAGGGTCGGAGTATTACAGCCTGCCTGCGTGCGCAAGCAGGCAGGGCTCGCTCTAAAAAATACAGAATAATTTGATCAGCTATGTACTTAGTGTAACGCATAAAACGCTGGAACTTGTACTTCTAATTTATTTTATATAATTTTACTAGCATTCCGACCTTAGACTACTCTAACTGAGTTGTTCAGTTGCTATCTTGACGTTTTTAAAAATTCCTATGTGGGCGCAGTATATCCTGTTGCCAATACTCAAAATGTTTGACTATGAAACTCTCATTCTTTGGATTTATTACTGGTTGTGTAGCCTGCTTTATTTTACTTGTCTCCTTTGACAAGGTAGATGAGGTAAGAGAAGTAGTGGCCAATTATATTCCACTACCGCAAACTGTAAAAGCGGTTAAGACCTCAAAGGTCTTTGATTTTGCCGGAGAATCTGTACCACAAACTTCAGACAGCAGAGAGCGCCTAGATAAGCAGTTGCTTAAAAATGCATATTGGCATTCTAGCACGGTACTCTATCTTAAGCGGGCAAATAGATACTTCCCTATGATAGAAAGAATCTTAGCGGAAAACGGAATTCCTTCAGACTTTAAATACCTAGCAGTCGCCGAGAGTGGACTTGAAAATGCAAAGTCACATGCTGGCGCCCAAGGCTTCTGGCAGTTTATGAAAGCTGCTGGAAAACAATACGGATTAGAAATCTATTCTGAAGTGGACGAACGCTATCACGTAGAAAAATCTACACGTGCAGCAGCAAAATATATTAACTATCTACACAATCGTTTCGGAACATGGACGGATGCAGCAGCTGCATACAATGTAGGCCCTACTGCCTATGCCAAAGCGCTCAAGAAACAAAAGATGGATTCCTACTACGACCTGAATCTAAATAAAGAAACGGGAGAATATGTCTTCCGTATTATTGCCATCAAAGAAATTATGTCCAATCCAGAATCCTTTGGCTTCTACGTAGACCATGAGGACCTTTATCCTCCCTTTGATGATACCTACCCAGTTATTATCGATAAAACCGTGTCTAACCTAGGCCAGTTTGCAAAGGATAATGGCATCAGCTATCGCATGCTCAAATATTACAACCCCTGGTTAAGAGAGGGAAAATTGACGGTGAAGTCTAATACGTATACGGTTCAGATTCCGAGGAGATAGTCTTTAGACGCTAGACACTAGACGCTAGATTAAGATGAAGAGACGGAGAGCCTGCCTGCTTGCGCACGCAGGCAGGACGGAGGGATGAAGAGATGAGCGACGTGTTCAGAATTTTGAAACCTGCCGCGAAACCAGCGCAGCGGAAACCACGAAACCTGCCTTCCAAGGAACGCAGGCAGGCCATGACTCCCTTCGCCAACGGCGAACACCAGTGCGCAGCACGAAGACCCTTCGCCAAAGGCGAACGCACCAGTGTGCAGCACGGAAACCCTTCGCCAAAGGCGAACACACCAGTGCGCAGCACGAAAACCCTTCGCCAACGGCGAACCCCAAGTGCGCAGCACGAAAACCCTTCGCCAACGGCGAACCCCCTTGAATTATGAAAGCCAAAATATATTTTGTAGCTTTTTAAAAAAAAGCGAATGACCCTTTTTACACATCTAGAATGTCATGAATGCGGAGCGCATTATGATCCTAAGCAACTGCAAAGGTTTTGCCCTGTAGATAATCAACCCTTGGAGGCTAAGTACGATTGTAAAAAGGCGCCCGACAAAAATGTGCTTAAGGATAGGTCTTGGGATATGTGGCGATACCGTGAAATGCTACCTGTCTTTGATGATGCGCATATCGTTTCGCTGGGTGAAGGGATGTCCCCCTTACTGCAGGCCAATAATTTGGACTATGGTTTTTCTAATCTATATATCAAGGATGAGGGCCAGAACCCTACCGGTTCGTTTAAGGCGCGTGGTCTTTCTATGGCCATTTCCAAGGCTAAAGAATTAGGAGTCAAAGTATCTTCCATCCCTACTGCCGGAAATGCTGGTTCAGCGTTGAGTGCCTACGGTGCAAAGGCAGGTATGACCATTCACGCTTATATGCCTAAACAAACACCCGAGGTGTTCCAAATAGACTGCGGGATTACGGGTGCCAAAGTAAATACCATTGAAGGAAACATCAGTGATGCAGGTAAACAGATGCGTGCAGACATGCAGGACGATTGGTGGGATGTGACTACTTTAAAAGAACCCTATCGTCTTGAAGGAAAGAAAACAATGGGTTATGAGATTGCCGAACAAATGCAATGGAAACTACCGGATGTCATACTCTACCCAACAGGTGGCGGCACAGGATTAATCGGTATATGGAAAGCCTTCAAAGAGATGTTAGAAATGGGATGGATTGAAGATATCCCTACCCGCATGGTTGCTGTACAGATTGAACAATGTAATCCTATAGTGCAAGCCTTCGAAAATAATGACTCGGGATCCTTTCCCTACGAAAACCCTGGCGTTACCATTGCAAACGGATTGCGCGTTCCCCATGCCTTTGGACATAAACTGATTCTAAAAACACTCTATGAAAGCAAGGGCACTGCCATCGATGTCAGCGATGAAGAAATGCACAGAGGTATTTCCGAATTAGCAAAAGCGGAGGGATTGTTTGTTTCTCCAGAAGGTGCTGCCGTTTGGGAGGCTGCAAAAAAATTACTAGACCAAGGATGGATAAAAGAAGAAGAATCTGTCGTGCTCTTGAACACTGGCTCAGCCTATAAGTATATTGAAAACATGCGATAGTTCGCCGAAGGCGAACGGTTTCTGCTTCGCTGGTTTCATGGTATCCGTCCTGCGGACTGGTGTCATGGTTTGGTTATGGTAAATGGAATCTGAAAGCTATTTTGGAATGGAGTAAGCATCGGCTTGCACATTATTGGTATAATAAACCAAGACACCAGGATGCCAAGATACCAAGACACCAACACTAAACCAGCGTAGCGGAAACCCATTTTGCCCCTTGGGCTAAATAAGTCCAGTTTTATGCAATATCGTCAACTGCGGCCCATAGGTCTTGGCCATATTCTCTTTAGTGAAAGTGACATCCGTATCCCCGTAGGCAATCAATCGTTGGTTGAGTAGGATTACCTTATCAAAATATTCGTCAACGACGGCGAGATCGTGGTGGACAACAAGTAAGGTTTTTCCCTGTGCAGCAAGTTTTTTTAGCAGCTGAATAATTTTTTCTTCCGTAGTCATATCTACGCCTACAAAGGGTTCGTCTAGGAGCATGATATCTCCGCCTTGAGCGAGCGAACGCGCGATAAAAACACGTTGTTGCTGTCCACCAGAGAGTGCCCCTATTTGTCGATTGCTTAGTTCGGCAATGCCCATTTCTTCCAAGGCTTCCATGGCAATACGTTTGTCCTCCTTGTTGATACGCTGTAATATTTTTTTGTGTGGGTAGCGTCCCATGAGGACTATGTCCATGACGGTAGCGGGAAAGGTCCAATCCACATCATCCTTTTGGGGAACATAGACAACACGCTTACGTACATCTTCAATGTCCTGACCCAAAACCTTTATTTCGCCTGTGTTATATTCTATGAGACCAAGAATACTTTTGAAGAGCGTGGACTTACCTGCACCATTTGGTCCTACAACCCCTACCACGCTACCACCAGCAATATTCAGATTGATATTTGTCAACACACGCTTGGTGTGATAGCTAACGGAAACCCCTTTTACCTGTATAGTATAGTCGGACATTATTTATTTAATTTAAAAAGCACTAGAATAAAACCAGCAGCAAGCAATCCAATAATGGCGAAATAAGACCAGAGAGGATTGCCTGTATCGGCATCATCATGCGCAGTCTTGCTCATATTTTTATTTCTTAATGCAGACACAATAACATCGGTGTTATGCTTGAGCATTTTGTAATAACTTTCTCCCTCTGACCCCTTTGGTCCTAAGGAATCCGCGTAGAGTTCGCCCCCAATAGCCACGTTATTATCCTTAGCGACCTGCTTAATTAATTTAGGGTTGATGGTACTCTCAATGAAGACAGCAGGAACATTATATTTTTCTAAGACCTCGGTCACACGTACGATGTCCGATGTTTGCGCGTCTGCCTCCGTGGATATGCCCATGATAGCCTCTAGTCGCAGGCCATAGGCTTTGCCATAATAAGAGAAAGCATCGTGTGAAGTAATGAGAACCCGTTGGTCTCTAGGAATACTTTCAATGGCTAGTCGAATGTAGCTATCTAAGTCTTCCAATTTCTTTTTGTAGGCGAGATAATTTTCTTTGTAGTAATCCTCATTTGCAGGATCGTTTTTTACGAAAGCTTCGTAGATATTCTTAGCATAGACTAGCCCATTTTTTGCATCCATCCAAGCATGCGGGTCAGAAGCATTTTTGTAGACCGTACTAGAAATAGGATTCACCCCCTCCGTTATTAAAATAACATCTGCAGAAGTTCCAGCGTTTTCGATTAACTCAATTATCCATCCTTCAAAGGTTAGTCCATTAATAAGTATAACATCCGCCTCACTTACCTTGATAGCATCTTTTGGTGTTGTCTCATGCAGATGCGGGTCACCACCAATAGGTACAATTGTTTTGAGTGAAATCTTATCCCCTCCAATCTCATTTGCCATGTCGCTAAACATAGAAGCGGATCCCAGAACCTTTAGTTTGTCTTGTGCAGTAGCACTTAGCGTAGCAAACATGCAAGCAAACAAGATTAGGAAGAAAAAGGGGAAGCGTGAGCGTGTAGTATTCTTTTGAGTATTCATTTATTTCTTTTTGACGTAGAGATCTCTTGCAATCTTTTTTGGAAAAATTACCTCTTCCGCGTTGTTGATACGTACGCGGGTCGATTTATCAAATTCTAATTTCTTGAGTATGCGTAGTTCAGTACCCAGCGCTATTTTAAGTTCGTTTAGATAATTTAGAAAATCCGTTTCATGATGACGAACACCTACGAGCACACCTGTTTCTCCTTCCAAGAGTAGGTCCAGAGAATACTGATTACGTATCATAAACTTCCCTTCCTTGGTAGGAATAGGATCACCGTGCGGATCAAAGCGTGGATTACCCAGATAGTTGTCCAACTTATCGATGAGGTCATCTGATTTTATATGCTCCATTTGTTCGGCGATATCATGAATCTTCTCCCAGGAAAAATGGAGTTTGTCCACAAGAAAGACCTCCCATAATCTATGCTTACGTATCAGATCGGTGGCTATCTTATTACCCGCAGGCGATAGGCTGGCTCCCTTGTATTTTTCATAACTCACCAGTTCTTTCTCAGATAGGCGCTGTATCATATCTGTGACAGAGGCGGCGGATGTGTTCAATATACCAGCAATAGCATTCGTTCCTGCGGATTTACGGTCTCTTTCCGTTATTTTAAATATAGCTTTGAGGTAATTCTCTTCTGCAAAACTTATCATTGTAGATAGTGTTATATCTCTAAAGTTATTAAAATTTAGATTAACCTAAAAATAAATTAAGACTTATGAAAAATATGGACCCAAATTGCCTCGCAGAGCTCATAAGATCCAGAAGAGCAGTCTATCCACATATGTATACAGAAGAGCAGATACCCAGAGAAATCATAGAGGAAATATTAGAATCGGCACGATGGGCACCCACCCACAAGCACACAGAACCCTGGTTTTTCAAGGTATTTAGTGGAGATTCAAGAGTAGATCTAGGCAATTTTCTTGCGGAAGAATATAAACGGATTACTCCAGAGGATAAATTTCTCGAACGTAAATACAAGAAAGCCTTGAAAAACCCCCAGCGTGCCTCGCACGTGATTGCCATATGTATGCAACGCGATCCTGAGGAATCTATTCCCGAATGGGAAGAAATCGCTGCGGTTTCCATGGCCGTCCAAAACATGTGGTTGACCTGTCATGCCCATGGCATCGGCACCTATTGGAGTTCACCCAAGACTCTAGTAAATAACACCGACTTTTTAAAACTTGAAGCAGGGCAACGCTGTCTCGGTGTCTTATATATGGGTTGGCCAAAAGAAGGTATAGAATTAGAAGGCAAAAGAGAAGAGATTGATAAGAAGGTAGATTGGATCTAGTCTGAGGGACTAACGGCTTGCCTGCGTGCGTAAGCAGGCAGGACGCAACGGACTCAACGGACAGAACAGCTTGCCTGCGTGCGTATGCAGGTAGGACTAACGGACTAACGGACTAACTTAAAACTGTAAGCTAGTTTGCTGAAGCATTAAGGATTCCTTCAAAATTTGTTAAGCTATTGTCAATTCTTCCAATACCAGGCCTAAAACTGTGTCTTTTTATTCCTACCCCGTCTTAAGAGTGTAACAAGATTGAAAAATGGATTTAAGTTACACGTAAGATTGAGAAACTTACTTAAATATTGAGAAAGACACCCGGATTTAAAGCGAATTGAGAACTCGCTTGTTTTTTTGAGAAACTACAACACCCTTATTAAAGTGAACTGAGAACTCACTTGTTTTTTTGAGAAACTACACCCTTTAGGCGAACTGAGAACTCGCTGTTTTTTTGAGAAACGAAATACCCTTATTAGCATTACCAGCGGAAGATATAAATCTTCCGTTTTTTTTTGCCCCTAACTGAAGAACACATTTTGTGTACACGTCGCTCTCAACAGTCCGTCCGTCTGTTAGTCCGTTGGTCCGTTAGTCCTCTCCGTCAAATCTAGCGTCTAACGTCTAGCGTCTAGCGTCTAACTCCATTCTCTCCTCCACACCCTCTTCCGACATCAGCCTAACCTCATATCCCTCCTTCTCTAAAACCAATACCCCATAATTTTCCTTATAGACAATATTCCCTATGCGATGTTGATTTGCTTCCGGAGCAGGATTACGCCAACCGTGTGTAAGGCTGGACGAGGTAATATCGTAGAGCATAGTGCCTTTCCATTCCTGTTTAGAAATTTCACCGATGTGTCTATCACCAGAAAGGATGATCGGATGTGCTACCTTACTTTGGGCTATCATATTAAACAAGCGATCCCGTTCATTGGGGAAGTTTGCCCACTTCTCATAGATATGTTCTTCAGGAATTGCTTGAATGCTAGAAGCGATGATAGTATAATCAGCAGTAGAGTTATTCAGTTCTTTTTCTAACCAGTTCCACTGTGTTTCTCCTAAGACAGTGCCTCTGGTGTTAGCAGCATTTTTGCCGTTGACTTTTACTAGCTTATCTCTAAAGTAACGCGTATCTAATAAGATAATTTTTACCTGTACTCCCTGTGCTTCGTGCACAAAACTATGATAGGTGCCTTCCCGATTTCTACGCGGTGAGTCCTCAGGTACATCAAAGAAATCCAGAAACGCAGCCTGACTTTCTTTGCGCATTGGATATTCTTTTCCCGCATCATTTTTACCGAAATCGTGATCATCCCAGACTCCTGTGATCAGAGTGTTCTCGGAAAGGAGTTGATAATCTGCATTTTCTTTTTGCATGGCATACTTGCGACGCATCTTTCCCATGTCCTGTGTATCCCCATAGATATTATCACCTAACCAAATCCATATGTCGGGCCCCTCTGCTATAATGTTATCCCAAAGCGGTTGCGCTTTGTCTTCATCCGAACAAGATCCAAAGGCAATGGTGATAGCATTTTCATTTTTTTGAATTACAAGAGGAGTACTTGGCCTTGTGTTTTTTGTCGCGGGCTTACAAGAAAGGAAGAAAAGGCAGAAAAGGATAAGCGTGTTTCGCATGAGATAGCTTTTCACTAAGATATAGTTTTAATTTATTTCATACTTTACCTCTAATAATAGAACTATGGAACGCAATCGATCAATCGCCATACTTACGCTACGCCTTTTACTAGGCTTCATATTTTTCATGCAAGGCTTTGGTAAGGTCTTTAAGTTTGGAGTAAGTAATGTCTATAACAACTTCTTCAAAGAAGCCTATGCTGACCTTCTTCCAGAATTTTTGACACAGGCCACTGCCTATTATACTTCATATGTAGAATTGATAGCAGGCTTTCTTTTGATTCTTGGCATAAAGAGAGACTGGGCCTTATATGCTCTGGCATCTGTCTTAGTCATTGTCAGTTTTGGCCACGGACTTAGCGAACCTATCTGGGATACCTCCCATGTTATGGCCCGCACACTCCTGCTTATTCCACTACTCCTATTACCTAAAGAATGGGACAGATTTTCTGTGGATAGATGGCTAAGGCAGAGTAAAAGCTAGAAGGCAAAAATTCACGATTCAGCAAAACCTCTTTAAGATGAACCTAAATTGGTAAAATTCCACCCATATTTTCACACATGAGTTTACAATACGTAAAAATCTATTATTAACTTTCACTTAATTGTGCATTATTTGAAACAGTTCAGAGCTAAAATTGTGAAAACAATATAGACTATGAATAATCAACTTACTGTACAAACAAACTTAGATCTAGACTTGCACGAAATTTTTCACAGCCAAAAATCCTATCTAATCCGCTTAGCAATTCAAAAATTCAAGCTATGCAAGATCGAGGCCGAAGAACTATTTACAGATGCCCTTATCATCCTAAAAGAAAATATGATGAAAGGAAAACTTGCACACAGCGAATATATTAGAGCCTATGTCTTTGGTATTATGCGCAACCTCTGGTGTAAGCAACAACGAGTTCGGTTAAAAGAACAACGATATATTGAAATTACAAAACACCAAAGTTCCGCCCAGGTATTCCTCCAATCAGATGAAGAATTAAAATCGGAATTAGCCAACACCCTTTGCAAATTAAATGACCGTCATCGTAAAATTTTGGAGTTATACTATGTCCATAAACTTTCTCTCAGAGAAATAGCAGAAGACCTGGGTTATAAAAGTTCAGCGGTCGTAAAAAATTTAAAATTTAGAGCCTTGCAAAATTGTAGAGAGGTGATTGGGGAGAGGTGTGCGTAAGAGATGTGTAGATAAATTTGTTTAATAGTAACGAATGGATTCTATTATAATTAACTCTTACTAAATTAAATCTAAGTAATATGAATAATTGGTTTAGTTACTTTCTATTAAGCTGTATAAGCTTGACAACATTAGGGTGCAATGATATGCCATTAGAACCATTAACCATGCAAAGAATGGATAATAATACTTCGTTATTAAAATTGGATGGGTATTATTTTTTTGAATGGGATTCAGATGTGGAAGCAATAAAAATCTTGTTCCTTTATCAGAATGGGGTTTTATTGAATGG
>CALIAU010000014.1 GCA_938045585.1 uncultured Saprospiraceae bacterium
CCGATTCGATTAAGCAGACCTGCTCTTTACGGAACGATTCGCTAAATCTTCGGCGACGCCTTTCTTCTACTGTCATATTATTAAATTTAAAGAAAGTTTTCCACTATTCTGACGTCAACCTATACCATGGGAGTGCACTAGGTAAAATTAAGACGTAAAACTAATCAAGCGTGAAATCAGGAAAGCTGTTTTCCAAAGAAAGCAGACAGCCGTGAAAGCTACCTACATGGGTAAGCAGAAAGGCCGTCAAGCTAAAACTCACTTGTTTTATGAAAACTAATGTCAGGATTGTTTCCCATAACTGTTTGCAGGATGTAAGCTGACTCTGCCAAGAAAACATACTTCCCATCCTTGTCTTTTGCTATGTACTGGATCCGTCTTTTTAAAAACTCATTAAACTTCTTATCGTCTGTCCAACTTAGCCAAAGTGCTTGGTGTAAGTTAATCGCTTCGTAGGTGCAGCTAGCTCCGTATTCATGTTCTAACCTATACTGAATCACTTCAAACTGTAGTGCTCCTACTGTACCTATTATTTTTCTATTGTTGTTTTCTTTAGTAAATAACTGCGCTACTCCCTCATCCATCAGTTGGTCTAAACCCTTTGCAAGCTGTTTCGACTTTAATGGATTTGCGTTATTCACAAATCTAAATTGCTCTGGTGAAAAATTAGGAATTCCTTTGAAGTGCAAGACCTCACCTTCTGTGAGTGTATCCCCTATTTTAAAATTACCAGAATCATACAGACCAATGATATCGCCAGGGTATGCTTCTTCGACGACAGTCTTTTTTGATGCCATAAAAGCGGTAGGATTAGAGAATTTAAGTTTCCTTTCCTGTCTAACATGTAGATAGTTCGTATTTCTTTGAAAGATCCCCGAACAGATGCGCAGAAAGGCAATCCTATCCCTGTGTTTAGGATCCATATTTGCATGAATCTTAAATACAAAGCCTGTAAAGCCAGGTTCTGTAGGTTCTATCATCCGTTCTTCTGTCTCTCTAGGCAGAGGTGATGGTGCAATTTCAACAAAGCAGTCCAGTAATTCTTTTACTCCAAAATTATTTAGTGCACTTCCAAAAAATACGGGAGATAGCTCACCTCTCTGATACGCTTCTTTATCAAAATCCGGATATATTCCTGTAATCATTTCCACCTCTTCTCTTAATTCAGCAGCAAGCTCCTCACCTACTTTTTCTTCAAGAATCGTATCATTTAAATCTTCAATGGTAATTAGATTTTCCTCACTTTGTTTCCCATGTGGAGAGAAGAGTACTAGTTTGTTTTCATACATGTTATACACACCACGAAAACGTTGCCCCATGCCTATAGGCCAAGAAAGCGGACATACTTTTAGACCCAGTTTTACTTCCACTTCATCTAATAAATCCAGAGCATCCTTTCCTTCTCTATCTAACTTATTTATAAACACTATCATAGGTGTGGTACGCATCTTACATACCTTTACAAGATTTTCTGTTTGATTCTCTACACCCTTAGCAACATCTATCACCACGATAGCACTATCTACTGCTGTAAGCGTGCGGTAGGTATCTTCTGCAAAATCTTTGTGTCCAGGAGTATCTAAAATGTTAATTTTTTTGCCTCCATAATTGAAAGCCATAACTGAGGTGGCTACAGAAATTCCTCTTTGCCTCTCAATTTCCATAAAATCAGATGTAGCATGTTTCTTGATTTTATTGGATTTAACAGCACCTGCTATCTGGATAGCGCCCCCAAAAAGCAGTAACTTTTCCGTTAGGGTAGTTTTCCCAGCATCGGGATGGGATACTATACCAAAGGTCTTTCTCTTATCTATTTCTTGCGCTATTGACACTATTCACACGTTAAGGACGCAAAACTAATGAAAAGCTGCATTGTTTAGTGGTTTAAATTCTGCAATAAAAAAAGAAAATAAGATATTTGGGTAGATAGAAAATTGCATATGGTAGAGTTAGGAAGCATTATAGTATTAGGAATATTAGCACAATGGATAGCGTGGAAGTTAAAGGTTCCCGCCATTCTACCCCTAATACTCATTGGTCTAGCTGTAGGCCCATTTTCTACCTTTTATACAGAGTCTGGTGCCAAGTGGTTAGAACCTATCTGGAATCAAAGTACTGAAAGTGGATTATTCCCTGGTGGCAACCTATTTTACTTTGTAGAACTCGCCATAGGTATCATCTTATTTGAAGGTGGACTGACCCTCAAGCGAAATGAGATTAAAGGGATTGGTCCTGCAATCTTTAACTTGGTTACCCTGGGTGCTCTTGTTACATTTTTTGGTGCAGCTATTTTTACGCACTATGTTCTTACTCTACCGTGGACCATGTCGTTCTTGTTTGCTGGTTTAATTATAGTAACTGGCCCTACGGTAATTGCACCTATACTTAGGAATGTACCGCTCAAAAAAGATGTCGCTAATGTTTTGAAATGGGAGGGTATTCTGATTGATCCTATAGGAGCACTAACTGCAGTTCTTGTTTTTGAGTTTATCATTTCATTGGGATCTTCGGGAGGAGATCATTTCACACAACATGCCTTTATTCAATTTTTACAAATTGCACTAGTAGGATGTTCTCTTGGATTTTTTGCAGCACATGTCTTACGCATATTTATACAGAGACATTGGGTCCCGCATTATTTATTAAATGTCTTTACCCTTGCAATGGTTCTTGCAACCTTTGTTGGCTCAGCCATCATAGTGCATGACTCTAGTCTTCTTACCATTGTTGTCATGGGATTACTTTTAGGGAATATGGATGATGTCCCCCATATTAAAGAGATACTCTATTTTAAAGAGTCTCTTAGTGTGCTTTTAATTTCTGTTTTGTTTATTCTTCTTTCTGCAAATATAGATATGAAAGACCTGCACCTCCTCTTAGATTGGAGATGTCTAGCTGTTTTTGGTTTTGTTGTCTTTGTGCTTAGACCTATTAGTGTATTTCTGAGCACGCGTACTTCTGAACTTACCACCAATGATAAACTCTTTATCAGCTGGGTAGGACCACGTGGTATTGTAGCGGCAGGTATTGCCTCTCTTTTTGGACTTAAGCTAGTAAAATTGGGTTATGCTGGAGCAGAGTATATCACTCCTCTTGTATTTATGATTGTATTAGGTACCGTTGTACTCAATGCTACTACTGCCAAACTTATTGCAGGACTCTTGGGAGTTTCCAATACTGTTACAAATGGTATCTTATTCGTAGGTGCAAACAAAGCTGCACGTATACTTGCTAAATACCTCAGCGATAATGGTCGTGAGGTCGCCTTAGTGGATAGCAATGCTTCTAATATTGATAAGTCCACAGCCTTAGGTTTACGTGCATATGAAGCCAATGTATACAAAGATGATCTAAAAGATAATATGGATCTAAATAACATGGGCTATTTACTTGCCTTAACGGGAAGCTCAGATGTAAACAAACATGTTGTCAATAAATTTAAAGATACCTTTGGTGAAAATGGGGCGTATCGACTTGTTTCCGTGGATGAAATGAATGACCCGAACAACAACCCTTCAAATGGTTTATTCTCAAATACAGATGACTATATTAACTTTAGCGAGGTAGCCAGAGATTATCCAAAACTGCATGAGTTGTCTGTTGATTCGCAAGAGGTGCTAGGTGAATATTTAAATAAAATGCAGGCGCAAGAAAGTACAATTCCATTGTTACTTAAAGACGAAAATGGGGTATTCCAAATTATTACTTCAAAGTTTGATGTTCCAGCTATTTCAAACACATCTACTTTAATTTATATGGGCAAAGAACTAAAAGTAGAATCAGAGTAAGAAAGCATTTCTATATGGAATGATTGACTTTGTTCTACTGGCTATCCTTTTTTTTTACCTCCAAAGGATTTACCCACTTCTTCTAGTGTATCCTTAAGATTATAGAGTTCTTCTTCCACCTGCTTAGAAATACTGTCTACATTGATAGGTTCGCCACGCATAGCCAACCTATCATTTGCGTTCCTTGCCACTGGAATTATCATCCAAAGTATAGCATATATGATGAGAGGTACTCCAGTTACTATAGTTGCTATGATGAATATCATTCTGACGATAACTGGATCAGATACTCCAAAGTATGCAGCCAAGCCTGAACAAACACCAGCTACCACAGTTTCGTCTTGGTCTCTAAAGAGTCTTTTTGCCTGATATTTTTTTCTACTCTTCGTATCGCTTCCATTCACTCGTGTACGCGTTGTTGCACCAAAGTCTTCAGGAGTACCCATGATTGCAATTACTTCATTTACATGCTTCATACTTATGATAGAATTAGCAGAGAATAAACTTTCATGAAACAATTCCGCCATTCTAATTTCAATATCTTCCATTATTTCTTCACAGCCTTCTGATTTTCTGAAATGAGATTCTATTGTGTCCAAGTAGTTTTCTAATGCATCGTACGCATCCGTATCTATTACAAACTTTATAGTTCCTAGATTTATATTTTCAACTTTTTTCATTTAATTTATTTTGTTGGTTCGAGCTTTAAAAATGGTTAGTTTATCGAGCTTTATTTTTGTTTTAGTTTTTGCTTTTGTTTTGTAGTACTTTCAACGGCATGATTAAGTTCTTTCCATGTCTCTCGCATTTCTGTTAGTACTCCCTTCCCTTCATCTGTTATAAAGTAATATTTCCTGGGAGGTCCTGCCTTCGATTCTATCCAATGATAGCTAAGTAGGCTAGAATTCTTTAGCCGATTAAGCAAGGGGTATAAGGTGCCTTCTACTACTATAAGCTTTGATTCTTTCAACTGCTTAATTATGTCAGAAGGATAAGCTTCTGCATGTTCCAGTAGAGATAGAACGCAGAGCTCTAAAACTCCCTTCCTCATTTGTGCTTTCATATTTTCTAGTTTCATTGTTATCCTTTGTGTTCTATTACAAATCTATACCATTATAGACTACTATGCAATACATAGTAGTCTAACATAGCATAGTACTATACTAAAATGCTTGGATTATCGACGAACGGAGTGAAAGAATGTTATCAATAGAGATTAGATACCAGATACTGAACAAATAGACATAAAAAAAAAAGCCCCTTCAAACGAAGAGGCTTTTACATATTCTTTTAAATACTAGTTTATTTCTTACTTACTCTTAGCGCTTTGAGTGCATTTCCTTGTGCATCAAATAAACGTACTAAGTAAACCCCTTTACGGAATTTAGAGATGTTGTATAGCTTTCCAGGAGTATGATCAAATTTTTCAATTTGCTTACCTACTATATTATACAAAGCTAAGCTTGCAATATTATTGTCTCCCTTTATTTGGAAGAATTCTGAAGTAGGATTTGGATACACTGCTAATCTTGCAGCTAAATCTTCATCATCTGTTGATGTAGAAGTATTTGTATTTAATCTAATTTCAATGCTATTGTATACATTGCTCGGATCGTTTACGTCAAACAATTCAAACACAAAGGTAAAATCATGTTCTCCAGCGTTAGGCTGAACATGAAAATTGAACGTTGAAGATTGATCTGCAGAGAAGGTATTAGGATTAGAAGAAGGACAAGTATAAATACCGGGTGCATAACATAAATTAGAATCACAAATGTATGCTTTCCACGGTGATGGTATATCATCCTGATTTGCTATCCTCCACAAGAATGATGCTGAATTGGACATATCTGTATTGTGTACATCAAAGTCCATTTGTATATCCCACTCAGAAGGCGCTGCAGTCTCATCAATGTTATTTGGACTTATAGAAATAGTTTGTCCAACTAACCCGCCTGAAACGAAAATAAAAAGTAGTAGTAAAATTTGCTTCATTCTATATGCATTTACTGTAAAAATAGGGAAAAAATCTAATAATTGAAGAGTGTAAAAGGCTTTTTGCTGTTAATAAATTGCTAAATCTAGCCACTTGAGCGACATTTTTATGGCTTTACACAAAAATTTAGAGATTCATTTATGCTCCTAAGTTCCTAAGTTCCTAATAATATCAAAAAGGGCCTGAAACAATAGTTCCAGACCCTTCCTATATCTGATACGATCTGTATTCTAAGATTTAAATATTTTCTTAGTAATCAGCTCACCATTTACATAAATATTCAAGTAGTATACCCCTGAATTTAGGGCACTCATATTATAGTCTAATCTTTGGTTTCCAACTAAATCTCCATAGTTAACTGAAGACATCTTTTGTCCTAAAGAGTTCATTAATGACATCTGCACATTTGTTTTAGCTTTTAAAGCTAAGCTTACTGTTGCGTTGTCAGTAACTGGATTTGGATACACATCTAAATAGCTTAAATCAATGTGGTCTTCTACACTTGTAGTTCCATTTGCTAATGCATCACTAAATTTAGTGGTAACTGCATTCACAACCTGTCCTGAACCATCAAGAAGAACTCCAATAATATGCATATTTTCTGTATTCCAATCTGAGTTTAGAATGTAATCAGGGAAAACATATGAATCCCCATCGCCAGCTGCAAACGTTCCAGTGATTTGTCCTGTTGTACCATTAAAACCACCTATTACAGCTCTTGCTACGTGATCATATGGCCATACAGCTGCTGGAACAGATGCTGGTAAATATTCAAAACCAGCCATTGGTCCATTTGCACCTCCAGAATATGCTCCACTTACCTGTGCCCATCCTGGTCCGTCTTCTTGTAAACCATCTTCTGTTATCGCCATAAATACAGAGAAGTCATCTGACATATCTTCTAAGAAGCTAACTGAAATTCTTGGACTCATTAAAATGCCATCTAGGTCTATACCTACTTCTAATTTAGCTGCAGGAGCTGTGCTCATTTCTGCTATAGAAGGTGCAACAATTGCATCTGGATTAATAGGTGCTCCATCTCTATTCCAAATCACAGAAGGATAACCCGCGAATCCAGGATACGCTCCTACACCTGCATCATACTCTACATTTGCCATTGGATCACTGTTATGTACTGCAATACCTGCAAAATGATCTCCAAAACGCTTACTCATTTCATCCATATAGGCAGTTCCTCTTGGACACCAAGTACACCATGTACCTGTTGCTTCCTCTACCAGTACTGCTTTGTCTGGATGAATTGTATTAATCGGCTGTAACGTTAAGTTGGCTGAGTTATCTACTATATTATCATCAGGAGCTTCTTCTCCATTTACATTTGAAATTTCAAATTGCACTATCTTAAATCCATCAGCTTTGATAGTATTTGGTAGTTCATAGCGTGCGGCACCCCCTAAAGGAATATTAAATCCATCAAAAGAATATGTCTCTGTGACCCCACCTTCTGTAGCCAATACATCAAAAGATGTTATAGGCTCATAACCTGAGTTAGTTATAACACCGGCTACTTGATAGTCCATATCTTGTAAAACCTGACTGAACAGATTACCACCATTTATGCTAAATGTATAACCTCTTCTTTGAGAGTTAATAGGTGCATCTAGAATTGATATATTATCAATTGCAAAGAAAAAATTCCAACCTGCTCCATCATCGTAGTCAAAGGCGATTTGGATACTTTCTCCAGCATATTCTGAAAGTCTTAAAGGTACATACGACCAATTTGCAACTCCTGCTAAATCTGCAACTAAGTCCCAAGTTGTACCATCATCTTTACTGACATAAACGGATGCTACTTCATCTGCACCATCAAAATCTGCATTTAAAAACCAGTATTCAAATTCAAGCCAAACATCTCCTGTTACCGCTGTTAAATCTATAGCTCCTGTTACAACACGTCCTCCACCTACATGTGCACCACCCTGCGCATCATCATTGAAGGCATAAAACAAGGATGGGTTGGAACCAGTTGAAAAATCTGCATATTGACTTGTATGCTCGGCAGGACCTCCAAAAGCCCACTCTCCAGTTGTCGTCCAATCTGCTGGCGCGCCAGATTCTAAGTCTTCAGTAAAATACGTAACCTGCGAAACCCCAAAAGTGATAGCCGCAAATAGTATAAAACTTAATAGTAATAGTCTTTTCATATTTGATATAGTTATTTAGATTTAAAAATGTTTAAGTTTAGTTCTCGAATTTAAGAAAAAACAATTAAGTCAGTGTACTAAATGACGTATTCTGTTTTTGATGACTAAATAATATATCGTCTTTTAACAGACGTTAATTGTATTTTTAATGCTAAAAGGTATTGAATAGACAATATTCTATTGTTTCATTGTAGTTTAACAGCAAAACCTAAAGATGGAGATTGTAATTATTGGTAACGGAATTAGTGGCGTTACTGCGGCAAGATGGATTCGTAAACTTTCAGATCATAGGATCACCATAATATCTTCAGAATCGGATCATTTTTATTCAAGAACGGCTCTCATGTATATATACATGGGACACATGCGTTATGAAGATACCAAGCCTTATGAAGATTGGTTCTGGGAAAAGAATAAGATTGAGCTTGTTAATGATCATGTAGATAAAATTAACAGTACAAACTCCACCCTATCATTGAAGAGTGGTAAAACAATCTCATATGACAAGCTAATTATAGCAACAGGTTCCAAGAGTAATAAGTTTGGATGGCCCGGCCAAGATTTAAAAGCTGTGGGCGGACTTTACCATCTTCAGGATATGGAGAATATGGAACGCTACAGTAAGGGCTTAAAAAAAGCAGTAATTGTTGGTGGTGGTCTCATAGGTATTGAGATGGCAGAGATGTTCCATTCTAGACATATTGATGTTACCATGTTAGTGCGCGAAGCTTCCTATTGGAATAATGTTCTCCCCACGGAAGAATCACAATTGATTACTGAACATATAAAGGACAAACATATTGATCTTCGCCTAGGGGTCAACTTAGGTGAAATTGTGGATGATGGAACTGGTACTGCGTCTGCAGTTATCGTAAAAGAAACACAAGAAAAAATTGATTGTGGTTACGTTGGATTAACAGCAGGTGTCAGCCCAAATATTGGTTTTGTAAAAGGGACTGAAATTGAATGCAATAGAGGCGTACTAGTCAATAGTAATTTACAAACTAACATTGAGAATATCTATGCAATTGGAGACTGTGCAGAACAGCGAGAGGCAAGGCCTGGAAGAAGACCTGTGGAAGCTATATGGTACACAGGTAGGATGATGGGTGAATCCGTCGCATATACTATCTGTGGAAAGAAAAATGATTACGATCCTGGCATTTGGTTTAATTCGGCCAAATTTATGGACATCGAATATCAGGTGTATGGCGCTGTCTTAGCATCCCCTCCGGAAGAACACAAATCTATTTTTTGGAAACATCAGGATGGCACAAAAAGTATTCGAATTATCTATCATCGTGATGATCTATCCATCCTTGGATTTAATTTACTAGGAGTGCGATATAGACATGAGGTTTGTGAAAAATGGCTAAGAGAAAAAACCCATGTGGAAGAGGTCTTGAAAGACTTATCTCTAGCAAACTTTGACCCTGAGTTCTTTAAAGAATATGAGAGCGAAGTTATTGCACTTTATAATCAACAAACAGGAAAAAAATTAGGCTTACGCAAAAAACGAAAGCTCGATAGTGTCCTTGAATTTTTATCCATAAAATAATCCACCGATTCATGCAAAAATTAGGACTTTTATTATTCGTAATTGCTTTGGCAATATTTACTCTTTTACCTGGCTTAGGAACATTTAGTCTGAACTCAGACTCCCTCAAAACAAATACCCAGTATCACCAGCAAGAAATACTTGCAATTGCAAAGCAAGACGGTGTTTTAAACAAAGAATACAGTTCAAATATCGCCTATATAAAGGACTTAAAGTCTGTATTAAAAAAGGCACAAACTGCATTAAATGAAAAGGCGCAAAATGGCCTACCTGAGGGTGTAAGTGAATGGGATTATAAACTGGGAGACTGGAATGTCAAAGACTATGTTTTAAATACGGTGAAGGCCTCCGCAAATGGACCAGTACAATCTAATTGGTTATGGATGTTTCTATTGACCTTTGGCTTAGCTATTTTAGGAGGCTTATTGTTTATACTCCCTAAGTTTAGAGACTTACCAGGCATTAAAAATGATCACATTTATACTGCCTCAGCAACACGTGGTTTAGAACATCCAATCCGGAATGGAATCTTATATTTAACTATTGCGGCTACACTTTTGTATGGTGTATTTTACATGAATTCTGACTTCTTTTGGTCTGTTCTCACCTTACTAATTATAGGTCTAATTGCCTATCTGGTGTTTAAAAAACAGGGGCATAGTGCATTAAATCCTCCTAAGTCTGCCTCTCCTTCTGCAACAGGATGGATAGGAATTATATCAGGTGCATATTTGATTGGTTTTTACGTCCTCTTATATTGGGCGCCACACTATATAACAAGTTGGATTTCCTTAGTAGATCCTATCAGTATGAAGTTAAGTGGAAACCCTGCAAGTCAGTGGTTTTTATATGGATTTTTGTATACCATTATTGTACTTGTTATGGGTATACGTATGATATCTAAATACAGACATAACAAGTATCAAATTGTGCGTACAATTTCTGTGATATTTTTCCAAACGGCATTTGCATTTTTGATTCCAGAGATATTAGTAGGATTGAATTATCCGTATTTCGATTTTAAAAACATTTGGCCATTAAATTATACCTTCTTCTTTGACTACAACTTATCGAGTTTGATGGCATCTGGTAAGTTAGGTATCTTCATGTTAGTCTGGGGAATTGCCCTAATCTTGATTGCGGTTCCAGTTATAACATATTTCTATGGGAAGAGATGGTACTGTAGTTGGGTCTGTGGATGTGGGGGACTTGCAGAAACTATGGGTGATCCTTACAGGCAGTTGTCTGATAAAAGTTTGAGAGCATGGAGTATAGAGCGATATAGTATCCATGCAGTTCTAGTCTTTGCATTTATCATGACAATACTTGTATTGTACAGCTTTTTTTCCGGAAGTGATAGCGTATTATTTATCAGCTCTGGGAGTGTGCGTGCTTGGTATGGCTTTCTGATAGGAAGTGCGTTTGCTGGAATTATTGGAACAGGATTCTATCCTTTAATGGGAAATCGTATGTGGTGTCGTTTTGGTTGCCCACTAGCAGCGTATATAGGACTCGTACAAAAATTCAAATCACGATTTAGGATAACCACAAATGGAGGGCAATGTATCTCTTGTGGAAATTGTTCCACATATTGCGAGATGGGTATTGATGTGCGATGGTATGCACAACGTGGTCAAGATATTGTACGTTCTTCTTGCGTTGGTTGCGGAGTTTGTTCGGCTGTATGTCCTAGAGGAGTATTACGCCTTGAAAACGCTTCTTCGGACATTGGGTCTAGAGCACAAGAACTAAGAACAATACATATCAGTGAAAATGATGTCAAAATTCTTGCATAACTAAGTATTGGAGGGCTATTCTATAAAGGCAGCTATACCTTACTGAGCTTAATCAAATTTTGCCTTTTAGCGTTAATATCGCCCCAAAATGCTGTAGATTTGATCGATTTAAGCACTTTCGAAATAAAATATTATTATATTTAATAGTCTCTTAGGAGATAAAGACGCATACTAATACACCTTACTTTATGGGCCTCACTTTCTTAAAGTGGGGCTTTTTATTTTAAATTCTATCCGATTAACACTATTTTATACTGTATTTTAAGTATTTATCGAAATGTCGTTAAAATAGTTTTACTTAAAGTTAAATGCTTCTTTCTAATTGATATTTTTAACTAAATTTAATGGTAAGACAATTAACAATCAAACTGAGATAATACAGATAATATGGGATTAAAGAGGACTTGCGGTTTGTGCATTTTATTCACAATGCTATTTCAAACTTTAGGGTTTGGGCAGAGTACCTTGAAAGGAAAAGTAAATGACGCTAGTTATGGAGACCCTCTGATAGGTGCTAACGTTGTAGTAAAAGGAACTACAGACGGTAATGTAACGGATTACGATGGATTTTTTGAACTAAAAACTACCAGTGAATTTCCGCTTACTTTAGTATTCTCCTATTTAGGATATGTAGATAAAGAAATTCTAGTAAATTCTCCTGATGAAAAAGTAAATGTAAAATTAGAAGAGAACTCCATTGCTATCGATGTAGTGGAAGTAAAAGCGAGTAGAATTTCTGACGAAACAAAAAAGTCTCCGCTTACCATAGAATCCATGGATTTATTAGCAGTAAAAGAAACACCTGCTTCTAATTTCTATGAGGGTCTTGGTTCGTTAAAAGGGGTTGATTTAACAACTGCAAGTTTGGGTTTTCAAGTTGTAAATACTAGAGGTTTTAATTCTACGAGTCCTGTACGTTCGTTGCAGGTAATTGATGGTGTAGATAATCAAGCTCCGGGTCTTAACTTTTCATTGGGTAACTTTTTAGGTTCAAGTGAATTGGATGTACTTAAGGTGGATTTGATTGTAGGGGCTAGTTCCGCATTCTATGGACCTAATGCCTTTAATGGTGTAGTAAGCATGGAAACGAAAAGTCCATTTTTACATAAGGGATTATCTGCTTCCGTCAAATTAGGTGAGCGTTCGCTTATACAGCCAGAACTCCGTTGGGCAGATGCCTTTAAGAATGGGGATGGTGATGAATGGTTTGCATATAAATTAAACCTTTCTTATTTCCAGGCAAACGATTGGGAGGCAAGGAATTCTGATCCTGTATTTGATACGGACACAGGTAGAGATAATTTTGGTGGCTGGGATCAAGTAAATACCTATGGAGACGAATATGTATCTATCCTAGATCAAACGTCTACTGTTCCATGGGAATTTAGAGGTCTAGGTATTTGGCATAGAACAGGCTACGAAGAAGCGGATTTAGTTGATTACGATACAGAAAATTTAAAGTCTAATATTTCACTTCACTTTAGAACGTCACCTGAAGATGGAATAGAATCGCCTGAAATTATTTTTGCTTCTAACTATAGTAGAGGGACAACTGTATATCAGGGGGACAATAGGTTTAGCCTTAAGAATATTGAATTTTTTCAGAATAGATTAGAGTATCGCAAAAAAGATAAATGGTTTTTACGAGCATACATGACCAAGGATGATGCTGGTGATTCCTACGATCCATATTTTACTGCACTCTTACTACAAGAAAATTCAAAAGATAATACGCAGTGGGGTCTTGACTATCTTAACTACTGGAGAAGAGAAATAGAGCCAAGGCTGCTTGAAGCGGGTTATCCAGAATTAGAAGTGGATATAATTGACGGTATGATTGTTACTTCGTTTGACCAAGATGCCTTAGATGCTTGGACAGCTGACCCAATCAATCAGGAAAACCTACGTCTATACCATTTGGAAACGAGCGCAGTGGCAAACGAAGGCGTTGCAGCTGATCTTACCCAAGACTTTTATGAACCTGGAACGGAACGTTTTGATTCCTTGTTTAACAGGATCACTACTACCGCCTCCGGTAATGCAAACGGTGGAACAAAGTTTATTGACCATTCTGCATTGTATCATTTACATGGTGAATACAAGTTTGAACCCAATAGCTTAGACTATTTAAAAGTGGGTGCAAATGCAAGATTGTATACTCCAGATTCAGAGGGAACTGTTTTTATTGACTCTACGGACGAGGTAAACATTAATAATTTTGAATATGGTGTGTATGCAGGTTTTCAGAAACCGTTTATGGAAAGTAAAATAAAGATTAGTGGTACTGCACGACTAGACCACAATCAAAATTTTGATCCAATTCCATCTTTTGCCGCGAGCATCGTGTACAATCCTTCTGAAACAAACTTTTTGAGATTTTCATATTCCTCCGCGATTAGAAACCCAACTTTGACAGATCAATATCTTGATTTGGATGTAGGACGTGCAATTTTAAGAGGACATTTAGATACAATCAAAAACCTTATCACCGTAGAATCATTTGATGATTTTAGAAGGTCAGGTTTAAGACAGGATACACTCCGATTTTTTGATATTGATCCAATCAAACCTGAGAAAGTACAGTCCTTTGAATTGGGTTACAGAACTACCCTATTTGAATCTACCTTTGTAGATGCGAGTTATTATTTCTCAACATATAGAGATTTTATTGGCTTTAATATTGGGATAGATGCGAGTTTTGATCCTGTTTCTGGATTTCCTCTAGGTGTGCAGGCCTTCCGATATTCGGCAAATTCAAAAAATACTGTTAATACGCAGGGGTTTTCTATTGGCATTAATCATTATTTCAACAACTTCAAAATTGGTGGTAATTATTCATGGAATAAATTACTTAAGACCTTTGAAGACGACCCTATCATACCTGCTTTCAATACACCAGAACACAAGTACAATCTCAGTTTTTCTGGTAGAAACTTAGAATTTGGCAATAGTCCAGGTAAAATAGGCTTTAGTATTAATTATAAGTGGGTGCAAGGTTTTATATTTGAAGGATCACCTCAGTTTACAGGTACATTGCCATCCTATGGATTATTGGATGTTCAGGTGAATTATGGTTTTCCAAAACTTAACTCTACTATAAAAGTAGGCGCTTCCAACGTTTTAAATAATCTAGTCTTCCAAACCTATGGCGGTCCATTGATTGGTAGATTGGCATATATAACTTATACATACGATTTCAAAAAAGACTAACAAATTATTAAACATGACATTTATGAAAAGACTTTTTACACTCTTAGTGCTTTGTTGCTTCGCAAGCTTGGCACTACAAGCCCAAGATATTAGATATATCGATGAGGTATTTACCGATGTCGACGTTCAAAAAGATGTTGTTTATGGGGAAAACTATACCATACTGTTTTTTCCTCTAAATGGAGGAAGATCCGTGAGACAGCCTTTACTTGCGGACATCTACTCACCATCTGGAGATACTGAAACAGACAGACCACTCATTCTAATGTTTCATACAGGTAACTTTTTACCGCAACTAGTGAATGGGCAAATTAATGGTAACAAAGACGATCCCTATTTAGTAAGCATGGCAGAACGTCTTGCACGCATGGGTTATGTAGTAGCATCTGTAGACTACAGACTTGGATGGGATCCATTAAACCCGGAAGCAGATGTAAGGAAGGGAACACTAATTAATGCTGCATATAGAGGAATTCAAGATGCCTCTACCTGTGTACGTTTCTTTAGAAGATCATCGCAGGATGATGGAAATCCTTTTGGAATTGATTCTGGTAAAATTGCAACGTGGGGATTAGGTACAGGTTCTTACATTGCTTTAGGACAGGGCTATATTGATAGCTATTTTGACATAGTTATACCTAAGTTTATTGGGCCAGATATAACAGGAGATGGTCAACCAGATCCACTCGTTATAGAACCGATCAATGGAGATCCTTGGGGTCAGGAAATACTTGGGCAGAATCCACTTAACGGAGATACACTTGCCCTACCTAATCTACCGGGGTATGACAACAATGTACAGTTAGTTGTTACTCTAGGTGGAGCCTTAGCTGATTCATCATGGATTGATGACACAGATCCTCCTCTTATTTCATTTCAAGTACCAAACGATCCATTTGCTCCCTACTTAGAGGATATTCTAATAGTACCTACTACAGGAGAAACTGTAGTAACTGTCACCGGAGCAGGTATCAATGTTCCGCAAGCAAATGCTGTAGGAATTAATGATGTATTTAACTCATTTCCTTTGTGGGATCCATATACAGAAAGAGCTGATGCATTAAATGATGGTAACAATGGATTATTTCCATTTGTACGCCCAGTCTGGGATATCGATATGGATGGTACTCCAGAAACTCCAGAGTCAAGCCCTTGGGACTGGTGGGATGAGACAACATGGTCTACTGCTCCATTTGGACAAGCGACTTTAGATTCTGAAGGTGCTCCATGTGAGGGAGTTCCAATTGAATTCTGTAACTGGCACCTTATCTCTCTAAGAGGGAATCCAGATATGTCTCTTACTAAGGCAACGACCTACTTAGATACTATTGTTGGTTACTTTGCACCAAGAGCATGTATGGCTTTAAATCTAGAAGGATGTATCGATGAACTTTCTAGTACAGAAGAGATTATCGAAGATCAGAGTTTAGTAAGCATTGCTCCAAACCCAGCGAGCTCAAGAATTGAAATCAAATCTGAATCTGACAATATCATCAAATTAGAAATTGTAGATATTTCTGGTAAGGTAGTGTACAGAGAAAGTAATATCAATAAGCAATATATACAGATAAACGATGTAGATGTTTTAAGTGGAATGCATTTCATTAAAACTTACTTCGAAAAAGGAGTGCTGACTAAAAAAGTCATGTTCCAATAATCAAATCAATACGAAAAAAAAGAGTCCCAATTTTGGGGCTCTTTTTTTTGTCTTTAATAGTGGAAGGGACGGAGAGCCTGCTTGCTTATGCACGCAGGCAGGATGAAAGAGATGGATTCCGTAGGTGCAAGCTCGAATAACGAGGATGAAGGATTAAAGTTATATCTCCTCGTAGTTTGGAAACTACGGGAGGGTCGAAAACAAGGATATGTGCACGTAGTTTGGAAACTACGAGGAACGGCGGAGGGTCGAAAACAAGAATATGTACACGTAGTTTGGAAACTACGAGGACCGATTCATGGGAAATAGGCAAAAAAAAGCCCTACTAAGAGTAGAGCATTTATATTTTTTAAGCAAGATTATGTCTAACCATTCTCTAAAGCAGCCGCTCCACCTACGATTTCTAGGATCTCGTTGGTAATTGATTCTTGTCTTGCTTTATTGTAGTTAATCTTAAGTTCTTTCAGTAGGTCTTTTGCATTCTCTGTTGCAGAATCCATTGCTGACATTCTTGCTCCGTGTTCGGAAGCGTGGTTGTCAAGACAGTACTTGTGAAAACTTGTTTGTAGGATACTTGGAATAAGTTTTTCAAGAAGTTCTTCTTTACTTGGCTCAAAGATATAGTCCGCGTTTCTACTTTTTGTTTTTTCACCACCTGTTGGTGTTGGCAATTTCTCTACTGGTAAAAAACGTACACAGGTAGGATATTGTACAACTGGATTCTTAAATCGACCATAGCATACATAGACCTCATCATACTCACCTAGGGTGAATTTGTCCATGAGTTCTTGCGAAACTTTAGCTACATTATCAAACGAGAGGTCATCAAACAAGGCTGTATGTTCTTTAATAAATGCAGATTCTGGAAATTCACGCTTCAGGGCGTCATAGCCTTTTTTACCTACCGTTATTATTTTACAATTCCCGCTGGCCATAAAATCAGCATAGTCTTCCGTAATCTTCTTTCTTGCGGCTTTAATGACATTTGAATTAAATGCACCACAGAGACCTCTATTTGAAGTGATCACCACTACAGCAACATTTACTCTTTCTCGTTCTTGACCAAAAGAAGTAGATCCTCCTCCTTCAATGTTTGATAATATGTTTATCATCATTCTATTGAGGCGATCAGCATACGGACGCATTTCAGTAATTGCCTGCTGTGCTTTTCTCAGCTTAGCAGCAGATACCATTTTCATTGCGCTTGTAATCTGTTGAGTAGATTTAACAGATCCGATTCTTTCTCTTACTTCTTTTAATTTACCACTCATTGTTACTTCTTATATCGGCTAACTAGTTCAGAGGCAAGTTTCTTCACTGTATCAATTGCTTCTGGATCTAATTTTCCTTTTCTAAATGTATCCAATACTTCAGGATGTGCAGATTCCAATTGTGTCAAGAAGTCTGCTTCAAACTCTCTTACCTTATTCACAGGAACATCTTTAAGAAGACCCTGTGTTCCTAAGTATATGATTGCCACTTGTTTCTCTACAGATACTGGTGAGTACTGTGGTTGTTTTAGTATTTCTACATTTCTCTTTCCTTTTTCAAGAACTGATAGTGTTGCTGCATCTAGGTCTGAACCAAACTTCGCAAATGCTTCCAGTTCTCTAAACTGTGCTTGGTCTAACTTAAGCGTACCAGATACTTTTTTCATGGACTTAATCTGTGCTGATCCCCCTACCCTTGATACGGAGATACCCACATTAATTGCTGGTCTGATACCTGCGTTAAATAGATTTGATTCCAAGAAAATCTGACCGTCTGTAATTGAAATTACGTTTGTCGGAATATATGCTGATACATCACCTGCCTGCGTTTCAATAATAGGAAGAGCTGTTAATGATCCACCTCCTTTTACGATACCTGCTTTCTTCAATGAATCAGGCAGGTCGTTCATATTTTGTGCAATCTCATCATCATTGATCACTTTTGCTGCACGCTCTAACAATCTACTATGTAGATAAAATACATCACCTGGGTACGCCTCTCTACCTGGAGGTCTTCTCAATAGAAGAGATACCTCTCTATATGCTACTGCCTGCTTAGACAAATCATCATAGATAATCAATGCAGGTCTTCCTGTGTCTCTAAAAAACTCTCCGATTGCTGCTCCAGCAAAGGGTGCATAAAACTGAAGAGGTGCAGGGTCTGATGCTGAAGCTGAAACGATTACTGTGTAATCCATGGCTCCGTTATCTTCTAATACCTTAGCTACCTGTGCTACTGTAGATGCCTTCTGCCCTGAGGCTACATAGATACAGTATACAGGCTCACCTCTGTCGTAAAATTCTTTTTGGTTAAGGATGGTATCGACTGCAATGGCGGTTTTACCCGTTTGTCTATCTCCAATGATCAGCTCTCTTTGTCCTCTACCAATTGGGATCATTGCGTCAATAGCTTTGATACCTGTTTGTAAAGGTTCAGTTACGGGCTGTCTGTAGATTACACCAGGTGCCTTTCTCTCAAGAGGCATCTCATATAAATCACCACCTATGGGTCCTTTTCCATCGATTGGCTTACCGAGTGGATTTACAACTCGACCGGTGAACTTATCACCCACATTAATCGATGCAATACGTCCAGTTCTTCTAACAGTAGAACCTTCTTTAATACCATCACTTGCTCCTAGGAGTACCACCCCTACGTTATCTTCTTCCAGGTTAAGTACAATTGCCTGTACCCCAGTTTCAAATTCAACAAGTTCTCCAGATTTTGCTTTCGTCAGTCCGTAAACACGCGCAATCCCATCTCCTACTTGGAGTACTGTTCCTACTTCTTCCAGTTCTGATTCTGTTTTGAATCCTGAAAGTTGTTGCTTAAGAATTGCTGATATTTCATCGGGTTTTACACCAATCATAACGTTTAAATTTTGTCTGTTTTATTAAAAGTCTTTTACGTATTCGTTCCCCACAAATTCTTTTCTAAGGTTTGCCAATTTGTGGGATACGCTGGCATCGTATAATTTATCTCCCACCTGAATAATAAATCCACCAATTATATCTGGATCTATCTCAGTTGTTATTTCTACCGATTCATCCGTTACATTACTTGCAAGTAATTTTGCCTTGATAGAATCAAGTTTTTCATTACTTAACTCAGTAGCAGTAATTAATGTTACGGTTGTTATTTTCTTGTGTGCTTTGTATTGTACTTCAAAGGCTTTTACGATTTCTGGAAGAAGATCTTCTCTTCCCTTTCGCAAGACGATATCTAAAAAGCTTTTGCTAAGTGGATCTAATTTACCTGTGAATAAGGCATCGAGAACCTTTTGTTTTCTATCCTTGCTTATGATTGGACTTTTCAGCATGAGCACTAAGTCTCTGCTTTCCATGCTTTCAGTGAGTCCCAACATGTCTGTGCGGATAGTCTCTACGTTCTGTCTTTCTAGAGAAAGATCCAGTAGCGATTTAGCATAGGTGGATGCAATTCTGTGTATTGACATTCCTAGTTAAGGTTAATTTCGTCCACTAATGTATTGACAAATCCTTCTTGTTCTGGATTGCCTTTTAATTCTTTCTTGAGTACTTTTTCTGCAATATCTAATGCCATGATTCCTACTTTGTTTTTCACTTCAGTAAGTGCAGCATTTTTTTGATTCTCAATTTCAAGATTTGCGTCAGTCATGATTTTCTGCGCTTCTGACTTTGCTTTTTCTTTGGCATCATTTACAATCTTTGCACCAGACTCTTTAGCTTCTCTGAGCATCTGTGCTCTTTCTTCTCTTGCCTCTACTAAGAGCTTTTCGTTTTCAGCCTTTAGATTAGACATTTCTTCTTTTGCTTTCTTCGCCTCATCAAGCGCACCTTGAATTGTTGTTTCTCTGTCTTTCAATGCACTTGCAATAGGTCCAAATGCCATCTTTCCTAGTATGTACCAGAAAAGAAGGAATATAACAGACGTCCAAAGAATAAGACCTAAATCAGGTTTTATTGGAGAAAAATCAAGTAATGTAATATATAACATACCGTAAGGTTTTCTTTGCTTTTTAAAATTGCAGAACAGTGAACCATCCGTCCTCCTGTTCTGCAAATGATAATTTTATTATCCTACGAAGAAGGATAAAAGTATCGCGATTAGTGCAGCACCCTCTACTAAGGCAGCCATCAAGATCATGTTTGCTCTGATGTCTCCTACAGCTTCAGGTTGTCTTGCAATTGCTTCCATGGCTTTTCCACCAATTTGTCCAATTCCAATCGCCGCTCCAATTACTGCTAATCCAGCACCAATTGCTGCTAAACTTCCAGTCATTTGATTGAGTTTATATTAAAAAATAAAATTAAAAATCACTTCTTAATGATGGTGCTCCTCTGTAGCAGCGCCAATATATGAGGCAGTCAATATTGTAAATACGAATGCCTGTATAAATGCTACCAATAACTCGATAGCCATCATAAACATAGTTAAGAGAGCTGAAGGAACAACCATGCCCCATCCAGCAGCTGGATTCATACCGTTCTTACCGAATATGAAAATCAAGCCAACAAAAATTACGATTACCATGTGCCCTGCTGTCATGTTTCCAAACAGACGTAGCATAAGGGTTAGTGGCTTTACAATAAACGCCCCCATCATCTCCACAGGAGTTACAATCACTTTCACCCATGCTGGTAATCCAGGCATGTTAAATATATGCTTCCAATAATCTTTGTTTCCGTTTTTAGTTGTCACAAGAAATGCAACGATTGCGAGAACTGCTGTTACAGATAAACTTCCTGTTACATTAGATCCTCCAAAGAAAGGCACTTGACCAAATAAGTTAAGTCCCAGTATAAAAAAGAACAGGGCCATCAGGATAGGAATAAATTCTTCCCAACGTTTCCCAAGGAATGGTTTTGCTACCTCATCTTGAATAAATACGAAGATAGGTTCTAAGAATCCTTGCACTCCTGTAGGAGCCATGCCTTTTCTAGTCTTGTATGCTCTTGCTACTTTTCTGAATAACCAGAATAAGAATAAACTGACAAGAAGCATACTTACTACATTCTTGGTTATAGAGAAATCTGTAAATGAGGTAATACCTCCTCCAAAGAGACCTCCATCCAAGGTACTTTTGCTATCTACTTTAAAGGACTGTCCTCCTTGGCACAAATAGAGTTGATCTTTTTTCTTGCCATTTTCTTGCATCTCTTCTACCGCATATACACTATGGCTTCCATTTTTTAATTCAACCAATCCTTCTCTGTTGAAATTTCCTCTTACTCTTCTTGCAGAACCTTCATATAGTACATAGCCATTGTATGCCATGCTACCATTTCCATGGTAATCTGGTTTGAATTTTCCTGAGGAGAACATATCAAATTTAGATCCTCCTTCTGCACTCTTATGTGTATATAAAATACAAGGTAGGGGAATCTGTATAGGACCAATACTGTATACATTCTGATCACTAATGTGATGGAAGGCTACAGCACCTGGATTAAATTCTGCTGAATGATCATGCACCATATGTCCACAAGCGTTCTGGTGTGCATGTCCTCCGTGGCTATCATCTCCATGTGCATGTCCATCGTGACCGCCTTTTGCATGATTGTGTCCGGAATGATCACCATGCGCATGATTGTGCCCAGAATGATCACCGTGTGCATGGTTATGTCCGGAATGATTTCCTTTTGCATGATTATGGCCAGAATGGTCACCTTTTGCATGATTGTGTCCAGAGTGATCACCTTTTGCATGGTTATGCCCAGAATGATCGCCATGATCGTGGTTATGCCCTTGGTGATTTTGCTGCGTAGATTGAGTAGATGTGCGTTTTGTACTGTGCTGTTGGGCACTGATAAAACACGCCATGGATACAAAAAGGAAAATGAAACCTAGTTTACGCATATTTGAGTTCGTCTAAATTCGCTGCAAAGGTAAAATTATATGGATAGAAAGCCCTATATGACTAGTCTTTTTTGTCCATTTTCATTGAGTTTTTTAAAGAAAATTACTTTTTGGCAAACTGGCTTCTAAAATGGATAAACATAGAGTTATTTGTATAAGGGACTACTTCCAAACTAAGTTTACTGCGTTTCGCGAAAATGGGAAATAATACTCTTTGAAAATGGGAATTACCAAATATTGAGGAACGGAGGATGAGGACGAGCGGACTAACGGACGAACGAACGGAGCGGACGAAACGGACTCAACGGACTCAACGGACGAAAGAGAGCGGCGTGTTCGGAGGAACGGATGGAGCGGACGGATGGACCAACGGAGGAACGGACGGTACGGACCAACGGACGGAAGAGAGCTACGTGTTCGGACAGGAAAGACGGAGCAGACGGAAGAGAGCGGCATGTTCGGACGAACGTGTAGATATGGATTCGTAGGTGCAGCCTACGAATAGCGAGGGATTAGGTGTGGATCTATCGACGACTTAGACAGAGCGGAGGAACTTCTTGCGTGAGTTGCCTGGAGGGCACCGAAGGTGGTCGCATAGCGACCGAGCCGAATGGCGGAGTCTGGAAGGGAACGACCTGCCTGCTTGCGCACGCAGGCAGGCCGCTTTTCTTTAGAAAAGTGGGGCACGCCCAAATACTGAATCCTTTCTAAAGAAAAAGGGCTGACATTTCTATCAACCCTTTTCTATATCTAAACTGCGGTCTACATTGCTCGCTTAAGTATCTGTGTTTATCTAGCTATTGCTGTTGCTCTTTTCTCACGGATAACGGTCACCTTTACCTGACCTGGATACTGCATCTCATCCTGAATTTTCTGTGAGATCATAAAGGCGAGGTCATCTGCAAATGCGTCGGTCACCTTATCACTTTCTACAATTACTCTCAGCTCCCGGCCGGCCTGAATTGCATATGCTTTCTGTACACCTTCGTAACCCATAGCGATGTCTTCTAATTCTCCAATACGCTTGAGGTAACTATCTAGTATTTCTCTTCTAGCTCCTGGTCTTGCTCCCGAAATAGCATCACAGGCTTGTACGATCGGAGAGATAATATTATTCATTTCTATCTCATCGTGGTGCGCTCCTATTGCATTTAGGACCACGGGATGTTCTTTGTGCTTTTCTGCCATCTGCATCCCTAGCAGTGCGTGTGATAACTCAGACTCTTCTTCTGCCACCTTTCCTACATCATGTAAGAGGCCTGCCCTTTTTGCAGTTTTAATCTGGCTCTTACTCAGGCCAAGTTCTGCTGCCATGGTGGAGCAAAGAATTGCTGTTTCCATGGAGTGCTTAAGAAGATTCTGGCCGTAAGATGATCTAAAGCGCATTCTACCGACCATTCTCACTAGGTATGGATGTAGGCCATGAATGTCAAGATCAATTACAGAGCGCTCTCCTATTTCGACTATCTGTTCTTCTAACTGCTTTTTAACCTTTGCAACTGTCTCTTCAATTTTAGCTGGGTGAATTCTTCCATCAGCCACAAGACGTTTCAATGCCAATCTACATACCTCTCTTCGAATAGGGTCAAAGCTGGAAATTATAATTGCTTCTGGCGTATCATCTACTACGATTTCAGCACCTGTTGCCGCTTCTAGAGCACGTATATTACGTCCTTCCCTTCCGATAATCTGTCCTTTGATATCATCAGAATCGAGATTAAATACAGAAACAGTATTTTCAATTGTGTATTCTGCGCACATCCTTTGGATGCTTTCAATGATAATTTTCTTGGCCTCTTTATTGGCATTTGCACGCGCCATATTGATGATGTCTTTTTCAATAGACATGGCATCTGTTTCTGCTTTTGCTTTTACAGCTTCTAGCAACTGATCTTTGGCCTCTGCTTCAGAAAGCATAGCAACTTTTTCCAGTGCCTTTATGTGTTTCTCGTTTGCGGTATCTAATTCCTCTTTCTTTTTAGCAATTATCTTGAGTTGCTTTTCTAGATTTTGGCGAACAGAGGTAATTTCCGTTTCTTTTTGGTCCAAAATATCTAAATCTCTTTTTACCTCTTTTTTCTTCTGGTTTAGATCTTTTTCCATAGAGACTACCTGAAGTTCTCTTTCTTTTAGCTCAACCTTTTGATCTGCTTTGTACGTTTCGAAATCAGATTTGAATTTGCTGAACTTCTCTTTTGCCTCTTGAATCTTCTTTTGTTTGATAGATTCGTTTGAAGACTTGGCTTTTGCAAGAATAGACTTGGCTTTACTTTCTGCATCGTGTAATTTTCTTGATGCTGTGGACTCTGCTTCTTTTAGTGTGAGGTCTGCTCTTTTATTTGCTTCTTCAATTTTTCCTTGTGAAGCTTTTTTTACGGACATGTTTACTCCTAGATATCCTAGGACTGCTCCGACTAATGATGCGATAATGGCAAATATGCCTATCTCTCCCATAATTATATATGTTTTATTAAAGTGAATTCATATTCACTTTAGTATTAATAAATAAAAAGAAGAGCGTGTTTAGACAGCTTTCTCAAGACTCTCTTGGATTTCTGAAATCTTGGCTAATACAGAATCTTTGTCTTTAGATTTTTTAGCATTTTGAAGATCAAATGCATAGGAAATAAGCGCCATGGAAATCGCATCTATCTTACTAAGATCTCTATAGTTAGCACTATACTCCGAGATACGTTCATTTATCTGCTTTTCTATCTTAGGTAGATTCTCCATTTCACTGTCCGGCAGTTTTATGGGGTATACTTTCCCGGAAACGGTGATGTGCGTTGAATGTAACTCCTTTTCCATCTTCTTCTATTCCAAAATTTTTAAGCAGCTTTCTATCTCCTCGACATATCCTTCCAATTCCTGCTTTATTTGATCAATTTGCTTTTGACTAAAATCTGTATTGGTTATTCCAATAACTTCTGCTGTTCTGTTTTCGCTGATTTTATTTTTAAGCTCAGCGTTCTCTTCTTTCAACTGTGCATTTTCTGTCTGCAAATACTCCATCTTCATGCGTATTTTTCTTGCGGACAACTCAAGTTGGTTAAGCTTGGATAATACATCTAGCATCCCTAAAATTACTCAAATATTTGGAAATAAGCAGTATTTACTGCCTGATGGTCGCTGCAAGTTGTTTTTCGAAGCTAGCACTCAGGTGTTTCATAACCTTATCTATGTCCTTGTCTTTCAGTGTTTTAGATTCATCTTCGAAGATAAAACTGACTGCATATGACTTCTTATTCTCACCGAGATGTTCGGTACTTCTATAGATATCAAAGAGGCTGACCTCTTTAAGAATCTTGCTTTTAGCCTGTTTTACTAGACCAAGTATATCATCAAATTGCACACTTTCGTCCAAAACCAAGGCTAAATCTCTTCTGGAAGAAGGAAATTTACCTAAATCTTTCACACGTATCTTAGCGGATTTATGTTCGCTTAAAAGCGTTTCAAAGTTAATTTCTGCAGCAAAAATAGGCTCTTGAATACCTAGTTTCTCTTGTATTTGGGAATGGATTTCTCCAATTACGCCTAATCTGGTTTTACCATTAAAATATCCGAGCGCATAATTAAATCGAGCGTCTTCCTCGACTTGCACCTGTATGCCTCCTAAACCCAGCTTAGAAAATAGTCCCTGCATTGCGGATTGCACTTGTGAAAGATTTACCGCTTTAGCTCCAGGGTTTGCCCAACTTTCTTTTGCACTCTTCCCTTTTACGAAGAGGCTCAGGAATTCCGTTTCGAGATATTTTTCAGCATCTCTTTTGTAGGACTTGGCAAATTCAAAGAGGTGCACATCAGTTTGCTGATAGTTTTGGTTATGCAGGATATTTTTTAAGCCACTTAATAAGACATCAGGACGCATTATGTCCAAATGTATATTCGAGGTATTATTTATAAAAACAAGTTCGTCGTCTTTACTGCCTATCCAATCTTTTACTTCTCTGGACTCCATTAGGGAAAGCCCCATCATTTCATTCCATGCTCTTGCGCTTAGGTAATTAGCAATACGCTCCCTAAATTGATTACGAGATGGTTGTTCAGAATATTGGATGGTAGACTGTATTTTTTCTGGAATACCTACCTTGTTAAATCCGTAGATACGAAGAATCTCTTCTATTAAATCTACTTCTCTGAGCACGTCTGCTTTATTCGTAGGTACGAGCACGCGTATGCCTGAGTCATCAACAGGAATAATTTGCATTTCCATTGCATTGAGAATGGCATGTATCGCTTCCTTCCCTATTTCCTCTCCTACAAGCGCGTTTACTTTTTCGTATCGTAAATGAATTTCAACGGGTGCAATTTTCTTAGGGTAAATATCTACTAGGTCTGAACTAACTGTTCCACCAGCGTGCTGCATCAATAAGCTTGCTGCTCTTTTTATTGCAAACTCTGTTATACTAGGATCACTTCCTTTTTCGAATACCTTCGCAGCATCCGTTCTTAGCAGATGTCTCGTACTTGTTTTGCGTATAGACATTGCAGAAAAGTGTGCTGCTTCTAAAAATATATTTGTTGTATTCTCTGTCACTCCTGAATACGCACCTCCAAATACACCTGCTATACACATCCCTTTTCTATTGCCATCACAGACTATCAAATCCTCTTCATGTAATTTTCTGTTTTTCTCATCTAGGGAAAGAAACTCAGTACCTGAGGATAGATTATCTACTATTATTTTTTTGCCTGCAATTTTATCTGCATCATAGGCATGGAGTGGTTGTCCCAGTTCGTGCAGAATATAATTCGTTATATCCACTACTGTATTTATAGGTCGTACACCTACAGCCTTTAAGTGATCCTGCATCCACTGAGGAGAAGTACCCACTGTTATATTTGATATCGTGACGCCAGTAAATCTTGGACAGTCCTCTTCGTTTTTTATTTCTACCTCTATGGGGTAGGCATTTAGTTCCACTTGAAAGGATGAAACATCTGGTGTATTTACTGAAATTGTATCGTCAATATTTACTTTTATATAGGCAGCCAGGTCCTTAGCTACTCCTAGGTGAGACGTTGCATCTGATCGATTCGGTGTTAGACCAATATCAAATACAGTATCATTTGTGAGTTTATAAAATTCTGATGCTGCGGTTCCTACTTCAGCGGAATCTGGCAATACTACTATGCCATCATGGTCATTACCTAGACCAATTTCGTCTTCAGCACAAATCATACCCTGACTTACTTCTCCTCTGATTTTACCTTTCTTAATTTTAAATGGTTCTCCCTCATACGGATGGAGGGTGGCTCCCACAGTGGCAAGCAATACTTTTTGTCCTGCAGCAACATTGGGTGCACCGCAAACAATCTGTAAAGGATCTCCTTCGCCGGTAGAAACTGTACAAAGGGATAGTTTATCTGCATTGGGGTGTTTATCACAGGTGAGCACTTCTGCGATGACAATACCTTCTAGACCTCCAGGAATTGACTCTACTTCTTTTACACCTTCTACCTCTAAACCGATATTAGTGAGAATCTCACTAATCTGCTGGACAGGCATGTCCAGTTGTATATATTTCTTCAGCCAATTAAGGGATATGTTCATCTGCTCGTTAAATTGAGCAGCAAAGATATACAAAGGACTTAATAGCTAATAGCCCAAAAAGAAGAATGTTTTTTACGGAATGGCTAAGATTTTACGGTTCGGAGCAAAATATTGACGATTCGTCAATTCTTTATTTGAAGTACTGGATTTAATCCTCAGTTTTAGATTATAATAATTCAATATAATGAAAGTCAACTTCTACATATTTCTTTTTATTCTTCAAGCTCTAATCGGATATAGTCAAACAAGGGTAAGTGGTAATATTAGTGACAAGTCTGGTAATCCACTCATTGGTGCAAATATTCTTATTACTGGCACCTATGACGGAGGCATCAGTGATACGAATGGAAACTTTGAATTTAGTTCTGAAGAAACTGGAGTTCAGACTCTGGAGGTTTCTTATTTGGGATTTCAATCTACAAAGCTCGAGACGGATATGTCTAAAATGCAGAACCTTAAGATTACTCTTAAGGAGTCAACACAGACGATGGATGCTGTGGAAATTTCAGCGAGCACATTTAAGGCGGGTGATAACTCTAAGGTAGCAGTTCTAAATCCATTGGATATAGTTACGACAGCCGGATCTATGGGAGATGTCGTTGCAGCCTTACAAACCTTACCAGGCACACAATCCAATGCAGAAGACGGTCGACTCTTTGTTCGCGGAGGGGAAGCAAGAGAAACTGCAATTTTTATAGATGGAATGAAGGTCTTTAGTCCCTATACACGTAGTATTGAAGGGACGCCATCAAGAGGACGTTACTCACCGTTTTTATTCAAGGGAGTTAGTTTTAGTACAGGGGGCTATGGGGTTCCTTTTGGTCAGGCCTTGTCTGGAATTCTAGACTTGCAAACAATTGATGAGCCGAGAGCAACAGAAACAAATATTTCTCTCATGACGGTAGGTCTTGGCATTGGGCATACCCTAAAGGGTAAAAAACAGTCTATAAGTTTAAGTGCCTCGTACATTGACTTGACGCCTTATTTCAAACTTGCACCTTCTAGGTTTAACTGGATTACTCCATATAGAGGGTTCGCAGGAGAGACTGTGTATAGATACAAAACAAGTGAAACGGGATTATTCAAAAGTTATTTAGCAGGCGATTGGGGGAATATCGAATTAAATGACACCAATCTTAATACAGGAATAGAAGAAGCTATAGCTGTGAAAAATGGAAATATCTATAGTAATAATGTATACCGTAATATCATAAATGATCAAACATCATTTTTTGTTGGTCTAAGTATAGGAATCAACAGTGATCTTATAGAAGTAGATGATATAGCTATTCGTGCAAATCTCATGGGATCACATATTAAATCACAATTCAAGACTATCCTACGTGATGACTTCATAGTTAACTACGGTATAGAAAGCATGTATCAAAGAGACAAGTTTGAATCTCTTTTATTTTCTCTCTCCAGTTTTATTCGTAATCCAGTAGAACGTTTTAATTCGGCAATCTTTTTAGATGGAGATTATTTCTTTTCTAAAAATACAGCCTTCAAGCCTGGCCTCCGCATAGAACACAACACATTGTTTCAGACTGTGGATGTGTTACCAAGAATTACCCTTGCGCAGAAGGTGTCAAAAAATGGACAGATAAGTGCGGCTGCAGGTTTATTTAGCCAAGAAGTGGACAGTGAATTTTTGTATACATCACAGGGGCTAGTGAGTGAAAAAGCAAAGCAGTTTTTACTGAACTATAATATTAAGACGAAGAAGCACATTTTGCGAGCAGAAGTGTTCCTGAAAGACTATACTGACTTAGTTAGCTTTCAAGAATTTCAACCCAATGTCCCTAGCAACATTAGCAATACAGGTCAGGGACAGGCATATGGTTTAGATCTTTTCTGGAGGGGAAATCAACTTATTAAAAATATAGATTTTTGGGTGAGTTATAGTTTTTTGGAAAACAAACGTAAATATCAAAATTATCCAGTTGAGGCTACACCTAATTTTTCATCAAGACATAATCTATCCTTGGTGAGCAAAACTTGGTTTGCAAGTTTAAAATCTCAACTAGGTGTAACATATCAATATGGTAGTGGAAGGCCTTTTGAAAACCCTAATACGGATGGGTTTCTCAATGAGCGTTCTAAGGCTTATCAAAACTTGAGTTTGAGTTGGGCATACCTCATCTCACAACAAAAAATACTTTTTCTTTCAGCTTCAAACGTGACAGGTTTCAGGAATGAATTTGGATATCGCTATGCTGATCTTACGAACTCCGATGGTATCTATCCAGGGCAGGTTATTCGTCCTTCAGAAGATAGATTCTTCTTCGCCGGTTTCTTTATTACGATTAGTGCAGACAAACAACAAAATCAATTAGATAACTTATAAAATATTAATTATGAAACAGTGTATTCTTTTATTTCTTTTTACTGCCAGTGTATATTCAGGGAATGCGCAGAATGCAGATAATGCGACTTCAATCAGAGTGTTTATTCAAAATATTTCTTCAGAAGAAGGTACTATCCGTGTAGGACTTTACAATAGTAAAACTACTTGGCTCAACAAAGCAGTTGTTGGTAAGGTTTCCAAAATTGAGAACGGTAATGCAGTAGTTGAATTTTCTGGAATAGAAAAAGGCAATTATGCCATATCTCTTTATCACGATGAAAATGACAATGAAGAATTAGATACGGGTTGGTTTGGCATTCCTAAAGAACCCTATGCATGTTCCAATGGTGCCAAGGGGAAATTTGGGCCTCCAAAATGGGATGATGCTGTCTTTTTATTTGACAATAAACTTGTAGAACATATAATTAAACTATAAATTAAAAATCATGAAAAATATCAAATACACATTCGTATTCATAGCCTTTATTTTTTCTGCTCAGAGCTTTGCACAGGGCGCCTATGAAAAAGGTATGCAAAAAGGATTGAGTCTTTGGGGCGAAAATAAAACAGTGGAAGCAGTTGCTATGTTTGAACGCATAGCTCAGGTTGAAAAAGACAATTGGTTACCTCTATACTATGCGAGCAATATCTTAATCATTCAATCCTTTTCTGACTCTACCACAGATATAAAAAACGAACGTCTAAAAAAGGCTACACAGCTTATAGAGAAGGCACATGGTCTTTCCCCTGATAATTCAGAATTATTGACCTTAGAGGGCATGTTATATACAGGCTATGTAGCTATGGATCCCGCTACCTATGGCATGCAATATTCTGGAAAAATTATGGACCTCCATGCGCGAGCTATTGAACTAGACCCCAGCAACCCTAGAGCACATATGAATAGTATAGAATATGAACTGGGTGCAGCACAGTTTTTCAAAACGGACACTGCTCCTATTTGCGAAAAAATGAAGTCTGTGCTTGTGAAGTTTGACGAACAATCTACAGATCTGCCTTTTGCGCCAAAAGGAGGTAAGGAAAGAGCATTACAAGTGATTGAAAACTGCGGTTTATAAGGATGAACTACACACTTCAAACATTGAAAGCTGGGATAAAAATCTGTTTGATTTTAACCCTTGCAACGATCTTTATTCATATGTTTCGGGTAGGTGGTTTTGAATGGGATTCATTTAAGTATTCTATTTTTTACAACTTCTATTACGGGCTCCCACTTAGTTTTGCAAATGGGCTTCTCCATGATTACTTAAATGAAAAAATACCTTGGGAGACGTCTACAAAATTAAGGGCTTTGACAGGCTTCTTTGGATCCTTAGTCATTACTATGGTAGTCTTGGTAATTCTTAATTATCTGCTATGGGTTTTGATTAATGGAAATGACAGCTCAGTTGTTTTTGCTCAAAAAAACAGAATGTTCTACATTGTTGCCTTACTCATTACCGTTATTATTTCTTCTGTTATACATGCCATTGCCTTTTTTAAAGAAATTCAAAGTGAAAAACTCAAATCAGAGAAATTAAAGAAGGAGGTGATGAGTTCAGAATTGAATGCTTTGAAGGCACATATAGATCCTCATTTTTTATTTAATAGTTTCAATACACTATCTGGACTCATTGATGAGGATACTAAGCAAGCCCAAGCCTTTTTAAAGGGTCTATCAAAGATTTATAGATATATTCTTGAAAATAGAAATCAGCAAATTAATAGTATTCGCTCAGAGGTTGATTTTGCAAGTGCCTATTTAGCGCTTCACCAGACTCGGTTTGAGGATAGTATCTTTCTGAGTAATGAATTCAGTGAATCTAAAGAGGATAAAAAAATTGCAAGTTTGTCATTGCAGCTTCTTTTAGAAAATGCAGTGAAACATAATTCATTTGATGATAGTAATCCACTCCAAATTTCAATCAAGGAAGAAGCAGGCTTTTTAGTAGTTGAAAATAATGTAAAGGCTAGAACAAATTTACGCACTGGCAAAAGTGTTGGCATGGGGATACAGAATATAAAAGACAGATATGAATTATTAACGGACAGAAAAGTTATTGTTGAAAATTCAAATGGCACTTTTAAAGTAAAACTTCCCATCCTATGATCCAATCAGTCATTGTAGAAGACGAGGCAATAGCTGCACGAAAACTCATTAAATTGCTTGAGCGCTGTCAGGTAGAAGTACGTACCGTTTGTAAAAGCAATGCAGAACTGGCGGCTTATTTGGCAAATAATCCAGAGCCTGAGTTATTCTTTATGGACATCCATTTAAATGATGGTATCATATTCAACTTTTTAAGCAATAACAACGTACAGGCGCCCATCATATTCACGACTGCTTATGATGCATATGCCATAAAAGCGTTTAAACAAAATAGCATTGACTATTTATTAAAACCCATAGATTATGAGGAATTACAACAGGCAATTTCAAAGTTTTCCTCCCTGCAGAATAAGAATATAGATACCCAACTATTGTCTCAGATAATACTGCAGGCTCAAACACAGGAAAAGTCCTATAGAGAGCGTTTAAAAATAAAGATTGGTGACAGAATAAAGAGTATCCCTATTCAGGATATTGCATTCTTTTACAGCAAGGACAAAATTAATTTTGTGTATACGACTGCACATAGATCCTACCCTATTGACTATTCATTGGATAGTATTTTTGCAGAATTGGACCCCAAGGTTTTCTATAAGGTAAATCGGGGCTATGTTATCTCCATCTCTCACATTCAGGACATGATAAGCTATTCTAACAGCAGATTGAAAATTATCATGGACACCAAGGATGATCACGAAATTATAGTCGCTAGAGAACGTACCAGTGCGTTTAAGGATTGGCTAGGATAAAAAAGACTGTGAGAAAGTTCTTTATTTCTAGCTATTCACTTAGATGCGTTTCTGCAGCTTGAAGTACACCATCTGGACCTGTAACGTAGACTACAACTTCCAAGTCTTCAATTTTCCAAAGTCCTTCTTCTTCTGGCACTTCAAAATTAAAGCTACTCGTTACAGTTTGGCCTACATCTATTCCAGAGCTAAAGTTATCTCCATCCCAGTTGGTTAGCATAGTTCTAAGAACATGTTTGTGATTATACTCTTGTATAATTTCACTTTGATCTTTCTGCACGTCAATAATATTCCCTTCTGTAATTACTACACTTAATTTCAATTGGTCTGAGACATTTTCTAATCCGGTTGCATTTACTTCTATTGCAGCCGTTCTATTTGAACTATTATAGGCTGATGAAACGCTGAGTTCTATTTTTGGTGCTTTTTCTAATTCTTGTACAACATAGGTCAACCACGTATCTTCTCCATAGATCTCTAGTTCGCCTTGGTCTGGGAATTGCACACGATTAATAACTGCACATGGCTTTGCGAATATCCCGAAAGACTGTTCTATCTGCTGAGAAAATTCATTTCGGAAATCATATTTTGATCCAGACAAGGGAGTGGTTAATAAATCTCCATGGATACCTATACCAATTACTTGGCCTTCAAATTGCGCGATTAAGTTATTGAGTATCGTACTACCCTTAGGACAATTTGGACAATCCACACCTGTGAGTTCTTCTATAAGTACAACGCGATCTCCTGTTGGTACTGGAAATTCAGGAATCATCACCATTTGCTCTTCACAAGAAAGGCAGGCGCACATTACGAATAGTATTAATAAAAATTTGTTCATGATGTTCAATAAATTAAAACGTTGAATTAATAGTAAACTGTACTCCGCTGAACGCAGGCTCTAATCTACAAATACCACCTGTACAAACAACCCCTTCCACCTGTTTAACGTAACTCAGTCCAAATCTGTTTGATTCATGCGTATAAAACACATCAAATCTTGGGTAATGTAAACTGAGTTTTTCACCCGTTTCTTGATCAATAGGTGAGTTTTTCCCAGGAGCTGTATTAAACATATCAGAAGCAACAAAGGACCATCCTGGAACAATATTATATTCTAGTTGGGCAAATAGCCAGTCTCCATAATCCTGCTTCGTATCGCCATCTGGGCCTACTTTCATGTATTGGATTTCAGTACGCAGTGATTTTTTTCTTGTAATTCTGTATAAGAAATCTACATAGGGAACGAAGGTTTCTACTAGAGGCACTTCTGGTTTTACTTCGTATACTGCCTGATTATAATTTTGAATTTGGAATCCTGTTTTGATCTGCCAATCCCTTTTATACTTATAATTAAATTCAGTAAAAAATTCTCTATAAAGCAATTCGCCATCTAAGTCGGTTATGTTAGAGGCATTGAACAAGATGGATGTTTTTCTATTAAAGGAATAGCGAATATCACCTTGGAATGCAAGTTCGCTCAAATCCTGTGTTGCGGGAGAATACCTTGTCGTTAAACGATAGGTATTTTGCCTGTTCATTGGAGGCAAGAAATTTATGATTCCATTGTTAAGAAGTAAGGTAGGATCTGTTCTTAAATTAAATGCCTCCGTACGTTTCCCTTCCACAGTTATCCCCAAGCCTTTTGCTGCATAACTTAAGCTGGAGTAGATCACACTCCCTGGTTTCTTTACAAATGAACCAGTAACTGTGCTTCCACCAAACACTTCTCTTTGTGCAGTAGGGTCATTAAATACATCAGAAGACTTAACACCTGACTCTACATACCAAACAAATTTTCCAGCATTTAGAGTATTAAAGATAGAACCCACATATACGTTATGGACAGGTTTCACCCGTTCTGAATCTATATATCCGGTAAGTATACCTACAATGGATTCCATTGTTTGATCATCTAGAGTACGATTCACAACGCCGATACCGGGCACTATACTTACTCCTGCAGCTTCAAAATTATGGAAGCCTTCTATGGCGGCTCCCTTTATGATACTTTCATAGGCATCAAAAACTAGTTTTTGTCTTCCAGTAAATGCTTTCGCTTGCCAATCATCATTAAAATCATATGCGACGCGTGCCCCGTATAAGGCATTATCTATAAAAAGTGGTCTTTCTTCGAACGCTCTATATATGATACCAGAACCAATCTGATCATAAATGTGTCCAACAGTAAAACTAAACTTATCGATTTGTTTGCTTATAAACCATCTCCCTATACCCTGATCAGTAAAAGAGAAGTTGGGATTTCTAAGATTTGAGTTATTAAAAAGATCAAATCTTAAGCCCATATCAAAGCCATTTACCGAATATTTAAGATCTAGCCAACCTTGGGCTCCGAACAATTGTCGATCATACTGTGGAATCCCGGCTGCCCCAATAAGAGAATCTCTTAAAAAGAAGTTGGCCTGAGATTGGAACCCACCAGAAAATCTACCTGTTTCCTGTGCCAAACCGCCTATGGCAAAGCACAGACAAAGGCAAAAAATTGTAATAAAATGTCTAAAAGTCATTGTTTTTTTGTTTAGCATCGCAAACTCGATAACTGAAGGCTAAAAACTCGTTAAATTCTAGTTAAACGATGTAACAAGCTTTCATTCTATACGTCATTACAATAGATTGCGTACGTTTGCAAGACTAAATTTAAACAAATGAATATATTTAAAGCCTTCTTTACTCTATGTATTGTCATAACAATGTCATCTTTTGTCGTGGCGCAGAATAATGGTTTCCCATCTGTAAAGCTTAAGACTTTGGACGGAAAATCTGTAGATATACAGGATTATTTAGCAAAAGGTAAGCCCGTAGTGGTTTCGTTTTGGGCTTCATGGTGTGCTCCTTGTAAAAGAGAATTAGACGCAGTAGCAGATTTATACCCAGACTGGCAAGAAGAATATGATGTAGAGGTAATTGCGATTACAATAGATAATGCTAGAGGAATGGCAAAAGTACCCGGTATCGTAGAATCCAAGCAGTGGGAATACACGGTCTTAGCTGATACTAAACAAGATCTTCAGCGAGCGCTTAATTTCCAGACAATACCACAGACCTTCGTTCTTAACCCTAAGGGTGAGATCGTATATTCTCACAACGGATATAATCCGGGTGACGAAGAAGAGCTAGAGGATGTCTTAGCAGAAATGAAAAAATAAAGAATCAAATATTACGATATGAAAGCCTTGAAGGAAACTTCAGGGCTTTTTTGTTTCTAGGATTACACATGCACTATATAGATAATTAAAATGAGTGTAACAATAAGCAAGTAGTTAGGGTCAAAACAATACCGTCATTGCTTATGTTAGATAAACATGGCATTTAGCGAATCGGAAAAAGATAGAATCATAGAAATGGCTTGGGAGGACAGGACACCCTTTGAAGCGATTCGGGTCCAATTTGAAATTTCTGAAGGTGAGGTCATCAAACTCATGCGGCGTGAACTAAAACCAAAGTCATTTAGATTATGGCGTAAAAGGGTAAACAGTGGCGTAAGCCAAAAACATCTCAAGAAAAGAAATCCTGATATTAACAGGTTCAAGTGTTCCCGTCAAAGAGCTATTTCTGGAAATAAAATATCGAAGCGATAGTATCCAGCTCATTCCCTGAATTTTCCACTTTGTTTTAAAAAGGGTACCTTTTCATTATAAACTAAATATGATGCCAATTCTGAGAATCCGGATATAGCAAATTTCATAAAAAGAGCGATTATACGATAGTAGATCAAAAATTCTATATATGTCTGCCAAGCTTTAAAAAAATAGAAATGAAACTTAATCTTTTATCATGTGATGCACATCGTCCGGATAAACGTGCAATAGCAAACTGCCTTTCCGAAATCGCATTTTTGGATGCATCGCTTGCCAGAGAGTTGACTGATATTCTTTTAGAAGGTGACCCAGTGGATATTGAGGTAGCTGATAAAAATTCTAGTTCGGCTTTTAGATCCTTACGCAAGCTGAGTATTGATTATGAAATTTTAGAATAAGGGTGGTTTCGTGGTTCGCGGTATGGACTTGCGAAATTCCTGAAATTATGAATTGAAGCTGTGTATGGAAAAAATATAGAACCACCATAGTTAAACGCGTCGCATCGCTCTAATAATATAAGTTTTTCTTGAATGTAGGCATCTTACAACTTTGTCTTCTTTGCGTGAGGGATAGTAAGGGAGCGGAGCTGTCACAGCTTGCTGTGACGGAACCCCTGAATAGCCCGACTCCATGCAATGGAGGCACGCCCTGATCCTAAAATTAGTATTAATCCTCACTCAACTCTAACCACGCATCTTCTGATTGAGATAGTTTTGCTTCTACTTCTTTAAGTTCTTTTGAAAGCGCCATCATCTTATCTAATTCCATCTCGGGTTGTTCCGTAAAAAGTGTTTGAATTTCTTTTTTACGCGTTTCTAGGTTTTCCATTTCCCGTTCCAGTTTACGGATTTGGTTTTTAATTTTCTTCCGTTCTTGGTGGCCTAGATTTTTTTCTGATTTTACTTTCGGTGTTGCTTGTTCTTCTTTTTGTTTAGACTTGGCTTGTTTTCTGAAATCAGAATATTTGCCATTGTAGTCTTTAATTTTACCATTACCTTCTAGTATAAAAAGATGATCGACCATTTTATCCAGGAAGAAGCGATCATGTGTTACGATAAGCACACATCCCGGAAAACTCATGAGGTAGTCTTCTAGAACATTGAGTGTCATGATGTCTAGATCATTGGTGGGCTCATCCAGTATTAAGAAATTAGGATTATCCATGAGGACGGTGAGCAGGTAGAGTCTTCTTTTTTCCCCTCCACTTAATTGAGAAACGTAGACCTGTTGCTGTGGCCTTGGGAAAAGGAAATTTTCCAACATGCGTTCGGCTGTCAACTTCTTCCCTTTCTCTAGGGGTATATATTCTGCGATATCGCGAATAACATCTATTACTCGCTTATCTTGTTTTATAGTGATACCATCCTGGGTATAGTATCCAAACTTAATGGTATCTCCTACAATGATTTTCCCACCGTCTGGTCTCAGTTCCTTTGTGATAATATTGAGGAAGGTAGATTTACCCGCACCGTTAGGTCCTACTATACCCAGCCTCTCCCCTTTTCTAAATTTATAGCTAAAGGCTTCTAAGATATTTTTGTCTCCAAAGGATTTTGAAACGGCATGCGCTTCTAATATTTTGGAACCCAGGCGCGAAGATTTTAAATCGATTTTTGCACTTTCTGCATTGAGATCTTTGTGTGCTTCTTTTTTAATTCTATCAAAATCATCAACTCTAGATTTAGCCTTGGTCGTTCTTGCCTGTGGTTGTCTGCGTATCCAATCGAGCTCTTTTTTAAACAGCTTTTTAGATTTCTCCAAGTTCACTTGTTCGTTCGCTGTGCGTTCCGCTTTCTTCTCTAGGTAATCAGAATAATTACCTCTATATATTTGTAATTCTCCTCTTTCTAATTCAACGATTTCATTACACACCCTATCTAAAAAATAGCGATCATGCGTTACCATGAGCAGGGTCAATTTGGGATTTTGAAGAAACTCTTCTAACCACTCGATCATATCAATATCAAGATGGTTAGTAGGTTCGTCCATGATCAGAAAGTCTGGTTCTTCTAGTAGGACGCAGGCAAGTGAGAGACGTTTTAATTGGCCACCAGAAAGACTAGATAAGATCTGTGTAGTGTCTGATAGGTTTACCTGTGCGAGTAGCTCGTGTATCTTTGCTTCAATTCCCCAACCATGTAATTCGTCGAGTCGCCTTGAGTAACTCTCAGCAGCCGTCGCATCCTCCTCTAGCTGTGCTTTCTGATATCCACTATATGCCTTAATAGTAGGATTATCAATAGCCATGATTTTTTCTTGGATACTCTGTGCCATATCCATGTAGGGATCTTGCTTCAGAAATGATATGCGAACATCTTTCGTTAGATACACCTGCGCATTTTCTCCTTCCGGAGATTCTTCCCCTGCTATAACGCGAAGAAGAGTAGATTTCCCTGCACCATTTCTGGCGATGAGGGCTATTTTATCTCCTTTGGAAATAGAAAGAGAAATATTTTCAAAAAGAGTTTTCTCTCCGTAGGATTTGCTTATGTTCTCAAGTTTGAGATACTGCATTACTTAGACCAGATATTGTATTTGAGAATACAATAGATTGCTCTGAATCCATCCTTCCAATTTATTTTTTTGCCTTCCTCATAGGTACGGCCATAGTAAGAGATGCCTACCTCATAGATGCGCACTTTGGGGATTCTAGAAATTTTGGCAGTAACTTCTGGTTCGAATCCAAACCGTTTCTCTTTCAGTTTAACGGATTGTATAAGTTCTCTTTTCCACATTTTGTAGCAGGTTTCCATATCTGTCAAATTGAGGTTAGAAAAAGCATTTGATAGTGCCGTGAGCCATTTGTTACCGATACTATGCCAGAAGAATAGGATACGATGCGGTTTTCCACCTATGAATCTAGAGCCATATACGACATCTGCAAAATCATCAATGATGGGTTGCAAGAGTATATTAAATTCTTCTGGGTCATATTCTAGGTCGGCATCTTGGACAACTACATAATCTCCAGTGGCCTGTGCTATCCCCGTATGCAGTGCTGCTCCTTTGCCTTTATTTTTCTCGTGCTTAAAGTAAGAAATTTGCATATCAGGATTTGCTGCTATAAACTTATTTAGTTCGCCTTCAGTATCATCACTAGAAAAATCATTGACTACAATAATTTCCTTAGCTACGTTAGCAATAAGTTTGACTTCTTTTATTCTATTCAAGATGTTTTGAATAGTTCTTTCTTCATTGTAGGCAGGTATTATAATAGATAGTGTTCTCAAGAACTTAATTGCAATTTTGATTATTTAGTACTTTGGGACATCTTTGCGCAAAGCATTGGTTATTCCGGAGCTAAAAATAGTTTAATATACTAGAATGAGTGATAATTTCTACAATTTAAAGATTAAGAAGACAGTATCTGAAACAGCAGACGCTACAAGCATATACTTTGAGGTACCTGAGGAACTAAAGGAAACCTTCCGTTACAAATCAGGGCAATATCTGACTCTGCGGGTTGAAATAGATGGAAATTCCTATAGAAGATGTTATTCCTTATGTAGCAGTCCTTTAGAAAATGAGCATGCAGTTACAGTTAAGCGGGTGCATACTGGAAAAGTGTCTAATTATTTAAATGATAATAAGGACAGCTTAAGCCTTATTGATGTGCTGCCTCCAGAGGGAAAATTTGTGCTTGTACCGGATGCAGACAAAAAGCGGGACCACTATTTCATTGCAGGTGGCAGTGGCATTACACCTATGATGTCTATGATAAAATCGGTTTTAGAAGACGAACCCAAAAGTGTCGCGCATCTGTTTTATGCAAATAGGAATATTGAGAGTATTATATTCAAAGATGAGTTGGATGCAATGGAAAAAAAGTATGCAGGCCAATTGGAAGTCTTACATTGTCTGGAATCTCCACCCATGAAAAAGCAAGGTGGACTTATGGGTGCTTTTAAAAAAGCAAAATTAACTTGGGAAGGCTACGTAGGAAGAATTGATACAGAAAACTTATATGCAATGCTTAAAGACTCTGCATCACGGAGTACAAATGAAACATTCTACATCTGTGGACCAGGAAATATGATTGAGTCTATCAGTGAGACATTGATCATGAAGGGTAAAGAAAAGTCTCAGATAAAAAGAGAATATTTTACTGCAAGCAATGATAAGCCAGGTGCTGTAAACACAAGTAATGGAGGAGCGCAAGTTATCGTGACTTTGCAGGGACGTAAGGTCGAGGTTCAGGTAGGCAAAGAAGAGACTATTCTAGATGCACTTATTAACAAGGGAGAAGACCCACCCTATTCTTGCACAAGCGGGGCGTGTTCTACCTGCGTAGCTAAGGTGACATCGGGTAAGGTGGATATGGAAGTTTGTCATGCCTTAGATGATGATGAAATAGAGGATGGCTACATTTTAACATGTCAGGCGCATCCTGTTACGGAGACTGTAGAAATCAACTATGACGCTTGATGCATAGGTAGGATAGTTCAACTCTTAACATTGAAAAAATGTCTTCCAGAGCGAAAAATCTTAAATTCTAAAACAATTCACATTATTTATGGTTACATTTATAAGCACTCCGATAGGAATCACACAAACTCAAATCGGAAATCCAAAAACGATACAAAAGCTTTACTTTGGTTGGGATCGTCAGGTACAGGTCTGATGGTCCCCACTTATTTTAACAGCACTCTATTCTACCACAAGCGGTACATTTCTTATAAAGGCAGTTTCAAACGATATAGTAGAATTTGTTCCTTCTACCCCTTCGATGGTGTGTATACGTTCGTAGATAATGTCTCTGAGGTGCTTATTATTTTTTGCATAAATTTTCACTAAGAGAGCATAGCGTCCAGAAATATTCACGCATTCAACAATCTCCGGAATTTTACTGAGTTCCTTCTCGGCTGCAGGGATTAGTTTAGAATTTTCAAGCATAATGGAGGTGTAGGAAGATGTCTCATATCCAAGCTGTGCAGGTTTTAATCTATAGGTAGGATTTGAGATAATGCCCAGGGCTTTCATCTTTTTCATTCTCTGGTGAATGAGCGTGTTAGAAACCTTCAATTTTGTAGCCAATTTGACAAAGGGAATACGTGCATCCAAAGTCAATTCATTCATGATTCGTTTGTCTATTGGGTCAAGTTGATTTTCCATATATTCTAAATAGTCTAATAATTTATAATTGACCTAAATTTAAGTCTTTTCATTAATATTTGACTCTGTATAACACTATATATTTCATATTGATTTAATTACATCTATTTTTGGGTCATAAATATATGAGACATGAATGTAACATCAGTCATTTCAGTAAGCTTGGTTCTATTCACAGTAATAGATATTATTGGGACACTTCCGATCATCATTGACATGAAGAAACAAGGGACAGTTATTAATGCGCTTTCGGCCACATTTGCAGCTGCTCTTATCATGATTAGTTTCTTATTTTTTGGACCTGCAATGCTTGGATTTTTAGGTATTGAAATAGGATCGTTTGCTATGGCAGGATCTTTAATTTTATTTCTTATTGGATTAGAAATGCTATTAGGTATCCGTTTCTTTAGAGACAAACATGAGAATGGTTCGTCTGGCAGTATAGTACCGATTGCTTTTCCATTATTGGCAGGTGTAGGAACCTTAACTACTCTCCTTTCATTAAAGATTGAACATAGTAGTAACAATATTATTGCAGGCATTTTAATTAACCTGTTTATCATCTATATTATTCTGAGATCTACAGATTGGTTAGGGGAAAAACTCCCTCCTGCTGCACTGAATACCTTACGAAAGGTGTTTGGGATTATTTTGATTGCTATTGCAATTCAGATGGTTAGGGATAATGTGTAGGCGCAAAGCACCCGGGTTCTTGGCCTGCCTACTTGCGCACGCAGGTAGGTTTCTTGGTATGCAAGACTTGATACATTTGAACAAGACGGAGGGATGAAGGGAGAGCGCACTTTAGTGCGCATGGAGATGAAGAGATTATATGCAATAAGATCTGCGAGATCAGGTGTAAGATTTTATTTAAACTGTATCATAAGTTGTTCTAAACCAAGAGGCCAGCTCGAAGTGCGGATACCAAGAAACCAGCGTAGCGGAAACCGTAACACATCGTGTCACCCTACTCTCAGCTTTCCAATTTAAGAATGCGCGTAGTCCTTGCTCTAACTTCTTTACAGAGTTGGTCGTCTTCAATCAGTGAGCTCCCATAGCTTGGTATCATTTCTTGAATCTTTGCTTTCCATGCTTCTGTTTTCATTTCTTCTGTAAAGCAATCATGTAATAGATCTATCATAATTCCAACGGAGGTGGATGCTCCTGGCGATGCACCTAGCAAAGCAGCAAGGGTGTTTTTTTCATTGGTTACTATCTCCGTTCCAAACTTCAACACACCCCCTTCTTCGCCATCTTTCTTTATGATCTGTACACGTTGACCAGCAGTTATTAATTCCCAGTCTTCAAACTTAGCTTCAGGATAAAAAGTTTGCAAGAATTTAAACCTGTCTTTATCGGATTGCATCACCTGCTTAATAAGATACTTTGTCAGACCAATATTATGCACACCCGCTGAAAGCATAGGCCAAACATTATGTGCCTCAATAGATAAGGGAAGATCCAAGTAAGATCCGTTCTTCAAGAATTTAGTTGAAAATCCGGCATAGGGGCCAAAGAGTAAAGAGCGTTCACCATCCAGCATTCTTGTATCTAGATGAGGAACAGACATAGGCGGCGAGCCCTGGGCTGCCTTCCCATATACTTTCGCTTCATGCTGGGCTATAACCTCGGGGTTATTACATTTTAAAAACTGTCCACTTACTGGAAAGCCTCCATATCCTCTCCCTTCCGGAATATCTGTCTTTTCTAAGAGTGGTAGCGCACCTCCACCAGCACCAATAAATACAAAATCAGTTGCTAGGGTTTTGTTTGTATCCGTGTGCAGGTCTTTGACCTTTACTAACCAGGCATTGTCAATTTCATCAATATCTTCTACCTCGTGGCCCAACATCAATTCCACATTGTCGCAAGATTTTAGATACTCTATCATCGCTCGTGTGATGGCACCGAAGTTTACATCTGTTCCTATCTCCATCCGGGTCGCAGCAATCTTTTCATCCCTATTCCTGCCTTCCATCATAAGTGGAACCCATGCTGCTATCTCATCAAAAGACTCTGTATACTGCATATCTGCAAACATGCCATACTGTGTTAAAGCTTCAAAACGCTTTTTTAGAAATTCTTTATTCTCCTCTCCCCAGACAAAACTCAAATGATCAATATCATTTATAAAGGGAGATTCCGTTTGGATCAACTTATTCTCTAACAAATACGCCCACATTTGCTTTGACACTTCAAAAGATTCACTAATGCGCAATGCTTTGCTAATATCGACTTCACCATTTTCTCTAAGAGGTGTATAATTCAGTTCACAAAAAGCAGAGTGTCCTGTGCCTGCATTGTTCCAAGCATCCGAACTTTCTGCTCCTACTCTATCTAAGCGTTCAATAATCTGGATCTGGGCATCAGGCATTAGATGTTTTAAAAATACACCCAATGTTGCACTCATGATTCCAGCACCAATCAAAGTAAATCGAGAATTATTCATGTAAAAAGATTTTTTACTATTTGTTCTGTGAAAGTACAGAATTTAGGAATGTAAAATATTGTTCATCAAGGTACATTTGCTTTTGTTCATCCATGCCTTAAATTTCTAATGATCAATACTTTTTTCTCCTGCCTCTATACGCAAACGCAATGTATTTTCTTTAGGTGGTAAGGGACAGGTAGCAAAATCAGTAAAGACGCAGGGAGGATTATATGCCTTGTTAAAATCCAAATCTATATACCCCTCTGCATCTGGCTTATTTACATACATAAAACGTCCCCCTCCATAAGTTTCTGCAGAATTGGTCTCATCACCAATGATGAGGAAATATTGCAAAGGGCCTCCATAAATAGCAGAAAGTCGAAAAGTTTCTTGGTTATGTTCAAATTCCAAATAGCCTAAGACTGGTGTATCCTCCGTTACGCCCACTGCATTTGCAATCGGTACTATAGTACCTTTTGGAGGTTTTATAAATTTTGCTTTTTTCTTCCAAGCTGCGTTAATGGGAAAACTTGGAATTTCTTTTAATGCATACCGCGCTGCATTACTCGTATCTCGTAATCGCAGCCCATATTTTTCTCCTCTCTTGATGACATATCCAAATAGGCTTTTATAATTAATCGTACTAATTTCTCCATCACCATCACTGAATATTTGACCCTCCTTAAATTTCTGTTCATTGACCTGGGTTGCTCTACTTAAATTCCTAAAGTAAAGGCTATCCTCGAGTAGCTCTATAGAGCCTAGGTGCAGGGGTGCATTTGTGGGTAAAACAATCGTGTTGCTTTCTGCTGAACCTAGCGTATTAATACCTTCTTTTAACCAATGGAGTCCAACTAAACTAAGCCAACCCTGGGGTGCTTTTAAGCGAGCTAATCTCTGATCTTGCCACATACTAATACTTTGCCTATAACTTGAACTATTAATACTGATACTTTTTTTTGTACCTGTACATGATAAAATCATAAAGATCAAAACACTTAGAAGGAAATACTTTAATTGCATAATAAAGATAGATGTAAAATAATGAATTAAAAGTTGTCACACTATACTCCAAACCTGATTGTAAAAATAAACGCAACTCGACTTGCTAAAGATACAACTGCTAGTCTGGTTTAATGTGATCAATTAATTTAAAAAATTATACAAATGAAATATTTAAACATTTTTTTTATTGCAAGCATTTTCCTTGTCCTACATTCGTGTAGTAAGGATATTGAACATCAAGAAGACAAACAACTAAACTATCTTGAAGCTGAAGGTAGAGATATTTGCATAGAAAACTCTTTACCGCCCTGTCCTAGAGTTGACTTTACATATGATGAAGGAGACTGCTGCACTTATAATTATACTGTGGCTTTCATTGGAGATTGCCCTCCATTAATAAAAATCAATGATATAAAGTTTATTGATTACCAGTATGAGGATGAGAATACTATTACTTTTAGCATTGAGCTATGCCATGGTCGTGAAACAATTCTAGATATTATTGGAATTGGTCTACTAGGAAATCCTGTAGTATGTTATTCTAAAGATATCACTTGCAATAGTTGTTGTGCTTCTACAAATCTGGGTGTTACAGGCGTAAGACAAAATGATGAATGTTGCTTTTACACTATTGAAGCTGAAAATTTTTCAGAATGTGAATATCAGTTATGGTACGAATTTACAACATTCCTACCCGGGGATAGTCAAACTTTAGAAGTGGAGCATTGCGCAGATAATGCCTTAGTAACAGAATTAATATTTGTTGACACAGATTGGAAAGGATCCTGTGAACCATTACATCTACAATGTGAATTATGTTGTGAAAGTGGATTCATTTTAGAACTTGCTGAAAATGCAAAACCTTCAACTAAGCAAGGTTGCTGTATATGGACCATAATTACAAGAACATCTTTAGGATGCAATCTAGAAATGTGGGTGGATGGAACATTTTACAAGGATGTTCCCAACGGCAGTTCTCCCAGTGAAGTAGAAATATGTGGATATAGTGATTCCATTTTAGATATTGTGAAATCAACTGCAGAAGGAGATGTTGTATGTCTCAGTTTGGAATTAGAAAATGATTGCTCAGAATAATTTTACTCAAATCACATTATACATAAGGAAGTCTAATACAGACTTCCTTATGTATTCTACCACTGATCTCATCTCCAGATTTAATTTGCATTTTAATGTCACATATTTAGGATTTGTCATTTATAATGGTGTACGATTGATTTTTCTTCACTGTAAGAAGACAATCTTAATCTTTAACTAAATAAAAAAATAATGAAACATCTCAGTCTGTTTGTTAGCATTTGTTTATTAATGCTTTTCTACTCATGTGAAAAAAATAATGAGCCTCTTACAATTTTTAATCCAGATAATTTTCAAGTAGAACAAAGAATGTTGCTCCCTGATTGTGAGGATATTTCAGTGCAGATATCAATGAAGGATCTTGATTGTTGCATTTTTGCTGGTTCAATTGAATTCATAGGAATCAATCCTCCTATAATTAGACTCAATGGTCAAAATTACACTGATTTTCCCCCTTCGCAGCCAGGTCTTATAGTATTCAATTTTGAGGTATGCTCAGAATCGGCCATCCTGGAAGTTATAGGATTAGATTCTGATGGAAATGAGGCTGTTTGTTGGTCTGAAGAATTATTATGTAATACTTGTTGTGCTTCTACTAGTTTACAAGTTATTCAAGCTACAAATAATTCAAATACGGGTTGCTGTAGATACCGTGTGCAAGCAGAAAATAATTCTTCATGCGAATTTAGTCCAATTGTAGGAGGAGAAGTTCATCAAACTTTGTTTCCAGGTCAAGTAAGAAACATTGATGTGACTAACTGTGCATCACAAGATCCTATAGATATTTTTCTAGAAGACAATAAAGGAACTCAATGCAAATCTCTTACGTTGGATTGTAATGCATGTTGTGATTTTGGAGGAACTGTATCTATTCGAGTCAATCATGAAGCAGATCCATCAGAAAAACCAGGATGCTGCATTTTTAGAGTCCGGGTATCAAATCCAACCGGTTGTAATCTTGAACTTCATCTGGACGGAGAATTCTTTTTTGATATACCACCAGGATTTCAACAATTAGTGGAAGTAGAAGTGTGCGGATTTGGCTTCTCTACGTTGTCGGTCATTAGTCCTACTGCAGGTGAAGAGTTGGAGTGTCTTTCCGTTGATTTAGAAAACATATGTTCAGAGTAAATGAAAATCCAGCATTTTTATCTAAGGAAGTCCATGTAAGGGCTTCCTTTTTTTATTGTTTCTTACTCATAGTGTAATATTTCCCATTTAATTCATAACTTTTGGTATGAGAAAGCTATGTATAATATTGCCAATTGTAATTTCATTGATATTCTTTATTGCTTGTAATTCAGCAGAAACCCGCAATAGTCCAGTTGAAGAAGCAGTCCCAGAATCAAAAGTTGAATTGCTAAGTCTTGAGGAAGCAGAAAGACTCGCTAGTCTTCCCATGAAATGCATTCAGACTAACCTACCTTATAAGGCTGGTCTTACTATTGCAAAAGAAGAGGACTTGCAATTACCGATTGTTCATCATCCTGCGTTTTATGGTTGTTTTGATTGGCATTCAGCTGTTCATGGACATTGGTCTCTTGTGTATTTGCTAAAACGTTTTCCAGATTTGAGCATACAGGCGGAGGCTAGAAAAAAATTAGCAGCGAATCTAACAGCTGAAAATATCAAGAAAGAGATTGAATATTTTTCTTTGAATAAATACACGCAATCGTTTGAACGCACCTATGGTTGGGCGTGGCTATTAAAGCTAGGAGAAGAACTAAAAACTTGGGATGATCCGGATGCTCAACAATGGTACTCAAATTTAGAGCCCTTATGTAAGTTACTTTCTGAAAAATACATCGACTATCTGCCCAAGCTAGTATATCCTATTCGAGTAGGCGAACATAGTAACACTGCTTTTGGTCTTAGCTTTGCACTTGACTGGGCGCGCACAGTGGGAGATGCACCCTTAGAAAAGATGATAACAGATCGCGCAAAAGAATTTTATTCTTCAGATGTAGACTGTCCCATCCAATGGGAACCGAGTGGATATGATTTTCTATCTCCTTGCTTAGAAGAATTGAATATCATGCGTAGGGTGCTAACCAAGGAAGAATTCGCTCAATGGTCTGCAGATTTTTTACCCAAACTCATACAGGGTATAGACTCACTGGAACCAGGGAAAGTTAAGGATAGAAGTGACGGAAAGCTTGTGCATTTAGATGGTCTAAATTTTTCTCGTGCCTGGTGTCTCTACCCTTTGGGACAGTCTAATGGACATATAGAAAACATAGCGAATGCGCATTTGGACTATTCCTTAAATAAGATAACAGATGGTGACTATGCAGGGGAACATTGGTTGGCGTCATTTGCCTTATATGCTTTAAAAACGAGAGATGAGCGAAAATAGGGGCTGGAAAAAATATTTTGGGCCTGCCACCCTAGTTACAGCGGCATTCATTGGTCCAGGTACTGTTACCGTTTGTACACTAGCAGGAGCAAATTCTGGATATGCACTCTTATGGGCCTTAGCGTTCTCCATCTTTGCCACACTAGTTTTGCAAGAAATGGCTGCTAGATTGGGTTTTATAACCCAGGATGGTTTAGGAGCGGCGATACGAAACAATACGACTGAAGGTTTCTTACGCATTCTCTTTTTTTTCATCGTACTCTCAGCTATCGTTATAGGTAATGCAGCCTATGAGGCAGGTAATATTTCTGGTGCTGTACTGGGTATGGATTTACTTGCTGGCAATTTTAAATTCTGGCCAGTCGTAATTGGCGTTATTGCTGGTCTGTTTTTGTACTTAGGGAGGTATGCATTCTTGGAAAAATTATTGGTTTCACTTGTTATAATAATGAGTTTGTGTTTTTTACTCACTGCTTTAGTTTTACGTCCATCCTTTGACGATATTATTAAGGGATTCATTCCTAGCAGTGATAACAATTTTCTTACGGTGCTAGCTCTTATAGGAACTACAGTTGTTCCTTACAATTTGTTTTTACATGCTGCTTCGATTTCTGAAAAATATACGGAGGGTGCCAATCTCAAGGATATACGGAGAGAAAATTTTGTTTCTATTTTATTAGGAGGTCTTGTGTCGATGGCTATTCTGATAGTAGCAGCAACAGCTATGCAGGGTATCACAACAGAAATTAATTCAGCTAGTGACATGGCGAAGCAGCTAGAACCCTTACTCGGCTCTTGGGCAAAATATGTTATGGCTATTGGTTTGTTTGCTGCAGGCATCAGTTCGGCTATTACTGCTCCGCTTGCAGCTGCATATGCTGCACGTGGTATATTTGGATGGGAGAAGAACAAAACAAGTACTCCCTTTCGGATTGTTTGGTTCAGCATTTTAGTCATCGGCGTAGTATTTTCCTCTTTAGGATTTAAACCAATTGTAATTATACAATTTGCTCAGATTGCGAATGGCTTACTTCTACCCATCATCGCAATCTATCTTTTATATATGATGAACAGAAAAGATTTGTTGGGTAAGTATATAAATACTACTCTGCAAAATGCATTCGGTGGATTTGTAATTGTGATTGCCTTACTTTTATCTTTTAGAATACTAAATTCAGTATTTAGCTTTATCGGTTAATTGCAAGGCAGATGGGAATACAAGAAATAGACATAAACTGCGATTTGGGTGAGGTGGAACTGAATTCCGGTGAGAACATAGACCACCTGCTTATGCCCTACCTGAGCAGTTGTAATATTGCCTGCGGTGGGCATGCGGGAGATCTTGATTCGATTCGGCATACTATGGACTTAGCTAGAATGCATAGAGTAGCAATTGGCATACATCCTTCTTATCCTGACAAAGAAAACTTTGGGAGAAAGAGTATGGATATTTCCTTGCAAGATTTAAGAGGGGCATTAGAAGAGCAAATTTCTAACTGTATTCAAATTGCAAAATCAATGGACCTTGCAATTCATCATATCAAACCACATGGGGCACTTTATAATGACTTGGTGAAGCAGCCAGAAAAAGCAGAAATGTTTATTCGTCTGATGAAAGATTTAGATTCCAGTTTGTTACTATATGGTTTGGCGAATACCGATTTAGCAGATCGGGCCGTTCAAGCCGGTATTCCATTTATTCATGAGGTATTTGCTGATCGCGCGTATGCGAACATACATAGCTTAAGAAGTCGTAGCTTAGAGAATTCTGTATTTCATAGTTTATCCGATATCGAAAAACGGATAGCATCCTTGATAACTCGTAGTTCGCTCATTTTATATGATGGTACAGAGCAGAACACGAAGGCAGATTCTATTTGTGTACATAGTGATACACAGGGGTCTGAAAAAGCACTCGCGTTTATAAGTAATTATCTAAAAAAACATAAGGTAGATGTTCGTCCATGTTAATAAGAGTACGTTTCTAGTAAAAAAGTTGGATGATCTAATCCTATTACATCCTGAGCAGACGCACTCTCTTAGCCTCCCACAAATTGCAAAACAAATATTGGATGCTGCCATTGCTGGTGTTTCAAATGTTATTGCAACCGAAGACGAAATATGTATTCAATGCGAACAAGAGAATGATGAAATTATTGATTCAATTGCAAACTTAGAATTTAGCAAAGAAGAGCGTACAAGCAAACAGTTAAGATTACCTATTTATTTTGAAGAACATGTGGATACGCAAAGAATAGAGGAACATACGAAGATGGGAATCGATGCTTATCGAAATGCAATTTTAGAACAAAGTTATACACTTAGCATGTTTGGCTTTGTTCCGGGCTTTTTATATATGCGTGGCATGCCAAAAGTACTCTGGGTTCCTAGGAAGCAAAGTCCAAGCACACAAATAGAACAAGGCAGTATAGCTGTAGGCGGAGAATTTCTGGGCTTATATAGTTTAGAAACGCCGGCGGGATGGAATGTGATTGGTAAAACACCTATTCGTGTATTGAACCTATCGGACACGCCACCTACCCTAATACATCCTGGAGATACTATTACATTAGAACCCATAGATGAAAAAGAATTCAAAGCGATTTCTGCGCTATCACAAAATATAATAGATTACAATGCTTGAGTTTTTACGTGCTGGTATGTATACAAGTATTCAAGATAGGGGCAGATATGGTCTAGCCTATTATAGTATACCGCAATCAGGTGCTATGGATCTGGGTGCTCTTGAAATGGCAAACATGCTAGCCGGTAATCCTAAGCATGCTGCCTGTTTTGAATTTACTTTGCAGGGTGCCAAGATTAGGTTTCATGAGGAAACAATGATAGGGCTCACAGGAGCAGATATGCAATGGACTTTAAATGGTGAAGAAGCCGGACGTTTTCAATCCATACACGTGCAAGCCGGTGACATTCTACAAGGGGCTTATTCCATAGAGGGTGTAAGGGCCTACTTAGCTGTCCAAGGCAGACTTGACTGCCCTCTTCATCATGGTTCTTATTCCTTTTACACCTATGGAAAAACTACGCCTGCAAGAATTCAGCAGGGTGACTCAATCGCGATAATTAGAGACAGGCCTCTTAGTCATAATTATGTGAATTTGATGATACTGTTAGATCATGATGCGAAAGAAATAAAATTTACTCGAGGTCCTGAATGGGATATACTAACAGAAGATGCAAAACAAAGCATGCAGGATTCAGCTTTCAAAATATCTGCGCAAAGTAATCGTATGGGTGCACGTCTTGAAGGAAACACCTTAGGATGGCGTCCTAACACTCAGACTAAAACTGCGCCCTTAGTACCTGGCATGATACAGTTACCACCGTCTGGAAACCCCATTGTAATTCTTCAAGATGGGCAAACAACGGGTGGATATCCAAGGATTGGCTACATACATACAGAAGAATTATGGAAGTTTAACCAAATCAGATATGGTAGAGAATTTAGACTGATACTTTCTTAGGATGTGCCTTAAATTTTGTTTATTAGGTGCGTTAAAAACAATTTGCGTTGAAAGAGATTAGAAAGATAATTGCAGAATATGATAGTATAGATCATAGCCAAGAAAAAGTAGCCTTAGCCTCTGTAGTAAATGTAGAAGCCTCTTCCTATAGACGTATAGGTGCACGTATGTTGGTCAGGAGTTCGGGGCTCTGGACGGGCGGAATAAGTGGAGGTTGTCTTGAGGGCGATGCCTTAAAGCGCTCGCAGAAAGCCATATTTAAAAATGCTGCTTCCAATGTAGTCTATGATACAATGGAGGATGATAAAAATCAGATTGGAGTAGGTCTAGGCTGTAATGGAAGAATAGAGGTACTGTTTACACCTATCGACCCTGCAGATGCAAATAACGAAATCGAACAACTTCGAAAAATAATTGATGCAAAGGAAAAAAATCTAATTTTAAAGATTATTGATAGCCGTGATGAAACTTTGCTGGGAAAATCAATGCTTGTCGATGACAATACAGCCACAAGTCAGTTTGCTAATATTCCTGCAGAAGATTTAGCTTTCTTTATTGCTGAGACTAAAAAAAGAAAATCGCCATCCATCTTTAATATCACGGCAAATAATGAAGAGATAAAAATCCTTGTAGAATTCATCAGACCAGAAACTAAATTAATTATTGTAGGTGATAATTATGATGTTTTAGCACTCTTAGAGATTGCGCAGGTACTCGGATGGAAATCGACAGTATTAGGAAAGGTTAAAAAAATGTCCAAAGCAATATATTCCCTTTGTGAAAACGTTCTTGACTATGATGCTGCAAGCAATATCGAGATAAATGAATACACAGCAGTTGTTCTCATGTCTCATGACTATAGTAGAGATTTAAAAATGCTTCCTATTTTCCTAAGCAAACAACCTGTTTATCTGGGTATTCTAGGACCTAAAAAGCGGACAGAAAAAATGCAGAATGAATTAGAATCTATAGATTTAAAAAATTACAACTATTTCTTTAGTCCTACCGGCTTAGAAATTGGTGCTGAATCTCCCGAAGAAATTGCGCTCTCCATTTCTGCGGAAATTATAGCAAAAATGCGCGATAAGCAGGGTGGATTTCTAAAAGAAAAACAAGGAAAAATTCATGACTAAGGAATCTAACTTGATTCATAATCGAAAACTAGATCATCTTGTGTATTGTGTGCTTGATTTAAACCGTGCAATAGAACGCATATTTAAACAAACTGGTGTTGAAGCAACTTTAGGCGGGAGACATCTTAAGCATGGAACAAAAAACGCACTAATTCACTTAGGAGAATTATCGTATTTAGAGCTGCTTGCAATTGACAATTCCAACTCAACAGTAAAAGGCCCCAGGTGGATGGGCATCGATTTAATTTCAGAACCAAAAATAACACGTTGGGCAATTCATTCTAAAGATTTGCTCAGTGACCGTGTTCTGCTGAAGAGCTACAATTCTAATATGGGAAATTTGATTGATGGTTCTCGAAAAAAACAAGATGGTAGCATATTGCAATGGGAAATGTTGATGCCATTGGCACATCCAGAGGTAGAAATTATTCCTTTTATGATCGATTGGTCAAAAAGTGATGCACATCCAACAAATGGTTTACAACAAAATTGCAGACTAGAAGAACTAAAATTCTACGGTCCAAATAATCAAAAAACAAAAGATGCCTTACAAGCCATAGATAACAATGTACAAATCCATGAATATAAAGACATAGCAATCCAAGCTATTATCGAAGGACCACGCGGTAAGATGAAACTTTGAATGGGATAAGCTAATTTTACTTTACATGCTAAATGAGTGATTCACTTAGAATGCAAGCTTACTGTTTAGAATTACCTAACCCTGGCTGTTCGATCTCATACTCTTCTCCCTCTTTTGCTGCTTTTACCATCTTACGTACATCCGCTAAGAGTTCGTCACAATCGTAGATGATACCATCTTTTATTGTGTACTTAATTCCTCCTGTACGTATAATTTCATTATCGTCTGTCAGTTTGATTGCGCCAGTTCCATAGAGGACTTTTAGATTGGCCAGTGGGTTTTCATCAACAATAATCATGTCCGCTAACTTACCTACTTCAACCACGCCTATCTGGTCATCCATTCCTAATGCTTCTGCTCCATTGAGGGTAGCCGAACGAATGACTTCTAAGGGATGAAATCCTGCTTCACGCAATAATTCGAGTTCGCGTATGTAGGCAAAGCCATATACTTGAAATATAAAACCAGAATCCGACCCCGCGGTGACTCTTCCTCCTCTATTTTTGTATTCATTTATGAAGGTCATCCACAGTTGGTAATTTTTACGCCAGTCCACTTCTTCTTCTGTCCCCCAAAAGTGCCAATAGGAACCATGTGATATTTTGGAGGGCATAAAAAAGCGCCAAAGAGAAGGCATGGTGTATTCTTCATGCCATTCGAGTCGTCTTGTTCTATGCAGGTCTCTACTTGCCTCATAGATATTAAAGGTAGGATCAATGGTGAAGTCCAGCTCTAGGAGTTCATCCATAACCTTATTCCAATGATCAGAAAAGGGGTCGGCTGCCTGTGTCCAAAGACGGCCAGCTTCTGCGAAGCGATGTTGTTCGTTTTGGTAATTATAATCGACAGGATAATCCTGCACTGTTCTATCTTCAAAAAGTGCCTCTGGCAGACCGTACCAGTGCTCCATAGTCGTCAGTCCTGCTTTTGCGGAATGCAATACATTCCAGCGAGCGACATCCATTTGGGCGTGGTGGCAGGCTGAGCGTAGTCCTAGTTTTTTATTTTCATCCAGTGCAGCAGACATCAGTTCGGGAGCTGCTCCAAAAAACTTAATACCATCCGCACCCTTTTGAGAATTAGATCTTACCCATGATCGTGCTTGCTGGGCGGAATTGATACCATTTTCTTCTCCCTGTCCAAAGACCGTATAGGCACGAATACGTGGAGCTGTAATGAGGTTACTATCCGATTTTCTTTTTTGATCAAGGACCCAATCTAAGCCATTCCCGCATGACGGATCACGCACTGTTGTGATACCATGTGCCATCCAAAGTTTGAATACATATTCAGCATCTGCTCCCTGGTTTTTTCCACCGATGTGTCCATGCATATCCACAAAACCAGGCAAGAGAAACATGCCTTCACAATTCAGTTCTTTCCCTCCTGCTTTTAACTGGGGTCTTTTTTCTTGGTCGATAGCAACACCAGGATATCCCACTACTTTTACTTGTTTGATTACATCATTTTCTACCACTATATCTATGGGACCTCTTGGGGGTGCGCCATTCCCATTTATCAGGGTTACACCACGGATAATAAGTTGGGTATGTGGGCCGTCTCCTCGGACACGGTCTGGCGCAGGTTTAACTTGTGCGCAAAGTGTAATAGAAAGGAAGATAATGCTTAAAGCGAGCAGATAGTGTTTCATGACCTTCGGTTGATTTATATTAAGGTATGAAAAAATGTGAGATATAACTACTGGGCAATTATTGTCTTTTGATTTAAAATGAAATTCTGGAGCTTATAATTCACACTATCGCATAGCTAATTGTAGTGTCACTAGATCTTGCTATATAAGTCCCAAGTACTAGTTAAGGCATAACCCTGATTAACATTTAACAGTCACAATTTGAGAACTAGTTGCGCTATATTACTTGTACGTCTTGTTTAATTCCTCAATCATAATCAAGAACAAATTTTCTCACAATTCAAAATTACAGTTATTATGAAACAGTTTAAATTTCTTTCTCTTACATCATTGTTGCTTCTCATATTTTTTAGTTCATGTAGTACCGAAGACACTTCTAGTATTGATATTGAAACTAATGATAGTTTTGATAACTTAATTGAAGAAATGTTATGTGATCACTCAGGTGACGATTGCGACATCTCTATACTTAATGATCATGTAGTACTTGAAGATGACATGGTGTTTGACAAATCAGAACTCATAGCAGAATTAGAAAACAGTACTGCCCCAGAGCAATACAAACATATGGCTCCTGATGGTTCAGGCTATTTAGATAATGACCCGGAAGCAGAGTCTCGCAATAGGATTGCAAATTTTTGGCGATATGTTTCGCAAACACAAGCAACAGATATAACGTATCGCATTCTCCCTTCTTTACGAGATAATGGCTCTTGTTTTGATGGATGGGCTGATGCTGTACGTGATGCTGCACAAGCATATAATAATCTAGGGACTAAATTAAATTTCCGTGAGGTCAGTCCAATTTATGAAGCAGACATAACACTTGGTTGTGATGATGATGAATTTTTTAATACAACCTTCGATAATAGGATGCCATTTTTTGATATAGCAAATACTGCTAAGGCTCGGGTCACAAATACGAATAGAACACCCGGTAAATACATTTCAGTAAACAATACTTCTAACTCTATTAGAAAGAAAGGAATTATAATCCATGAGTTTGGTCACACACTAGGTTTTAAGCATACAAACACCAATGATGGCGTTCTGGTTACTTGTGGAAATATTGAAAACTATACACATAATGCAGCAAGTTCTGTCTACAGAAGTGTGGTAAATAGAAATACGTTTCACTCTACTGATTCACGATCGGTCAAACAATTGTGGCCCACAAGTTTAACAACTCCAATTAACGGGACACTTACCCGATTAAGTAACGACTGGGTTAAATTTACCTTTAAAAACAATAGCCATTTCGCAAAACCATATACGGAAACAGTAATGGCCCACCTTAAGAACGGCGTGTGGCAGCCCGCAAGAAAGTGGTGTGACAAACCAGTTGATGCTGTTGGTAATTATACTATTTACTACTGGTCTCCGGGAGCTTTCACGAATGGCGTACAGCATTTCTGGATGAAGGGAGTTAGTCATGGCGAAGAAATTCATTCTGGTTGGGAATATTTGGGCGGATTTAATATTTAAGCACTTGCAATGTGAATCTTTCTTGATGATAGATAAACAAAGCGTTTATTCCTCTAATGCTATATATAAACTAAGCAGCCACTTATCTTAAAGTGGCTGCTTAATTTAGCTAGTCTTTATTAATAATGAGCGACCCAACATTGAATTCCTTTTAGGAACCCTATAACTTTATAATCTTGCTAAAATACATTTTCTCTGCTTCTGTAATTCTAAGTATATAAGCCCCCTTACTAAGCATACTTATATCTAAGGTTTTCTTGTTTATCATTTCCCCAGAAAACAATCTTTGTCCAGAAAGATTTAGGACATCATACTGCAATGCACCTTTTGTCTCAATGTTTAAGAAATCAGTAGTAGGGCTCGGATATATCTTTATGCTTGCTGGTAGTTCATTAATTGTAGAACTAGGTGGTGTATCATTATTATAAATTACGAGACCAGGATCAAAAAACTCTGAAGAGAAGATAAAGAAATCCAAATCACCATCCTGATCAATATCTGCAATTCCTCCGGCTTCTCCATCCTCATGTTCTGTGCTATACGTAGTCTTTTCAAATAGTCCATCTTGATTTAGGTACAAAGAATTTCCTTCCTCCTCTACATAAAGTATATCTATATCCCCATCTTGATCAATATCTGCAAAGGTCGAAAATATATTTCTTCCTAGTTCGGAATCTATTTTTGCATTATCGTAGGTACCAGAGCTATTACTTATAACAAATTTAGTGCTGCCAGAAAACGAATCATAGATTAAAAAGTCATACAAATCATCATCATTGATTAAAGCTGATTTAACTCTTTTTGCATTTGTCCCTGTATCTGAAATTTCAATTCTTTCAAAATACCCAAGTGCATCCTGTAGAAACACATACACGCCTCTAAAAGTAAAAATTGCAGCAAAGTCTGTTATGCCATCTCCGTTGTAATCAAGAGCATCGATTGAATTCGGCTCTCCAAAAGTTATATCAGATGAGACGATATTCTTTATATTTAAGTTGCCATCTGTAAAACTATATATTCTAAGATTATTACTAACACCTACTGCCATTTCTTCCTGCCCATCCTTATCAAAATCACCAACAAGTATAGAGTCATAGTCTAATAGAGAAAGTTCTTGCGGAGTAAAATTGCCATTACCATCATTGAGCAAAACATATGCAGTATCCTCAAAAGGAGATGAGCCTATGATGTCAACATCCCCGTCTTGATCAAAATCTAAATTTGCCATCAACTCTAATCTTAAATCTTCAGAAATAGTGCTAACAACAACATTAGATTGGGACACATATTCTATAAAAAACAAATCATTCGGAAAGGGAGCTGTTAATACAAAATCTAAGTCACCATCATTATCATAATCTGCTGTAAGCATCTCAGTAATATTAGGTAGGTCGAATTCGTAGTAGGTTTTTTCAAAAATTAATTGGGCCTCTATACTGTTTGTGATCAAACAGAACATTAAAAATAATGTCAGAAAATTTGAGTTGGTTTTCATAGCATTTATTTTATTGATTAGTGAGACTGGGAATGACCGACTGGTGACGAAGTCAACTGCTTGACTAAATGTCAAGCAGTAAGGAGGGAACCGCATTATCAAATGCGGGTGGGATGGAGAATCGCTCTAGGTGAAACTAAACAGCAACTAAAGAGTGGCTGTGTAGTGAGACTGGAGGGATTCGAACCCACGACCTCTGCCCTGTCAAGGCAGCGCTCTAAACCAACTGAGCTACAGTCTCTGAAAAATGTAATTTAACCAATGTGAGAATTCTTCTATTCCCTGTAAAAGAGCGATGCCTTGCATCCCTTCCGAAACTGATGTTTCGGTTCCTTCTTTTGCGATTGACATTTAGTCAATCACATCCTGCGGACCATGCAGTCAGATCTAAACCAACTGAGCCTGTCTGCCTTAGGCAGGCTACAGTCTCTGAAAAATGTAATTTAACCAATGTGAGAATTCTTCTATTCCCTGTAAAAGAGCGATGCCTTGCATCCCTTCCGAAACTTATGTTTCGGTTCCTTCTTTTGCGATTGACATTTAGTCAATCACATCCTGCAGAACATTCAGATCTAAATCAACTTAGCCTGTCTGCCTCAGGCAGGCTACAGTCTCTGAAAAATATAATTTATCCTATATGAGAATTCGTTAATCCCCGAATAAAGGAGCGCTGTAAAGAAACTAAGTTTTATTGAGACTTAAAAAGAAGTAAGGATTAATTGAAACTATGCAATGATTATATTATGTTTCAATCCTCCTATTCAACATTTAGATTTTGTCTTTCAACTAAAAAGTCAAACGTTAATTCAAATAAGCCTTTGCCATCTACTACACCATTCCAAGCTCCATGTCCTGCGGGTTCACCATTAGGTAGAGTTAGGGTCGCTAGTGTATTGTGAATACCCAATGAATCATAGATGCTCTGCAATTCCAGTGCCTCCTCATAAGGTGTCACAGGATCTTCTCCGGTACCATGTCCCATAAACAATTCGGGATCATTGATATCATATCTATCATATTTCTCTAAGTTATACACCCCTTCCTGAACGTCTAGTTTTATGTTAGAGCCCCAGAAATAAACCATAGTTCTTAGCTCAAAAGACTCATTTAAATTTGTAGTGGATAAAGTAGGGTCGTCCGTGATGGAAATTTCGTCTCTGAAGTCTTCTTGATTTGAAATCCCTAAGGCTATTGTTGTAATTGCTCCTGCAGAGGCTCCTCCAACAGTAATAAAGTCTGTGTTTATATTATACGTGTCAGAATTTGCAGTAACCCAACGGAGGGCTGCTTTCGCATCTCTTTGAGCCGCATACATTGCGATGCTCTGCTGTAACTGGCTCGGAGACTCTGCTCCCTGTATGGCAAATTCTATCCATTCTTGCGGTACAATACCTTTATAGAAGGCAAGCAGCTCATCTTGGGAGTTTACTTGAATCTCGCTTAATTCCTCTGTTGTTCTATAGTCAATAGAAATAAAGACCCATCCTCTTGCAGCATAGTAATTTCCCATTTCAACAATTTCTGGCTTGTGTTTAATCCCTCCAGTAAAACCACCTCCATGTATAAACATAAAGACTGGTCTATTATTAGTATTATTATCAGGGTAGTAAACATCCAAGTATAAAGGAATGGGGAAAGGAGTACTACTTGATTCGTCATGCGCTAAGCCTTCTGCATAACTGATATCCTCTTCCACAAAAACTGGATATGTAGCCTCTGCTTTTACCAATGGTATATCCATATCTGAGCTAGTGGGTTCGTCTTCTTTACAAGCTGCAAATATTAAGATTATGCACATGAATGTATAAACCAGTTTATTCATACTTTTTAGTTTGTTTAGTTTCCACTTTATAATTCTTAGCAGACTATTTGATTTTCAAATTGTGCTGCAAACTCTCTGTATTGCTTTTGAGCAAATGATATTGCTTTTTCTTTGTCCATATTAACAGTATCTGAAGTATTCAGATCTGCATGATATTCTCTTACATATACATCACTCCATATCACCAATTCCATAATTAAGGGGGCCAAATCTATTCCTTTTTCGGTCAGCAAATAGATATTTTCCTTCTTGTTGTTCTTCAATTTGTTTTTTGTAATTATTTCAAATGACTCCAAAAATTTCAATCTTGAAGAAAGCAAATTAGTGGCCACTTTCTCATCAGAAACTACAAATTCCTTGAAAGAAGTCTTCTTATTAAGCAACATATCTCGAACAATCAAGATGGACCATTTATCACCAATCACGTCAAGGGCAGACGCAATCATACAAGAAGATCGAAATCTATGTTTCATAAAAACTAAGATAATACTTTTCTTTTTAAAGTAATAAATTGTAATATCGCTTTAATTATTAAAGTAATAACTTTTATTATGCTAGCAGGACATTATGCCACAGCTCTCGTTGCCTATCAAAAATACCCGAAGGGTACTTTGCTCTATTTCTTATTTGCGTCACAGCTACAGGATATGTTGTGGTTTGCCTTTCATTACTTAGGCCTTGAAAGAACAACACCTAATGATGTTTTTGATACTACTGTAAGTAATATGATGGTAAACATGCTTTATAGCCATGACTTAGTCCCTCTTATCGCTTGGTTAATAATCATATTCTTGATTGGCAAATTTTTGTTTAAGGATAATACAATAGGACTAATAGGTACAGCTTTAGTTCTAGGTCATTTTGTTTTGGATTTCTTTTCTGGTCATCCGCATCATTTTTTCGGCTTAGATTCAGGTTCTGTAGGTTTAGGCAATTATGCTACGAATGTGTATCAAGCAATAGCTATAGAAGCTTTCGCTACCGCAGGGATACTTTGGTATTTCTTTAGTCAAGAAAACAAACATGGAGTCAAACGTAGTACCGGAAACAAAGCAAGTATTATAGGTTTATTCGTTTTTGGAATTGTATTTATGCTGTCCATTGCGACGACTTCGTTTAGAGAATTACTTGGTATACCAGAATTTGATCTAGGCTTTAATACAAGTGTGCCTACCTTAATTTTTACTTATATAGCTATGATATTTTATCTAAATCACTTCGTGCCAAAGTTCTCAAAGCAGTAAGGAATACATAAGACTTCTTTATCGATATATTGATACTTGTTCAATCTGCAATACATGACTACAAGAATGAAATATTTCTTTTAGGCTGCTCTCCCCATCAATAAATTAGTCCACATGCCCTATCACAATCTTCCCCGTCTGCTTCCCCGTCGCAAGTGCATCCAGTGCATCAATTGCTTGTGTAAATGGGAATACCTTATGAATCTTAGGACGAATGCTATGTTCTTCCATAAAGGCAATAACATCTTTAAAATCTTTTGGGCTGCCCATGGTAGATCCTATGAACTGAATGTGTCGCAGAAAAAACTTACTGATACTAATTGTCGTTTTTGGTGACCCCGTAGATCCGTAGGTTACAATACGGCCACCGTAGTTCATAAATTTAAAATACCTGTCCAGGGTATCCACAGGTGAACTATCCAAAACAATATCAATACCTCCCGACAATTCCTTGAGTTGCAAATGCCAATCCACATCTTTATAATTGACTCCGGCAATTGCACCAGATTCTACGGCTACAGCGATTTTATCTGGACTTGAACTGCTAACAAATACGTCTGCTCCCATTGCAAGGGCAATTCCCAATCCAGCCTGCGCTACTCCACCGCCTATACCTGTTATTAATACTTTGTGTCCTTTTTTTAAACCACCCATTTTTACCATGGCTCTCCATGAGGTCAAACTAGCAAGTGGAGCAGCTGCTGCTTCTTCCCAATTCAGGTACTTAGGTTTCTCTAGAATATTAGAGACGGGCACTTTAATATATTCTGCAATTGTACCAGGATCTGGCATTCCTAAGACTCTAAACTGACGGGTGGGCGCTTGCTCATCATTTCCCCAATCATAGGCAGGATAAATGATCACTTCTTTGCCTTTCCAATCTGCTGAAACTTCTGAACCTATTTCAGTAACTACTCCTGCACCATCAGCACCTAAGATACAGGGCAAACGCATCCCTGGATACAAGCCTTTACCTAACCAAATTTCTCTGTGATTAAGTGCTGAAGCTTTTAGAGCTACTACACATTCATTAGGACCTGCAGTTGGTTTGGGTTCATCACGGATGATCAAGGTTTTGTCCTCTTTCAGTACTAGTGCTTTCATTGCTGTCTCTTATAATTGTACATCCACTCTATCTACAATAGATAGAATAAGATGCAAGATAATATACCTCCTGTTATTCCTATGATGGAAGATGCAATAGTCCAGACTCGGATACCCTGCTTTTCTGTCAGAGCTAAATATTCTTTGACCAACCAAAAGCCACTATCATTTAAATGGGAGGCCATGGTTGCCCCTGAACTTATAGCAATAACCAGACAGGCTAATTGGCCCCCTGATAAATCATAGGAAGTCAATAGGGGTGCTACTAAGCCCGCAGCAGTAATCATTGCTACTGTTGCAGAACCTTGTAATACTCTGACCAGCAAGGCCGCTAGAAAGGCAAAAAACACAATGCCAAGCCCCCAACTCTGAAGGGAGTTTGCTAGGAGTTCGCCCGCGCCTGTATCCACCAGTGTTTGTTTATACACACCGCCCGCACCTGTTACCAATATGATAATCCCTGCAGGGTATAATGACTTTGCCGATATATCTCCAAGCTGCTTGGAGTTAAGCCCACTTGACTTTCCTAAAAGATACCATGCTAATAGATTAGCTATAATTAGGGCCGTAAAGGGATGACCTAATAGAATGATAAATTGATTTATGGCATTACTACCCAAGCCAACATAGCCTTCTTTGACAAGTGTGCCTAAGACAATCAAAATGATTGGAAGAAGGATTATCCAGATAATTTTTCCAAATGTATGTCTGAATTCAGCAAACTCGGATGTGGTATCTGTCTCCTGTTTTAACTGAATGTTTAGTCTGTTTCCAATATACTTTCCATAGACTATTCCACCCGCATAGGCCATCGGTATTCCAATCACGAATCCCAAGATAATTACCCAGGCCAAAGAGGCGCCTAATATTTCTGCTACAGCGATGGGGCCAGGTGTAGGCGGAATACAGGCATGCGTTACAGCGAGACCTGCAAGGAGAGGCACCGCATAATGAATAATGGATTTTCCTGTTTTATTATGTAGGGCATGGAGAATGGGAAATAGAATAATGAAGCCCACGTCAAAAAAAACAGGAATAGCCACGAAAAAACCGGTGATCATCATCGCAAGAGGTGCTTTCTTTTCTCCTGTTAGACCAAGTAATTTTTGCGCGATAATATTCGCACTATTTGTTTTCTCCAATATTCCTCCAAATATGGCACCTAGTCCAACTACCGTAGCCACAAAGCCAAGGGTTCCTCCCATACCATTTTGGATGGTTTTAATTATCGCTTCTCCATCTAGACCTGCAAATAAACCAGTTAGGATACTTGCAATGAGCAAGGAAATGAAGGCAGGGATTTTCATCCTCAGAAGGAGAATAAGTAGAACAATGATTCCAATAAGTACTGCTCCTAATACACCTATGCCCATTTTTGAAATTTAGTCTAACCCATAAATAAAGGTGAAAAATAAATATAGATCATAATCACAATCACGCACACCAAGATGCCGACCTGTTTTACATACTTCCAAGGAGAAATATCCACCTGATTCGTGTAAGTCAATTGATAGTCCTCAGTTCTAGGTTTGATCTTCCCAATGATTAGCATGATGATGACATTCAATACAAAGAGTATAGCCATGACGTGAAGAAAATGCGGATAAGCTTCTGCCTGCACAACATCTAACTGGTCTCCAGTTATGCCTGCAGCTTTTGCTTTTTCAAGAGCTGATTCCGCAAGATTTGGCTTTAGAATAAACTGGCTAATTGAATAAAATATTACACCCGATGCTAAGGCAATCTTAGCAGCTATCGCCGGTACTTTCTTAGTTAAATAACCCACAACAATTATTGTCAAGATAGGAATGCTATAACAACCATTTACTTCTTGTAAATATCCAAACAAACCATCTGGTGCATTATCAATCAGTGGCGCAATAAACATAGCTAGGATAGCCAATACAATTCCAAACATCTTTCCTGCCTTTACTACCTGCTTTTCTGTTGCTTCCTTGTTAAAATATTCTTTGTAGATATCAACGCCAAAGAGTGTCACCGAACTATTCAAGGCACTGTTAAACGAACTCAGTATGGCACCGAAGAGTACTGCTGCAAAGAAACCTACTAAGGAAGCTGGCAACACTTCTGCTACTAATCGCGGATAGGCTTCATCCGGCTTGTCGAGTGTGTTTCCAAAAATATGGAAGGCAATCATACCAGGTATTACCAAGATAAGTGGTCCTAATATTTTTATAAAACTGGCTAATAAAAGTCCCTTCTGCCCTTCTGCTAAATTCTTTGCCGCAAGTGCCCTCTGAATTATAGCCTGATTGGTTCCCCAATAAAATACCTGCACTAGCATCATGCCCGTAAATATAGTTGCAAAAGGAACGGAGGCTGCACTATCACCAATCGAATTAAATCGTTCTGGATTGCTCGTAAATAATTCAGAAAAACCTGCAGCTACACTGCCATCACCTATATAAGATAATCCAAAAATAGGGATCATAATACCACCAATAAGTAAACCAATTGCATTTACAGAATCCGAAATTGCAACTGCCTTCAGGCCTCCAAAAATCGCATAGATAGACCCAATGATGCCTATCGCCCAGACAGCTCCCCAAATAGTTTGGATACGCGTCATACCGGTAAGCTCAGGGAGATCAAACATGGCACTAAATGCAACCGCACCGGAATACAAAACAATAGGTAGTAGAACTACAACATAGCCAGAAAGAAACAGAGCCGAAGCTACAGTCTTCGTCGACTTATCATATCTATTTCCCAAGAACTGAGGAATGGTTGTAAGACCTCCTTTCAAATATCTTGGCAACAAAAACACAGCTGTTACGACCATTGCAATTGCTGCAAGAGTTTCCCACGCCATCACCAAAATCCCTTCTGTAAATGCCTGACCGTTTAGACCTATAATTTGCTCAGTGGACAGATTCGTAAGGAGTAGGGATCCTGCAATAACCCCTGCTGTGAGACTACGTCCGCCTAAGAAATAGCCATCAGATGATTCTTCATTGGTATTGCGCGTAGCTAAATAGGCAACGATTGCTACAAAAGTTGTGAAACCTAAAAAGGTGATAAACTGCATTCTGTATAAGTTTAATTGGGTTGTCGATTATAGAAATAGGAATTTAGGAAAGATATCTGAATGTAAGCTTTCTACAGCAATATATTTTCTAATAGCAGATAGAGAAGGAAATATAAAATTTCACTAACTTAAACGTTATCGAAGTTTAAAATAAACAAATAGTTTATTGAGTTATAATAACAACGAAACCAATATTGCATGCAACATTCCAGACTTGTATTCTTACTCTATTGTATTTTTTTCCAATTTGCAGTTTTTGCACAAGATTGCCCAACAGCGAATACCATCAACTTAGAAACACAGGATGACATAGATGCGTTTTTAGCAAATTATCCTGATTGCACAGAAATTAATGCTGAGCTAAACATAGGAAGAACTCTGCCGCCTAACCTTCAGAACTTTACAATAAATAACCTTACTCCCTTAGCGAATATTACTCAGGTGACTGGCGATTTTACTATAGCACAAAACACAAATTTGATACATCTAAATGGTTTGGAAAATTTAAACACAGTAGGCGGGAATTTAGAAATTAGAGGTGGCTTTCAAACTGCAAGTTTTGCTGGACTGGAAAACTTAGAAACGGTGGGTGGTAGTTTTAGAATAGTTGGAACTGACTTAGTAGATCTTTCAGATCTTGTGAATTTAGAATATATAGCATCTGCCTTCTTCCTAAATGGCAACAATAAGTTAACTGATATTGCTATTCCCTCTTTAGCAAACATTGGTGGATATTTCTATTTGCAAGGAAACCAAAGTTTAGTTAGTATTTCTGATATGCAACAATGGGAACGAATTGATGGAGGTATAGCATTTGTCGATTGTCAAAACTTAGGAGATATCTCAGGTCTAAGTAATTTACAAAGCATAGGCTTAGGATTAATCTATGATAGCTTTTCAAATGACACAACCTTGGTGGGTTTAAATGGCTTAGATTCTATTTATGGAAACCTAGAAATAAAGAATACAAATACCGACACCCTTCTAGGCTTAGAAAATATAAAATTTATTGGTGTTAATATTATATACCAGGATAATGACAGACTAGAGCAACCACTTTATTTCAATAATACACTAGAGCAGGTCAATAGCATTCAATTGATAGAAAACAGAAAGCTTTTACATGTAGGCGACTTTAGATAGCTTTTCTTACAAGCCTATAGTTCTCTGTTCATATGACCCCAATGATAAACTAGTCTCACCAGAGGGAATTAAAGATGCGCATTATACAGAATTTAAGGACTCTATATTTACCTATACTATTCGTTTTCAAAACACAGGAAATGCATCTGCCAAGAACATACGCATTTTAGACACGATAGATCAATCCTTAAACCTAGAAAGTATGAGGATTGTGAATAGTAGTTTTAGACCGAATGTGCGCATAGAAGATAGGGCAATTGAGTTTGTCTTTGAAGATATTTATCTACCTGATAGTCTCAGCAATCCTGAAGGAAGTCAGGGCTTTGTATCGTATGAAATACATACACAGGCCAACCTTGTTGAAAACACGCGTATAGAAAATACCGCACATATAATATTTGACTTTAATCCACCAATAATTACGAATACGACTTTCAATACCCTGTCAGATAATTGTGGCATTGTTTCGACTGTAGATGATATTTTCGATTCCATCCGTTTTTATCCAAACCCGATCAAGAAGATGTTGTTTATAGATGACAATGAAAATAGAATGTTTGAAAAAACGATTTATGACATCTACGGGAAGAAAGTTCTGAGTTTCACTAAGAACAAAATTGATCAGAGTGCATTGGCTTCAGGATTATATGTGCTCAAAATTGACAATGGTAAAAGTCAAACTGCAGTGAAAATTTTTAAAGAGTAATTAGGGCATGACCCAAGTACGTTCCGTACTGTGGGTCGGGCTATCCAGGGGTTCCGTCACCTATAGGCGACAGCCTACGGCTCCCTTACTATCCCTCATGCTGAATAAAAAGCAATTTAATACATCCAATAATCTAAATTTAGGGATATAAGTAATCACTAATCAAAAAAAATAACATTGGATAATTACTACTATTTCATAGGGATATATGTCTCTCCCTTGATAATGTTTCTAGAAATTACCAAACGCTGGATTTCTGATGTTCCTTCATAGATCTGAGTGATCTTCGCGTCGCGCATCAAACGTTCTACGTGGTATTCTTTTACATAGCCATAGCCACCGTGTACCTGTACTGCTTCCACAGTCGTTTTCATCGCCACTTCTGAAGCAAATAATTTTGCCATGGCTGCTGCCTGTGCATAATCGCGCCCTGTATCCTTTAGCCAAGCCGCTCTGTATACGAGCATTCTTGCTGCTTCAATTTCCATTGCCATATCTGCTAGCTTAAAAGCAATGGCTTGGTGATTATTTATTGCTTTACCAAATGCTCTTCGTTCATCTGAATACTTTAATGCTAACTCATAGGCACCTTCTGCCATACCGAGTGCCTGTGCGCCTATTCCTATACGCCCTCCGTCTAGGGTTTTCATCGCATACTTAAATCCAAAACCTTCTGGACCCAGTCTATGCCCCTTGGGTACTTTGACATCTTGAAACATAACGGAGGAAGTGTCGGACGAACGAATTCCCAACTTATCTTCTTTTACACCCGTACTCACACCTTCCCAAGTTGCATCTACCAAAAAGGCATTGATCCCCTTGTGTTTTAGTTCTGGATTTGTTTGTGCAATTACCACATATGCTCCGGCTTTCTTTCCATTTGTAATCCAATTTTTCGTACCATTTAAAAGATAGTAGTCTCCCTTATCCTCAGCAGTTGTACGTTGGCTCGTTGCATCACTCCCTGCCTCTGGCTCTGATAAACAAAAAGCACCAATCATTTCACCAGTAGTCAGCTTAGGTAGGTACTCTTGCTTCAAAGCATCTTCACCAAATTTCTCTATCCCCCATAGTGCCAATGAATTATGTGCTGACATAATTACTGAACAAGAGTTATCAATTTTAGACAATTCTTCAATGGCAATTGCATAGGACAGAGTATCCATGGCAGCACCCCCATAGTGTTCTGCTGTCATCAGCCCCATGAACCCTAAATCACCCATCTGCTTTACGAATTCTGTAGGGTGCGACTGATCAGTGTCTCGTTGTATAACACCAGGCTTAAGAACATTCTGGGCAAAATCTCTTGCTGCCTCTCGTATCATAAGGTGTTCTTCTGTTAGGGTAAAATCCATCCTTTTGCTTTGTAAGATTACGTAATTAAGTACAAATATAATTTAAATTAATAAGGTCAATAAAAGACTAAGTATATTTCCTGCCAATTCAATTCACTCTAGATTTTTTCTTTTAGTTTTGCCCATGCGTAGGGCAATACTATACATGATAATCGCCTCCATCTTCTTTTCTGGACTTAACTCCTGTGTCCGATTTGTAGATCAACTGCCAACCATGCAGATTGTATTTTTCAGGTCCATTACTACATCACTTTGTTGTCTGCCTATCCTGTTTAGCAAAAAGATTTCAATTTTTGGCAACAATCAAAAACTACTTTTTCTAAGAGGTCTCTTTGGCCTCATTGCGATGTCTCTATTCTATAAAACCTTACAAATCATGCCTATAGGAACTGCTACTTCTTTGCGATACATTTCTCCACTATTTGCAGCGCTTTTGGCAATACTATTGTTGAAAGAAAAGATGCGTCCTCTACAATGGGTTTTTCTTTTCATTGCTTTGATAGGTGTTTTTCTATTAAAAGGCTTTGACAGCCGAGTAAGCACATTCGCCATTTTACTTGCCTTACTAACCGCATTCTTTAGTTCGTTTGTTTATGTACTCTTGCGCAAAATTGGAAACACGGAACACCCGGTAGTAGTGGTAAACTATTTTATGTGCATGGCCTTTATCGTTGGTGGTATTTTATCTATTGGAAACTGGATACAACCTATTGGAAATGAATGGTTCGTTTTAATTAGCTTAGGACTTTTGGGTTTTGGAGGCCAGTATTTTATGACGCGTGCTTTTCAGATGGCCGAAACAAATATTATTGCACCCTTTAAATATACAGAGGTACTATTCACGCTGACCTTTGGTTGGTTTCTCTATGGCGAACACCAGACGCTTGCTAGTCTTGCTGCTATGGGATTAATCGTAATTAGTCTCTTAGCAAATGTATGGGCCAAACAAAATACTTAAGCCATCATCCTATTTCCGCAAGGACTGTACATAGTTTGCCACCGCAACTATTTCTTTTTCATCCAGGGTATTTCGAAAAGGGGTCATAAGTCCTTTTCCAAAATAAACTTGAGAAATATTGCGCGCCACCGTAGATTCAATTACCGTTAAGTCTTTAGCACCATTTAATTGCAGATTCCCTTTGATACCATGACAATTCGTACAGTAGTTTCTAAATATCTTCTTTGCATCTATTGTCCCTATCTGATGGCTATATTTTTTCTCTAATTCTTCTCCATATGCATACTGTTCTTCTGTTAAACGTATTTCTGTTTTTGTTCCTTGCTTTATCCCTATCTCTTGAACAGCTTCAGAGGCTTTTAGATCTGTTGCGTTTGTATCCAGTTGAATATCTTTTACAGTAGCTCTATTGTTCAATTTACTTGATTTTTTTAGACTCTCTTGCGAGCAAGAAGCCATGAAAAGAGCCCAAATGATTATTAAAACAAAGGGGAATACTTGTATGCAAATATCTGCAGTTCTATGCTGTCTGAAATTCATCTTTTGAAAATATGCCTTCAATAGTGCTCTAGTTGTTATCAAAAAGACAAAGGAAAGGCTTCTTAAAGAAATTTTAACCCCATTTTCCCTAGATTTTAACTCGAAACCATGCATCTTTGTAAAAAATTGCAACATGAAAAAAGTATTGTGTTATATATTGATGCTAGGTCTTATCTCGTGTGGGGGTCAAAATGTAAAAGTAGAGGACTCTACAGACACACCGGCGGTAACAAAAACAGCTGCTAAACCTGCTACTTTGAAGGATAGAGCGCATCCTGCCGCAAAACCTGCAACTGCAAATGCAGGAGCTGTCAGAAATCAAGCACAACAGAGAAGAACACCTAAACAGGTTGCATTAGGAGATTACAAACCTAAAAACGAGGGCTGGCATGTAAACCTAGAAGATGCCATTGCTGAATCATCAAAAACAGGAAAACCTATTCTTGCTAACTTTACTGGAAGTGATTGGTGTGGATGGTGCAAACGTCTAGATAAAACAGTTTTCCATCAGGCAGATTTCAAGCCTTGGGCTGACAAGAACGTTGTCCTACTAGAGCTTGATTTTCCTAAGCGTTTTAAATTACCGCAAGAAATTGCACAACAAAACAGAAATTTAGCACAATCCTTTCAGGTAAGAGGCTATCCGACTGTTTGGCTATTTGATGCGGGATTAGATGCTTCTGGAAAGCAGAAACTTACTGCTCTTGGAAAGGCTGGATATATGAAAACTCTTGGGGAGTTTCAGTCAAAAATTGATAGCTATATCGCAGCTAGGAGCTAAGCTATTATTTATTATTAAGTAGAGTATTCATACGTTCCAGTACATTGTATACTGCAGGACAATATATGGCATTGATGGCATGCCACTCTTTTCCATCTTTGAAAATAGACTGTTCCGTATGTGGGTACTCTCTGCAAGCTTCAGGTCTAAATTCATAAATACTACATGCATTATCATCTTGAAGAAAAACACAGGGGCTGGTCTTAAATACTAAGTCCCCATCGTCGTCGATAGTTGTATATTCTTTTTCAAATTGCTTTTTGCTGAGTCCTAAATGCTTAGATAATCGTTTGACATCTGACTTTAGTAGTTGAGGCGGAATACTCTTACAACAGTTTGCACAGTCCATGCAACTCATTTCCTTAAAGACCTGATCTTGCACCTCTCCTACCTTTTTGAATATTTTCTTATTCTTCTTTTCGAATAAGTTTTTAACAATTTTTTTATACGTCTTTTCAGATCGTACGTTTGCCTTTTTCCACTTTTCTATCAAATCTTTTTTCATGCCTATGCCAAATTGCTATTTTTTATTATTGTTCCTATTCAAATAATATTCCAAAAATAATATCATGTGATTCTTCTTAGCTTTTCATTGTATTAAATATCTATGCCCTACACCTTCTTATTCAATAAGAGACCTTCCTTGTTATATTCTAAAACTCCAGGAAAGCTGACATGATTTGCAAAATATAGAAACGACTTACCCGGATCCATTGCCTGTATGGATTGCAGAGATTGAGTCCAAAGTTCATCAACAGAATCATACATACTAGGAAGCTTGCTGTACTTCATTTGAAATCCATGTCGCAACGCATCCGCAAGGCAAATAAGTGTAGATCCTGCACTTTCTATTCTAAGGCAATAATGGTCTTCTCTATGTCCTGGACTTGGGAACATACTCAAGCCCCTGATGAATTCTTCTCCGTCCTTTACTAATTGTAATCGCTCTCCCAAACTTGGTAACACAACAGTTGCAAACCGTTCTTTCCCAGAATTACTACCTCTAATTGATTCAATAGGAAATACTCTCTTCAGGGCGTTAAATGCATTTTTTTGTAATGCATTTCGTTGTTCTTCATCCATCCAAAGCGCATAGGCTTTCTCAGCCATGATAATTTTTGCACGTTTAAATTGATGAAGACCACCTACATGATCACCATCCCCATGTGTTATAATTATTACATCTATGTCATTAGCTTTCAGTCCTATTTGTTCCATACAGCTCAGGAGTGCCCCCTTCCCTAATCCAGTATCAATAAGAATTTTATATCCTTCTTGTTCAATGTATAAATAATTGAATCCTATTTCAACTTGACTATTTTTTGCTCCATGTTCTAGGTATGCACTTAGTACTTCATCATGTTTGTCCTGGGTAAACTCGTCTACTATTGAAATATTCTTACTACTTTCTTCAAAACAAATACACGGTACATTTCCTATTTTAAATTGATAAAATCTCATACTACAGATAATCTAACAACCATTTTGAAATAACCTCTGGATATTCCATGGGAACCAGATGGCTTGCGAATGCAACATTTAGAAAGTGATTATGCCTTTGTCCTTTTTTCCATTTCTCCCAAAGCTCTTTGCTTATCACATCTGTTTCATCACCACGGACTGCATAAATAGGCAGCTTCAGCTCTAGAAGTTTATCAAATACGTGTAAAACAGTAGAGTAAATGCGTGCCTCCCATTCTTTAGAATAGCGCAAAACTTGCATACCTGTTTTTTCATCCTTCCTGGTTCCTGCATGTATATAATCCCACAGTGTATCGTCAGACAATCTTTTAAATACCTCTTTCTGTCTATAGGACTGAAATGCATTTTCTTTGGAGTACCATTCTGACTTTCTGTTCAAAGCTTTTTTAGCTATGGGTATTATATTTTTTCTAAAAGAGAGCGGTACTACCTGACTGAGATAGTCCACATATTTTGGAAAAAGGACTGGATCAATTAGGATCAAGCGCGAAAATATATCTGGACGCTTATGGGCGGCTAATACACTAGCTACTGCGCCTAAGGAATGTCCCATTGCTATCACTTGGCTTAAGCCGTGATCTTCTATAGTTGTTATAAGCTCATCTGCTAATTCCTCCCAGGATCGGAACTTCTCATAATTTGAATTCTCTTGCAGGGGCTTCATCAAGATTGCAAGCACTCTGTATTTTGGAGTAAGTGCTTCCAAAAGCTGTTTATATGCTCCTGGAGGATACCCATTTGCATGCGCAAAGAGAATTATCTCTCCTTCGCCTCCAAAATCTATAAGTGGAATTTTTGTCATATTCTGCTCTCCTGATGCAAGTGCAAAAGTAGCTAAACATCTGCACTTTTAATTGTGGAGTTTTCATCATTTATACATTTAAACTTATCTTCGAACCTGAAGCAATGATGATAATAAATTACATATTGAGTACACTGTATATCGTGTATTTCTTTTTATTTCTCTTCCTCTTCCACCCTATCCAGTGGATTGCTTTTCATGTATTTGGTCTTGGAGCACATAGAAAAACTGTAGATCTACTTAATTTTTTTCTACTGAGGGGAAGTCACCTCGTAGGATCTCGTATACAATATATTTCACCACAAAAAATAGAAGCAAACAGACCACTCATTATTATTGCAAATCACCAAAGCATGTATGACATTATAGGCATCATTTGGTTTTATAGAAAGCTCAAACCGATTTTTGTTTCTAAAGCCTCCTTGGCAAAGGGAATTCCAAGTATTTCTTTCAACTTGAGAAACAGTAAGGCTGCTTTAATCAATAGAAAAGATCGAGAGCAAGCATTAACATCCATAACTTCACTCGGGAAATATATTGAAAAGACAAGACAAAGTGCTGTGATTTTTCCGGAAGGCACACGATCAAGAAAGGGTTTAAGAAAATTTTCAACGGGTGGTTTGGAAGTACTTCTAAAAAACGCGCCCAGTGCACATATACTACCTGTTGCAGTCAATGGCACTGGTAAAATGGATGCATACAAGGTATACCCAGTAAATAGTTTTACAAAACTTTCATGGACAAGCTTGCCCATTTTTGATCCTAGCGGTATGTCAGCTGTAGAAGTTGCTGCAAAAGCGAAACAAGCGATTGCAGATGAACTTGAGCGACAGGATTAGAACTTGAAATACTTTCGGTCTAATGCTATAAAATAAACTTTATACTTCATGTAGGTTTTACCTTCTTCAAAGTCAGGTTTTCTATGTATACTTCGACTTTTTTTCTTGATAAAAAAAGTAGCAAAAAAATCAAGTATGCTTGATTGCGCACGTAGGCAGGTTCTCAAATTCATAGCGTCGAGTGCTGCCCCGCTACCCACTTGTGAGAAACACGCAGCCCTCATTCATAAATTATTGTCCCATATTCATATAATCCAGAGTCATATTACACATCATCTTTACACCAAGTAGGAGCCCTGACTCTACGATATAAAAATCAGGCGTATGGTGTCCTGTTGCTTCGGCAGCAGCAGGATCTTTCCCTCCTAAGAACCAATACAAACCTGGGACCTTCTGGGCGAAGAATGAAAAGTCTTCCGCACCTGTTCTTGCTGCTACTACACGTACATTATCTTCACCAGCTGTCTTGTACATCGTATCTATCATCTTACGTGTCAGCTCAGGATTATTATAGGTAACTGGATATCCAATCTGAATATCTACATCTGCTACGGCTCCCGCACTTTCTGCAATAAGAGTTGCCGTACGTGTTATATCCGCATGAATTTTTTCTTGCATGCCCACATCCAAGGTGCGAATTGTACCTACAAGTTCGCATTCTTCTGGGATGATATTATTACGGACACCTCCTTGTATCTTTCCTACCGAAATAACTGCCGCTTCCTTTGTTAACTCTGTTTGTCTACTTACAACCGTCTGTAAACCCATTATTATTTGTGCAGCTACTGTAATAGGATCTACCCCAGACCAGGGCCTGGATCCATGCGCTTGCTTCCCTTTTACAGTAATAACAAATCTGTCAGAAGCTGCCATTGCTCCACCAATCTTGTAATCGACTCTATTTGCATCTAAGCCAGAACTGATATGCTGTCCAAAAATTACATCCACTCCGTGCTTCTCTAGTACGCCTTCTTTGACCATCAGCTTAGCTCCTCCTTCTTCCCCTGGAGGGGCACCTTCTTCTGCTGGTTGAAAAATCAAAACAACTTTTCCCTTGAGCATCTTCTGTTTTGATTTTAATAATTTTGCTGCTCCTAGTAACATCGCAATGTGGGTATCATGACCACAGGCATGCATTGTCCCTACATCTTCTCCTAAATAATTTGTCCTTTCTTTTGAAGCAAAGGGTATATCAACTCTCTCTACAACCGGTAGGCCATCAATATCCGCACGCAGTCCTACTGTAGGTCCGGGCAGTCCTCCCTGTATTACACCTACGACACCGTGATGTGCGATTCCAGTTTCATGTTCAATATTCATTTCTTTTAAGCGCTCAGAAATATATTTTGCTGTATTCACTTCCCTATTCGATAATTCTGGGTACTGATGAAAATGTCGTCTCCATTCAATAACTTCAGATTCAATGGCATCATACTCCGCAGATGCAATAGTTTGACTCATTATACTTGGAGTTAAAATTATAAGTAGGAAAAAGCACGCTAGGTATTTCATAGTTTGAATTTATTTTCAAAAGATAAGAAATAATTAAAAACAAACAAGGCACATCATCTGCATCCCATTATTAAAATTAGTCTGTTTACAAGCTTGCATTTCACTTTTAAAAGCTAATATTATGACCTATTAAACACTATGCCGAAAGAAGACAAGATTCTATACCATGAATTACATTCTGAATCTCCAGAATTTGATTGGATATTAATGATTCATGGAGCTGGAGGAAGCACGGTGACATGGAAACGACAGATTCCAGAATTGCGCAAACGCTTTAATTTACTAGTTATTGATCTACCTGGTCATGGCCAAATGGCCAAATGGCCAAATACAGATAAGAAATACACTTGGGCTACCATTGCAAACAAGATTAAAGCAGTAATAGATCATCTGTCCATTAAAAAGTTTCACATCATTGGAGTTTCGGTAGGCACAGTGATCGCTTTACAAATGCGTGATATGTTTGTCCATCAGGTGAAATCAGTCATTATGCCTGGTTGTATTATCCAACTTAACCCTAAGTTAAAGTTGATAGCTAATTCTAGCCTTATGATGGCCAAAGTAATCGGCTTCAGAGCGTTTTACAAAATGAGTGCCATGGTGATGATGCCAAGACAAAATCACAAAGTTTCTAGAGACGTATTCATTCGTGAATCCAAGGCATTGAGTATTGCTGAGTTTAAAAAGTGGACGAATATGTATTACACCTTAAATAAAACTCTAAAGCGATTATTCAAAGAAAAGTCAAATATCCCTCAGCTGATAGTTATGGGCGCGCAGGATCATTTGTTTTTAAATCCAGCCAAGCGATATGCTGACGTACATATGAATACCAGTATTCAAGTTATTGAAAAATGTGGCCATGTTGTGAGCATTGAAAAAGCAGATATCTTTAATGCCATGTGTCTAGATTTCTACACAAAAAATAATTTTTCAATATAGATATAAAAAAAGAGGAACCCTATTTGGGCTCCTCTTAAAAAACTTGCGGTCCGTTGAGATTGAGATTGAGTTTTGATTATTACTGAATAATAATCATCTTACGCGTTGCCGTAAATGTACCGCTTTGCAACTGGTAATAAATAATTGCGTTGTTTCCTAGGTCCTCTTTATTCAGAGTCATAGAATGTACGCCTTTGTCATAATCACCATTCATCTGACGAATCAATCGGCCAGCTACATCGAAGAATCGAATTGTAGTCTTACCTGCTTGACCTAGATTAAAGTGAATCGTAGTTGTTTCGCTAAATGGATTTGGCTGATTTTGGTGCAGCGCATATCCAAGGCTAGTATGTTCCTTATTACGTAGAGATACGTTGATAACATTTAGCTCACTGGTCATATATGCTTCTGACCGTAATTGGTCTTCAACAAGCTCCAATGTAGTAGTTACATCTGTATCTAAAGTAAATAATAAGGTACCCTCCGCAAAATCCATTGGTTCTAGAGAATGATAGCTTGTAGTAAGCGTCCCAGCTGCATTGATACCAAAGTTTTCAGTATTGACTTCAATGGCAGCGGGAGTTACTCCAGTGACATTTCCAGCATTTCCAATGTGCATTGCGAATTGGTATCCATACACATCATTAAATCCTTCTCCTGCAATGAAAGCGATTTTTCCATCCTCCATTTGCTCTGTTACAAACTCAAGCGTTTGACCTGTTCTTGTGTCAGAAACAATGTTCGCGAAGTTTGGAGTAACACTTTCATTTACATCACCCACTTTTACACCTACAAAATCTTCTGATAGTAGGTTTTGCATCAAACCATTGATTTGAATCAATTCGCTAAATGGCCAAGGCTGAGTAGGAATAAGCACCTGTGACTCATCCACAAATCTCCAACTTTTGTTTACTGGAAATTCTGGATAAATACCCAAGATTATCTTTCTTAACTCTACCAGATCAATTGCTGAAACAGACTGATCATTGTTAATATCAGCTGCAATGTACTTATACGGCGAATCAAATACTTGCGTACCTAAGATATGCTTTTGCATAAGTAAAATATCCAAAGTAGTGACACCATTTAAATGATCATTGTCTAACTCCGGAGTCAATGTATAGTTAAATAAAGCTGGATTATCATCAAATGCATATTGACCATTTTCATCAGTATACTCTACCTTTGGAAATTCAGGTGAATTGCTACTAGCAACTACTTCCACATTTTCTACACTCTTGCCATCCTCCGTTCGTATTTTTCCTAATACATCAAGTTTCGCTGCTGAGTTATCATCGCATGATCCTGTATTATCTACTAGGGTCAATGTTACAGTACAATAATCGTAATTATCTTTTTCGTCCCATACAAAAATATCTAGCGTGATAGGTTCGCCAGCAACGGCTGGTAAATCATCACATGTAAACAATCTATAGGAACAGTTAGTATCTTCGTCAAATTTAGGATCTTCTTCCGGGCTGTCGTAGTTATCGTTAAATGTAAACTTCAATGTGGTAGAACAGTTATCAAAACTTCCGAGGTCAAAGTCGCAAGCCCATATTTCTAATTCTCCATTATCCATTAAAGCAGTACTTACATTCAAGCAATATGGTGTAGGGGGTTTATTGTCTACCACCATTAGGTTAGATGAACAGGATCCTCCATTTCCGCAGCCGTCTGTAACGTACCACTGAATGATATGATTGTTCATACTGCCTGGTATATCGCTATCCAAAGTAATTGATAACTCTTCTCCTGACATCGTAGGGGAGATGTAATTAGAGCTATTAAAAGGGACGAAACTAGAGTAGATCTCATCTACATTTCCGTCACCCCAGAAATCTATTGTAACTTCCCACTTAAGCCAATTACTCATACAATTACCAATATCAGTTGCATTGGCTGTAATCGTAACATTCTTTGACTCACATGTAATTCCATCGTTATCATCATCCCAGAAGTCATCAGCCTCTACAGTGATATCTGTACAATTTACAATTGGAGCATTATTATCTTCTACTTTGATTGTTTGAATATGCTGCCATACACCATCAGATGACTCATCTAAGGGATCATCGGAATCATATACACACCAATCAATTACTGTAAATGAGTTTAGGATTTTGAAACATGCACCCGTTTCTATAAAGAAGGTATCACTATCCAGTGTATAGCCTACCTGCGCACATACATTCTCATCCCACGTAGGTATGTTCTCACCTAAGTCCTCACAGTCTACTGTCATATCCTGTGGCCATGTAATATCAAAGCCATTAAATGGATCTGCAGCTCCTACAGTGATTCGTTGTAAACAGGTCATATTTGTCCCAGTAATTCTCCAGGTTCTACGCACAACTCCAATTCCACAATCATTGAGACCACTTGTGTTATCTGTATAACTTGTAGGCACATCTCCACAGCTTCCTGTAGCAGTGGGTCTACCCGTAAGATCAAGATCATCAATGTCATCTGAACAGTCAATAGAAATATCATCAGGACACATAAGGCTTGTTGGCAACTTATCCTGTATAGTCGCTTCTACCATACATGTATTGTAGTTCCCAAAGGCATCAACAACTATAAGTTCTATCATAATCGGATTGTCTGCAATGTCAGCACAACAAAACGCCTCATAGTCAAAATAGTCTATATTACCTACCTCAAAAGCAACTTCTGGCATTGGAACATCTGGGTCATCACAGCCACCATCCATTCTTCTTACATAGATTTCTACATCTGTACAGTTATCATGCGAACCACTATTAAAAGACTCAGCATATGCATGCGCCCATCCAAGTGTAGTTAATGAGATAACGGTAAATTCCTGACAAACAGGAACAGGTGGTGTATTATCCTCAAGATCCACTTCTGTAAAACAACTCGCCGTTCTTCCACAGGCATCACTTACCTCATACTGAATCCAAGACCTACCTAAGGGTAGATTAAAAATAACAGCATTGCTGGTAATAGGATACACAACATTCGTAAATGTATAGACAGCATCCGGTGGAGGATTTCCATTTGTATCAGCTAATAGAAAACCTACCTTATATGTCAGCGTAGAACAGGATCCATCCGCAACGGTTGGTGGTGGCAATTCAGCTGTACCAGTACAACTATGATGGTCTACAGAAAACACCATCCCATCTGTAGGACATGTTACAGCAAGACCATCGTCTACTAACTTAATAATCTGTACATATTCTTCCACGGTACCAGAACACCAGTCTACTGCTAACCACTCTCTTACAATTTTATATTCACCCTCACACAATTCTATTGTATGGTCTTCATATGTAATTGCAAGTCCACATACCAGCTCTGTAAATGGCAATTCATTTATAGTAGGATATGCATAGTTCGCTGCATCCGCTTCTGAATTTCCTTGGTCTAAGAAAAAATCATAGATATCATCCGGTGAACCCTCGTATTCACATGGAATTTCTACGATCGGATTGGGTGGTACCACATCCACTAAGCTAATAGGCTTTAATAAAAATTCTTGGGTACAGGTAGAGCTGTTACCATGCTCGTCTGTAAAAATCCAAGTTCTAAATATCTTTTTTGAACTACATCCAAAGTCTACAACTTCATCATTATAATCCGATGTAAAGTCTGTACACTCTTCTGTTGCATCTGGCGTAGGTGTTGGGATCGTCTGCGGTGACGCCGTAATACCATCCGCTTGATTACACGTAAACATACATTCCTCATCAAACATAAATAACTCCATATTTGTGTTGACTGTATAGTTACATGGTGCCACTAAGTCTGCTACATCTAGGTATATCACTAATTGATATATGCCCACAGGTAATTGACTTACAAGGAGTCCAGTATCATCATCTCCACTTGCAATAATATTTGCACACGGATTATCTGGATCAAAATTTCCAGCATAGATAACACCCACCTGATCACACCCTAGGGTATGCGAAGTAAAGTTTGCACTAAAGTTTGTAGTAAATTCATTCACTGCAAAATTGTGTACCTGATAAAATGCATCAGGTCCATCAAAACCACCGCTGATAATATCACAGGTAGGGATAGATGGATCACCACCCGTAAATGAATCGGAAAATTCGTCAAAGGCTTCTCCGCCTTCTGGACAATCACACTCCAAGAGGGGTGCAAGTTTGTCTTCTACAGTAACGTGACCCCAACAAGAATTACCAGTTGGAATCTCAAAAATGGAAACCTGATAAACACCCGGTAATGATAATGTCACAGACGGTCCTGTAACACCATCTATAGTAACCTCGTAGTTAGCGGGGTCATATCCTGGTATGGATTCCTCACCCTCCAGAACAACATCTGGAGTAATGATAGCTTCACACGTCCCACTTAATGATACATTCACATTGTCGTTACAAGCAAGTGTTACATCAAGTAATCCCTTCTCGTGAGAGTTGGGAAACAAAGGACTGGAAGCCAATAAAATAAGTAAAGTTAACAAGCTACATACGCGCATTACTTTACTCTTAATAGTTAAATCGGCTTTAACCATGATTTAGAGTTTTGGTTATTAAATAAAGTAAATAAGCGCTCTGTTTTTCAGAGCTTGTTCAGATTAAAAGGGGAATACTTAAAGGAGCGGGGAATCTCCGTGATTTGTTTATGAGACACAAATATAGTATCACCTCCCTCTATTTATTTTCTTTTAGAGTCGGTAATTTTTGCATATAATTTTCTTGCATGCAATATCTAAAATTGAAATATCGGACAAGTCTTTCTTTATCAATTTACTACATAATGAAATTTTAAAATTTGTCTTAATGAGAGAAGGAGGGACGTAGAGCTTGCCTGCTTGCGCAAGCAGGCAGGATGAAGGGATGAAGAGCTTGCCTGCGTGCGCAAGCAGGCAGGACGGAGAGATGAAGAGACGGAGAGATAAAGAGAGAGCGACATGTTCGGTCAACTCCTAATTAACATGAAACCTGCCTTCCAAAGAACGCAGACAAGCCGCGAAACCTGGAAACCGTGAAACTGCGAAACCTGGAAACCGTGAGACCGCGAAACCGCGAAACCGATTACTCACATACCCTCAGAATACCTAGGATTTTTTCTGTACATATTACTTGGAAGAGTTTTCCCAAAGTGCTGCACCCAATATTTGCCTTTGCGTGCAATGCCCATATCAGTCATACGTGCATCCATGAGGAGTTTACAATGGCTTGGACTTTTTATCCAGTCCTTGAACACTTGCATAAAGTGACGCTGACCCTCACCTAGATTCTCCCCAGCATACTGCCATCTGTAGCCAACCCTATCCATACGATCACCTACATCTTTTCCATCAGGTCCTATGTGTGCAAAGAATCTATACTCATACATTTTCTGGGCGTGGATACGTGCAGATTGCACTAACTTTTCCTCCCATTGGATGGGCTTGACCGGTGGCATATATCTACCATCACAGTTACAACCCTTAGCGCGTAAATCATTGACTCGTTCGACCATAAAATCAACGGAGACCTTGGTATCCGTTGTGCCTCTATACTGAGAGAACAGGGCCATTGGAAATAATAATATGAGAATAACTATGCGCATCTAGTAAATGTAACGAAGACTGTTTGTATAGCGTATCTTTTCCCACATAAAATTTTGTTAATGCATAGAATAAAGCACGCCTACACTATAAATACGAGATCAGATCTAAATAGTTACATTTTTAGCCTATTTCTATCAGGAAACGGACTAAATAATGCTTCGTTAAAAGCTTATTCAGAAAAATTGCAAGTATGATTAAACTTCTTCCCATCTTTATTGTCTAATGTATTTGGATCAGAATTCAATTAAGCATGAAAAGTACTCATATTCTACTTTTAATTTTTTTGACCTTTGGTCTGCAAGCCCAGCGTGGAGCTAGAAATGGAGGAGGAAAGGGATTTAAAGTCTCTATAGTAGGACAGCTACTAGATGAAAGCACGAATCTTCCTCTTGCCTATGCTACCATCTCATTATTTTCAAAAGTAGATTCTAGTTTGGTGGCAGGTGCCCTCTCCGATGATAATGGAAAATTTTCATTGGAGTCTAGCCCTGGCAAATACTATGGTGTCGTTGAATACATTTCGTACGAAAATACCTACATAGATAACATACCCTTTGAAAAAGGCAAACGTGAAATAGATCTAGGTTCCATTTATTTAAATCCAGACTCCTATACCCTATCCCAAGTAGAGATACGGGCAGAAAAAAGTGAAACGCAATTTTCACTCGACAAAAAGATATTTAATGTTGGTAAGGATCTAGCTGGTAGAGGTGGCTCCGCAGAAGATATCCTCGACAATGTACCTTCTGTAGCAGTAGACATTGAAGGCAATGTGAGTTTACGTGGAAGTGGTAATGTGAAAATATTAATTGATGGCAGACCCTCTGGATTGGTAGGAGCAGATAATGCAAATGGCCTTAGACAGTTACCATCTAATATGATTGATAAGGTAGAAGTAATTACCAACCCCTCTGCTAAATACGAGGCAGATGGTATGGCTGGAATTATAAATATTGTTCTCAAGAAAGAAAATAGATCTGGTTACAACTCCACGATAGAAGGAAGTATAGGCATTCCAGAAACCTATGGTTTAAATTACACTGGAAATTATAGATCGGGCGCAACAAACTATTTTGCCTCCTATGGATTTTCAAATAGAAATAGTCCAGGCGGCGGATCACGAGAGCAATCCCTCGCCTTTTTTGACTTCAATCAATATTCCGACCAAATCAGAGATATCGACAGAAGTGGTCTTTCGCATAATATCCGAGCAGGCCTTGACCTTTCTATAAACGAAAAACAAACCCTTACTGGAAGTATTACATTTAGAGATTCTGATGAAGAAAACAATAACCTCGTAAGTTATGAAGACTACATTGGACCAGTGAATTCAACTGAACGAACACTAGTAGCGCTGATTGAACGTAAGGATGATGAGATAGAGCGAGAGAAAAGGTTCGAATATAGCCTTGCTTACCTGAATAGGTTAAATGATAAAGGAAAAGAACTCAGTGCAACGGTACAGTACAGAAGCGATATTGAAACAGAGTCCTCTGACTTTGAAGAAACACTCTTTGATGACTTTGGTGTGCCTTCTAACACACCACCAGCATTTCAACGTTCTGCCAACGAAGAGGCACAAAGCAATGTATTGTTTCAGTTGGACTTCACAAATCCATTTTCTAAAGAATCAAAGTTGGAATTTGGAGCACGCGTAAATCTGAGAGAAATAAGTAACGACTACAGAGTAGAGGACAGAGTAGATGATGAGTGGATACCAGTTATAGGATTTGATAATGTATTTAATTACAATGAAGATGTGTTTGCCTTATATTCTACCTATGGTAATTCCTTCGAGAAATTTTCTTATCAGTTGGGCTTACGTGGTGAGTATTCACATGTAGTTACAGAATTAGAAGAAACAAATGAAGTGAACGACAGAGATTACTTCGGTCTCTTCCCAAGTGCACACTTCAATTATCAGATAAATGAAGGCAATGCATTTCAAATAAGCTATAGTAGACGTATCCAAAGACCTCGGTTTTGGTATTTGAACCCCTTCTTTTCCTTTGGTGATAACAGAAACTTTTTTGGAGGAAATCCGAATCTAGATCCAGAGTATACGAATTCCTATGAGGTAGGACATATAAAGTATTGGGAAGGCTTTACACTTAACTCCTCCTTATTCTGGCGTCATAGCTATGATGTAATAGAGAGAATTCAAATTTCTAATGGAGATGGTACGACCCTGACTGCACCTCAAAATCTTTCTGAACGCGATGATTTTGGTTTGGATGTAAATGCTTCTTTTTCCAAATTGAATTGGTGGAGATTAGATGGAAATGTGAGCGTCTTCCGTTCTATTACAGACGGACAAAACATTGGATCAGAATTACAGGCAGATACCTATACCTCTACTGCAAGACTAACAAATAGAATCACTACCCTATCTAATACAGACTTTCAACTTAGAATGAATTACAGAGGTCCTAGAGAAACGACACAGGGAAGTAGAAAAGCGATCATATCTGTAGACCTAGGTGTCAGTAGAGATTTCCTTAACAAAAAACTTACGCTCACAATAAGCGCCCGCGATTTATTTAACTCACGTAAACGCATCTGGGAAAACGAAATTGGTAATCTATTTACCAAAGGTGATTTCCAATGGAGAGCACGCTCTGTACAATTCACTGCTGCCTATAAAATACTCAATGACAAAACCCGTAGCAAAGGACGTAGAGGAAATCGCTCTGGCGGTGGAGGTGGCGACTTTGAGGGTGGCGGAGAGTTTTAGAATGCGGTGTTACGTTTTCGCGGCTTGTCTGCGTTCTTTGGAAGGCAGGTTTCGTGGTTGTTCACCTTCGGCTTAGGGTTTCCGTGCTGGCACTGGTTTCATGGCCTGCCTGCGTTCCTTGGAAGGTAGGCTTCCGCAATCTTTAACCGATAAGCAAGACAGAGTGATGAAGGGATAGCGCACCCTAGTGCGCATGGGGCCTGCCTGCGTGCACAAGTAGGCAGGCACTCTATCTTCATCCGACGACATAGGCAGCCAACACCTCCAAATACACCTGTATATGCTTTTCCTTCTCCTTTCTCCTATACTGCATAATCCATCTGGGATGTGGCAAAGGAATCACTTCATCAAAATATTCACGTCTATCATTAAGCGCTTTTAAAAATTTATAATTTTTACCCATACCAAGACAAAGTACTGCGCGTGTGTCAGCTCCTATTTCAATATGGTCCTTTATGGACTTTTCTATATAGGGTGTAACACGTTTTTCTAATAGCTTATCATCGTAATAATTGATATTCTTTCCAGCCTTAATAAAACCGAGTGGACAGACCGAACTGATATAAAAGTGTTTGGCAAACAATTCCATTCCTCCGTATGCTGCTATCATCTCATGGATAAATATAGATGATAGTTCATGTCGTTTTTGAAAATTGTTTTTAATATCCATCAGCTCTTCTAACTGAATAGGATCTGTAAAAGGGATGCCTGTGACACCAGCACCAAACCTACCAGGATTTATACCCATCAAAAAAATACGCTTGCGGCTATCCTTGTAATATTTTTGATGATACTGCTTACTGATTCTTAAGACCTCTGCATCAAAGGGATCAATCCAAGAAATACCCTTGGGTAAACGAATCTTGGTTTCAAGATTTCCGTAGAAGTCCAACATCTTTTTTGAAAACATGTACCTAAGATAAGAAAGGAAGAAAAAAAGTGGAGTGTTCTATACTGATCGGATTCAATTGGTTTCCTGTGTACTTATATAATACAAAACTAGAGTCAGATAAGTTCCATTATGTATTTCTTTTAGCCAAAATGGACTTCAGGATGCGTTTTCCATCCTCTCTGGTGTTTTCGATAAATAGCTTACTGGTAAGCATACCGCTATTGATTACACCTGCCAGATAAAGATTTCTGACATTGGACTCTAGGGTTTCTGGATCAAAGCTTGGAATTTTATCAGAGGTTTCTGAAAATTTGATACCTAGACTTTCTAAAAAAGAATAATCAGGAAGATATCCTGTCATAGCAAGTACGTAGTCATTTTTGATTTCAATAGGACCATCTGGCGTATTTATGCGAACACTGTCTTCTGTTATCCGATCAAGAGTCGAATTAAAATACGCCTTAATGGATCCCTCCTTAATTCTATTTTCAATGTTTGGAAGTATCCAATATTTAACTTTTTGGTAGAGCTGCGCATTCCGAATTACCATCGTGACCTCTGCACCCTTTTGCCAGGTTTCTAAGGCAACATCACAGGCCGAATTTGCACCACCTACTACAACAAGCTTTTGTCCGATATATCTATGCGCATCGTCGTAGTAATGGTCTACCTTTTCTAAGTCCTCTCCCGGCACATGGAGTAATCTTGCTTTATCGTAATATCCTGTGGCTACTATTAGATGCGTGCACGCATAGATTTGCTTTTCTGTATGCACTTGAAAGTCTTCTCCCTGCTTTATCCCAAGAACTCTATTCCCATACTGAATATGCAATGCATGACTTTCTGCCAATCTTCTATAGTATTCTAAGGCCTCCCTGCGAGTGGGTTTGTCTGTATGTGAAATAAAGGGAACATCGCCCACCTCTAAATTTTTTGAGGTAGAAAAGAAGGTCATATTACTTGGGAAATTGTAAATAGAATTTACCAAGACACCTTTCTCAATCACTAAATAATTGAGATTATTACGATGTGCTTCTATGGCACAGGCAAGACCTGCAGGACCTGCACCAACAATAATAAGATCATAGTGCATGTCGCTTATGCTTATCGAATCAAAGTAGCAGTTCCGTTAATTTCTTCTGTTATTGAGGAAACTTCATAGGTCGAATACCAAACATATACATCCCCTGGAGCTGGGTCACCATCCTTGGTGCCATCCCAAAGTTCTTCTGGGTCGTTTGTTTCAAACATTAGATTTCCATACTGATTATATATCCTCAATTCGTAATTAGAAACTGCAGAAGGACAGATAATAAATGGTCCAAAGAACTTATTGCTTTCCAAGTCCTCATCCATAGACATATTTCTTAAGCCAGGATATAAGGCATTTGGCCATCGTACAAAATTCTCTGTGTTTATATTTGGCGATACTGCGTTAGATGTATAATTCTGCTGACAGAAATCTGCTGTAACGATATATTCAGAATCAAAGTCGTCTACAAATATTTCAGCCTGGTTTGTTTGACCACTCGACCAAACAATATTGCTCAAGCCCGTAGGATCCTCTATACGGATTCTCAATAAGCCCGTCTCACATGAAATAGTATCGTCTGCAATTAATATAATATTAGTAGTTGGAAGATCATCCAAACCTATGGTTATCTCATCGCCTATCTCAAATTGGCAGGCATCTATTGCGAGTACACTGTAGGTGCCATAATCAGGAACAATTACATTTAAGTTATTGCCTATTTCATTTCCTGCCGCATCAAACCATCTCACATTAGAAAGACCATCTGCAACAGGTCCATTTAATTCGAGCTGTAACTCGCCTGTTGCACAGGCTCTATCTACATCAAAGTCTATGTTGATTTCTTGTGGTTGTGGAAGACCATTTGGTATTGTTATCTGATCTGCAATAATAAACCCACAGGTATCTACTGCTGAAAAGGCATAGGTTCCAAATTCTGTGACTATCGGATTTGGTCCCTGCAATTCCAGCAAAGGATTGCCTAATCCATCAAACCACATTATATTATTAAATATGCCACCAAACAATTGTAACTCTATAACTCCTTCGGCACAGTATCTATCTATATTCCAAGCAAAGATGTAGTCTGCCGCTTCAATGTTAGGTGCAGAAAGATCAAGCGCCTGTGTTGCAAGGATTCCACATTGGTCTAAGACATCTACAGACAAGGAGGTCATACCACCTGAATCTATTTGAACTGCTATCTGAGGCACGGTATCACCAGTACTCCAGTCTATACTGTAAGGCGCTAGACCTCCACTTGGGAAGGCAGCAACGCGTATGGTACGATCTGTACACCAAGATGAATCATCAATTTGTAAGGCAACCATGGTCGAGTCCAAAACCGAAATAGTTGCTGTATCACACAGTGTAAAACAACCTCTTTCATCGTTTATCGTAACTTCTACTATGGGCATTCCTTCCTCTTCTACTTCTATGCTAGGTGTTGTTTCTTCCGTATTCCATAGATAGGAATCAGCTCCTTCCACAAAGGCATCTTCAATTACAAAAATTGGATCATTTGGACAGAATGCTGTATCTACTAGAGTGATTGTAGGTATATCAAAACCTATCGCTCTTGCTACTGACTCTGCCATGTAATCTACTATCGCAGTATCCGCAACAGTTGTTAGTTCATATTCTCTCTGCCCAGTAGGCCAATCGAAGATGATTGAATCTGGCAACATCTGCGCACATTGTTCTAACTCTGGTGCCATAGAACCTCCAGCATTCCCTAAAGAATCTGCAACGATTAAATGCGCTGCTAAAGTTCCTACTTCCGTCAAGTAAGTTCCCCAATACGCAGAGCCATCCTCAGCTATCGATTCTAACTCACCAACATTAAAATTCAAACCTAAAGTCCTAGGGTATAATTTACTCCAGATTAATTCTCCATCTGGATCTAGTTTAATCTTAAATGCATTGGAAGATTGAACCATATTATTAACAAAGACAACAACTTCTCCTGAAGCGACAATATTTCCGCTTTCCACTTCTGTTACATGATTTAAAAATGTTTGCACTCCAAGACCTCCCAGAACAATTTGTTTAGACCATAGCAAGTCTCCATCTCGGTCTGTTTTTAAAACAAAACCGTTTACAATACCTTGAAGGTTCTGATTAGTTCCTGCTAAAAGATAACTTGTATCAGAAAGCATTAGTACATCGTTTCCTACATTAAAGCCTCCTAAAGAATCAATATAATTTTTTGCCCATAGTGGATCTCCAATAGAATCTAATTTCATTAAAAGTCCATCTGCAAAATTAAATCCTAAATCGGTTGTCCATCCACCAATTAATAGTGAGGAATCCTCAACCATACTGGAACCAAAAGCCAAAGGACGTGCATTTACTCCCATTGAATCTGTTAACAAGACTCTATTTGCCCAATTTGCATCACCATTATCGTCCAAACTAAAACAATTCACTCCGTTTTCTCCACCCTCCAAAGAATAGGTAGTTGCACCAAGTAGTGTAAAATCCTCTCTACTTGTTATTGTAATTGGATAATTCACATTATCAAATTCGTACTCTTCGAACCCACCAAAACCTTTAGTCCAAACCACATCTCCCTGCGGATCTAACTTAATAATCACGTGCTGGTTTTCTTGTCCCAATGTAGGATCCAAAATTATTGAAATGGCTAAACTATCATCTCTTAAACCTACAATTTCACCATCTAATACATATCTCCAATCCTCTTCAATGGTAATATCTCTGCTCCAAGTGGATTCTCCTTTAGGATCAAATTTTGTAACATTAAGTGCAGAAAAATTTCCTGCAAAGTCAATAACACCATTGTAGGCATAATACCCTCCTGTTGTCTGGGTTAATCCAAGTGCGATTTCCTGCCTCCCAGAGACAGGATATGTACGATGAAAGTTAAACTGGGCACTTACTTCCTGAACAAAAAAGAAAGCCACTAAAATGAGACTTGATATGATTCTCATAGATATGAGTTTAATTATGCATTTTAAAACACTAAATATATAATATAATAGCTTCTCAATCTATTATACAGCGCTAAAGAAAGCGATTTTAGGCTCAATACGGACAGTAAAATTACTCAGAATAGATTTCTGCTATGTGCGAAGCACATTTTTCCCGAATTACACGCCTTTTTAGCTTCAAAGTAGGTGTTAATTCAGAGGCAGTTCCATCTGTCTTAATTGGCTCCCAAGGCTGACAAATTAGCTTGAATTTCTTTACCTGCTCCACCTTACTAAAAAGAGGGTTTATCTTATCCACACAGGCCTGGACACTGGCTATAACCTCAGGAGATTTTACCAGCTCCTCCATATTCGTCCAATTGATATTTTTTTGCTTGCAAAATTCTTGCAATGCCGCTTCCGAAGGAATAATGAGTGCCGACACAAATTTCTTTCCATCTCCTACTACCATCACCTGTTCCACAAGAATATCTTCTTTCAATTTGCTTTCTATTGGCGCCGGAGCAACATACTTACCACCAGAAGTTTTTAAAAGTTCTTTTTTCCTATCCGTAATTTTCAGATATGGCACTCCACCTGGACCATCGACTAACTTGCCAATATCTCCAGTCTTTAGATAACGCTTGCCTTCGATTTCCCTAAACACCTCTGCTGTTTTATCCGGCTTATTATAATACCCTTGCATTATATTAGGTCCTGCCGCTAAAATCTCCCCAGCACCTGGACCATAATTCTCTTCGTCCAAGTCGATATGCAAATCCACACTTTCAATCACTGGTCCCACCGTACCTATCTTCGCATATTGAAAATCATTTACACTGATTGTGGGCGAAGATTCCGTCAAGCCATATCCTTCTAAAATCGGTATGCCTGCCGCACTAAACACACGCGCAATCTTTGCTGGCATAGGAGCTGCTCCCGTTACGATTCCCCTCAACTGTCCACCCAAGGCTGCTCTCCATTTACTGAATATGAGTTTGTCTGCAATCGCAAACTTAAAACCTGAAAGGGGTTGACCATGCTCATAATTATCGGTCATCTCTAAGGCCCAGAAAAATAGCTTCTTTTTTGCTCCTGTCAAGGAGAGACCCTTACTGTAAATCTTATCGTATATCTTTTCTAGAAGACGTGGAACCGTTGTGAAAAAATTAGGCTTTACCGTCTGTAAGTCCCCCGTCTCTCCACCAAGATTATCCGTTCCTGTACAATACACCGTGTGCGCCTTATTTAAGTAACCATAAATTACTGCGCGTTCAAAAATATGACAGAAGGGTAAGAAACTTAATACATTTTCATTCTCGGTTGGCAATAGCGATTTACAGGTATCATCCACTACCGTTTTAATATTAGTATGTGTCAGCATAACCCCCTTTGGATTACCTGTAGTACCTGAGGTATAAATTATCGTTGCTAAGGCATCAGGATCTACCTCCGCTGCGGCAGCTTTTACCTCGGCTATTTTATTTTTAGAAAATAGACTCTCCCAAAACACTCTATCCGATCTCTGCTTATCCATCGTAAAGATCTCTTTCAAAGACGGTGCTTCTTTTTGTGCCTCCGCTACCTTATCGAATAAATCAAGATCACCTACAAAGCAAGCTTTCACCTCAGCATCATTCAATATATATTTATACTCCTTCGGACTTATGGTAGGATACAGAGGAACATTGATAATCCCCAGTAACTGCGTAGCTATATCTACGATCAACCACTCCGGTCTATTTTTGTAGCTTACGATAGAAATCTTATCTCCAGCCTTATAGCCTCTTTCCAATAAACCACTCGCCAATTCTTCGGCTGCATTTACAAGTTCTTCCGTGCTATAAAAGGACCAATCATTCCCCTTCTTCTGACCAATACTTTTTTTAAGTGGACTCTTTTCTTTTTGTTGATAGAGATAATCAAATAAGCGTGTAACTTTCATACAGACAAAATAGCATTTTCGCTTCATATTTTCGGAAATAGTAAATGTTTATTCTTTCCCATACTATTTCTTTGGGGCCTACCCTGCATACACAGGGTCGCTACGTTACGGGTCTCGCAATTCTGCTCGGCCACAAGACAGGTCTTGTGTCTTAACAACCCTGCACATCGCTAGTCCAAGAAGGGATTATTATAGTCTTTTTAGTATTCGTTATGTCCTTTTTGAAATCGGGCCACCCACCTAAGGATAAGTACTAAGTTTTTAATGATAACGGTCCATAAAACCAGCACGAAGTGCAGAAACCAGCGAAGCAGAAACCAGCGAAGCAGAAACCAGCGAAGCAGAAACCAGCGAAGCGGAAACCAGCACGAAGTGAAAAAACCCGCGAAGCAAAACCCACACAAAGTGTAAAAACCCGCGAAGCAAAAACCCACGAAGCAAAAACCAGCGAAGCAAAAACCAGCGAAGCGGAAACCAGCACGAAGTGCAAAATCCCGCACAAAGTGCAAAACCCTTTTAACACTACCGTGTTAAAACTATCCCACCAAAGACTGCAATTTCATTGCGAGTCCCATATCTCCTTTTATTTTAATCTTACCACTCATCACCGCCATCATAGGATTAAGGTCACCAGCTTTGAGTTTTTGAAGAGTCTCGACACTTGTTGTAATCGTACAATCTGCTTCTTTATCTTCAGCAGAAACGACATTTGCATCGCCGGTGCCATCAATAAATATTGGGTTCTCGTCTAGGATAAACTTAAAGGTTGCTCCGAGAGGAGATATATTGCCTGCTTGTTCTTGAATTTGGCTAATTACTTGATCTATCATTGTAGAAATTTTAAAATCTGTTGCAATATACAACATATAGTTCTTAACTAAATTTCAAAGAGAAAGTTCCTAAAGCCGACAGAAATCCAGTTTAGTCAGTTATTTAACATTGCATGGCGAACCATTTATGCTCTATAAACATTTACTTAGTGTATGTCTGATAAAGTATATAAACCTATCGCCTGCCAGCTGTATGATCAGCTGGAGATTCTTTCCATGCGGGGAGAAGAATGCACTATTCAATACCTGAATCAAGGTGAATCAAAAACTGCATCTGGTAAAATCGTAGATCTCTTTCCTATTTCTAGTGTGGAATATCTCAAATTAGATAGCGGTAAGACACTGCGCCTGGATATGCTGGTAAAAATAAACGACATCGATTTTTCTTGTGACAGTGCCTGCTCACACTAATTTCTTCTAAGAAATATTTCAATTACAAACGACTAAGTAGCTCAGCCGCTTCTTTCGTATGATCCGCTTTTGGATTTGACGCGAGCGCATTGAGTAAGGTTTTTGCCGTATCCGTATTTCCAAGTTCCAGGAACGTCAGAGCCTGGTACCACACTCCATGATCAGTCAATAAATAATTATCAGAGTTCGCTACTTTTTTAAAGTCCTCTAAGGCCTCCGCATGCTTTCCCGATGCATATAAAGAAACGCCTCTGTAAAGATTCCACTTTATGTCTTGCTTCTCCGCTAAGAATTTATCCAGATAGGGTATTACCTGCTCATATTGTTTCTGATTATACAATTCTGACATTTCTTTAATTGCATCATCCGAAGTCCCTCTATCTGTAATCTCTAAGGGCATTGGTTCAAAATAAGAAGCCATAGGCACGGTAGACTTGTTAGGCTCTTTTGTGGAAGCCGTATAGGTAGTCACTGCAACTAATAGAGCTAAGAGAGTAACAATCAGTAGAAATATTTTTACCCAAGGCATGGAGCCTTTGCTTTGTACTTGTATTGTATTGGATTGCGCGTTGTTTTCATTGATTTTGGACTTGGCGGTAGTTCTAGTTTTTGTTTTTTTGATATTACGCAATCTGTTGCGTACATCAGATACTTCGATTTGTTCGATACCGCGCTTAAGCGAACTGCGTAGCTTTAGTTCTTCTTGCAAAACAGGATGCTCATTGAGCAGACGTTCAAAGTCACTCTTCTCACTAGCGCTCATGCTATTCAGGATGTAGGCATCTATTTGCGTATCAAACTTATCTACGAGATCCATAATGTTGTTTTTATATGTGGTTCATTTGTCACCATCTCTCTTAATTGCTTAAGACATTTTGATTTTTTAGTTTTTGCAACCGATTCATTTGCATAGCCTAATTCTGTAGCAATTGCCTTCAGTTTCATTTCTTCAAAATAGAAGTACTTCAAAACCTTCTGACAGCCCTCTCCTAATTTCATAATGAGTTCGTTGAGCACGTTTGTTTCTTGGGTACGTTCCAAGACCTGCAAACTGCTTTCTGAAATATCAATAAAATCCTCATCGACATCCTCTATCTGCGCAAGCTTAGAACTTTTTCTAAGTTGATTAAACCAAAGGTTGCGAGCGACACTATAGATATAGGTATTCAACTTACATGTCAATTTAAATGACTTATCTCTTAGTTTACTGTGTAAGACAATCAGTGTATCCTGAAACACATCTTCTGCCTGCGTCTCTGTACCATTATTCTTATGCACTAAACTGTATACCGTATTTGCATAGCTATCATAGAGCAATGAAAATGCTTTGTCTTGGTCACGTTTATCTACAGATTGCATCAAGTGAATAATCTGTGTTTCTTTTGCTGTATTGCTCTCTTTCATATATAACAACTTAGAGCTAAAGGTAACACCTAGAATAGGATTATTTTCTATGTCGGAAGAAGAAAAAGCCCAAAATAAGCAAGAGACATGCTGCTAGGTAGGGAAAGAATTCTGAGAAAGACTGTGACGTCGTGATGGCATCTGCATTTCCAGAAAAAGTAAGCCCTGCCCAAAAATGGGGATGCGCCATGAGCTTATTCGAATTTTCTAGATAATCGAGTTTGGCCGTCCTTAGTGCAGATGAAATATTACTCTTGTCTAGTTGACTATAAAAATTACCAACGATATCTGCAGTTGCACAGTCGTTTATGGACCAGAGTGAGGTCACTAGAGAAGATACCCCTGCCGAACGGAACGCCTTGCCTAGATGTATTACACCCTCTCCTGCCTTCATCTTTCCACTCCCCGTATTACAAGCACTCAATACCGCCAGATCTGCATTCAATTGCATATTCTCCAAATCCTGAATAGATAGGTAGTCATCATAAAAGATAAGTTTATTAAAGGCATCATCCTCATCATCTAAACAGGCATGTGTAGCTAAATGAATGATACTTGCAGAATCCATTTTTTCAAAATTTGCAAGACTAGCGCGTTCTGAATAAAATGCCTGCGCAGAAAGATTCGCACTAATATGTTCTAACTCTTTTTTCGTACAGCCCAAGGCACTCATTTTTGCATCTGCAACACAATTCCGCTCCTCTGTTTTCTCCCCTTCTGTAAATGGTGCAAAAGAAATAGCACTCAAAGAATTAAAATTCGATCTTTGATTCTTGGAGTCCAACCAAAGTTCGGCGGAGGAAGCATACTGGATATCTTTTTCACGCAATAAATAGGACAGTTCGCTAAAACCAAAGGCATCTGCATCCTCCCCTGTTAGCAATACCTCAAATGGTAGATAATACAATTCTCCAATCTGACTTATCACAAAGGAAGTACTACTATGTAATTCTTCCGGAATTAATTCTTTATACAAAAGCTGACTAGCTGCCTTAAAGTTAGGCAGATCTTGCGCATTAAACGCATCCAATGGATTTTTACGAATGATGTTTAAAACACTACTGAGGGCAGCCTTATTCCCCTCCGTCTTCTCAATGGTATGCACCCCTTCCCTATCTTTCTTCACCCAGGCACAATACCAGTGTTCGTCAGTTTCATAGAAGCTCAGAAAACTTTGATTTTTCTCTAGTTGATTTTTTAAAGCACTAAGGTCCAAAGAGTTTATGGCATACTTCGCTTCATAATACGCTGGATAATTATCTTCTAGATATTTTTGGTGGTCAGCATAGGCGCGGGTAGTTTGGAGCTCCTCCTCTTTCCACTGATTTACAACTGCCTCTCCTTCCTCATCCTTGGGTTTAAATTCATGAATTTTACGCTTTAGCGTATTCAGTTCTTCCTTAAATTCTATGTCTTTATCAAGCAACTCTTGTGGTATGGAAGAACTTGTTCGCGCTAGTTTGTCTTGGATATCTTCCTTCAGAACAACTGCTTTGTTATCTTCTATGAGTTGGAGAATTTCTGTGAAGGTTTCTGGGGACTTGTCTTCAGCGTAGATTTCTAGCAATAACTCTAAGTAGGCCGGATAATGTTCTTGGAGTTGTTTGTTTAAGAGGTATTTTGAGTGTTTTGAAGAGAGTTCTTTTTGAAGGAATTTTGCACCGTTGAAAGCTTGGCGGTAATTCCGAAGTGCTGCTTTAATATATTTTGTATTAAAATCTATAGAAAATTTCTTCCTAAATACCTTTGCGGCTCTACTGTGTGTTCTAACGTTGTTGATATTAAAATTTGCCAAATCATTAAAGTCATCATATTCATTTAGATCATTAGATAGATCAACCCCAAGATAAGTTAACGCTTTATTAATATAAAATTCTGCACTATCTTGTTGACCATTTTCATAATATGAAATACCTAAAAATGATGTATAATTTGAAAGTGCTTTTTCAATACTTAGTTCACGAGAGCTTCTATTTAAATATGCCGTACTAAAGTTTTTAATAGCAGCATCGTAATCCTTAGTATTAAAATAATTAGAACCTAAATGGTAATAAAACTCTTCAATAAGTTCACTATTATCAGTTTGTGAAATTTCAATAGAGTTAAACGTTTCACTCGATTTAAGAGTGTCACCAATCTCAAAATATGTATTTGCGATAGCAATTTTCAAGTCAATTTCTAAATCTAACCTCGTTTTTTTCCCTTGTAGTTTGGATACAGTTTTATAGGCTTTATTTAAGCTTAGCAAGGCCTCCGAGAACTTTGAGTCTTGAAAAAAATTCATTCCAATATTAAACAACAATTTAGCACGTATCTCAATATCCTTATTTGGATCAACTTTTGTTAAATATTTATTTGCTAATTCCGACGACTTTTGAATATCTCCTTTATTCCTGTATACATTTAAAAGTAACTCTAATGTGTTGAATGATTCATTTAAGTGTACCCCATTTTTTTCAAACGAAGCCAAGGCCTTTTCGGTATATTGAATGCATTTTGTATAGTTAGTTAACATGTATTCACTGTAACCTAAATTTCCCATAGTAAATGTATATTCTACATCAGTTTCTAAAAGGTATTCTACAGAATACTTATATGCTGAATCTAAGCTCTCACTAGCCCCGTGCAAATTGTCAGACAAATTATATACAACATTCAATATATTGTATTCATAAACTAATTTTTTCCAGTTTCCTATCGATTTAAGCAAGCCAACTGCCTTTAATCTTTCATCTATACATTCATCTATGTTATTTAATTCATACTTATTATCTGAAATTAAAATAATACTATCAATTTTTTGATTCACTAATGAAGTATCAATCATAGCAGCAGTCAATTTACAATTGGCTGCTGCTATGAGAATCAAAATTATTACAATCTTATTCAAAAGATAAAAATTATTGATAATGCTAGTAATTCTTTACAAATTTTTCGACAACTCTTTTCTTATTCAAAGTATAGCTAATAAAGTAGAAACCTTTTTCCCAGTTTTTTGTAGTTAATCTCCCAATGTAATTTTCTGACTTAAATGTAATTCTTCCATTTATGTCATACACAACAATATCACGTACTTCATTTAAATAATTATTTAACACAATTTCATCATCTATAATATTTGATAAAATCAATTTCTGGCTTCTAATGTCTTCGCTCCTTGAACTTCCATCCCAAAGGTCACCGTCTCCTCTTCCACCTCCGTTCCCACCATTGGTATTCCCTCCGTGTCCATGTCCTTGAGTTATATCTTCATAATATTCTCCAAGTATGTCAACATCATAAATTAAATCACAATCATCTCCACAACCATAAGTATAGTATAATATTGGAAACCCACAATGTCCCCAAAAATTATATTCGTTTGTATAATCTGTATAGTCTACCCCATTATCTTCCAACATTACAACTTTATACATCAGTATTTTTTTTTGTTCTTCACATGGATAATTTGACTCAAGCTCTTCGGATGGTATTTTTACATTAGCTGAATACACTTTGTAATCGTCACATCTTTCTCCATTTGCTCTAAATGTTGTTAAAGGGTCAGAAATCCAAATCATTTCCCCACCTAAATAGATCGATAAATACATTTTTGGGAATTGACTTGGTAAAGTCCAAACATTTTGATCATGATTTAAATTTATTAGTACATATGCTCCTTCTAGAATCCCATCTATGCAAAATCCAGGATTGCCATTGGTAGAAGTGCTTTTTATAGAATTTACTGGACTAATAGGTCCAGCGATAATATTAATTGTTAATAGTAAAAACATCAAAGTGGTAAAAGTGTAATTAATCGCTCTCATATGTGTTTTATTTTAAGTGTTTTAAAATTATACTTCCAATTTGCTTTCACAATGTCATCAGAAGTATGGATTATTCAAATTGAAGCCTCTAAAAGACTCCATTGTTTTCACGTATATATTTGAATAAGCTTCTCAAGGTAACCCCTAAAGTAAATATTTTTTCAAAAATTAACCTTTTGGGGGTGAGAGTGACGGGTAGTTTACGGTTTGTGGGGTAATCACTGCGTGATTACTGGGTATCGTGGGCTAGCACCTTTTAATATTCACCTACAGCTTACCTAGTACTTCCTTGGCCTTGGTCATGTAATTTCCTTGGGGCTTCACAGCTAGTTTTTGTAAAAGCTCTTTGGCAAGGTCTGCGTCTCCGATCTTCAGTGCACAGAGAGCCTGATACCAGGTACCGTGTTCTGCAAGATATTGATTAGCCGAATTTGCTAGGAGAGAAAAGTCTTCTTCTGCTTTTACCAAATCACCTGTTTCGTAGTAGGCAATCCCACGGTACAAATTCCACTTCACATCTGGCTTTGTTTGTAAGAATCCGTTGAGGATGGGAATAACATCTGCATACAGTTTATCATTATACATGGTTGCCATGGTTTTAAACTGGGGCTTTACTGTGGCTTTTTCTGAAAGTTGTAGAGGCATCGGTTTATAGTAGCTGGCAACAAGGTCTTTATTAGATCCTGATCCGCTTCCTGAAAACATACGGGAGACCAAAAATAGAATACAGGCAAGTAGACCTATAAAGAGGAGATACTTAAGCCAGGTTTTTGCTGGTGGCTTATGCATAGCCACCTTCTTAGACCTTATCTTTCCTTGTGCTTTTTTCTTTGATTTACTCACAGTTATTTCTTTTACTTTCTCATTAGAAAAGCAAAGTTCAGTAATTCTTTAAAATAACTCAAATGAAAAACAAAATTTATAGCTCTATAGGTCGCACCCAGACGTTTCTGAAGCGTACCTTATCTCCATGGTCTTGCAGCATGATGGGTAGTTTGTCTGCATGCGCATCATATACTGGGTCACCAATGTAGACTGTAGGTCCTTCTAGAATAGCATTGTGGTGTAGTAAGACACCGTTATGAAAAACTGTCAATGCTGCCTTCTCTCTAACATTCCCTAATTTCCCAAATACAGGTGCCTTAAATATTATATCATAGGTCTGCCATTCCCCCGGCGGTCGCGAAGCATTGACCATAGGAATATGCTGCTTATAAATGGAACCTGCTTGGCCATTTGGATAGGTCTTATTTTCGTAGGAGTTTAATACCTGCACCTCGTAGAGTCCCATAAGAAAGACGCCACTATTGCTGTACAACTGCCCTTCTTTTCCCTCATCCACCGGAGATAACCACTCGATATGCAGCTGCACATCTCCAAAGCCTTCCTTGGTCTGAATGCCTCCTGATCCGGGCTTTACTACCATGGCTCCATCCTTTAGCAACCACTCTACTGGCCCTCCGTCCTTTTCTTTTTCCCAGGCATCCAAATTTGTTCCATCAAATAATACAGTAGCATCTGAGGGTGGTGCACTCTGCACGCCTGCTACTACTTTCACTGGTACAGGTTCCCAGACCTCCGTTTGTTCAGGTTTGTCTTTGACCATTCCTTGTGCAAAAGTAAAAACGGCAATTCCTAGCAAAACAAGGGTAAAACATATCTTTCTGAGCATTTCTTTCTTTTATTTAAGATATCAATATAGCCAATTTCTTTTTTTAATTTCACATTCTTAAACGATCCATCGTTCTACTTTAAACAAAAGAAATTTTTATGAAATATACATATATCTTACTCCTGAGCCTTTGCTTTATAGCCTGTGGAGATGATGATACAGAAGGTTGTGCTCCTAAGAATGTTACTAGCCTAGCTGTAGAGACGCTTATTGACAATTATATCACGGACAATAATCTAAATCCTGAACTGAATAGTGAGGGCCTATATTATATTATAAATACGCCAGGTGGTGCTGAGAGACCTAGCTTGTCAGACACCGTAACTGTAAATTATAGAGGCTACTATAGAAACGACTGTGAATTCGATGCCAATGACGGAATAAGCTTTGGTCTTACTAATCTCATAGAGGCATGGCAGATAGGCATTCCTTTATTAGGGCGTGGAGGTAGCATGCAAATGATTGTACCCCCTAGCTTAGGCTACGGTAACAATACACCTCCTGGTCTCAAAGCAGGTGAACCACTTATTTTTGATATCGAACTATTAGACTTTTAATTTGAAAATATTTCTCTTCTGTCTCTGCGTAACTCTGACGCTATCTTGTACCCAAACAGGTAGTAAGAAAAATACGTTGACCACAGCTAAGAATGAAATTGTAGAAGGACGATATAATGTTGCCTTCCTAATCATGGATGGTGTCTACAATACGGAACTTACTGCTCCCTACGATATTTTTCAACACACTATTTTTAGGGATAGCATCAAGGCGATGAATACCTTTTTAGTTGCAGATAAAATGGATCCAGTTCGTTCGTTTGAGGGGATGCGCATTCTTCCTGACTTTAATTACCTAGAAGATGAACTGCCTCCTATTGACATTTTAGTTGTTCCTAGTGCAGAACATCATCTGGATACCGACCTAGAAAACCAAGAGATGATACAATGGGTAGCTGAGGTAGCAAAGAATGCCAAATATGTGACCTCCCACTGTGATGGTGCATTCGTACTTGCTAAGGCAGGACTCTTGGATAATTCGGCTTCTACAACCTTTCCAAGTGATATAGATGCATATAAAACCATGTTTCCTCAGCTAGATGTAAGAAAGGATGTCCTTTTTGTACATGATGGAAAATATATTACCTCCGCAGGTGGTGCTAAGTCTTTTGAAGCAGCTCTCTATCTCTGCGAACTTCTTTACGGTAAAAAAGTGGCACAACGTCTTGCAGGTGGTTTAGTAATTGATTGGGATCTTGAGCAAGTAAAACATATCGTTATATGAATATTCGTCGGGCTGACATACATGACTTGGATGCACTTGTTCCCCTCTTTGATGGCTATCGCATCTTTTACAAACAAGAAAGTGACCCAACTGCTGCACGTGCCTTCCTCAAGCAACGGATGGAACAAAAGCAATCCACAATTTTTATAGCCTATGCAGATAATCAAGCCCTTGGCTTCACGCAGCTTTATCCCATATTTTCTTCCGTAAGTATGCAAGATGTGTGCATCTTGAACGATCTTTTTGTAGATCCAGCAGCGCGTGGTAAAGGCATTGGTGAGGCTTTGCTTGAAACAGCGAAAAACTTTGCAAAAGAGAATAATTTAAAGGGTCTAAGTTTGGAAACAGACAGGGATAATCCTGCACAACATTTATACGAACGCTTAGGATGGAAGAAGGATGTGGACCATTTATTTTATACTTGGACAAACGACTAAAGAAATGCGCAGACTATTATCTCCCAGACTTACCTGCTTTTACTAACGCTTCTACTGCATCTTCTAGCATCTGATAGACATGCTCAAAACCTCCCTCATAGTAGGGATCCGGCACTGCCCTATTTTCTCCCGGGAAACTATAATTTAGGATCATTTCTACCTTCTTCTTGTCTTCCTCGTTTCTAGCCAATTTTAAAATATTATGGTAGTTAGAAACATCCATGGCAAGAATGAGATCAAATTCTTCAAAATCCTCCTGTACAAATAATCGAGAACGCTGTTGCCGTATATTGATACCATGTGCCTCAGCAACTGCAATCGAACGTCTATCCGCCTGTTCGCCATTATGCCAGCCACTGGTACCCGCAGAATCTACCGTCCAATCCAGATTGTTAAAGACGATCATCTTTTCCATGATCCCTTGTGCTAAAGGGGATCTACAAATATTTCCCAGACATACCATGAGTATACGCATACCCTTAGAACGAAATTTTTCTTAAATATGATTCCTGCCCATGCATAATTCTAGTCCTCCGTATCCATTTCCCAGGCATCCAAAATCCAATCCCGATATACGGGATTCCTTTCCAATATTTCTTTGTTGCCTACAATACACAAACTTTCACGCGCTCGTGTAATAGCAACATTAAACTTTCTATCAATCCCCTCCTCTGATAAATTGGCAAGGGTGCGCAGTTGATGTGCTCGATTAATACACATTGACAATATTATATGATCACGTGCACCGCCCTGGTATCGCTCTACTGTATCTACAGAAATATGCTCCATAGGTAAATCCTTCTCTTGCATCTTCTGCATGATCAAGGCTATCTGTGCACGATAGGGTGTTATAATACCAATGTGATCTGGTCGCAGGTCTATTCCAGTTTGTTTATAATAAGAAAGATAGCGCGTAAGCATAGCTACAACCTTGTTCGCTTCATCTTCATTCGTTTTATGGGTGAGGGTCTTATCAATTTCTGCATGCACAAATACATTTCGTTTGTTCCAAACATATTCTGGGGCAAGACAAGACTCTGCACTCAGTCTGGATATTCCAGGTAAAATTTCTAGAAAGTCTTCATAAAAAAATCGTCGTGGAAACTTTACGAGTTCTGCATGCATACGCCCCTGCTTCGTCAATATATCCACATTATCCAGCCAGGATTCTTGTTTTGCTTTCTTGTAGAGTCGTTCAAAAAGTGAGATGCGTAGATTATTTGTTCCGATCTTTTCTACCAACTGAGGAAATTTAATTTTAGATTTTTCTGGAGATTGTACAACAACCGCTGGTAACTGCTTATGATCTCCTACGAGTACAAATTTAGGCGCACGCGCAAGAATACTTATAAGCATAGGCTCAAGAATCTGGGACGCCTCATCCACGAGGATGTTCTCAAATTTTACCAGTTTAAATATTTCCTGTTTCCCTAAAATAGAGGACAGAGTAGAAACAAAAATTTTAGTTTTTTGTAAACGCGCTTTTAGTTGTTTTCTATTCGTCAGAAGACTGGCTTGTACAGAAAGTAAATTCTCCTGATATCTCTCATCTGTGCTATAACGTGAACCTATGCGAATAAAATCCTTAGAACCAGCTGCCTGAACAGCAGCACATAATTCATCTACCGCCTTATTCGTATAGGCCAGGAGGAGCAGTGGTTTATCCTCTTGAATATTATAGCGAATAAATTCCTTGATCATAACAGAGGTCTTCCCCGTTCCTGGTGGACCCCAGAGTAAAAAATAGTCCTGCGCGCGCAAGATCTTTTCAAACACAGACTGCTGTTCTTCTGACAGCTGCTCCGTTTTGAAAGATATTTCCTTATTCAAACTCGGCTTAGGTCCAACAAGACCAAGCATTTTTCTACGATACTGCTCTGGCATACAGACCCACGCAAAGAGTGATCTATACATGGCATTATAGCCACTGTCTAAATGATCAGGTTCTAGATTCCAATAGCTATGTTCTTTAAACAAGCTTTGATTATACTGACGATTCCGCAAGCGCACTGAAATCCTATCTTTGTCTAGGGATAGAATAGAACATTTAAAAACCTGATTTGCTAAGGGAGAATCTAGAGCATGTACACAGGGATACAAGACCACTATATCCCCTACCCTAAATCTGGAAAGCGCATTTGATCGTGCACTCTTTTTAAAATGTATTTCTGCTTGCTCGGTATTTGAATAATTGTGTTCAATCGTGAGATAAGACAGTATCTTAAAGTTCTCTTCCTTTTCAGAAATGGGATCTAACCATAGGCTGGCCATGCCATTTGTTTTATCTATGCCATGTTCGCCAATTTTTGCTAATCGGTGTTCGCGCGCAATAAAACTGATACAGGATCTAAAGTACTGCAGTTCTGTTTCTGATAATCTTGACAATTGGTCCTTTATAAACTTCAGATCGCGTATCAAAAAATTATCACCTGCCTTTCCCACTGAGCCCAACAACTGAATAAAGTTTCTGAATGAACTATCGTCTTCTATATTTTCTAATAAGCGTTCGAAATAGATTATCTGATTTCTTAAGCGGAGTGCATCGAGTTGTTGCGCCTTTGCGGTAGGCGCAAAGCGCAAACTCTTCTCTTCAATTTTTGAATATAAAATATAATTAGAGGGTTTGCTTTTATATCCAAAGGCAGAGCGGATAAGCAGATCGTATAGCAGTGTTTGGGTATAGTGATTTTTTGCAAGACCATAGACATTGGGCTTATATAGGGAACCACTTTTTAATTCGATAATATCAAATTGATTTTTAGTTGGATTTGCATGTAAGACATCTAATCTTCCTTGCATACCATATTTACGTGACAAGAAGGAAGGCTCTGTGTAGGTTTGTGCAATATCTAATCCTAGATTTGGTAGAGATACATGGACTACCTCCTTTATGTGCTTAAAGTGTTGTTTCGATTGGTAGACTAATTTTTTTATGTCTCCATCTTCCTTATTGGTATAGGCCAGTGGTGCTAATTGGAAGACCTTGCTAAGAAGATCTTCATAGCTTATGTCTGGATCCGCTAATATTTCATCAAGAAAGTAGTTTGCAACATTTCCAAGCAACAAGGGAAGCTGTTTATCTACTGGAAGGAATCTACGCGTAAAATAACTTTGGGGATAACTCCCGTCTGGTTTAAAACTTTCGGAGATACTGGTTACATCAATAAGAAAGTCAGGATCAATTATGAGTCCTTTGGGATAGCACTGTTCATCCTTAATATCTGCCTCAATTAGATTCATCGAGACGGGTTTTTCCAAGAGCTCCCACATGTGGTCTAAGTCTTCTTTACAATGTAGATTCTTTTTTTCCTTGGAAAAGACAAGTTGTAATTCTAAGGCAGGATTGTCCTCATCTATAAATATGTAATTGTCCTCATTCTTAAAACAGAGTCCTTGGAGCACCGATCTAAAGATGGATTCCTCTTCTTTGGCCCACCCCTTGGGTTGCTGAGGAAGGTCTATGCTAAGATTGTATGCTTCACTGAGAATTAATTGAATCAAGTAATCACCTAAGACTAATCGCTGGGGTATATCTAGTTGGTCAGTCTGATTCTCTTCTGTAATTCTATATTGGTGGAGTAAACGAGTATCTGATGAAGAAATCTTGAAGGCATTCGCGATATAGGCAATTCTGGAGAAAAGAGTGGTGAAATGTAGTTCGGAGGCTTGGCTAAGTTCTTCGAAAACCAGATTAAAGAGCAAAAACAGATCTTTAACAGCTAATTTTGGTTGATTTTCTGCAATTTTCCTCAACAAATCTAATTGTTCAAGAAATATTTTATCCCTTTTCTCCGTTACTGTCATACTTTCAAGAAACATCCTTTTCATTGAAAACTAGCTTTTGGTCTATTTAAAATCCTAAAATTTTGTTAAAATTTAACCTTTGGGAAATTTATATTCCTCATAAGTGTATGTATCTTTGTAGCTCATTGTAATCAATGATTGCAAAGAAAAACAATCATTCTAGCCTTTCAATTAGCATTTAAACTTATTAACTAAATACTATTAAATAATTCAAAACAAATCACTATGAATTTAGTAAATCTGCTTAAGGATCAGGTTACTTCGGGGTTAGCTGGTCAAGCAGCTAAATTTCTTGGAGAATCAGAGTCTGGTGTTACAAAAGCATTAGATGGTATATTCCCATCTCTTTTAGGACAAGTTATTGGTATGTCAGAATCTAAGTCTGGACTTGATGATATCTTCAAGATGGCAAAGAATGCTGACCCAAGCATATTAGATAATATCGGAGATATCTTCGGATCCACTAGCAAAGTGACTGGCCTTATGAATGGCGGTGGTGGCTTACTTTCTACTCTTCTAGGAAACAACTTAGGAGGAATGATAGAAAAAATTGCTGGCTTCGGAGGAATCAAAACTGGATCTTCTTCTTCTCTAATTAAAATGGCAGCGCCGTTTTTAATGAGTATGGTAGGTCGTTATATGAAAAATAAAGCATTAGATGCTGTAGGTCTTGGAAAATTCCTAGGATCTCAGAAAGCGAATGTAAGCAGCGGTATGCCTTCAGGACTTGGAAACATCTTAGGACTTAGTGGTCTTGGAGATATGGTTTCTGGTGTTGCTGATGGAGGTAAGAAAGTTGTAGGTGGAGCTGCTGATGCAGGAAGAAGAGTTGTAGGTGGAGCTGCTGACCTTGCAGGTAAAGGAGTAGGTGCTGTTGGTGATGTAGGAGAAGCTGCTGTAAAAACTGGTGGTGGATTATTGAAGTGGTTATTCCCACTTTTACTTATCCTAGGTCTTGCTAGTTACTTTGGTTACAGCACTTGTCTTGGAGACAAAGTTGCTGACGTAACAGGAGATGTTATGGACAAAACAGGTGACATGGCTGGAAAAGCTGCGGACATGGCAGGTGATGCTGCTGGTGCTGTTGCTTCTGGTGCTGGTGCACTTTTAGGAAATGTAAACGAAGCTGCGAAGGCTGCTCTTGATAAAGTATCGTTCACTGCAGGTTCTGCTGGTGATCAGATCAACAAGTGGATGGAAGGTGGAGCTAAGGGTGACAACAGATTTACCTTTAGAAACCTAAAGTTTGCAACAGGTTCTGCAGAAATATCAGGAACTTCTGGTGTGGAAGTAGACAACCTTGCTGCTATTCTTAAGGCTTACCCAGACTCTAAAATCAATGTTTCTGGTTACACAGATAACACGGGAGATGCTGGTAAGAACAAGATGCTTTCAGAAGCTAGAGCAAACGCTGTACAAGCAAGATTAATTGCTGCAGGTATTAGCGCGGATAGAATCTCTACTCAAGGAATGGGTGATGCTGATCCAGTTGCAGACAATGGTACTGCTGAAGGAAGAGCGCAAAACAGAAGAATCGAGGTTACTTTTTCTAAGTAATTTCTAATCTATATTTTAAAAAGCCTGAGGGGAAACCTTCGGGCTTTTTTTTGTTTAATAGTATAGATTTTAGACGCTAGACGCTAGATATTAGACTGATGGGATCTAATAACAAAATAGTATTTAGCACTTTAGTCTTTAGATATACATAAGATTAGTAACTAGCAAAATCTCCTATCTAGCGTCTAGCGTCTAGCGTCTAGTGTCTGGTGTCTACTTTCATTTTGAGTCCATATCTAGGAGCTCTAAATTTGCAAACATATCTGACTGCGGAAACCTAAGTTTGGCTGCTTTTAATTTTTGGTAGAAGAGGGCATCTTGTCGTAATTGGAAGTGGCATAAAATCTGATTGTAATCTACATCTATTTTGTTTCCAAAAATTTCTAGCGAACAATCAAAATACTCCATTGCCTCTTTGTAAAATCCTAAATCATACATGAGGCCTCCTAACTCATAAGATAGATCATAATCTTCTTTAACAGCATAGTAACTGTCCCACACTTTACGCAAAGTTTGCTTAAGTCTATCACGTTGCATCACTGAGATTTGCTTTACTAAGTTTTTAATTCTAGGTAAGAGTTTAATAAATATAGATGAATCATACGCGCTGAGTCGTATAAAGCCTAGAAGCTGAGATAAATCTACATTGCCTATATTTTTATATACAATCTGCTTCATGCTATTTAAGTCATCCAGATTGATTTGACTGGAATGCTTGCGATACATTTTCTCAACAAGTGGGAAAGGAACGGCTTTATTTGTAAAAAATAGAGCACCGAATTCAATACTTAAATTTGTGGAAGCATCAAACATAGCATGTCCTCCACTTTGTATGCAAAACTGAGACAAGGCATGAAAGTTAACCCAAATGGAGAAGCTTCCATGCTTCACAATATCAGGGCATATTCTTCCCGTCACAGAATGGATTTCTTTATATCCCTTATCCATGGTTAGAACTACTAAACCTGTCTTAGAAAGAGAAGAAATCTTGCGAAGACAATCCAATGCCGCTCTTGGAAACAAAATATAAGATTCCTTTTTAACTAGCATATACTGTGCTAAAATTTCATTCCATATCGTATTTTCAAATATGGGAACAGAAGCAATAGAATTATGAAACTCTAAATTCATGTTACTAATTAGTTCTTGCGCACTACTTTTTTCTGGATCAACAGATGCATCGATAGAGACTAAACAATCATAAATTTCATTATTATGTATATAGTATAATTCATTTGGAAGCGAATCGAAAAAGTAATTTGCAATAGTCAAGATAGCTTGCTCTAGATCTTCAGTAGCTATTGTCGCGTTTGACTTGCGCAATGAAAGTTTCTCACTGGTCGTAGCATCAAAATAGCACAGGTCTAAAACCTCTCTATCATAATACGTCTGTAATTTTAAATGGCTGCTCAAAAAAGATAGGTTATCTTCTACTATATCACTAAGCACGTAGCAATATTTAGTCGAACATGGACTTGCTGCAATGAGTACATCAAGATGTTTAAGAATATTAAAACAAAGCCTACCATGACCAGCACCTAGTTCTAGTATGTATACAACTTCATCTGCCTTCTTTTGCATTTCTAAATCTTTAAGAAAGGCATAAATTAGTTCGGCATAGGCTGTTGCCGCTAAGGCACTATTTGTTATCTGATGTGGCACGATTCCCTCACTCCAAGCAGCAATGCCTTTCTCTTTATAAAAGTCTGTGTTTAGTTGCCAGATAAGGCTTTCAGAAAAACGGGTTTTCTCTTGGACAGAATAAGCATGTGGATTCATAGGCAAACTACTTTTGTAAGAAAATTCATTTCTAACCAGCTAGTTTGCGCCAAACTCTATTAGCTTAAACCTACAAATTTTAAATGTGCTATCAAGATAGTTCTATTCTAAGGGATATGCATCAAGATTGTAAAAGCCTTTTGTTAAATTTTTTGGACTTAATCCTAAACGCATTGTCTAATAAATAAACTTTAGACGTTCTTGCCACTTGCAATATGTAAAGGATGCATGAGCTGCCTGGATTGTGGACGTAGTCCAGACCCGCTAGGGGCCGACCGAATAGGGAGCATGTAAGGGAGCGACCTGACTGAGTGGAACGAGGGAATGGGCATGCCCAAATTATACTTCTCCTAATACTATGCCTTTTTCTGAAAAAAGTAAAACACTGGAATGCCGAGGAATAAAATCACTAGACCATAGAGGGACTCAGCGGACATAGATATAATCAGATTAATGACAAAGGCGGCTGTGATAAGAACATACAGAAATGGTATCAGTGGATATCCAAAAGCTTTCACTGGCCGTGCGACATTAGGTCTTTTTTTGCGTAGGATAAATAGTGCTAAACCTGCTAGCATCATGAAGACGATATCCATAAAGGTGACAAAGGTGATGACCTTGATAAAGGAGCCCCAAAATAGAATAAGTAAACATGCCCAAATGGCTTGGAAAATCATTGCTATGTATGGTGTACTAAACTTGGGATGCACCTTGGCTAATTGTGGAAAGAATACACCGTCTTTCGCCATCGCAAAATAGATACGTGGGGCAGACATGGTATAAATAGCTATGGTTCCGAAAATAGAAATAGAAATTAAAATTGTTACAATCTTTCCTCCTCCAGAAATTACCTGTGCAACTGCGTCTCCTGCAATTCTTGAAGAAGCGACAATGCCATCCATAGGTAATAATAGTAGGTAGGCAATATTTGCAAAAACATATAAGAGAGTAACTGCCATGGTACCTATCACGATAGAGCGTGGAACGTTATGTTGTGGCTTGATTGCTTCTCCTGATAGATAGGTTGCGTGATGCCAACCACCAAAGGACCAAAAGACGCCTACAAAGGCAAACAAAATAGGTTTAATACCTATGTTAGAACTTCCTTCAACACTAAGTGAAAAGATGTCTTTACCCTCTGTTCCAAAAAATAGTCCTACGATAAGTAAGAGAATAATCGCTAATATTTTAATACCCGAAAAGGTACTAGCTAAGAATTGCGACACGCTGACTCCCATCACATTTATGGCGGTCAAACTTAGGACTAAAATGACACCGATGATTTGTTTTTGTAGCTGTGAGAATTCGTAAAAAAAGGAAAGAAAATCTGCAAAGGCAATAGAAAGGGCTGCAAGTGCTCCTGTGTTTATAATCAAAAGTGTTACCCAGCCATATAAAAAACCAATCAAGGGCCCATAGGCTTCTTTAAGATATACATAGACTCCTCCAGACTTGGGATACATCGCGCCTAGTTCTGAAAAACTAAGTGCCCCAAACATAGATACAATACCTCCCGCTAACCAGACTAAAAGGATATACACAGGAATGCCTAAATGCGAGGCTACTGTACTGGGTGTGATGAAAATTCCGGAGCCGATACATGAACCGATGACGATCATCGTAAGTCCATATAGGGAAAGTCTTCTTTGTAAGCCTTGCATTGGTTGAATTCTTGTCTAAAAAAGGAAAATTAAATTACAATCTCAAATCACACAGACTTTTTTATTAGCATAGAAATAAATCATGTCATACACCTTGGGGAAAATGGAATACGAAAATTAGTTATTCTTATGAGTGTGCGGTAAAAAAAACGCCGGATACTTTGTAAGATCCGGCGTTGATAATATATAAGAATAAAAGCTTATTCTATTTCAGATACTGGTCTTGGGAAGTTTGGCCATACATCATCATTTGCTCTATCAATAGGCAACTGGTCTAAAAGTCCCCATCTACGCATATCTACCCATCTGTGTCCTAGTCCAAACAAAGAGTATCTTCTTTGCTGTATAAGTTCTGCAACTAAGTCACTATCTGAGGTACCACCAGCGTAATCACCCAAACCTGCTGCGTTACGCACCACATTAAGCGCATCCACTGCAGCTGAATTATTGGATCCAATATTTGCTTCTGCCATCATCAATATGAGCTCTTCATTATTTATATAGGGTACCTGATCTTCAAGAGACTGGTATACCCATACATCATAGTCACCACTTAAATCATCTAGGGTAAGTGTCCCAGAGGGTCTAAGAAGTACTTTATTTAATCTGTTATCTCCTGCTTCTGCATCCTCTGTATACGAAGGATGCGCGATAATTGCATCCGCTTGATTAGGCACTCTAAATAAGTTGTTTGCAAAATCACCTCCAGCAGAGGAATACGATCTTGCCGGTCCTACTTGCATAGCACCACCCATATCCATAAATGAATTATTTAAGAATGAAGCCGCTCCACTATTATCCCCTCTATACAATGCAATTCTTGCTGCAAGTGCTCTATTAAACTGAGCAAAGGTAGCGGGCGTATCAAAACCACTCATAGCTGAAGATAGATTGAAGGCAAATTCAGCACCTGACAATAGGCCATTTGCCTCATCAAGTAAACTTGCAATATTTGCTAGAGCAGCATCAAAGGATTCGAAGGCACCTAGGTTATTAATATCTGACACTTCTGTACGGATTCCATTTTCTCCCTGTAGGTTTAAGGCTAAATGTAATTCGTACGCTTGGAATGTTTTTGCAAAACCTATATATCCATTTAACTCAGCTGGAGTAATTGTTGTAGAATTTTCAGCTGATTCAATTAATACATTTAGGTTTCTAATCGTACGGTATCTACCGAAGTAAGGACGTGTCCCATAAAATCCGGCATTATCTAATTGAGAATCTCCTTTCCCTAATACCTCTCCAGTGTATCTAGGATCTGATCCGGTGAAGAAATAGTATTCTCTCCCTACGATAGCTGTTACGTCATAATAGAATCCTATTTCCTGTCTTAGGAGATCTTCAGATCCTGTCACAAGGGTTTGCAACTGACTCTTTGTTGCATCTAGTAAAAGACCTTCAATACTGGGTCCATTTGGATTTGGAATTTCATCAATGCTACAGCTTACTGCGCAAAGTGTACATCCAAGTAAGAGTATATAAAATATATTTTTCATGTTTATACTTTTTATTTAATTAACAATTAGAAGGTTGCTTGTACGTGGAAATCCCATCTCTTAGATGAAGGAAATGGTGTAACTTCTACACCTGTTGACAAGCCGTTACTACCGAAGTTTGACACCTCAGGATCGTAACTATTGTAATCAAATATGTTTATTAAATTATTACCAGAGATACCGATCTTCAAACTTTCCGCACCAGGTATAACTGAATTAGGAAGTGTGTAATACAACCCGATTTCTCTTAGTCTAATATAACTTGCATCTTCTATGTATGGCTCTGTATTACTTCCTAAAACACTCAGTCGGTATGGACCGTTTGCAAGTTCCCCTGAAGGATCTACACCCATGTCATCAAAATCATGAGTCGTTTCATTCAAGTCAAATAACAAAGTAGAAAGGTTGATATTAGACCCTCCTTTTTTCCAATGCCATAAGAATGTAAGATCAAAGTCACTTACAGAAACATTATTAGACCAGGTCATTTGGAAATCTGGTTCTGCATTTCCAAAAATCTGTAAGGTTGGATCCCCTGTGCCATTTAGTGTAACATCTGGGTTTGGTCCTACACCTATAATTGTTGTAGGGCTAAATCCTTCTTTTACTAATAAGTTACCTAAGAAATCAGCAAAGCCACCACTTGTAAACGCAGGTACTAATAACTCCGTCACCTCAGAGCTGTTTTTCCAGAATCCAAAACGTGTACCCCAGTTGATAGTCTCTGTATTGAGAACACCTATTGTTAATCCTAATTCGATTCCTTTATTTTGTAATTGTGCAGCGTTAGTCACCTGTTGTGAGAATCCAGTAGAGGATGGAACATCCGCATTCAACAATAAGTCCTCAACACTTTTGACATAATATGTTGCATCTATTGCAAATCGTTCTGCTAAACCTAAATCCACACCAAATTCTAATTCTTTTTGTCTTTCTGGACCTACCTCTGAATTACCTAATAAGGTAGGTACTACTACACCTGCATTTCCATCTACAATCGTAGACTCAAGTGTAGTTGACTTAGCACCAAATCTTGCAAAGTTTCCTGATTCTCCGTATGCCAATCTTAGTTTTAAGAGATCAAAAAATCCACCATCTCCAAGAACACCAAGGTTGTGAAGATTCACAGCAAAGTTTGCTTTCGGGTAGAAAAATAATTTATTCACATCACTATTGTTAGAAGATTTATCTCCTCGTATACCTAGTGTTGCTAAGAATTTATCGTCATAGTTTATTTCTTCTTGCACAAAGAAACCTTTATCCTGCTGGATTCTTCTTAGCTGTGTCACGTTTCTGTTTCCAGCCTGGTCAAGGTTAGTCTCAGCACCGATCAAATTACTTGCCTCTCCAAGGATTGTATTTCTATTAAAGTCTTCTTGCGTTACACCTGCTGAAGTCGTTAATGATAAGCCACTATCCATATAATAACTATATACACCAATGGCAGCTAAGTTTGTGTTTAAGTTCTTGGTAAACCCTTGTACAGATACACCATTCAGACCAGCGCCATCTCTTTGGAACTGTAAGGAGTTTGGAAAGATTGCAGTTGTATTTAAATTATAAAAATCCGCCCCTCCTCTAAATAAAAACTTTAGGGTAGAATTATCACGTGAAAGTACTTTTGCAGTCAGTGTACCACCTCCTAAAAATCTATTTACTGATTCGTTATTCGTAACCAATTCTGCTGTTTCTAAAAAGTTAGAAGGTGCATAGGGGTTAGAAGGGAATAAACCAGTAGAAGGATCTGCTTCTAGGGCTGCAAAGGCAGGTGTGGACGTAAAGGAAATACCCATGGTAGTACCTGAATTATCATTATTGAAAAATCCTCTATCTGCAGATGAGTTAATAAAGTTAGTAGACACTGCCAGATCAAACACATCTGAAATCTTGTGATCAAGATTTAAACGTGCAGAGATTTTATCATAGCCCGTATTCGCAACTATACCCTCTTCGTTCTTATAAGAAGCACCTAAATAGAAGGTTGTCTCTTCTGATCCACCTGAGAGACTTAGTCGTGTATTTGATAGGGTTCCTTTGTTACCATACAGAAGATCTTCATAGTTCGTGATTCCATTATTTCTAAAGTCATCAATATTATCTGCAAATCCACTCGCCAAGACTCTTTCTTCTGTCCACTCTCTAATACCAAGTTTTCTTAACTGCGATGTTTGTCCAAGGGATTGGGAAACTCGTATTTCTGTATTACCAGCCTCACCTCTCTTTGTATTAATAATTACAACACCACCTGCTGCTCTTGAACCATAGATTGCTGCTGCTGATGCTCCTTTTAATATTTCCACAGACTCGATGTCTTCTGGACTTAGGTCAGATAATCTATTAGAAGGATTATCTTGATTAGATGTACTACCGCCTCCGGCTGCTGCAGAAACGATATTTAATCCTGCTGGAATAGATGAATTATCCATATACACACCATCTAATATCACGAGGGGCTGAGAAGAACCACTTATAGAGGTCAGTCCTCTTAGTTTAAATGAGACACCACCGCCAGGCGCACCTGAGGCCGCTTTTATCTCTGCTCCTTTGAATTTACCATATAAGGCACTTTCTACTGTAGAAGCGGGAGCAACTGCTATTAATTCATTTGCATCAATTTTTGCAACTGAGTTTGCTAGATTCCTCCGTTTCACTGTAGTTCCTAATCCAGTGATTACCACTTCGTCTAGTTGATTAAAATCTTCAGAAAGGACTATGCTACCAAAGTTACCATCCGCGATAGCCATGGTTTGTGTTCCGAAACCCAGATATGAGATTTCTAATTCAGTAGCCCCATCAGGAACTGTCAACATATAATTTCCATCTAGGTCTGTTATGGTACCTACTGTGGTACCTTTAATCATTACAGAGGCTCCAATTATAGGTATTCCACTTGCATCAGTTACTACACCAGAGACATTGCTTTGGGATAGTAGGTCTGATTGAGTAATACATAGGCATGCAAGTAGAATGCCTAGATTCATAAATAGTTTTTTCATAATTAAATACATTTATTTTGTAATTAAGGCAGTTGAAATTTGGTCCAGAGAACTGCCAGGTCTATTAAATATAGCAATTCTCATCATTCCTATAGATTATCTTATCCTTATTTCTACTAATGGAGTCAATACATATCCTAAGAAGGTCATAGGCATGACCAATGAGTAAAGAGACAAGAGCATTCACTATAATTTTTCTTTGTCTAGGATTCTTATTTAAAATGTGTAAATTATGTGCGATTCAAAATCTCCAAGAAGACTTATGTTAAGCGCAATAAAACGTATTATTTTTCTTCTTTTCTTTCTCTTTGCTGCTGTAGAAAGCTTTTCCCAAATACGCGGCTTAGAACTTTTGGAAAATGGCAAAGAAGTAGAGTTTGATTTTAGGTTTGAGAACAACTACATACTTATCGACGTACGTCTGAATAATTTTTTACCTCTCAGCTTTATATTCGATACTGGCGCTGAGCATACCATACTTTTTCAAAAAACAATTGCTGACTTGTTAGACCTAGAATATAGTCAGCAAGTTACTATTGTGGGGGCAGATTTACAGAAAGGAATAGTGGCTTATATTTCTAGAAACATAGCAATCGATCTTGCGGATCTTCCTCAGGTGACTAGAGACATCATAGTCTTAAGTGAAGATTATTTGAGGCTAGAGGAATTAACAGGTACATCTGTGGATGGTATCATAGGTGGAAGTTTTTTTCACGGGCTGGTGGTAGATATTAATTATAAAAAACGAAAAATAAAATTAATCCACCCTGATAAGTTTAAAACTCCTGATCCTAAAAAGTTTGAAACAATGGATGTGTCTATTGTAAAAAACAAACCCTACATAAAAGCGCAGACACAAATAGAAAATGGAGAAGAGACAGAGGTACTTTTATTATTAGATACAGGAGCTGGACTTACCTACCTATTACATAGTAATACAGACTCCTTACTGAATATCCCTGAAACTGTTTTACGCGGAAGTCTAGGGCATGGTTTAGGTGGTATTGTAGAAGGCTTTGTTGGGAAGTCAAATTACTTGAAGTTTGGATCCTATCATTTTGACAATCTAATTACAAGTTTTCAAGAGGTAGATTCGGTCTGGCATGCCAAGGCAGATGTCCATAGGAATGGTATCATTGGCAATCTGATATTATCGCGATTTAGAGTAATCATAGACTACACAAAACATAAACTGTATTTAAAGGCTGAAAAATCATATAATAAAGAATTTCAATATGATAAAAGTGGTATCATATTGATTGCATTTGGGAAGGACCTTTCAGACTATTACGTCAAAGACGTTTTTCCTGATTCTCCTGCTGAAAAAGCGGGGATTCAGACAGGAGATATCATCAAAAAGGTGGGTTTTTGGCCTACTTCTTTTCTTAGTTTGAACAAAATTCTAGACAAATTTTCAGGAGAACATGGCAAAAAAGTAAGTATAAAGCTAGAAAGGGACGGCGAATGCATCAAAAAAAGCTTCTATTTGGAGGATTTCTTCCTCAAAAAGCCCAAATCTGCCAGAAGTCCTCAGGGCTTATAAAATAGAGGGCTAAGACCTTGATTTTAAGAGATTATAGCTTATCTTTGCAATCCATTTTCAAAAAGAAAACGCATGTTTGCAATAGTAAATATTAAAGGACAACAATTTAAAGTAGAGGCAGGGAACGAGATCTATGTACATAGACTTGGTGCTAAAGATGGTGAAAAGCTCAGCTTTGACGAAGTATTATTGACTTCTGACGGGGACAATACGAGCGTAGGTTCGCCTAATGTATCAGGTGCATCTGTATCAGCAACCGTTCTTGAGCAAATGGTAAAAGGTGATAAAGTAATCGTATTCAAGAAAAAGAGAAGAAAGGGTTACAAGGTGAAAAACGGTCACAGGCAACAATTCTCTAAAATTAAGATTGATTCTATAACAGCTTAATTGCAAACTTTAAACAAGAAAGATCATGGCACATAAAAAAGGAGTCGGTAGTACGGATAATGGAAGAGACAGTAATAGTAAACGTCTTGGAGTAAAATTATTTGGTGGTCAGTACGCTAAGGCTGGAAATATCATTATCAGACAAAGAGGCACTAAGTTTCATCCTGGTGACAATGTGTATATGGGTAAGGATTTCACTATCCACGCAAAGGTAGAAGGCTATGTTGTATTCAAAAAGAAAAGACTGAACAGAACCTTTGTGAGTATATCTGAAACTCCGGTGAACGTATAAGTCGCTCTTCTAAATTCTTTCTACGTTATTTTTTGGAATCCAACTCTCATCCGAGTCTGGCAACTTCACTTGATAGTATTCTTCAAAGCTGTCTTTGATTTTCACTTTTATACCTTCTGAAATAATTGGGAACTCTTCGTTTTTACTATTTTCATCTGGTCCGTCCAAGCGATCTACTTCTGACATAACAATAGCATAACTATCATTCTTTACGTCAAAGTATCTTGTCCATGCAGCTGCAAAGGATAAAATTAATCCTGTAATCACAAGGGCTGCACTCGTCCACTTTTTCTTTCTAGACATAGAATTAAATAGGATCTTATTTAATAAGAATACGAGGCCAAGTAAAAAGAGCAGGCTTAAAACTCCCCATGCAAGCATAGGTAGCAGATTGCTAAAGCTTTTCCAATATGCAACAAGAAAGAAAGGACTGATTGCAAATATGGGATCATCTATTTCTGATTTAGCTAGATCGAGATTAGTTATTGCATCTTGATAAGCAGGGCGATACTTGATTGCGCGTTCCAAAAACAATATCGCTTTGCCTATTTTCTTTTCCTGCAGATATAAGGTACCTAGATTATAATACAACTCTGCAGATGCTGTACCCTGCCCCAGTAATTCTTCATACACCTGAATGGCTTCTTGTTGTTTTCCATCCTGTGCAAATTGCATTGCTTTGTTCAGTTGTTCTGTTTGTCCAAAACTAACTGCACTGATACAAATACATAGTAGTATGATATATATTCGAATATGCGTATACATGATTAGTTTTCCTTTTTATTAGATGTTGATGATTTAGATTTTGAAGATTGCTTTGTCTCTGCCTTCAATGTCTGCTCAGTTCCTTCAATAAATGTATCTAATTTCTCTTGCTTTTTCTCAAGCAGATCATCAGGTACTTCTGCCCCCCTTTGCATTCCAGTAGGTACATTAGAAGGGATGCCTTCTTCTGAACTTCCTCCCCTAGTCTGCCTTTTAACATCCTTACTAATACTCAATAGGTCATTAACCCCATTGGGTTTTATACTAAAGTTCCAAGCGAAGCCTTCCAAAAACTTATCTCCCTTTGTTGCCTTTGCCATAGGCGTTAAGACAGAAGTGGGCTCTGTATAAAAACGGACATCTGTCAGGGAGTCTTGCTGAAAATAGAAACGCATACGACTGCAGTCTGTTTTATTGAGTCCTATAAAAGCACCAATATCATCCTTTAGGTAATAGATAGATCTAGAATTTCCTGTTACATACATATTATCCACATAGTCGTCCTTAAATTCTGCAAGTACATCCGTACCAGAAATTTGATTGTACAGGTCCCCCACTTCTGCATTGACTATAAAGCTATTTTGCATGATTTCTAGGCTATTTACTTTTTCATTCTCTAAATTAATATGGATAGTATCTCCAGAAAATTGTGAAGTATCAGACCACATAATAGGAACTCCTGTGAGTATGAAGCTGGAATCAATATCATCAAAGTATAGATGATCAGAAAGTGCACTCAGATTTTCCTTAAAAATGCGTACATCCGGAAATGCTGTAAACTCTTTATACTCGCTACTATCTGTTTTTATACTTGCATAAAATAAGGTGTCCGCACTTAAATACAGGGTATCGCCATCCAGTATTTGCAATAAGAGGGGTCGTATCCCATTCGCCAGCTCTACTTTAACTGATTCATCTTTTTCATTATAAATCAGAGACTCTCCGTAAATTGTATTGTTCTTACTCGTATCTACCCAAGTGACATCTCCTTTTACAAATGCAAAGCCACTTAGACTATCATACTTAATATCTTCCCCTCGTATTATCATGGGCGGCTCACTTAAAAAGCCCTTCCCTTCTACATTTACTGTTTCCGTTTTACTATTAAATACGATACGCTTGCCTTCTACTCTTTTTTCTGGACCTATATATACACCATTGCCTATGAGTGAGACATCCTCCGTAATCTCATTAAACAAAATAGTATCTGCGGTTGCAGTTTCATCTATGCTATTGTAATTAGCGGATCCATACAAAGCAATTTCATTTTTAGCCTTGTTATATCTAATTTCAGTTGCCCTCGCTTTTTTATCTTCTTCTGTATATAAAGGGTTTCCTAGGAATACAGCATTCCCTGAATCCATATCATAATAGCCTCCTTCACAATAAATTTCTTTGTTGTCTTTATAGACATAGGTGGGACTAATAAAGTGTGCAACGTTAGTCTTCGTATTGAAATGCAGGGAGTCTGCTTTTAAAATAAAGGTTGAATCTTCTACGACTACTTTTTCGCGAAAAATTGCTTCCCCTTTGTTTACCCAGTATACGCCTTTTAGACTATTCAATTTAGAATTTTCATTCTGCATAAACATTGTATCGGGGAAGGTTGCTATCTTATTTTCTAAATCATAGTAGAGGACATTCGTGAACAATTCGCGTTTCCCATTTTGCATAGCTACATTCCCAAAGAGCTCAGATTTGAATTTGCCACCATCATAAATGAGAGAATCAGAAAATACCTTAATCGTATCATCTTGAATAATGATTACATTTCCGATTGCGGTTAAGTTATTGTTCTTTACTATCTGCGCATAATCAGAAAACATAAATATACTGTCTTGGTACATTTTGACATTCCCTTCAAGAATTTGAATAGGGTCAGCCTGCGTATTATCCAATTTGAAATTATTTGCAGCACTATATAATTTCTCCTTGTCTGGATTGTCAATAGTATCAGGAATCTGGGCCATAAGTTGGCTCCCAAATAAAAAAAGAGATAATATTACTATAAGCTGTTTCAAATCAGGTGTAAAGATACTACATCAAAGGCGAGTTAGCTTTAGTATAACGTTTCTTTAAAGGATTCCTAGATGGGTGTCTAAGATAGCTTAGAGGGTTAATCTTGCATAGTAATGCTTTTCTAACGCAGCCTATCCATAGATTTTACTAAGTTTTCATCCTTGCGGATAAAATGAATGGCTAAACCTGAAAAAACTAAACCTATGAGAGGAAGATACATACCAATCTGATCGTTTACAGTTGCCTCCGCTGCCATATTACTCGCCTCATTATAAAAAAGTAATACTGCAGTTACCATGAGTAGAATAGAAAAGATTGTAGCCAAAATGCTTATGCGTAGTTGTGTCGCTCTATTCTTAAACAAGAATATAGCAATGAGACTGAGTAAGGCACCTCCACCGGATAAGACCATTAGAACGATATGATCATTTACATCATATATCTTATCAGATAAAAATTGGGATGTGGCTATGTCACTATCTGCAAAAGGCACAAAGAACAGTGCTCCTAACGCAAGGGCACTTATAAAGAGAAAAACAGACTGCAATCTTTGTATCATTATTTAGTTTTTGTTTCTTAGGAATATATCTTAAGATAAGGCAAATATAATATTTATGAATCTTAGTTTTTGGGAGAATCGATACATTAATGACGCGGATATATGCATTATTGGTGCTGGTTTGGTTGGTATGATTTCAGCTATTGAATTAAGAAGGAAATATCCTAAAGCTAAAATAGTAATTGCAGAAAGAGGAAGTATCGGTAGTGGAGCAAGCACAAAAAATGCAGGCTTTGCTTGTTTTGGTTCTGTAGGCGAGATTAGAGATGATATTGCTCATAGATCTGAAGAGGAATGTATAGCATTAATTTCAAAAAGATGGAATGGCTTGCAAAGGCTAAGAAGTTTGTTTAAACACGCATCAGATATTGGCTTAGAGTTTCATGGCTCCTATGAGGTGTTTACACATGAAGAAGAAGACCTAGCCAAGCAGTTAAGTTCTGAATTAGAGTACTATAATGCGCTTGTAAAAAAAGCAATTGGAGAGGAAGAGGTATTTACCCAGCGTAAGAACATATTTGGTTTCAAGGTATGTAACGAAACGATTTATAACCGATTAGAGGGGCAGCTGGATGTTACTAAGCTGATACGTAGTCTTCATAAAATCTGCCAGGAAAAGGACATTACTATTGTGCATGGTTTTGCACTCTCTTCATATGAAGAAGGTTCGAGAATTCGGCTTGACTTTGATCATGGACTTAGTTTAATGACGGAGCAACTTGTGTTTGCTACAAATGCATTCACCAAGCAGTTCTTTCCGCAACTTGACATAGTCCCTTACAGGAATCAATTAATTATGACAGAAGAGATCCCAAATTTATCTTGGAAAGGAACCTTTCATTTTAAGGGTGGTTTGGGATATTTTAGAAATGTTGGGAACAGAGTTTTGTTAGGTGGAAGACGAGACATTGATATGGAAAATGAGAATACTATTGACTTTGGTCTTACGAGTCCCATCCAAGAGCACTTGGAATCATTTATGTATGAGACACTGGGCATTGACCCAGACATATCCATAGCACATCGCTGGAGCGGAATACTAGCACATGGAAAAAGCAAATCCCCTATCATAAAATCCATTTCAGATCGTGTCCATTGCGCAGTTCGATTAGGTGGAATGGGTATAGCTATTGCTTCTAATACTGCAAAAGAATTAAGCGAGTTATTATAAAACTATTGACAATGTTTAGAATATCTAGAGCAAAAAAAAGGATCTGAGTAAAACTCAAATCCTTCTAGTTTTTTCATTCAATTATAGACTATTCAGCCTGAGGCTTTGCAGAGTAGTTAACCAATAACTGGCCAGACTTTCTTAACTGCGTTTTCAAATCAGCAAGGATACCCATGGTTACATCTCCATCAACTCGCAAGGAAGTCTTGATAGCTGGGATTTGTTTTTCAGGCACCTGTGCTCTGTGCTTTTCTAGGAAAAGCGGAATATCTTTTATATCAGAGATTTTATCTCCTAATTGAATTCTAGGGCTTGTGCCATAGGCCGCTCGATATTGCTTTTTAGGCTTTCCGACATAAATATGATTTACAAGTGATTTCTTTTCCAACTTTGTTAGTTCAGACGCATTAGGCACATTTACATCGACCTGCTGTGTTGCATCTCTAAGAACGGTAACAACCATAAAGAAAAAGAGTAGCATAAAAATAATATCAGGCAAAGAAGCCGTAGATATTTCGGGACTTGATTTCCCTCTTTTCTTTTGAAATTTTGACATACTATTATTTTTTACTCTTCACCAAAATTAGTCGGTTCAGCTTCAGAAATTACAAGTGGAATACCAGATCTGATTTCTTTTTGCTGTGTTCTTTCAAGAAACTCATATTCTTTTCCAAACTTTCGTTTAGAAGCTTCATCCCAAAGCTCACGATAAGCAGCTTTGAGTTCGTTATACACTTCTAAGTAAGTTTTGTACTTAGTACCTCTATCATTTTTAAGAGAGATAATTGCTTTGTTAGGCGCCTCAGCCATGTTTTCCAATTTCTTTGGATTGCTGATAAACTCTTTTGCATTTTCTCTTAAATCTTTAATGTCTGCTGGTTCACCTCTTACTAGTAATTGGTTCTGTGCATTTACAAGAACAGAGTATACATTTCTAGTTTTAAGCTTTTGAATATCTGGTTCATCTTCCGACCATGGTGGAAGTTTTACCAAGACACCCTTATCCACATCAATAGTCGTTGTAACAAGGAAAAAGATCAAAAGCAAAAAGGCGATGTCAGCCATTGAACCTGCATTGATCTCATTACTGATCCTGTCTTTTGCGCTTTTCTTTCCCATTATTTAAATAGATTTCTGATTTCGAATAATATCATAGATGCTAAAGCTAACACAGCCAAAAATACTGTGCCTTTCACTCCGGCGCTTATGAATTTACTAACGTTTTCCGAAACGTTTTCTCTCTGTAGTAATTCAGAAATTTTACCTGTTGTTTCGTTTTCAGCCATACTATACAGAATAAAGATTAAGGCTAAAAGTACTACGAAACCTATGATAAATTTCATTGAACCCTTTGGGTCAGAAACTAGTCCTTTCAGAGCAAATACAGCCCAAAGTAATAATGCCGCTCCAAGTAAGATAGCAACCATATATACACCTGGGTTAAAGAAATCAAAAGTTTGATCCGTTGTATTCTTTAAAATAACATTTAAGTCATCTGAGGTGCTATATCCTGCTCCTTTGATTCCACTTATAATGGAAAACAAGGAAATGGCTATTGCAACCAGTCCGAGCATTAAAGCTCCTAACTGACCGTGTTTAGTAAGTAATTTATACATACTTTTTTTGTTTTGTAGTTTACTTGAAAATACCGTTTTTAGCCATCACGTCTACCAGTCCGATAGAAGCGTCTTCCATTCTGTTTACAATTCCGTCAATCTTGTTAACGATGTAATTGTAAAAGATTTGAAGTATAATCGCCACGATAAGTCCAAATACTGTTGTCAAAAGTGCTACCTTAATACCACCGGCAACAACTGAAGGAGATAGATCTCCTACTGCTTCAATTCTATCAAAGGCTTTAATCATCCCGATTACAGTTCCCATGAAACCAAGCATCGGTGCAATCGCAATAAAGAGTGAGATCCAAACGAGACCTTTTTCTAAAAGTCCCATTTGTACTGAACCATAGGATACAATCGCTTTTTCAACTGCATCAGGTCCTCCTGAGGCATTTCGTAGTCCTTCGTGCAATACACTTGCCGCAGGTCCAGGAGTAGATCTTGCTACTTCTTTTGCTCCTTCCAAGTCGCCATCAGCAAGACGTTCGTCAATTCTGCCTAATAATTTGTCTGTATTCGCTGTTGCAATATTGAGAGTAATAATTCTTTCAATACAAAAGGCTAGTCCTAAAATAAGGCAGACTAGTACCGTTGACATAAATTTCCAGTCTCCTTCAATAAATTTTTCTTTCAGCATTTGAAATCCTCCACTAGAAGTTTCCTCAGCTGCCTGTGCTAATATTTCTGTCGCTCCAAAACAAGCGAATAAAACAAATACAACACTTAACGCAATAAATTTCCGCATAACAAGTCGATTTTTCTTTTTAAATCTGTGTAGTGAATATAAGTTTAAAGGTTTATCTGCTAAAAATATAAATTATTGCCAAAGTACACTAATTCAACTCCCTTTTTTGACCAGAATTCTATTTTAATTTATCGATAAACACATTCTTTGAATACAAGATGTATATATACGGAAATATGGCGTATTTATAGGCAGCAAATCGTACACTAAGGGACAATTATTGGTAGTTTTTCCTAAATTTGCCCTCCCTTTAAGAAGCAAAGGAGAATTGGCCGAGTGGCTTAAGGCGCACGCTTGGAAAGCGTGTATACCTCAAAAGGGTATCGAGGGTTCGAATCCCTCATTCTCCGCATTTTAATTGAATATAATTTGAGCTGTTTTGCTTGTTTTCTCTGCTACCTCTTCCAAGCTAATTTCTTTTACATCCGCAATACGTTGTGCAATATGCTCAAGATATGAAGGTTCGTTGCGTTTACCTCGATAAGGCACTGGAGATAAATAGGGTGCATCCGTCTCTAATACTAATCGATCCAAAGGAATATTTTTGACTACTTTATCCACCCCTGCATTTTTGTATGTCACTACTCCACCTATTCCCATATAAAATCCTTCTAGTGCCAAGATTTCTTCTGCTTGTGCAACTGTTCCGTTAAAACAATGAAAGACACCACGTAAGTTACTATCATGCAGATTACGTACTTCTGAGATAGTAATATCTAATGCTTCTCTTGAATGAATAGAGACAGGAAGCTTTAATTCTTTGGCGAGTTCTAAATGATGACAGAACACTTCAATTTGTTCTATTCTAAATGTTTTATCCCAATACAAATCAATTCCAATTTCTCCCACTCCAAAATATTTTCTTGCACGCAGGTTTTCTTCTGATATAGCCAATTCATCTTTCCAACTTTCTTTCACATAGCATGGGTGTAAGCCCATCATGGGATAGCATTGATCTGGATAGGCATCGACTACGTTGTGCATGGGAACTATTGTGCTAGAATCTATATTAGGAAGATATAACTTAGAAATATTTTGTTTCTTACATCTAAGCATTAGCTCTTGGATGTCTTCTTTAAAATCTTCTAGGTAAATATGTGTATGTGTATCTATTAACATAGTGCAAATGTCGACAAAAAAGAAAAAATATTATGTGGTTTGGCTGGGTGTAAACCCCGGAATTTACGACAATTGGACAGAAACTCAATTGCAGATTACAGGTTATCCTGGGGCCAAGTATAAATCATTTAAAACTCGAGCGGAAGCGGAAAGTGCTTTTGGAGATACTTTTGACGAGCATTACGTTAAGAAAGAGAAGAAAACAATCATTCCAGAATTTGATAAATCCATCATTATTGAAGACAGTATTAGTGTAGATGCGGCCTGTAGTGGAAATCCAGGTGTTATGGAATATCGTGGTGTTGTTACTTATACCGGAGTAGAGATATTTAGACAGGGTCCTTTCAATTTTGGTACAAATAATATTGGTGAATTCCTTGCTCTGGTCCATGCAGCTGCACAATTAAAAAAAGAGGGAAATTCGACAACTACCATTTATACGGATTCACGAACTGGTATGGCTTGGCTTAGAAAAAAGAAAGTCAAGACGATGTTAAAAAAAACAAACTCGAATGTCAAGCTTTTCAAGATGCTTGCGCGTGCTGAAAATTGGGTTAAAAACAATTCAATAGAGAACCCCATTGTGAAATGGGATACGAAAAACTGGGGTGAAATTCCTGCTGACTTTGGGAGAAAGTAAAATCTATTTATCCAGGAAACTTCATTCGATAATCCACTTTCACCTTCCCTTTTTTGATGGCTTCTAGTTTTCGCTTGATCAATCTTCTTTTTAAGGGCTTCAATTTTGTAGTAAAGAGTAATCCTTCGATATGATCATATTCATGTTGTATGACGCGTGCGTTTAATCCATCAAAAGATTCAGTATGTTCCTTAAAATTTTCGTCGAAATATTTTATGGTAATGTTTGGTAGCCTTTCTACATCTCCTCTAATATGTGGAATAGATAGGCATCCTTCTTCATATGCCCAAGGCTCACCTTCTTCTTCGAGGATTTCTGCATTGATAAACGCTTGCTTAATACCCTCTTCCATTTCTTCATCCTCTTCTTCCATTTGAATAGTGTCCACTAAAAAGATACGTAGCTGCTTCCCTATTTGTGGAGCAGCTAGACCGACTCCATTTGCATTATACATGGTTTCCCACATATTCTCTAGAAGTTCAGATAGGCCTTCATGATCCTTCTTTACATCTTTCGCTTTCTTTTTTAGAACGGGTGTTCCAAATGCAACTATTGGTAATATCATCTTCTAAATATGTTTCAAATATCGCTGTAGAATTATTACAGCGCTCATTTTATTAATTAAGTCTTTATCCCTACGCTTCATCTTCTTTAGTCCTGCTTCTAACATTACAGATTTTGCCTCTTCTGTACTGTATGCCTCATCCTGATAATCTACTTTAATATTGGGATGTGCATTGATGAATTTTGACACAAATGTATTAATATCTTTCTTTAAAAAGGTAGGCGTTCCATCTACATGTTCAGGAAGACCAATTACTAGCAAATCGACTTCTTCATTCTTACAATAGTCCATGAGATAAGGCAAAAGCTCTTTGGTATCCACAGTGGTCAATCCACTTACTATTATTTGTAAGGGATCCGTTGCGGATAGTCCCGTTCTCTTTTTCCCATAATCTATGCCTATGATTCTTCCCATTTACCTTTATATGAATGATAAAATTATTGAATTAGTTCAGTCTGAAAGCAAAAGCTGTTGGTAAGTTATAATTTAGTTTCTAACAAAAAAAAAGACCCCCTCTAAGCTTTCTTAGAGTGGGGCCCCATCCCAAAAACAGTAAATTCTTATATTCTTAGTTTAGAATAACCATCTTTTTAGTAGCAGTATATTTACCTGCTTTCATAGTGTAGTATAGAATGCCTGCGCCTATCTTCTCTGAATCAAACGTCACTTTGTTTACACCTGCATTATACGTTCCTCTTATCTGATTGATCAGTTTTCCATTGATATCCATGATATCTATGCTTACTGGCATTTCAGAAGGAATCGTAAACTCTATGATTGTTGTGCCATTAAACGGGTTTGGTGCATTTTGCGCCAAAGCAAATTGTGTTTCCACATTTGTCTCTCTGTTTAAGGCGATATCCATTACCTCACTATCACTGTTGTATGCTTCAGCAGCTGTGATAGATGAGTTCATTTCAATTTCTGTATTTGTATTTAACTCGATGTAAAACAACAGCTCATCTTTTGCAAGACGAATTGCTTCATCTGCATTCCAACTAAAGGTTACAGTGTTCTCATTAAGAACTGCATAGTTATCTTCAGTCAATTCTAAGTTTGCTGATCTTATTCCCTTAAATACATTTGCATCTAATTGCATAGTAAACTGCATACCAAACAATGTGTTAGCATCTTTCGCATACACTGGTACTACATTATTAATCGCTTCTAATGTATACAGGTTTAGAGTTTTCTTAGTTCTCGTATCCACTTCTATATCAGCAAAATTTGTTGTTACAGAACTGTTTACATCTCCCACTTTAACCCCTACGAAGTCAACCACCATATCAGATTCTAATGGATTAATTTCGTATACTTCAGGGAAGCTTGTATTAAACGGATCGTTCGTTAAAAATTCGTATGCTGCATCAACAAATCTCCACGATTCATTTTGCGGCAATTCTTCATATATACCGAGAACAAGTTTTCTAAGTTCAACAATATCTGTTGCAGAAATCTTATCATCCATATTGACATCACCAGCGATACGTTTGTACGGACTTTCTAAGGTGGCAAGTCCTAGGATGTGTCTTTGAATTAATACTAAATCCAAAGTAGATACACCATTTAACCAATCATCCGTCCTTACTGGATCAACAGTATAATTAGAACCTTCTTCCATTTCAGGGAATGCATATAATCCTTGATCATCTGTCATTTCCATAATGTTGTCAGCACCAATTAAGTGTACTTCCACATCCTTGATATCATCTTCCATTTCTGTGAATATATTACCAGATACTTCATATCTGTTTAATAATACACTTGGACATGCTTCCATGTTATCTTGGACATTTACGAAAGTGACACAGAAAGCTTGTAAGAGTTCACCATCAGGTGTCATTACAGCATTTCCATTGCCGTCTACAACAGTCACATATATTCTAACTTCTTGGTCTCCTAATGTAGAACAATCAAAAAGCATATTTGTCTCTGTAATATCTGGGGTGAAAGAAACTACAACATCAACATCAGGGCAGGTATGGAAACTTCCAGCGTCAAAATCGCTCGCCCAAAGTTCTACTTGTCCTTCGTCAATATCGCCATCTCCATCTGTATCTACTGGCATTAAGTCCACTGCTAATCCATTTAAACAATAAGGAGTAGGTGCTTTACAATTTACAACTGTAAAGTACTGATCACAAGTTGTTCTATTTCCGCATCTGTCTTTAAATGTCCAGACAATCTTATGTGAACCCACTGGGTATTCTCCTGTAGCTGTAGCTGTGCCACCAAAACCTGTAATTGGACCTATGTCGAAAGAGCCATTGTTAAACGCATCAATACTGTATTCCCATGAAAGATCACTCGCAGGGGTACAGTCATCTGTTGCAGTTTGTGTAAGAATTACATTTCCTTCAGCACATTCATCGTCGTACGTACAAACTACGATATCATCACAGCTACCTGTTATTTCAGGATCAATGCTGTTATTTATTTTGATCACCTGTGTCCATTCCCAAGTCTGATAGACTCCTTGGTTAAACTGACACCAATCAATTACTGACCATGTTCTAAGAATTTTGAAACAAGCATTATCTCCATTTCCATTAAATGTAAATACCTCATCTTCATAATTCGCACCAATTAAATCACATTGGTCTTCTGTATAAGTAGGATACCCTGTAACATCTGGACCGAAGTCATCTGTAGAATCACATCCTTCAACATCAAAATCCATAGGCCAGATAATATCTGTATTCCCATCAAATGGATCTGCATTCTCGAAGTAAATCACTTGGTGACATGTTGCATCAGAAGAATTGTTTCCGCTTGATGCAGTAAATGTTCGAGTAATCGTTCCTAAACCACATTGGTCCAGGTCTTCCTCAACTGTTTCTGTAATTTCAGCATCACATACACCAACAGCTGTAGCAGCACCAAAGACCGCATCTAAGTTATTCAGATCGTATACCTGTGTACATTCAACAATCATAGATGGAGGGCAAGTAATCGTTGGAGGTATTTTATTTTGTACCTCAACATTTACCATACATTCATTCCAGTTACCATAGAAATCTATAGTTCTGAAAACAACTTGGTGTTGTCCATTATTATCTGATAAATCCTCACAGCAAAATTCAACAAATGAGCTAAATCCACATGGGTCATCTAATTCTAATACGTATGGGAACATAAGATTACAATCTCCATCTTCCCAATTATCATTAGTATTGACATACACACAATCCTCTTCACCATTTGCTAATGGTTGTCCGGTTTGCCAGTCTGTTGCACCCAGTGCAGTACCATCTGCCCATTCGTAACCAGAATAATGTCTTTCTAATCCAATCCAGTATTCGTCTTCATAAGAAGCAGCTCGAACTTGTTGATATACCCAATTACGTTCACCATTATTGTTAAATATAACTGGATACCCTTCAAATGCCGCAGCTTCTTTTCTAGCTAACCAACCCATCATATTTCTTTCTGACAGGTAATAGTAATGTCCTCCTCTTGTTCCTAAGAACGTATATCCATTAATATCTGGGGTAGGACAGGGTTCGCAGTTAGACGGATCCATTCGTTTAGCAACCATGCACTGCAGCTTACAATCATCATAACTTCCGTCATCAAATACATCGGCATATACATGAGCCTCGCCTCCATTTGTTAAACCTACTACTGTAAATTCATCACAGATTGCCACAGGTGCTGTTTCATCCACTACGACTACAGTAATATCACAGGTAGTTGCGTTGTAGCAACCATCAAATACTGTATAGGTAACTGTGTGAATACCCATTGGTAAAGTTACAGGTCCTCCATTTGTTTCAATAAAACCTCCAGGGAAGCTTACTCCAAATGTGATATCAGAATCAGGAGAACAGTTGTCTGTAAAATCAATAGAAGGTAATAGTAGATACGCCCCACAATTTATATTGCCTAAAGTAGGATCAATATATTCCATAGGAACATTTGTCGATACAGTCATATCAGGAGGACAAATGATGTCCGGTCCAAGCGTATCAACAATTTCTATAATTTGTAAACACGTTGTATCAAGTTCGATATTACACCACCATTCTCTTATTTCCCAAGTACGCATGTACTTAGTTAAACAGTCCGGTGTAGGTAATTCTAAGTCTGAGTAAAATACTCCAATGTTACAATAGAAGTCTTGATTCGGCCAAAGGGGAAAGCCATAAGCCGTTGGGACTCCTGTTACATTAGGGTGTGGATGTCCATTTGCATCCAGTTCATACTCTTCGCTACATAATAATGCAGTACCCAATGCCTTTTGAAAGTTAGGTGGGCAAACTACTTCATCAAAATCGAAGCGCTCAAGGTAAATTGTATCCGTACATACCGGAGATACATTACCAGAAGCATCTGTAGCTTGATACGATCTTTCTAATATTTTAATAAAATCTGGGTCACACTCTAATGGTGTTACCTCTTCATTTAGTAATGTCCATGTTGCATTACCACAAGAATCGAATACTACCGGCACTAAATCAGATGCAGCAAAACACGGAATCGTGTCTATTCCACATTCAATTGTAGGTGGCAACTTGTCTTCAACGACAAGATTACCCCAACAGGAGTTACCCGATACATCATCGATAATTTTAACATATGCGATTTCCCCAATTAAGCTTCCATCAATAAGTGGATAGCCGTTTGGTCCCGGTGGGAATGGGATAGGGTTACCGAAATGGTCTTCAATAATTACTGAAAAAACGCCCGTTGGACAAGAAGTGGCATCATCATTCAACACCATATCTGGTGTTATCTCTGCTTCACAATTCATGTCAAGGGATACTTGTACAGTACTCGTACAAGCCAAAGAACATTGAGACTTTAACGTTGTAGTTGGAAAGAAAAGAATAGTCGAAAGAATGATACATGTTATTGCATGCCTACATAGGGCGTGCAATGAAAAATTGATTTTCATCATGAGATCCTCTTTTAAATAATTAATAAATACATCACTGAGAATTAGCCCTGGAAAGCCCGATGCATCCATGACATAACTCTAGTAATAGAATTAGTGTTTCTGATTAAATAATAAGTCTAAAAACTATTCTCTGGTTGGAATAAAATATAGGTAGGTTCTAAAACAGACTGATACAATTGTACCAATCAAGAACAAATATAGAATTTCTTTAATATGTTATGCTACCCTTTTTTAGGTATTTTTTAAATGTAATAATTATATAATATATAACATACTGATATTTATAGTTTTAAGCTACTTGGGTAGATATTATAGGGCAACTGAGTTATAACTTAGATATTTACTCTTTATATCGGATATCATAGCTTATGTAGGCATTATTTAAAGACTTGTAGAAAACAAGCGTATGCGCGATACTAGCAGTAACTCGTAAATTGAATATCAGGCCAGGTAAATCTAATGGGTTGATAAGATTGGTTAGAATATATATAGATCAGAATTTACTATTCTTAAGGCCTAAGAGGTCAATCTATCACATAGTAACAAAAAAAAAGCCCCCCTTCAAATTAATGAAGAGAGGCCATCCCAAAAACCGATTTTATCTTCGGTATATAGATTACTCTATTACGATCATCTTTTTGGTTGCAGTGAAGTCTCCACTCTCTAACTGATAGTACATCACTCCTGATGTTCCTAACTGTCCTTTCGTCAACTCTATTACGTGAGACCCGCTTTCGTAGTCACCTGATACAACTGTTACTACTTTTCCTGTTACATCCATAACAGTTAAGGTAGCTTGACCAGCTTTTCCTAGTGTGAATCCGATCTGCGTAGTTTCTCCAAATGGATTTGGCTCATTCTGTGCAAGCGCAAACTCAGCAACTTCTCCGTTGCCTCCTCTCATGCTTACTTCAGCCACCTCCAAGTTAGAACCTACATATGCTTCTGCACTTGTTACTCCTGATACTAAGCTAAGGTCTGTACCTCCTGCTACTTCAAGTGTAAATAGTACTTCACCTTCTGCAAATGTATTTGCTTCAGTTCCTGAGAATGAAGTAGTAATTACTCCACCTTTCAAGATTCCAAAGTTGCTACCATCTACTTGTAATGCTCCACTTCTCACTCCTTCAAGTGTTCCGTTTAACTGCATTGTAAACTGGTAACCATATACATCTGTAAAGTTCTCTCCTGCTCTTACTTCAATCAAGTTCTGACCTAATGCTTCTGTTTCGAATCCTACTGTAGATGCACTTCTTGTATCTACATCGATGTCAAGTAAGTTAGCTGTAACACTTCCGTTTACATCACCTATCTTAACTCCTACGAAATCTTCTTCCATCATGTCAGCGTCTAATCCTACGATATCTATTGCCTCAGTGAAAGGGAATGGATTCATAGTCATAGTCTGTTGCTCGATTGGGAATCTCCAGCTATCATTTTGTGGTAACTCATCATAGATACCTAAGATTAATTTTCTTAGTTCTACGATATCAATTCCACTAATGTTTTCATCGCTGTTAATATCCGCTGCAATTAATTTATAACCACTATCTAAGCTCTGTAATTGTAAGATATGTCTCTGGATTAATACGAGATCTAAAGTAGATACTCCGTTTAACCAGTCACCTGTCTTATCTGCAGATACTTGGTAAGTATTATACATTAGGTTATCCATGAATGCATAGTAACCATCTTCTACTGTATTATCAAATCTTGGATACTCAGGCTGTGTAGGACTGATTACTGTTACATCTACTCCTTCAACAGTTTCACCTGTTTCAGTTGCGATTACACCAGCAATGTCTCCTCTTGGTAATGCTACATCATCACAAACTTCTCCGTGAATGATTAAAGTTACCCAACAGAAATCTGTATTGAACTTCTCATCCCATACACTTACTCTGATATCATTCTCTCCACACCAGTCTTCTCCTACGAACTTAGTTCCTGAAGATCCTGTTGCTGGATTCCATCTTTGTACTGGGAAACCATTCTCGTACTGTGAACATGGTACCTCACCACTTGCATCAAAGCAATGTACTTCATCTAACTTATCTACGTTTGGTGCTGTC
>CALIAU010000015.1 GCA_938045585.1 uncultured Saprospiraceae bacterium
CGATCTCCTCCATTGACCTATCGCCACCCACAAATAGTTGCCTATCGGTTTTGTTTTTGCCCATGCTCTGCTTAACTGAAATCGAATCGAAAACCCATACTTATTTTTTCAATTGAAATCTTCTTCAAATGAAAATAAAAAGGGAAATGAAAATGTTATCTTAGCAACTGTGCAAAGGCACAATAAATGAGCTTGAAAGGCTGTGTAAGGAAAGTGAATCTGAGGTAAAAATGTGTGCAGAGGTTTACTGGGATAGACCCACTGGCGGAAACATACTCTTTTCAATCTCCATATAATTATGCGATTAATAATCCCACTACATTCATCGATTACCTTGGTTTAGGTCCAATATATGGACCCGATGGAACCTTAATTGGATATGAGGTTGAAGAAGGCCAAGGTCCTACTCAAATTGCACAAGACCTTAATGAAAACTATGGATGTGAAATGACTTGTGAAATAACTTACACTGATATTGTTCAAGACAACTCAGATGCTTTTCCGAATGGATTCAACGATGATGGTACTGTTAAAGATAGGTCTGATGACGCATTTAAGTCTGGAAATATTGAACCTGGTCAAGAGTTGGTAATTAATGGAGGAATTGAAGGTGGCGAGAATGGACCTGAGGTTGCAAAAAATTTAGAATCGATAGCTAGCGCTGAAAAGAGTATTGATTCTCTTAATGGAATTATTGATGATTCTAAGGCTACGATAAAAGATGTTTTAAATAGTCCCATGTATCAACCTACTCCTGGTGATGACGGAACTATGATGGGGCCATTAAGGACAATAAAGATGAGGCCATTTGAGAAAAAGATAAAGAGAGATAAAAAGTTGATACAGGGTCAAAAAAGAAAAATTGATAGTCTAAAGAACGTTAACAAAAAACTAAAACCCGCAAAAAATGATTTGCGCCCTGTTAAAGGATAATTTCATCAAACATATTTAATAAAATATGCAGTAATATTCCAAAACGTATGGAATGTGATTGGCAGGAGGATTTTGTTAGTTTTAATATAAATTCCTCCTGCTATTAATCCACCAAAAAACGTTAAGTAGATTATATTGAGACTGGAAAGATGTGTGATTGCAAATAGAAATGAAGAAATGATAACTGCAATTAATTCACCATAGTTTTGTTTAAGAGAGTTAAGGATGAATCCTCTAAAAAAGAATTCTTGAGTTATCACAACTATTGATATACTTGAAATAATATTAGGTATGTCCCAAGGGTCAATTTGAGATGAGCTAAATGTCAAAATAAATTTCTCATCATTAATAACTCCGTAAATATAATTTAGGGGATACTGGGCAAATACAAACAAAATGCCAAGTAGAGCTGATCCAAATATATACTTCCAGTCTACCTTCTTTTTTACGCTATTAATTATAAGTTTTAAAACTTTGATTTTATATAAAATCAGTAAAATAAAAATCAGAAAAAGAACTCTGTGTGTAATTGTTAAAATAGAATCTAACCATAGGATCGAGTTTATTGAGTCTGTATCGAATACTGTGTTAAATAAGAAAACCAGTCCAATAATTTGGTGAGACAATATGTATGCTATTCCTAAGAACAGTGCTGAAAAAATGCTTAGTCCTTTACTCACGAATAAGCCAATCTAGTTTTCACATCCCTAAGCACAGCATCAAGATTATATAAGATACATTCTTTGTCCTTTTTTGGCAGGGAATTTATCTCTTTAAGTCTACGGAGCATATCCTGATCACGGAATAGCTCATTATATCCAGCTTCACCGATTAAGTAAGCTACAGTAGTATCAAGCTCATCAGCAAGACGCTTGACAGCGTCAATAGATGGGTTTACTTCATCTCTTTCATACTTCCCAATCACAGAATGATTAGTACTGAGAATCCTTGCAAGTTCAGATTGCGAAAGATTTTTTGCTTTGCGACACTGCCTTAACCTATTGCCAAAAGTGCTCATAATAAATGCTTTTAATGCTAAAATGATGCAGATATAAACCGATAACACAAAGATACGGTTCAAAAAGTACATTGGAAAACCTTTTACAAAAAAATATCAGTGATGAAATTATTCGAGATCAAAGCAAGCTTAGACATCTGGTCCTGCTTTATCCGGACCAACAGTCCGGTCATCGTAGTATTCACTACGATGATATATTAATCGTTTTAAATGGATTTGTAGGTGCTGCCACGATCCATCCCACAATAATTTGCACATCCGTAATCTGTAGTTTCCAAACTACAGATGAATATATTAAAATGCTCATAAGCCCAATACCCCCAAGTCCCCCCATACATCCATCGCATACCTCCCTCTTTCATTCTTCTTCAACTTACCCAACACATTCTCTCTATCATGCTCAAAAAAGATGTAGGATTCCGTATCCAAAATATCATCGTAGAATTTCTTCTTCTCTTGCAGTGTTACTAATGGACGAATGTCATACGCCATCACATAGGGCATGCGCACATGTCCAGCAGAGGGTAGGAGGTCGGCAGCATAGATTAGGGTCTTGCCATTGCCTAGATCAATTTCCGGAACCATCATCGCTTCAGTGTGGCCGTATGAAAACCGGATTTTTATATTGTCATTAAAATGCACGCCCTGTTCAACCTCTATAAATTTCAGAATACCGGCATCCATGAGTGGCACAAAATTCTCTTTAAGGAAGGACGCTTTTTCTCGTGGGTTGGGATCAAAGGCCCAGTCGTAGTGTGTCTTGTTTGACCAGTAAGTAGCGTTGGGAAAACTTGGAACCGAATTTCCATCCGCATCAATAGTAACAGCACCACCGTCGTGATCAAAATGCAAATGCGTAAGAATCACATCCGTAATCTCTTCTTTTTTAAAGCCCGCTCTTTCTACAGCAGAAACAATGTCCGTTCCACCGTGTGGTTCAAAGTGTGATCTAAATTTCTCTCCCTGCTTATTTCCCATTCCCGTGTCAAACAATATCTTCTGATCACCATCTTCAATTAAAAGACAGCGCATCGCCCAGGTACACATATTGTTTTCATCGGGAGGATTAATCTTCTTCCACATTTGATGTGGAACGACTCCAAACATTGCACCTCCATCTAATTTGAAAAACTCTGTTTCAATGATGTGTGCTTTCATATCTAGAATCCGATTTTAGTTTTAGTAGACTTGATTTCTTTTTTGAGCCCTATCATTTTTAGTGCAGTATAAGCTGCTTCATCGCCCTTGTTACCGTGCTTCCCTCCACATCTATCCAAAGCCTGCTGCTTGGTGTCTGGTGTCAGTACACCAAAGATGAATGGAATACCTGATACAAGAGATAGGTTGGTCAGTGCCTGTGCGACTGAGGTATTAATATACTCGTTATGTTTTGTTTCTCCCTTGATAACACAGCCAATACATATGACAGCGTCTGGAGATTTTTCTTGATAGAGCATCTTAGCGCCTAGGGGTAGTTCAAACGAACCCGGTACCTGTATTTGGATTATGTTAGCGGCTTTTACCTTACATGCCTTGAGTGTCTTTACAGCACCCTTGGTCAGCTTTTTGGTAATACCCTCATTCCATTCGGAAGTGACAATACCGATAGTGTATTCTGAACAATCGCCGATACTAGAAAGATCTATACTGGAAAGGTTCTTATCGGCACTGGACATAGCTCTTACATGTTTTCTAGAAGAGTGATATATCGCGTTGCGCTTCTTGCTTCCGTACTATTTGGAAATTTAGAATCGATTTGTTTGAAGGCAGCAAGTGCACCGGCAGTATCTCCCTGTCTCTTTTTCAAAAGTCCAAGTTTGTTAAGATAGTAGGGTGCAGAGAATTCATCTCCTCCCTTACTTGCACTACTATATGCTGACATCGCCGCATCCCAATTTTGGTTTTCAGAATGTGCGTCACCGATTGCTCCATTTTTCATTGCAGACATCACTGCAGATCCAGATGCATCAAAGCTTTTAAGATATTCTATCGCCTCATCGTATCTTCCTAAGTTTAGGTAAGAAACTCCAGCGTAGTATTTTGCTAAGTTAGCCTGCTTCGTACCACCGTAGTTTTCTATGATGTCTAAGAATCCTTCTGCATCGCCACCTGGGCTTTCGAGTGCAAGTGCAAATGAATCTCTAGCAAACTGTGTTTCTGCTCTAAACATGCTTGTTTGTGCTTCTTCCGCTCTTGGCTCCACAACTCCATATTTGTAGAACATATATCCACCTACTAGTAATATAAGTGCTGCTATCCCTCCAAGGATGAGCATTTTATTATTCGCAAAAGATTCTTCCAAAGAGCCTTTTACTTCTACGATATCTACTAACGTTTCGTCTTTTTCTTTTACTTTTCTTCGTCTTGCCATTGTCCTAGTTCTTAGAAAATTTCTGCAAAATTAAGCTTTTTAGTGAATTTTCGGAGATTTTCAGTGTTAGATATTAGCTCTTAATCAGGTATTTGCCATATATATGATGAATTTCTTATATATGAGGGCTAATCTTTGGTTATCCTGCGCGCAAAGGGCTGGACCATGATTTTCAGGATTAGCGAGATTAAGCAGGATTTTTCTTGTGAATACGTAAAACCTAACTAAGACCACTTCAATTAGCAATGTATTAAGACAAGCCAATTATACGTACAAACTCAAACCATAAAACCAGCGCAGCGAAAACCGTAACACCTGTCTGCGTGCGTAAGCAGGCAGAAGATACCGTGAGAAGAAATTAGCAATGAATTAAATAAAGCCAATATTCATAACAAACTCAAACCATGAAACCAGCGCAGCGAAAACCATGAAACCAGCGCAGCGGAAACCGCGACACACCCCGTGTCGCTCTAATCCATTATATAAGGATAATCCTTCTGCACATAGTTATCCTCATACAGCTCAGAACTCATCGGATAGTCGGACTCCTCAGCAAATTTGTATGCTGCTTCTATTTCAGCCTCTATTCTTGCATCGATGGCCTCCATCTCTTTCTCCGTAGCAAACTTCTTATCAAGGATAGTTTTACGTGTAACTTCGATAGGATCTAGTTCCTTGTAGTCATTTAACTCATCCTTGGTTCTATATTTCGCTGGATCGGACACAGAATGTCCTCTATATCTGTAGGTATTAATTTCTAAGAAGTAAGGTCCTTTGCCTGAACGAATATGTTCTGCCGCTCTAGAGATAGCCTCATGTACTTTTTCTGGGCTCATACCATCTACTGGCTCGCTTGGCATTTCAAAAGCTGATCCTACCTTATATATCTCTTGCACATTACTGGTTCTCTCTACAGAGGTTCCCATCGCATATTTGTTATTCTCACAGATATACAATACAGGTAACTTCCACGTCATTGCCATATTGAAGGACTCATATAGTGCGCCCTGTCTTGCAGCTCCGTCACCAAACATCGTCACACAAAGGTTTTTCGTCTCTCTATATTTTTCGGCTAAGGCCATTCCAGTTCCTATTGGAATCTGAGCACCTACGATACCGTTTCCTCCAAAGTAGTTATGCTCCTTAGAGAAGAAGTGCATAGATCCACCTTTTCCTTTTACACAGCCTGTTGCTTTTCCAAACAACTCCGCCATACAAGAATCCGAACTCAATCCACGCATGAGACCTATTCCATGCTGTCTATAAGCAGTAACGATTTTATCTTCTTTCGTTAGGGCTGACTTTAATCCCGCAGCAATTGCTTCTTGACCTATATATACATGTAAGAATCCTCTGATTAACTGTTTTGAGTAGGCCATTAAGGATTTTTCCTCGAACCTACGTATGCGTAACATCACCTCATACCAATCCAGATAAGTCGCCTTATCTACGGCTTTTGTTTTTCCTTTTGAACTGATTTTCTTTGACTTTGCAACTATCTCTGCCATATCTATGTACTTTTGAAGCTGTGAAGATACAAATTGACTAGGAATTCCATGAAAACATAGTCATTTCGATGTATCTATTAAATAAACGGTAAATATCACACCAAAGTTTGATTCTAAAGAGTATAATACTGACAAATTATAGGAATTATCCCTCTTGCAGCATTGATGGCTTCAAGAAAATAAACCTCTTTTTGGGCAAAAACGGCTCGGGCAAAACCAATTTACTGGACTCTATCTACTACACAGCCCTCGGTAAAAGCTATTTCTCCTCCAAAGATGCCAATGTAATCAAATTCGACGCATCCTTTTTTAGACTGGAGGCACGGATAGAAAAAGGGGATGCCTTCAAGATAGAACATGCTATCGTTCCAGGGAACAAGAAAGAATCTAAGATTAATGGGAAAGCAATCAATAAGCTGTCCGAACTACTAGGGCAGTTTCCGGCTATAGCCATCGCTCCCAAGGAAGTCTATACCTTACTTTCCACCAGTCAGGAAAGAAGGAAGGCCTGCGATCGGGTGATAGCACAATTTGACAAGGAATACATTGCAGCACTTATTTTGTATAACAGCCTGCTCAAACGTAGAAATCAGTTGCTCAAAGACGCTAGTTCTATGTCTACACTCAACATTGATTTGATCAAGGTCTTGGATGCACAGTTGGATGCCCCTGCTGCTTTAATTTATGCACGTCGAACAAAATTTGCAGAGAGTATTCGTACCGATTTTCTGAACAGCTACAAAAGCATTTCAAACAACCAAGAGGAAGCAGATTTGCTCTACGTCTCAAGTTTAAAAGAGGGGAAATTATCCGAACAGTTATTCAAGTGTATCGAATCCGATTTTTTCAAAAAAAGAACAACACTAGGCATTCACAAAGACGATTATATTTTCAGAATAAATGACAAGCAATTAAATACCTTCGCCTCGCAGGGACAACTCAAGTCCTTTATCATTGCCTTCAAGTTATCACTGTTCAGAATCCTCAGCAACAACTCATCCGTCTTACCCTTTCTCATACTGGATGACATCTTTGATAAAATAGATAGTGCACGTACCGCCGCCTTACTCAATTTGTTGAGCACCGGAGACTATGGTCAGATTTTTATTTCAGATGCCGACACAAAGAGACTGCCAGAAATCATGGAAAAGAACGAATTAGATTACTTTAGAGTTATAATAGAAAACGGTCGAGTTGAAACGCAATAAAGACGAGAAAATAACTACCGCCCTCCAAGGCTTCATCGCTTCTAACAAGAAGATTAGAAACGGACTCATTAATGAGGAAGTCTCCCGTATCTGGAATGCAAAAATGCCCGACTCCGTAAAGTCCTACACGAAGAGTATCATCTTTTCCTATGGCAAAATATATCTCAAAATAGAAAGCGCCGCCCTGAAGCAAGAACTCCATAGCAGTAGAGAAAAACTCAAGGAGCTCTTGAACACAGAACTAGAATCTGAGTTGGTAAAAGAGGTCTATGTTTCTTAGATTTTTTATTTGGGCGTGCCCTATATCTTTACAGATATAGGTCGTTCCCTTCTAGGCTCGCCATTCGGCTCGGTCTCCTTCAGAGACCACACTTCGTGTGCCTGCCAGGCAACTCACGCGGGACGCAACGGACACGACGGACGCAACGGACACAACGGACGCAACGGACATAACGGACGCAACGGACACAACAGAAGCAACGGCTATCATTGTGCGTATGCAGGTAGGATAGTGCATAACTTTGAGAAGTAAACTTATTGGACAATTTTTGGCCAAAGAACAATATGATGTATGTAGAGTGATGGGCTATAAGAGGAGAGTGGCTAGGCCAGTGAATTTTTAAAAAAACTTTCGGTGTTTTGTTCGACCTAAAATTAATACCTCCCAATGGGTCATGACCCATTGAAACGCAATTGCTTCTTTATCCCTTTTAAATCTTTATTGAAACGTGCTCTTGCAACTCTTGATTCGTTCTAGTCCGCTTCATCTTTTCGACCTTCCTCAGTACACGTCGCTCTCTTCTATCCGTTCGTCCGTTCGTCTGTTAGTCCTTGAACAGGCCGCTCTCTTCCGTCCGCTTCGTCCGCTCCGTCCGCTTCGTCCGCTCCGTCCGTTGAGTCCGTTGCGTCCTTCCTCCGAACACGTCGCTCTCTTCTATCCGTTCGTCCGTTAGTCTGTTAGTCCTTGAACACGCCGCTCTCTTAAAGTCCGCTCCGTCCGTTGAGTCCGTTGAGTCCGTTGAGTCCGCTCCGTCCTTCCTCCGAACACGCCGCTCTCTTCCATCCGTTCGTCCGTTCGTCCTCACTCCGAACACGCCGCTCTCTTAAAGTCCGCTCCGTCCGCTCCGTCCGTTGAGTCCGTTGAGTCCGTTGAGTCCGTTGAGTCCGTTGAGTCCGCTCCGTCCTCCCTCCGAACACGCCACTCTCTTCCGTCCGCTATGTCCGTTGCGTCCGTTGCGTCCGCTCCGTCCGCTCCGTCCCTCAAAACTACGCCGACGTTTTCTTCTTCTTAATTTTCTTCTTACCCTTCGTTACACTTGCTTTCTTAATTGCATTGTAAAGATTGACAACACCACCTGTTTTAGAGAGGCTAGAGAAGGGTACAAGTTCGTCTGTAGTGCCAGGCTTAGTCACCATCTGATCAATCTTGATAGTGGTAGACTCAAGGATTTCTTTTACCTGCTTAGCTTTAAGCGTTGGGAAGTATGATCTTAAAACAGCAGCCATACCAGCGACAATAGGTGATGCCATAGAGGTACCCTGTAGTCGCGCATAATTATCATCGGGGAGGGTAGCATAGATTTGCATACCTGGTGAAAAAAGATCTACATTGTTTTGTCCGTAATTAGAGAAGGGCGCTACCATGCCTTCTTTAGGCATGAATGAAAGTGCACCTACTTCTATCCAAGTTTCACAATGTTTCTTTTTCCAAAACCACCATCCACTAGGCTTGTCATATTTATCATTTGGATAGTTTTCTGCACTATCATTATCTTGGCTACCGTTTCCGGCTGCATGCACAAGAAGCACATCATTTTTTGCTGCGTATTTAATGGCATCGTCCACCACTTCTTTATCCCAAGAATGACCTTTACCGAAACTCATGTTAATTATGGAAGCACCATTATCAACTGCATAGCGAATTGCATTCGCTACATCCTTATCACGTTCATCTCCATCTGGCACACAACGCACAGACATCAACTGTACATTCTTAGCAATACCATTCCCACCTAGACCATTGTTGCGCAGGGCGCCTACAATACCACCAACATGGGTGCCATGTAAAGCATCAGGTCCTTCGTAATGATTGTTTCCGTAATACATCTCCTGACTATTTGCATAGTTATCTCCTACGATCTCTTTTCTACTATCATAATCAGGATTATATGCATAATTTAATTTTACCGACTGTGCATCAATCTCTTGGTCTAGATCAGCATTTATTACTTCTAGAAGACTATCGATTTGGAAGTCTTCATCCGTGCTTTGATAGATGTCCATCATGATGTTTTTACCAAGCATCACAAGTTGGTCATCGCTGCTCACATTGTTTACAGATTCTTTAGTTAATATCTTACTATCGAGATGGGTTGCTAAGGCAGTGATAGATAAGTTGTATGCTTCCTTTGCCTGCAAAACTTGATCAAGGGAAGCTTGCGCAGATTCTCGTTTACCTTCTACCTCTTCTTTGTACTTTAAGTACTTTGAGTATTCTTTCTTATCATCCTTAGAAAGCTGCATAGCATCTTCTATCTGATCATACTTAGGTTTCAATTTTGCATATAGACGGGTTACTTCATAAGTTTCATGATTTACATCTCCCTTCGCTCCTCCTATAAAGTTCCAACCATGTATATCATCAATGTATCCATTCTTATCATCGTCAATTCCGTTTCCAGGAATTTCATCTACGTTTACCCAAATATTATCTTCAAGATCCTGGTGCTCTACATCTATCCCAGAATCTAATATTGCTACTATAACAGGAACGGAGGGCCTGTCTTTTAATAACTCATTATATGCTTTGTCTGAGGAAACGCCCTGATAGCCATCTACAGTTTTATCCATATGGAACCAGTTCTCTGGTGGTGCAAATTGTCCATAAGCGGTAAATACAAATAAGAAGGAAAGGGATAATACTGTAGCAATTTTTAATCTCATGAGATACTTTATTTAAATATGTACGTCTATATGACGAGGAAAGTTGTCAAAGTTACCAGAATTAAGAATATCTTAGCACTAATTCCCCACCATCCTGAGATAGATTTTCCCAATTACATATATAATTTATAGTAATATTTGCGTTACAATGAAAAATAGAATGAGAATACTGGTTTTTATAGCATTTGTTTTAGCTGGTTTAAATGTACAAGCACAAAATTCACAAATCGGAATTGGTTTTGGAGGAACTACCTATGCAGGAGATCTGGATGCACCTAATGTTTTTGATAAGGTTGGATTAACTAAAGGAGCCTTTCAAATCAACTTTTCCTATTTCTTGAATCCCAATATGAATTTGCGTATTAATGCCTTATTTGGAGGATTAGAAGGAGATGATGCACGATCTACCAAGGAATGGCAATTAGAAAGAAATCTAAGTTTTGAAAGTTCGCTTTCTGAATATAGTCTTGCCTTTGAATACAATGTTTTTGATATCTTCTCCAGTAGGGCAAAAAGGAGATTTACGCCCTATGTAACGCTAGGTGTTGGCTTATTTAATTTCAATCCACAGGCAACATATCTAGATCCTGACGGGACAAGTAAAACTGTAGAGTTACAGCCTTTAGGGACTGAGGGACAGGGAATTGTAGGTTATGCAGCACCCTATAGTCTTACAGCAGTAGCCATTCCATTTGGTGGCGGAATCCGCTATGCCTTATCTGAAAACCTAACTATATCACTGGAATTAAATTCTAGATATACATTTACAGATTATATCGATGATGTCAGTACCCTATATCCTAATCGCGATGATTTATTAAGTAAGGGAGACGTCGGTGTTATTTCACTCTATGTATCCAATCAAATCGATGAAGCCTTAGGATTACCTCAGAATGATATTTCTGTGGATAGAAGTGGTGGCGTAAGAGGCGATGATACCAGTAAGGATTATTACTTTAGTGGTATGATTAATATTGCCTACAGACTAAACGGAGGACTGTTCAGCAGAGGAAGTGGAGCTATGGGCTGCCCTAGTTTCTAATTTCTATTGGTATTGAACAAACTCGAAGAACTACTTTATAAACATTTTGCTTACAAGTCTTTTCGACCTTTACAAAAGGAGGTTATAGAGGATCTATTAGAAGCTAAAGATACGCTTGCACTATTCCCAACAGGAAGCGGAAAATCTCTCTTGTATCAAATAGCTGGTATTGCACTACCCGGATTAACAGTTGTCATTTCTCCCTTATTATCGCTTATGAAGGATCAATTAGATTCTGTTAGAAAGGCGGGAATGATAGGAGATACAATCAATTCAGAAAAAACAGAAGACGAAATTGTACAGGTATTTAATAATATCAAATATGGAAACACAAAATTCATATTTGTTTCACCGGAACGCTTTGAATCAGATCTGTTTTTAAAACTGTTAGGGCAAACAGATGTTTCTCTTTTCGCTATAGATGAGGCTCACTGTATTTCTATGTGGGGGCATGATTTCAGACCTGCCTATCTCAATTTATCTCTACTTAAAAGAGAGTATCCCAGAGTGCCAATCTTGGCTCTGACAGCGACAGCTACACAGTATGTAAAGGAAGACATTCTTAAAACACTCGGTATTCCCAAAGCTAAGACTTACCAAAAGAGTTTTGCAAGAGATAATATTGAAATCCAAGCGTATAATATCGATAACAAGAAAAAAGAAATTGTCTCTTTGCTTGGACGCCATCTTGGTGATAGCACAATAGTGTATTGTAGAACGCGTAGACAGGTAGAAGAAACTACATACCTACTTAATCAAAACAATATACCTGCTCAATTTTATCATGCGGGATTAAACAACAAAGATCGTAAGAAAAGACAGGATGCCTGGTTTGCAGACAAATTCCGCTGTATGGTTTCAACGAATGCCTTTGGAATGGGAATTGATAAATCCAATGTCCGTTTGGTTGTACATTATGAGATGCCAGGTTCCTTAGAAAACTACTATCAAGAAATTGGCCGGGCAGGACGTGATGGAGTCTTAAGTAAGGCAGTTTTGCTTTATAATAATTCAGATATTCTCGCCTTACGAAAACGAACTAAGAAAACATTTCCTGAAGAAGCGATAGTAAAAAGCTTCTATAAAAAATTGATGCACTATCTCAAGATAGCCTATGAAGAAGGAGAAGGACTCATTAGACCATTTACCTTTCATTCCTTTTGTAAGGCATCTGAAACTTCCGTCAGTCAGGCCTATTATGCCTTAAAAGTATTGGAAGACGATGGATGGATTCGTTTTTCTGAAAACTTACGCAATATTTCGACTGTACGTATTTTCTTAGACAGAAAACAATTAGAATATAGCTTAGAAGAAGGCTCTATAAATTCAGAGGTATTATCCAGCTTACTGCGCAGTTATGAAGGCTTGTTTTTTTCGAATGTCCGTATTGAAGAAACATTTATTGCGAATAAATTGGGCCTAAGCTTAGATCAAACAAAATTGGCCTTACAAAAATTAGATGCACGCAATTTAATCAGCTATCGAGAATATAAAGAGGGACCACAAATCCAAATTTTAAAACCACGTGTACGTCAGGAGTTTTTCAGCATCGATAAAAAGCGATATGCCGCTAAACAGATAGAGGTAGAAAGAAAGCAGAATAGCATAATTAAATTCATTGAAGAGGAGGATACTTGTAGACAAAAACGGATCTTGGCATACTTTGATGAACATGACTACACACGTTGTGGTATTTGTGATAACTGTAAGCGTAAAGGGCACGATGCACAAACACTGAAAGAAAAGCTCTGGAAATATATTTCGAAAAATGAACCAAGTATTTTTGATCTTGTGCAGCAGTTTGGAGAAGAACATAAAACGTCAATTCTTCAATATGTCAAAGAGTGGGAAGACTTGGATCGAGTTTCAATTACTAAGGATAAAAGAATACAATTACATTGACCTACGATAAAAATCATATTCTATTTATTTCTACTAGCTATGCGGAGTATGACAGACGTATGCAACGTATTATTCAGACCTTGATTCATGCTGGATATAAGGTCAGTTGGATTGCACGTTCAAAAGACTTTCACGTTGAAATAGACCAACTTAATTATATTCCCATTTCCACACGTGCAAAGTCAGGCTTTATGTTTTACGCTCAGTTTAATATCAAAGCCCAAAAATTGGCCTTACAATCCGATGCAGGAATAATAAGTGCTGTGGACCTGGATACGATTATGGCAGGAAGCTGGGCACTGAGAGAGGGCAGACGACTCGTCTTTGATTCCCATGAATACTTTACCGAGGTTCCCGAATTGAAAGGCAGAAATCTAGTTAAAAATTATTGGGGCAGACTGGGGAGAAAATATATTCCAAGAGCGAGAAAGGCCTACACAGTAAATCATTCGTTGGCAAGAATTTTAGAACAACTTTATAGAAGGAAATTTGAAGTAGTGCGTAATGTCCCATTTGCGGAAGTCAAGACAAAAGCAAACAGCTATAGTGCTAAAAAGACGATATCCTATGTTGGTGTTTTAAATATCGGTAGAGGCCTGCATCAGATTCTAGATGCCATGGTAGAATTAAGTCCAGAATATCATCTACAATTGATAGGTGACGGAGATATTACACAGCATTTAAAAGCACGAGTGCAAGAACTGAAGCTAGAAGATCGTGTACACTTTCTTGGCTATGTCGCTCCGGAAAAAATCAACGCCCTCTTAGCCGCATCCTGGTGTGGAATTAATCTTTTAGATTCTACCTCCCTGAATTATTATTATTCCTTGGCGAATAAATACTTTGACTACATACATGCTGGCTGCCCTCAGATATGTATGTCGTTTCCAGAATACAAGTTTTTGAATACACAATATGAAACTGCAGTATTGGTGGATAATTTAGAACCCCAGTCCATACAGCGTGCCATAGAAAAATTGGGCCGTACGAACACCTACAAGGCAATACAAGAAGAATGCGAAAAGGCAAGAGAAGAGTATACTTGGGAAAAGGAAGAGGAACAATTGCTGTCTATTTATAAACAGGTATTCTCATGAAAATTCTCGCACTTTCTGATTTCTATTGGAATGCCACGGCTAAGCAAATTACTGCGAATGATTTTATGGTATTTCGAGAGACTGGTCAGCTCTTACAACGGAGTCGTTTCAAAAACTTGCTGTATTACGCTGCAATAGTAGAGAAGGAGCAACCAGATATAATACTCCTAGCTGGTGATCTCACTGGAGATGGTAGTTGTGGGCATGGTTTTCAAAAAGCCTTCATGTATTTTTGTTTGTATCTGGAGAGTTTGGAAATTCCTTCCTTTATGGTGCAGGGTGATAATGATGTGGACGAGTTTTACGAGGAGCTAATTCCATTTATTCAAGGGATGCAATATGTAAAAGAGTGTACTGGAGAAATCTGTAAGGTAAATGGAATAAATATACTAGGACTGAATTTTCTTCAAACAAATAGAAAGTATGTCCTTAAGGAACATATAGAAAAATATAAGGACACACAAATTGATATTTTATTTACCCATACACCCTTAAAACGTCGTACGAAACTGTTTGACTTTCATGCGAAGAATATAATCACAGGCCATTTTGATAACAAACTATTTGCCTTAGAGGATAGCTGTTTTATTTCCTTATCCAATGATTCTGATCTAATAAGTTATTGTACGATTGAAATGGAATCAGATAGTACTAATTATAGGTATTGCCTGCACAATAGTCAACAACGATTTACCGCTTGCTTAGAAGATACTATGGAGGGACTCATTAAGGATCCGCAGGCTATATTGCAAATGGGAGTTAAATCTTGGTTGCACATAAAAAAGTTTGAGGAAATAGAGGCGCCCCATGAATGGGAGCGTAGGAATAATAATCACATTGCGATGAAATTAAAATACCTGCGTGGTCAAAAATACAAAGAAGCTGTTCGTCGTATACGCAGTCCTCAGATAAAAAAAGGAGATAAGCCTTTCGAGATACTTGGTGACAAAATAAATCCTTTCTCTAGGGTGTCAAAGACAATGATCCTGGACTATAAATAATGGGCTTCAGTTCGCATGGATTCTTATCTTTGAAAAGTCATGCACGAAGAACTCAATCAAATACATCTTTTTTATGGTTGGTGGCAAATGATGGTTTGCCTCTTTGCCTTTCTTGCTCTGATTGCTATCTGGTTTCATCTTGGTAGAAAGCAAAAAGACTACGGACAGGTCTTATTAGCCAGTTCGATACTATGTTGGAGTATTTCAGGTGCTATGGAGATCTTATATGCGCACGGATATTTAGGTGCGAGTCACGGCTTGTATTACATTCAAGGGAGTAGGAGCGTCTTGTCCTTGATGAATAGTCTTCTCATCTTATTGGCCCTACCTTATTTTAAATATCTACCCCATGTATTAGAAAATACAATTAAGTCTAAGTACTGGATATTAATTGTAGGCTTGCCCTTTCTTTTTTCTCTATTGCCCACGCTAACAAAACTATGGAGCCCACAAGAGAGCTTTTTGATTAGTGAACTAGATGTCTATTATTCTATACTGACCCTGCTCATACTAGCCTGGGTCTTATGGGAATCCTTTAATAAGCGCAGATTATCCCTCTTGGCCTATTTAAGCATCTTTTGTATTGCGATAATTTTTGCAGCGCAGCTGTATAAGTTGACGGACAACCATATGTTTCAACTTCTATTCTCCGCTATTTTTAAGAGTAGTTTGATAATGATATTTTTTGCCTTAGCACTGAGTTGGGTAAAAGATCTTGCAGAAACCTTACAAGGGGATAAAGGGAATCTTAAGCTTCGTTTACTTGAGCGTACGAATGGTGAGGGCAAGAAAGAACACTTGTTTAATCTCTCAGGTGTATTCGATGAAAACAAAGAAATACAACTTTCAAAAACTCAATTTCAATTGATGAATAAATTTGCACTGCGAAGGAAAGAATCTGAAGAAGGATGGTTGGAGATTAAACCGAAGAATGAGTCACGCTTAGATAAGGAATACGACATCAGAGATTATAATGAAATCAAGAGGTTATTACATGCCATTCTGGATGCGCAAATAGGAAAGGGAGCCTGGACAAAAGAACAGCACGAGTTGCCATTGAAAGAATTACTCTTAGAGCGTTCTACTGACCGTGAACGAAAAATTCGGCTTGCTCTTGACCCTAAAAACATTGAAATAGTATAGAGAACTGTATTTGTCAGTAGCTGACTTACTGACAAATATCTATTCCTTCTGACAATCAAATACTTATCGTCTTGGTCAAAATATATTGCAATCCTAAACGATTGTAATTATGCTCAACAAAAAGACCAATTATCTGCTCCATATCATTAGTTTTCTGATCTTTTTTCCTGCATTGTTAGATGCGCAGGCGGGTTTAGATGAACGCATAAATGATGCCTTTATGCCTATTGCTGATTGGTGGGAAACTTTGATATTTACAAGTATCCCCATTGCTGGTTTTGACATTCCTATTGTTTTAATTCTTTTACTAGGTGGAGCAGCATTCTTTACCCTTTATTTTGGATTTATTAACCTAAGAAGATTTCCGCTTTCCATTCAGGTGGTACGGGGTAGCTATGATGCTCTGGATAAACAAATTCCTCAAAAAGATATATCAGATACCATAAAGGATGAGTCACAGATAGGAGAGGTCAATCATTTCCAGGCCTTAGCAACAGCGGTTTCAGGTACGGTAGGACTAGGTAATATTGCCATGGTCGCAGTAGCTATTTCCATTGGAGGACCCGGAGCAACATTCTGGATGATAATTGCTGGAATACTTGGGATGTCGACAAAATTTGTGGAATGTACATTGGGTGTAAAGTACAGAGATATACAAGCAAATGGAGAGGTGCATGGTGGCCCCATGTATTATCTTAGTAAGGGCTTTAAGGAGTTAGGAAGGGCGCGACTGGGTAAGTTTTTAAGTGTACTGTTTGCTTTGCTTTGTGTAGGTGCTTCATTTGGTGGTGGAAATGCCTTCCAGTCTAATCAAGCAGCAGCACAAATCATTTCAAGATTAGGTATTGAGAGTGCGAATGCAGGAACCTTCATTGGAATTTTATTTGCAATACTCACTGCCATCGTTATTCTAGGAGGAATAAAACGGATTGCTCGAGTGACTGAAAAAGTTGTTCCCTTTATGGCATTGATCTATGTACTTGCTGCCCTTACAGTCTTGGCAATGAATGCTGCTTTGGTTGATGATGCGATAGGTCTTATCCTGAGGCAGGCCTTTACGCCAGAGGCAGGTGTAACAGGAGGTATAATAGGTGTGATGATACAGGGTTTTCGACGAGCTGCATTTTCTAATGAGGCAGGTGCTGGATCCGCCGCTATTGCGCATGCTGCAGTACGCACAAATTATCCTGCTTCAGAGGGCTTAGTTGCCTTACTAGAACCCTTTATAGATACCGTAGTTATCTGTACGATGACAGCTTTAGTCATCGTGATATACAATATGAATGGCATCTTCGTGTATGGCGATGTTATAAATGATGAGGTCTTGGATCTTGCGTCTCAAACGAGAGTAGGAGGTGTAAATCTAACCTCTATGGCTTTTGATGCAAGCATCCCGGGTTTTTCATATGTGCTATCCGTAGCAGTTGTGCTTTTTGCTTTTTCCACAATACTGTCTTGGTCGTACTATGGATTACAGAGTTGGAAATTTCTATTTGGAAGAGGCAAAGTGGCTGACCTGAGTTACAAATGTATCTTCTTACTATTTACAGTACTTGGTGCAGCTGTTAGTTTGGAAGCTGTTATTAAGTTTTCAGACGCTATGATTTTGGCACTAGTAATTCCCAATATGATTGGTCTCCTGTTTTTATTTAAGGAAGTTAAAAAGGAACTCACTATTTATCTGGAAGCAATTTCAAATATTTCAGTTAAGCAGTAGCTATATTTTTTATCTTAGGAAAAAATAGTATCACTGTGGAAAAAATAGCTCCTTTTCATATTGCAATTCCTGTGCAGGATTTAGCGGTAGCAAGAAAATTTTATAGAGAGGTACTACTTTGTTCGGAAGGACGAAGTAGTGAGCAATGGGTTGATTTTAATTTGTATGGACATCAATTAGTAATTCATGAAACGAAACAAGCAAAGGAAGATTTAGCCTATAATGCAGTGGATGCTCATGCAGTACCTATCCCGCACTATGGAGTTGTTCTTCCTTGGGATGAATGGGAGGCACTTTCGGAACGCTTGAAAACGCACAAGATTGAGTTTATAATAGAACCCTATATTCGATTTAAAGGAGAGGCAGGTGAACAGGCTACTATGTTTTTCTTAGACCCCAGTGGTAATGCCTTAGAGTTTAAGGCCTTTAAAGATTTGAATCAACTCTTCGCTAAATAAAATGAAATGAAATCAAAGATGCGTACACTTATTTCTCTTTGCCTTGGTTTTTGTTTTTTAATTCTTGTCAGTTGTCAGCAGAAAGAAACCGTTTACAAGCAAGACTCACTTGAAAAAGAAAAGGCGACTATTACGGGAGTATTAATGCAGCAAAAAGAGGATTGGAATGCCTTTGATATCGATGGTTTTATGGAAGGGTATTGGAAGTCTGAAAAGCTAAGCTTCATAGGGTCTAGAGGAATCACTAGAGGCTGGCAGCAAACCTTAGATAATTATAAAGAATCGTACCCTGATCAAGCGGCGATGGGGAAACTTGATTTTGAGGTGATTGAATTGGATGTAATAGGTCCTGAGGATGCCATTATGATTGGACGATATACCCTGTTTAGAGAAAAAGATACACCCAGTGGCTTATTTACTCTTCGATGGAAAAAGATCGCTGGAGAATGGAAGATAGTCAGTGATCAGACCTGTGGATAAAGAATCTCTTAGTGGAAATGAGTAATAAGTGGTATAAAAAAAAACAAAGCCGGTATCTACATACCAGCTTAGCTTTTAAAACACCCTTAAAAAATTGAGAAACAATACTTCAAAGATAGGAGCGAAGTAGTGGCTACGCAAGGCCTTTTGACCTACAGAAATATACCAACGGCCCACAGAATGACTACAGGAAACTAGAGCTAGAAACTACCAGACAAAAAAGTGCTTGATTTAGAAGTAAATTGTCTCTACTTCGTTGTTATATAGGTGGTTTCTGATGATGTAACTGGCCTCTTTTGTGTCACTTTGTGTGTATGTGAGGCATTCTTTGAGTTCTTCCACACCAAATTGTACATGATCTTGCTCTAAATAGCCATAGCCTTGATATACACCCTCTTCTACTAATATGACAGCACGTTCTGATAGAGAACGCCCTGGAAGAATAAGAAAGAAGTTTTCATGAAAGAAACTATTGAGATATGAGCTCGCAGTAATGGCTCGCTCATTGTAGCTATCGGCATCTTCTTCTAATACACAGGCACCGATACAGTTCCCTAAGTTTTTCTGAAAGCAAGGATGTTCATCCTTAGGACCTAGTTCGCAGTATTTATCACAAAGTTGTAAATCTCTTACTATCCTGCGCATATAACTAGCAGCAGCTTTCTTACTAGTCACATAGGTGAGGATATCCTTGCCATCTAAATTTTTCTTCGAAGTTTTTTCATAGGAGAAATTTAGATATCCATGTAGGTCAAGGTATTGATAAATAAAGTACGGGTAAGACTTTTTTCTTTGCGCCTTATTAATCTCGGGATTGTGTTTTTTGATTTCATCTGATTCTAATAGGAGAGCAATAAGTTCGTTTCCTGTTTCTTCAAAACTTATAGAGCGCACGCGTTGTAACATGCGTTCATTCTTTCTACTTGTTTTGCCAAAGTGCTGGATAATGCGTTTTTGAATGTCAATACTTTTGCCAATATAGACAACCTTGCCTGTGTCATCATGCATATAATAGACTCCTGGTGTTTCAGGAAGCTCTTTGATGTTTTCTTTTGTTATGCCCTCAGGTAATTTAGTGAGATCAAGGCCCTTGTTTATAAAGCTTTTTATCTGATCCTTGCCCGATTGGAGCTTCAGCATTTTATCAAAAATGATAGCCGTGGCTCTGGCATCTTCCAAAGCTCTATGCCTGCTATTCACTGGAATTCCAAAATGCCGAATCAAACTACCTAGACTGTAAGACTTTAGTCCCGGAAATACTTTTTTAGTAAGTCGTACAGTACATAATTGTTTTTTAGAAAATGTATACCCAAGGTTTTCAAACTCATGTCGGATGAATCCATAATCAAAACGTACATTATGTGCAACGAAGATGGTATCCTCTGTCATTTCAACTATCTTCTTCGCTACCTCGTAAAATTTGGGTGCATCTCTAACCATCTCATCGTTAATCCCGGTAATACGCGTAATGTTTGAGGGTATACTTCGCTCTGGGTTGATAAGCGTCTCATACATTTCCACGATTTCCTCCCCATCATGGATAACTATACCAATTTCAGTAATGCGATCACGCTTTGATAAACCACCCGTGGTTTCAATATCAATAATAGCGTATCGTCTTTGTTTACTCATACATGTATGTTACTAGCCTGTTAAACCGGTATTTGAGATAAGAATTATAAAATGTTTCCGTTCTAATTTTCTGGAATTAAGCCCAATTAAAGAAAATTAAGCAAAATACACGTAACTTTATATTATGAAAATTCGTAATATGATATTATTGCTCCTTGTGAATATACTATTTGCTTGTAGCGGTACCAGCAGGACTGATACGAAGCAGTCCGATATTGAACCTATTCAGGAAATAAGTGATGCTGTCAAAGTAGGTGCAGAACGAGCAGATCAATATTTAGACCTCTTAGCAGATAAAAGAGTAGGCTTAGTCGTAAATCAAACGAGTACTGTTGGTGATCAACATCTTGCCGATTTTCTGATAGAACAAAATATAGGTCTTGTTAAACTGTTTGCACCCGAACATGGTATTCGAGGTAAGGAAGATGCTGGAGCAAAAATTGAAGATGGTAGGGATAGCAAGACGGGTTTAACAATTACTTCCCTCTATGGTAAAAAGAAAAAACCAGCTAAAGAGGATTTAGCAGGTATAGATGTTTTAGTCTTCGATATCCAAGATGTGGGGGTACGCTTTTATACCTATATAAGTACACTGCATTATATCATGGAAGCGGCAGCAGAAAACAACATCAAAGTAATTGTTCTAGATAGACCAAACCCCAATGCGCATTATATTGATGGGCCTGTCTTAGAAAAAGAATTCAGCTCCTTTGTGGGTATGCACCCTGTACCTGTGGTGTATGGTTTGACAATAGGGGAATATGCTCATATGATAAACGGAGAAAACTGGTTGGCGCAGGGTCTTAGGTGCGACTTGAAAGTAATACCCTGTGCGAATTACACGCATGAGACAAAGTATGCCTTACCAATTAAGCCTTCACCTAATTTACCTAATTATAAATCCATTTTGCTATACCCATCTCTTTGCTTTTTTGAAGGAACAACAGTGAGTGTGGGAAGAGGTACAAATACTCAGTTTCAAGTTCTGGGAACACCACTCTTAAAAGGCATGAAAGATTTTAGTTTTAAGCCAGTATCTATGGCAGGTGCTAAATATCCAAAGCATGAAAATAAAAACTGTTATGGAGATACTTTTGTGCAAATAAATACAGATGCTTTGTTTGATTCTAAACGTTTAGATCTAAGTTATTTGATTGACTATTATGCAGTCCACGCCAAGCAGGGTGAAGAGTTTTTTCTAGAAAATAATTTCTTCAATAAGCTGGCAGGGAATGCACGCTTACAGGCAGCCATTCGAGCTGGTAAAAAAGAAGACGAAATACGAGAGACTTGGCAAGAAGACCTAAGAGCTTACAAAACTATACGTGAGAAATATCTTCTCTACTAATCAATGAATCTCGATTCTATGCACAGTAAATTTATATTCTTGCTATTTGTAATTGGAATGACTTCCTGTCTTGATCAAAAGAAAATTGACTCAGAAACAGAGTTGTTTAAAGAAGAATACTTAAAAGGGACGGTAGCTTTACGCTTAGCAGAAAAAGATATAATCACCTGGAAAGAAATTTTGCCAAAAATTAAAGAATTAGATGCACACAAAGAAAAGGATAAAAATCTCTTGCGTTTAGAAAAAGATTTGGTTCGGTTCAGTGATCAGTTAGATAGATTTCAGAGTCAACTCAAGAATTGGAATAATCTAGATAAAGATTTTCCTACTATGAAGAATGTCAACGTTGAGAAAATGTCTGAGATGCGTTTAAAAGAAACGCGCATTATAAATAAGAATATCACTAAATTTCATAGGACAGGTAATAGGGTATATGAAAACGTAGTGTCTACTTATTTTACGAAATGATAATACTACGTGAAGGTAGAATTGAAATTTAAAATTTGAATTTTGCTTGCATTTTCACATCCGTCCTAGTGTTCCCGTTGATTTGATTTTTTCCACTCCCTATCGTTTCTCTATTATCAAACACAGTGCGAGCAATTCTAAATTCTAGCATAGTGTCATAGGTGATGTTATAACGGAAGTTAATGTAGCTACGAAAGCCACGATCAGAGAAGGCTGGTATAAAAAACTCATACAAGATGTCATTCTCATAGACGTAGATGGCCGAATTAAAATCATCTGTATCAAATAAGGCCACCCGTCCTGTGAAACTAAACGATGAGCCAATAGGTTTATAAATGATGTCTTGGTACATCATAAAGCCTTTAGAGGTGATATCCGAATGCTTATAAAATGAAAACTCAATTCTATTACGTAGTTGAACACCTTTGGCAACATCCACTGTACTGTGTAGTCTTGCTCGCTGTCGGAAACGATCCCTTACAAGGCTGACCACATTGCTTTCTCCAGTATAATTTTGTTCTTTCTTTTCGATGACATACTGGAGATAGGCGCTATACTTCCGTTTCTTTCTGTAGGTGATTCGTCCAAGCATTTCATAACCAGTAGAGGGGGCATCTACGCCAGAACGTAACCATGGAAATTTCCATAGATCTAGATAAGTTGAAAAGTTCCAGTTATAATTTGGTCTTACATCAAGGCCCATATAGATTCCTCTTTCATTTGCTGCCTCAGAACCTTCACCAAAGGCATTGCTGCGGATACTTGGGAAGTCTCTAGGATAGTCACGATAAAGGAGTGAAAGAGAGGCCTTAGGTCCCAAGGCTGCTAAAATGCCTTGCATGTAGGCAATTGAACCTGTATCTGCGTGTACTGCTTCACCAAAGAAATTAAAATTCTTGTATCTCCAAGTATAATCAAGTCCATTGTATAAGACCTGGTCACCATTAAATCTAAATTTATTGTAGAGGCGATCTGCACGTTGGAGTTGCTCTCCAAAAGAAAAATAGCTACTGGATGCTGATAGAATAAAATCGTTAAATGAATATTTTAGATTCAGACCAGTGACAAACTGCGACAGTTTATTTTTCCTTCTGAGTTCATTTTCTGTTCTATGATCTCCGCTTTGAAGAATACTGGTAAAAAATACTTGGGTGTTTTCGAAGTCTTGGATAGTATCTATGTTTGCATCCCGTTTTGAGAACGAGATAAAGGGTGTGATTTCCAATCGATCTGTTGGGGCCAAAGTGACAGCGCCACCACGGAAGTAATTGTTTTCTGCTACTGATCCATAGGGACGTAAGACTCGTCCATCTTTTTTTATCTGGGTGACAAATGCGCCCTTACCTGAACCGAAGTTATTATGCATAATGATGCCCTGTCCCAAACTGACCGTATAATCTCCAATCACCAGATCTTTTAACCAAGATCTATAATTCCTTAGGTGAAAGAATGCAGAATAATAATCAAAGCTGTTGAAGGTTCTCTTTCCATCCAATGTGTGTGATTGGAAAAATAATTCACCTGCATCTTTTTCGGCAAGCAGGCCAAGCTTCATACGATTCTCATATTCATATCTGTAGCGCAGTGTATATTTATCCTTAGAACCTAAATAGGGGTTTGTTTCATTTTCATCAAAACCATCTTGATCTTCGAGGACACGCTGCCATTTCGTATAGAGGGTAGATTTACCTTCTGCAAACATGCGCGGTATGGAAACTTGAAAGTCTTTTGTATTTCCGAGTGTGACAAAGGGAAGTAGTTGTTCAATAATGTTGGCATTAAAACCCTCTACCGCTTGGAGTTCTTCTAAGGCAATGAAATCTCCAAACTCTCTACGGTATCTGAGAAATTGTTCAGTTTGAATGGGGTCGAGTAAACGAGTACTATTTAGAAACTCTTCATCAATGCTATTGAGATCTTGAGGATTCTCGTAGTAGAAAAGTAAATCCTCGTAGATTTCATTGAAGCTACTTTCATTCAGGTCCTCGTCTTCAGAAAGAATACTTTCTATGACTGTTTCTATATCGAAGCTAGTATTCTCCTTCTGTCCATGGAGTATAAAGGGGCTAATAAACCATAGGACTATACAACAGGATTTAACAACTGTTCCATACTCAAGTTTTTGTGTTTTAGACTTTCTACCCATAAATCAAAAGCAAAATACAAAAAAGGTCTTTTTTCCAGTCTATCTGAACGCAGAAGCATTAATTTATCATGTATTTGCTCTAATTCTTGTTTTGATGGCGATTGCTGTGTCTTTGCAGCCTTTCTTAAGAGTTCTAGGATCAGGTCCACTGCAGTGCTTTGTTCGTTTAATTTGATAAAGCTACGTTTCACATTTAAAATTGTATTACTAATAAGATTATAGCTTCCTAAATGATAGTGACACATAAGTAAGAGTAGCTTAGAATAGACTATCACATCCTGTCTCAAGTAGTTTCCATCTGTGTAAATGAGTCGGTTGAGGTAGTCAACGGCTATCTTATACTTTCCAGCTCCAAAGTAGATCCATGCTATCTTGTAGTAAAAGATATAATTCTTATGCATGTCTAGACTTTGTTGGTGTTCTGATAGTCCTTCCAATATCTCAGGGACAAGACTGAGTCCTTGGGCATATTCCCCTTCCAGATAAATTCGATTTATTTCAGCAATGGATAAGTAATAGAAGTATTGCACTCGATTGTTTTCAGAAAAGTTACTACCATACTTTCTGTAAAAGCTAACCATGATATAATATGCTCTTAGGAATTTGTCTAAAGAGCCAAGGTAATATGCAGTTGTCATGGTATAATGTAGGCCACGTAAAAACAAGTGCGGATCCTTTTGTTTCATAATGGATTGCGTGTTAAAATGCTCTACCCATTGCAGTGCATGCTTGTACGCATACTTAAAATTTAGCGTCATGTAGTTATACCATACATAACTTTGATGTAAAAATACATATTCGTAAAAGCTGAGCTTTCTGATATCATAGGCGGGGAGATTCGATTGAAAGTATTCATTAAAGATAAAGAGATCACGTTCTGACTTAGCAAATCCCAATTTTATATACAGTCCCTGTACCCGTAGACTTAGGTTTAAGAAGGTAGAAGTCCCGGCAACTAGTTCTTTCAATGTGTTGGATTTACTAATGAGGCGTTCTACCTTGTTTTTTACTTTTCTGGATCGTGTAATATGTCTAGACTCAATACGCTTCTGAAATTCAAGCACTTCAAAATAGAGTAGGTTCCTAGAGGCAGCTTCCGCAAGGGGAGTGATACGATCTAATAATTGAAGGCTTTGCAGATACAGTCCCTTACTATAGAGGATTTGTGCAAAATCCAATTGCTCTCTTAATTGAATTTCTATGTCTTTCGCTGTGTGTAAGAGGCGTAAGCTTTTTAGAATCTGCGTATATAAGTGTCTTTTTAAGTTATTGAAATTATTGCGACTAATGGATGGAAAGGCAGATGCAATCTTTTCTTCATTCAGCGCATCCATTTTTTCAAGGAGATCAAAGAGTTTCAAGAAGTGTACATCCTTATTACTTTGTAGCCTGTTGACAAAGAGTTTGAAGTTGCGCTTTTCCGACTTGTCCAAACTATGTACTAAATTAAATAAGGCCTTAGTTTTTGATATAGGCATAACACAGAATATTTTATATATGCCTGTATATCAGTGTAGTATGTACTAAATATATGTTTAGGCGTAACAAATTTATAATTAATTGGCAAAATAAATACTAAGGCTACTATTAGATTTGTAGCTCATTGTAATAAATCAAAACTCATGGGTAAAGTAAAATTAGAATACGTATGGTTAGATGGTTCTGAGCCAACTCAACAAATGCGTAGTAAAACAAAGGTCTTAGACACAAGAAAATTCAAAGGAAAATTAAAAGATGCACCAGTATGGTCATTTGATGGTTCTTCCACAAATCAAGCAAAGGGCGGTTCTTCCGATTTACTATTAAAACCAGCTCGTATTTTCACGGATCCTTCACGAAGAGATGGCTTTATAGTGATCTGTGAGGTGATGAATGCAGATGGTACACCACATATAACAAATGGTAGAGCAACGATAGACGATGATGACAATGATTTCTGGTTTGGCTTTGAGCAAGAATATGTATTCTGGGATATCGAGCACCATTCACCGCTCGGGTTTCCAGCAGCAGGTTACTATCCAGCACCACAGGGACCTTACTACTGCTCTGTAGGTGCAGAATATGCGGTAGGACGTGAAATCGTTGAAGAGCATATGGATCATTGTATAGATGCAGATATCAATATTGAGGGAATCAATGCAGAGGTAATGAAAGGACAGTGGGAATATCAAGTATTTGCTAAGGGAGCAAAAGAAGCAGGTGATCAATTATGGGCAGCGCGTTACCTAATGGAAAAGGTAGCAGAAAAGTATGGTGTTCGTGTGAATCTACATCCAAAGCCTGTAAAAGGAGATTGGAATGGTTCAGGAATGCATGCTAATTTCTCCAACTCAAGATTGAGAAAGGGAGGTAGCAAGAAGGTCTTTGAAGAAATCTGTGAGAAATTCAGACCAAAGGATAGAATTAAAGAAGCCATTAGTGTGTATGGTGCAGACAATGAGCAACGTTTAACTGGATTGCATGAGACACAGTCTATCAAGAAGTTCTCCTATGGAGTCTCTGATAGAGGCGCTTCTATACGAATTCCAATAGCAGTTGTAGAAAACAAGTGGAAAGGATGGTTAGAGGATAGGAGACCTGCATCAAATGCAGATCCTTATAAGGTAGCAGCAAGTATAATACGTTCAGTTAAGTCATAGTAATTAAAGAGCTCATCATTCACTTGATGGGCTCTTTTTAATTTATAAAGTTGTTTAGTTTTACACCATGAAAACAGCACTCACGTCCGTAGGCTTTCTAATCTTCCTTTTTGGCTTTATTGCACTTGTCTTAAGTCTAGTAGGACTCAAACTTAGTTTCTTGACTTGGATAGATAGCGGAAGTAGGACAATGGGTTTGGCTATACGTCTAGCCATGATTTTTGGAGGGGTAAGTATGATGTATGTGGGGAAGATGCGGGAGGATTAACCAGGATTTACCAGGATTTTCTGGATTTCAGGATTTGTAGGATGTATTTGAGCGGGTGAACTGGAATTAGTAGAATTAATTGAATTTCCAGAATTAGTATGATTTTCAGAATTGTACTCAGAAGACTGGTGATGTTATTTCTTTTTGTTGAATAGTCTCTTGTATTGTAGGGAAGTTCCACCAAAATTTATGAGTAGACCAGTTTCCAAATTAAAAGCTTCCAGATAGTTTTTTCCTTGAGCTAGATGAGCATTGTTTAATTCTACAACAGCTTTTATCTCTAATAAAATTGTATTTGCAACAAAAAAGTCCACTCTGCGTGTTCCAATATGTTTTTTTCTATAATAGATAGGTATCTCTACCTCTCTTAGATACTCCAGATTTTCCCATTTAAATTCTATTTCTAAAGCGCGTTGATATATTTTTTCTTGGAAACCAGATCCCAAAGTCGAATGAATGCGCATTCCACATCCTATTATCCTATGCGTACATCTGTTTATATCAGGAATATCCATAAATTATAATTTCATGTTTCAAGATTGTTATTGAATCATTCTTATATGTTCTGATTTTCTTAATGGTAAACATATAGCAAAGTGAATTCTGATTTTAATCCTCCTAATCTTGTCATCTTGAAAATCCTGTTCAAATACCCAAAGTAAACTCTACCATAAAACTTACACCCACCCGCGATAAGGAAGGTAAGGGCTCGGTAGGGGTTGCCACTAGGCGACCTACCTGCGTGCCACAAGCAGGCTGGCGGAACCCATGAACTGCCTGACAGCTCTTTCTGAACTTGAAGAGTGAAGAAAGAGATGGATCGCCCAAATAGAATTAAGAAATATGTGGAATAAGATTATGGAAATACCTCGGTTGCAATACCCATGGCTCTAAGGAAGGACTTACTGTCTATACCTAAGGCATCTTCTTTTTGATCAAAGTAGTAGATGAGATTTTCTGTAGGCATATTTCCGACCAGGTCATCTTTAGCCATAGGGCAGCCGCCATAGCCTCTAATGGTGCTGTCGTAGCGTTTGCAGCCACTTTGATAGGCAGCATCTATTTTTTCTTTCCAGTTGTGTGCATGTGTGTGTAAATGTGCGCCGAATTCAACGTCTGGGTAGGGAGGAATAAGGTTGTCAAATAAATAGGAAATACTCTCTGGTGTTGCCACTCCAATAGTATCTGAAAGGGCAATAATACGAATTCCTAAATCAGCTAGTTTGTCTACCCAATGTTGGCAAATTTCAACATTCCAAGGGTCTCCATATGGATTTCCAAATCCCATAGAAACATACATGATGAGCTTTTTATCATTTGCATTTGCAATCTCGATAATATCCTGCACTCGTTCTACGGATTCTTCAATAGTAGCGTTTGTGTTTCTGAGTTGAAAAGTTTCTGAGATCGAAAAAGGGTAGCCGAGATAGTCAATGCAGTCATACTGTACGGCATCGATAGCACCTCGCTTATTTGCCACTATTGCTGAGAGTTTTGTTTTGGTATTGGATAAATCTAAATTCTCAACAACTTCCTTAACATCGCGCATCTGCGGTATTGCTTTTGGGGAAACAAAACTACCAAAATCAAGCGTATCAAAACCTACCTGCAAAAGTGCATTGATATAATTAATTTTCTTCTCTGTATCGATAAAGCTATGGATGCCTTGCATAGCATCGCGGGGACATTCTATGATCTTGATTTTATTGGACATGGACTCAAAGATATATAAAACACCATTTGATTCAGTTAATTCAATTAAATGAAATATTGCTGCGTTTCTAAATCTCTTGCTAAAAACATACATTAGCAGAGTGAAGATTCAGACGAAGGAAGACTTTAAACGGGTTTTTGATCAACTTTATAACCCTTTGTGTAATTTTTCTGCCACAATTCTTAACGATGAGGCAGGGGCAGAAGACGTTGTGCAAGAGGTATTTGTGAAGCTTTGGAATAAAAGAGAGGAATTGGATGTTTCTGGAGATTTTAAATCTTATGTCTTTCAAGCAGTGAAGAATAAATCATTAGAAGTTCTTAGAAAAAAAAAATCTGATTTAAGGCATTTGGAATCTGCAATACAGGTAGCATATGTTGACCGCGACACTCCGATACAGCGGGAACTTGATAATTATCTGCTGAAGGAAAAATTGTATAATTCTTTACGACAATTACCGCCTAAATGCAGGGAAATCTTTGAAATGAGTAAATTAGAAGGCCTAACTTACGGTGAAATTGCAGACGTCATGAAAATTTCTCCAAAAACGGTAGAAACGCAGATGTCCAGAGCATTTAAAATATTGAGAAACTTTTTACAATAGGATTAAGCAATAGAGATGAAAATTGATGAAATTTTAAGGAAATACTTTCTAGGCAAGCAATCAGAGGAAGAACTGGCTATGCTGCAGGCTTGGAAGTTAGAGTCTGAGGAGAATTTGGCTGCAATCAATCAATTGGAGACCTATTGGAAAAATTACGAGAATATAAAGGATTATAAAGAGTTTGATAAAATTTCAGCTTGGGATAGTATCTCAGAGCAAATAGAAAATCCAGTGAAAGAAGAAATTGAAGAGACGCAGAAGGAAGAGGCTAAAACGATTGCTTTTCCATTATGGAAGGTGGCAGCTAGTTTATTCATTGCGTTAGGTGCTTTCTATTTTATCAAAACTGGTGGAGGAGCAGAGGAGTCAATCAGTCAGCTGGCATTAGTGGATGTAGAAGTTCTCACTGAAAAAGCCTTAGAAGATGGTTCTATGGTTTGGTTTAATGCACATACGAAAGCAGATTTATCCCAGTTCACAAAAGAAAAACGCACAATAGAATTGCAAGAAGGAGAAGCCTATTTTGAGGTGCAGTCTGATAAAGAACATCCCTTTGTAGTCTCGGCAGGAGATTTTAATATTGAAGTAGTAGGTACAGAGTTCAATGTGAGTTACCTTAATAATCAGATAGAGATTTTTGTACAGGAAGGAAGAGTTCTTGTAATGAACGGTAATAGAAAAGTATATCTATCAGCAGGTGATATGATTGTAGGATCTACTGCTGCATTTAGTAAGAAAGAAAATGCAAATCAAAATACCATTTCTTGGAAAACAAAGCGTTTAGAATTTAATAACAGTCAGCTTAGTGAGGTTCTAGAAGATTTATCAAATCATTTCCAAGTAGATATTACATTAAAAGAAGGGGTAGATCATAAAAATTGTTTTTTAAACACTTCATTCTCAGAAGAGAAACTAGAAGATGTTTTATCTGAACTTGAAGCACTATTTCAAATTAGTTCGCACAAAGCAGGCAACACTATCGTTATAGATAAGGTGAATTGCTAATGAATGATTAAAGTACATACATACTTCTTTAGTGTTGTATTCCTTTTCTTTGGAACGGTATCTTCTTCTGCGCAATCATCCATTCTCGACTCTCCATTTGACTTAGAACTACTAGAGGGCTCCGTTATTGAAATTTTAACAGAGTTAGAACGAGTAAATGATATTCGTTTCAGCTATAGTACGCGATCAATTGATGTAGATAGGGTCGTTCTGGTTTCTACCAATGCCAATACTTTAAAAAAACTATTACGTTTCCTATTTGATGATTCTATCATCCCTATAGAAACTACGCACCGAAAAATAATATTGGTGCCTGCCAAAGATGCTGAGTATGAATACATATCTGGTTTTGTCAGAGATACACTTTCAGGCGAACCAATTGCACATGCTTTGGTAATTGATAATAATTCGAATAAGACCTATTTTTCTAACAATGATGGCTACTTCATATTTAAGCGGCTTAAGCAGGATAGTGCACATATAGAGATACGATACTTAGGCTATAGTAGTAAACTGATAGAGGGTGACTTAGCCAATAAAGATATTATTGTAGAAATGAGCAGCGACTTCAGTTTTCCTGATATTATAATTTCAGATTCCAAGTTACTCAATAGCGAAAAAGGAGGAGATGAAAAGGTCTTCTTGAGTGAGGCAAGTTTGTTTCCTTCTATGATGGGTGAAAAAGATCTACTCAGATCGTTAAAGAAATATCCTGAAATAAGTTCAGGAGGAGAGGGGCAAAATGGATTCCTAGTTCGGGGAGGTAGTGCAGATCAAAATTTGGTATTACTGGAGGGAGTTCCTGTGTACGAAATTAGCCATCTAGGAGGTATCTCATCAATTTTAGTTACCGATGCAGTACGTAAGGCAGATTTCATTTCTACAGGCTTTCCAGCAAAGTTTGGTGGAAGGATTTCTTCCGTAGTAGATGTCCAATTAAAGGAGGGGAACGCGCATACAAGTACAGGAAATGTACAGGCAAGTATGATGGGTTTAAAAGCAGCACTGAGTGGACCAATTATAAATTCGAAAACGACATATTCAGTTGCTGGTAGACTTTCGTGGTTTGATGAGTATTTAGGTCCCTTAGTAGAGCGGAATGCTGAATTGAATGCAGCTGAAATGAATTATAATGATATGCTAGCGAAGGTGACGCATTATTTTAGTCCCTCTAGTAAACTGAGTGTTTCGGCTTATCGTGGATCAGATGAGATAGATGTTACTCAGAACCAAATAGTGATTGATAGTCTTACTCCCTTAGATTTTATAAATAATAATCAGATTACCTGGTCTAACCAATTTGTAACAGTAGATTGGTCTAGCTCTATAGGTTCACAATTGTACTTGCATCTAAAAGCATTTGACTACACGTACAACTTTAGTTCTCGGGCGAAGTACAATTTTGAATTGCTACGGGACGGTGTTGTGAGCCAGAGAGAGTACTTTGTCAATTCTCAATCTAGTATAAATGATAGATCTTTATTGTTTGACGCGAGCTATTATTTTTCTAATGAACATAAGCTTGATTTTGGAGCTAGTGTTGCTTTTCAAAGTTTCAAACCAAGTTTGAGTCAAACAGATGAAGTAACCACTATAAACAATACAAAGACGCGCTATTCCAAATTCTATGTGGATGATGCCATTACAATTTCCGATAGAATGGATCTTAATCTCGGGTTACATTTTTCCATTTTTGATAATAACAAAACGTATTATTCTTTAGAACCAAGATTTAATCTTTCATACAAGTTATCTAAAGAAAGTCGACTCAGCTTGTCGGGTTCCAAGATGAGTCAGAACATTCATTTGCTTACGAACCCAGGCATTGGATTGCCTTCTGATCTGTGGGTGCCTAGCACAGAACGTGTACGACCGCAAACTGCCTATGAGCTGAGTCTGTCTTATGCGTTTAAACCGAGTAAGAGTTTGAGTTTTTCATTGGCTTCTTTTTATAAGCGAATGGAAAACCTGATTGATTATCAATCCAATGCAGATTTGTTTTTTTTCATACTCAACGATGCTGATTATATTCCACCTATCAATACTGTAGAAAACTGGGAAGACCTCGTATTTATAGGTCAGGGGGAAGCCTATGGTGCAGAATTCTATGGACAATACAGTAGAACGAAGTTTAAAACCTGGCTTTCTTATAGCTATGGACATTCTAATAGAACCTTTGAAGAAATTAATGACGGAATTTCATTTCCATATAAATTCGATTACAGGCATGATATTAATGTAGGCATGTTGTATCAATTTTCTCCAAGTTTTTCTGCGAGTGCCTTGTGGGTTTATAACAGGGGAAGGAGAACTTCTTTAGCGACCGAACAAATTTTACTTACTGACGGAACTAAGATTATTCTACCTCCTAATAGGAATAATCTTTTGTTCCCGGATTTTCATCATTTTGATCTTAACCTTGAGTATAAAAAAGACTGGGGTGCACAAAAATTTATTTTGAATTTTGGTGTGTACAATGTGTATAATCGGTTTAATACTTTCTATCTGTATTTAGTAGAGGAGGAACTAATAAACGAACAAACTGGGCAGACAGAACAAGATTTTACTATTCGACAGTTAAGTATATTCCCGATTTTGCCTCAATTAAGTGCAGAATTGCAATTTTAATAGGACTAATGTTCCGTATTTGTTGTTAGAAATAATTATCTTTAGTCATTAGGTATGACAATTCGATTAACACTAACCATATGTTTTATTGGCTTGCTAATTAGCTCTTGCCAGAAAGACTTAAATCTTAACCAAGATGATTTTGAGTCCAAACTGGTTATTAACTCTGTTTTCTCTCCAGATTCTGTATGGTTGATTAGTGTTACAAATTCAACAAGTATTCTTAATTCTGATAGTGAAATAACCACTATTGATGATGCGCAGATACTTCTAGAAAATAGATCTCAAAACAGAGAGGTTGTTGTAGAATCAATAGGCAACGGAATGTATGCTACAAAGGGTTTACTTCCTGTGGAAGGACAAGAATATGAAATATTTGTTTCCAAGGACGGATATCAAACTGCAAGATCATTTACGTATGTTCCATCAAATGCAAAAGCACCAGACCTCTTCAGTATAGAAGAGGTAAATACATTTTCTGATAAGGTGTATAAAGTGAATCTCAAAATAGAAGATGACCCTCTACGTACAAATTTTTACATTTGGGAACTTGTGTCTTCTTCTGGACGTAAAAATGCAGGTGCTGTTATAAAAGGAGAAGAACTGGATGAGTTAGTTACTTATTTAGATACTACTTTACCTACAAACCAACCTAAGTCTGGTAAACTTACTGCACTTTCTTCTGATGGAGCATTTACCGGTGAAACATACAGTGAAGAATTTTACATTGTGCCTACACCTGATCAAATATCAGATAGCAGTGGAGGAGAACAAACAAATCCGACTCAAAAGTTTTATTTGAAAGTTAGATCTGTATCACAAGATTTATTTAAGTACCATCAATCACTTAAGCAATACCAAGAATTTGATAATGTGAACACAAGTATTAGTTCGCCAACTCAAATCTATTCAAATATTGAGGGTGGCTACGGAATATTTGGATCTTATAGTGAAACGATTATTGCCTTAGAGCTTTAGTAATTCCTTTAATATATTTCTTAAAGATAACTACTTATTATAAGTGGATGACCTCGTCATACGCAGCTGCAGTTGCTTCCATAATTGCTTCACTCATTGTTGGATGCGGGTGCACGGCTTTTAATATTTCATGTCCAGTTGTTTCTAGTTTTCTTGCAGTAACGATCTCTGCAATCATTTCAGTAACATTTGATCCTACCAAATGGGCACCCAATAACTCACCGTATTTTGAATCATAAATGACTTTGACAAAGCCTTCTTTTGCTCCAGAAGCACTTGCCTTACCAGATGCAGAAAACGGAAACTTACCTACCTTGATATCAAAGCCAGCTTCTTTTGCAGCAGCTTCAGTATAACCTACACTTGCAACTTCAGGATTGCAGTAAGTACAGGAAGGTATATTATTATAATCCATTGGTTCAGGATGATGACCTGCAATCTTTTCTACACAGATAATTCCCTCCGCCGAAGCCACGTGAGCAAGAGCAGCACCGGGAACAACATCTCCAATTGCATATACGCCAGAAACATTTGTTTGGTAGAATTCATCCACCTGTATTATTCCTCTGTCTAATTTAATTCCCAATTCTTCTAAACCTATATTCTCTGTGTTTGGTGTTACTCCTGTAGCTGATAGCACTATGTCACATTTGATAGTAGATACGTCCCCTGACTTATTATCTTTTACACTCACCGTACATCCGGATCCAGATGTGTCCACTTTTTCCACAGCAGAGTTTGCCAGAACTTGGATACCTGCCTTTTTCAGCACTTTGGTAATTTCTTTAGAAACGTCTTTGTCCTCTCTAGGTAATAAACCATTTGGCATGTATTCGACAACTGTAACTTCTGTGCCGATGGCATTGTAGAAGTAAGCAAATTCTACTCCAATTGCCCCAGCACCAATGACTAACATTTTCTTAGGTTGCTTTTTAAGAGACATGGCCTCACGGTAACCAATAACTTTCTTGTTATCAATTTTTATGTGTGGTAGTTCTTTAGATCTTCCTCCTGTTGCAACAATAATTTGATCGGCACTATATTCTTTCTTTTTTCCAGTGGTATCTGTTACTTGAACCTTTTTGTTACGTGTCAGTTTACCAGTACCTTCGATTACAGTAATCTTATTCTTCTTCATAAGGAAGGTAACACCCTTACTCATACCATTTGCAACATCACGTGATCTACTAATCATAGATTTAAAATCAGCTTTTGGAGAGGCTACAGAAATACCATAGTCTTCCGCATGGCTTATATAATCAAATACCTGTGCACTCTTAAGTAAAGCCTTGGTAGGAATACATCCCCAGTTTAGACAAATTCCGCCCAAACTTTCACGTTCCACAATTGCTACTTTTTTACCTAATTGGGATGCTCTTATCGCTGCTACATATCCACCAGGTCCTGAGCCAATAATTATTATATCAAATTTCATACGAATCGTTTTGTAGAATTATGCCACAAATATAGAATATGGATGAGATTAATACACCTGAACTCTAGCCAGATTTTCATAAAAATCGCGTACATCAACGAAATAGGGTGGAATGACCATTTTTCCACCGGTATCTATGAATCCAATTCCCCTTCTAGCTTCAATAACACGTGCATAACCGTCTTTAAAATCCCAAACCAAGGGATGTTTTGCTTCTCTTATAATTTCACCTTGTAAGTTCATAAAACCCCAAAGTCCTATCTTAGAGAAGGCAATATGAGACTCAGCTGTGTTATAGAACATCTCATACTCTAGATCGGCGACTAATTTGCCTTTTACATTCACTAATCCCCAATGCTTACCATCAAAGACTCTGAATATACCCTCACCAGCAGGTTCTGCTAGTTCGTAATCTAAATTGCTTAAGACTTTGCCAGTTGCGTTAATAACAGCATAGCGCTTATTTAGTTTAACTAAGGCATGGCCATCCAAATAATCAAAGGCCTGCGCATATGTTTTTGAGTTCAATAACTTGCCTGAAGAAGAGAGATAGGCAAATTTGCCCTCTTTTTTTACGCGATATACATCTCCTTGTAAGGGGTATATTTTGTCATATTTCTCTGAGACGAACTCTCCATTTGTATTCAATAACTGATCCTGGTCTGTTTCTTTTACAATAGCAGTTGCATTATTAAAATCTGAGGCACGTAAGAACTTTTTAGGTGTTAAAGTATCTCCTTCAAGTGTTAGGTAAGCATAAATACCCTGCTTTTGATATCGCAGAATACCGTCATTGGGTAAGAAAACACGATCTGCAGTTATCCGCATCTTGGTATTAGCCTTCGTATCTAATAGGAGCCAGACATCATCAAATCCTCTTACTAAGGCATATCCGTTTTTGTATCCATATGCCTCTCTATAAACAGGCTCTACTACAAAGCCGCCACCCTTATCAATAAATCCCCATTTCCCTTTATAGTTGACGGCTGCTCTTTTTTCGGAAAAATCTCTACAATCATCAAATTTATCTTCTATGGCTAAGCGACCAGCGGTATTCACATATCCCCATTTTTTATCAGGCGAGTAATGATCTTCTAAAAAGATATCTTCTTCAGACTTTAACTCTTTTTTATCCTCTTTGCAGGATATATTCGTGCTTAGTAGCGTTACAATTAATATAAAGAAGGTTAAATTTATGCAAGAATCGAGTTTCATAATGTTAGCTCTAATATTAAGCTTTAGCGTTACAGTTCATAATGACTGGTTTGTTCAAGAATCAGATGAGGGTGAGTTTTCCCTATATGTTCCCCACAAGCTAAACAAATATTCTAAAAAGACCCTGTCAGAGGTTGGTGAATTGACTCTGATTTCTTACCAATCCGATAAGGCTGATGCATATCAGAATCATTATTCATTAAGCTATATAGATTATCCAGAAGATGTATTTGAAATGGACGATAGTCTTCGCATAAGTTTGGCTGAAACAACGATAGAAGGATTGCCAGGAGAAACGATTTATGAAGAATTAATAAAAGGGAGAGATTATAATACGCTCTTATGTAGAAAAAAATTAGAAGAACAAAACCTCTATTCGAAGTCAAAAGTATTTGTAATTGCTAATCGAGTATACATTATGATTGTATATGCACCTAATGACAGAGCGATTAATGATGGGATTGACCTCTTTTTAAATTCATTCAAGCTCCTGTAGAAAGACTACTTTTTCTTAATTAATTTTTATTTCTTTGTTTCATCAATTGTGGATAAAACACCTAACATAGCGGTATTTCCTGGTTCTTTTGATCCTATTACTTTAGGACATGTAGATTTAGTCAAAAGAGCGATTCCTCTTTTTGATAAAATCATCATCGCGATTGGGGTTAATTCCCAAAAGAAAAGCTTTTACGATTTAGAAAAACGTCTAGAATGGTTGAATCTAATATTTGAAGATGATGACAAAGTATTTGTTGATCATTTCCAAGGCTTAACCGTAAATTTTTGTGCAAAAGAAAATGCGAATTTTCTTTTGAGAGGTCTGCGATATGCCTCTGATTTTGATTACGAAAAAACAATTTCTCAATTAAATAGAACAATAGGTGATAACATAGAGACTGTCTTCCTTATAAGCCAACCTCAATACTCACATATATCTTCTACCATAGTTAGAGAAATAATAAAAGGAAATGGAGATGCAACTCCATTTGTACCCTCTGAAATAGCAGAATTTATTAAACCTTCCTAAATAATTATACATGAGTAATGCATTTTTTGAAGTTCCAGTAGCGAACAATGAACCCGTTTTATCCTATGCACCTGGAAGTCCAGAAAAACTAGCGCTTAAAAAAGAATACGCGCGTCAAAAAAGTAAAACTGTGCACGTACCTATGTATATAGGTGGTAGAAAAGTGAGTACTGACAAAAGGGTAGCTATGTACTCCCCACATGATAAAAAGCATCTCTTGGGACATTACTCAAAAGGAAATAAGAGCCACGTATCAAAAGCAATCGACGCTGCATTAAAAGCAAAACCAGCTTGGGAGAATATGCCGTGGCAAGAAAGAGCAGCAATTTTCTTGCGCGCAGCTGATTTATTAGCTGGACCGTATAGACAGCGTATGAATGCTGCTACTATGTTAGCACAGAGCAAAAATGCTTATCAAGCAGAAATCGACGCTGTTTGTGAACTGGCAGATTTTTTCAGATTTAATGTGCAATATATGACGGAGATTTACTCCGAGCAGCCTGAAAGCGCCCCTGGTATTTGGAATCGCTTAGAGCACAGGGCCTTAGAAGGTTTTGTATTTGCTTTGACTCCATTCAACTTTACTTCTATAGCGGCGAATCTACCAGCTGCTCCGGCATTGATGGGGAACGTTGTTATCTGGAAGGCTGCTGAATCCCAGATCTATTCTGCACAGGTTATCATGGAGTTGTTTGAAGAGGCAGGTTTGCCAGATGGTGTGATTAATCTTGTACATGTTTCTGGACCGGAAGCAGGAGATGTGATATTTAAACATCCTGAGTTTACAGGTTTGCACTTCACAGGAAGTACTGGTGTGTTTAGAATGCTGTGGAAAACCATTGGAGAGAATTTAGGGAGATATAAGTCATATCCACGCATAGTAGGAGAGACTGGAGGAAAAGATTTTGTGATGGCACATTCTTCAGCAGATCCTAAGCAATTAGCGGTTGCACTTGTTCGAGGTGCTTTTGAATTTCAGGGTCAAAAATGTTCTGCAGCTTCCAGAGCCTATATTCCAAAATCTTTATGGAAGCGTACTTGGGCTTATATGGAGAAAGATTTAAAATCCATCCAAATGGGAAGTCCTGAGGATTTTAGAAACTTTATTAATGCGGTTATAGATGAAAAAGCATTTAAGAAAATCAAATCATATATAACAAAGGCAAAAAAAGATAAAGACGCTAAAATACTTTTTGGAGGCAATGCAAATGCATCTGTGGGCTACTTTATAGAGCCTACAGTTATACAGGCTAAAAAGCCAAACTACAGAACGATGTGTGAAGAAATTTTTGGACCTGTTCTTACTATCTATGTATATGAAGACAAAGATTTTGACAAAATGCTTAAGGTACTTGATAATACATCTGAGTATGCTTTAACAGGATCTATTTTTTCAAACGATAGGAATATAATTAGCCAAGCCACAGAAGCCTTACGTCATTCAGCAGGTAATTTCTACATAAATGATAAACCAACGGGCGCCGTAGTAGGCCAACAGCCGTTTGGAGGTGCACGTGCGAGTGGGACGAATGATAAAGCCGGTAGTTACCTAAATTTACTACGCTGGGTATCCCCACGTACCATCAAAGAGAATCTTAATCCGCCTAGGGATTATCGTTACCCGTTTTTATTAGAAGAATAGACACGGAAAAATTTAATATCTAATGGCGCCTCTGATAAACAATCTGAGGCGCTTTTTGTTATTAGATATGCCAATCCATGATATTTACCCTTTAAGTTTGAATGAATTGTTAATGATACCTTTAATTAGGTAATTTTTACGATTTATCAAGCGGAAGAGAGAACTATGTCGCATCTTTGCAAAAGATAATACTACTCATAATGAAGCCATTTTTTACTATCCTATTTATTTTGATAAACCTTGGTTTGTTTGCGCAAGACAGTATAGATCCTGTCCTAAGCCCGGGAACAAAGGATGAAGTAATTGTGTACTCTGGACTTGTTAAGGAGGCAAATTCTGGACAATCAATAGATTTTGCTAATGTATCTCTTTATGATAGAGAAACCGATAGCTTTATAACAGGAACAACAACAGAAGATGGTGGAAAATTCGAATTAGAAAGCTCCAATAAAAACGTGTACCTAAAAATCTCTTTCATAGGCTATGAAACACTTGAAATAAGTGAATATGAGTTGCGCGGCAATTCTGTAAATTTTGGGCAAGTAGAAATGAATGAGGCAGGTAAGATGTTAGAAGAGGTGGTAGTAACTGCAGCAAAATCTACTACAGAATTTAGAGGGGATAAACGCGTGTTTAACGTAGGTTCTGATTTAACGAATTCGGGTGCAAGTGCCTTAGAGGTACTCAATAATGTACCCTCAGTAAATGTTGATATTGAAGGTGCTGTAACGCTGAGAGGAAGTAGTGGCGTACAGATCTTATTGAATGGTAAGCCCTCTGTTCTTGCTGATGACGAATCAGGAGCTCTAGGAAACATTACAGCAGACATGATTGAGAAGGTGGAGGTGATAACAAATCCCTCTGCTAAATATGAAGCAGAGGGTACCTCAGGTATAATAAATATAGTGCTAAAGAAAAATGATAAAAAAGCGGTAAATGGTTCGGTTAGTGTCAACACCGGAGCACCGCATAATCACAGTGTAGGATTAAGCCTTAATAAGAGGACAGAAAATTTTAATCTGTTTACACAGGCAGGAGTTGGTTATAAAGAAAGGGTCTATGATACAGAGACAGCCTTTAAAAATTTATCATCAGGATCTGAATTAAATAGTACCGGAACAGAGGCAAGAAATGAAGTATACTACAATTTTGTTTTGGGTACAGATTATTATATAAACCCAAAAAACATAATTACGCTTTCAGGAAGCTATACACTTGAAATTGAAGATCAGCCCTCATTTACTGCATTTGATTTTATAGCAGGTGAGTCAAGTAAGATGTGGACACGTTCTGAGGTGACAACAGCTACAAATCCAAAGTTTCAGTATGACCTTCAATATAAAAGAGAATTTGATGATGATAAGGATCATCAACTCATCTTTAGTGCAATAGGTAACTCGTTCTCTAAGGATCAGTCTTCAGTATTTTCTGAAAATCAAGTTACTGGTGTGGTGGCATTGAATGATCAGCTAACGGCTACTGATTTCAAGGAAACAAAGTTTACCTACAACTTAGACTATACCAAACCATTTAATGAACAATTTACATTGGAGACAGGGTTTCAGTTTGTTGATAACATAGTCAGTAATGACTATAGTGTTGAAGACCGTATAGATGGTGTCTATGTCGTAAATCCAGGATTAACAAATCTATTTAATTATGACCAAAAGGTATTTGGGACATATGCTACTGGACAATTTGAAATAGACAGATGGAGTTTCAAAGGCGGAGCAAGAGTAGAGAATACCGATTTGACAACCTTTCTTGAGAATACCGGAGAAGAGAACACACAGCGTTTTACAAACCTATTTCCGTCTGCACATATTTCTTACAAGTTAAGTGATAGAGTATCCTTGCAGACGAGTTACAGTAGTAGAATATATAGACCTAGGTTATGGGATTTAAATCCCTTCTTTAACATAAGGAATAACTTTTCTATACGTGCAGGAAATCCGCAGCTTATGCCAGAATTTACAGATTCTTATGAGCTAGGAGCTGTGTTTATTCTTGAGAATATCACTTTCAATCTAAGTGGATACCAAAGAATAACTACAGATAAAATAGAATATATAACAAGTTTTGATGGTGATGTACGCACTTCTTCACCCTTCAATATTGGGACCGCAGATACGAGAGGAGCTGAGCTGAATTTTAAGTACACACCGTTTAGAAAAATGACCTTGAATGGCGATGTCAATTATAACTTTTTCACACGTACAGGTTCTTTTAACGAACAGGACTTTGACTTTAGTAATGATCAATGGAGTACTAAGTTGACTACAAAATATAAATTCAACAAAAGCTTAGATTTGGAAATAACAGGCAGATTAGATTCTGATATAGAAACTGTACAAGGCATACGTTCCGGTAATCTGTATTATGATTTAGGAGCTCGATACAAATTACTTGGAGGAAAGGTAGTTGCCAATCTAAGTATAAGAGATGTTTTTGCATCAAGAGTGCGCGAGTCCTTTGTATTTCAAGATAGTGTTGAAAGTAGTAGTTCTAGACAGTTAGGTCGATTTATCAGTTTTGGTTTGAGTTACGGTTTTGGTAAGGGTGAAGCAATGACATATGGTGGAGGAGGAAGAAGACGTTAGGTACACTAGCGTACAAAACTATAGAAGTAAAATTCTGCATCAAATATTTCAGGTTTTTTAAAAAGCAAATCCCAGTATCCGTCCATTATGATTGATTTAGGGATATAGTCATCACCTATTTTGGTTAAAACAATGTCTAGTTTCATATCAAAGCTATACAAAGGCAGGCCATGTTTAACACGATATTCTCTACCTACAATTTGTAAGTTCTCTCTGTCAAAATATGTATACATATATTTTACTACTGTCTTTCCTTTCTTCTTCTTTTTAAATTTTTCCTTCACGTCTACTTTAAAGACATAGCAATCACCAAAGTGTTTGTAATCTTCTACTACTAAACTATAATCATAATACGCTCGCATTTTTTCTTTGAAGATGGCCATCTTATCACCTAGTACAGGTAGGCCGGTTGCCTTACCGGGGGAGAATATTACCTTTTTCAGTTGCGCAATTTGATTTTCAAATTGGGAATTGTTTTTTGTGCTAAAGTCCATTACCGTATCTACCTTAGAAAAACATTTTTGTCCTTTCGTTAAAAAGGCTCTATTAAAGAGGCGAGAGGTGTAATAATTATATTCCTTATTCTTCTTAAAGTAATCGCCTTCGATAAATTCATATTCTGTTTTCATCGTCCTACAGGTGTCTTTAATAGACTGTAATTGGGTTGCAAAATATTCGGCCTTCGGTTTATCTTTTTTGTCATAGAACACGGTATGCATATCAAAACTGTAGGCGTTGCGTCTCAAGTTTTTAAATGCAAAATAAAAGCTTTCGTCTTCTAGGACATGTTTGATGAAAGTTTCTACATCAAAGCCTTTGCGTCTCGCAGTAATTACTATGGAGTCCATCATTAGGTAGGCACCCGAACCAAGCGAAGTACTGTCCAAGTCAAATACCTCTTCTTGCGCATATAAAGAGTATGTTGCGCTCATGCTTAATAGCAAAATAAGAATAAGACTTCTAAGGTTAAATATGTGTATCAACTTAAGATTCTTTGTTAATTTGCAACAAAAATACGCTTAAATGAAGAAAGTAGCAGTTATTGGAGCAGGAACAATGGGAAACGGAATCGCACATGTATTTGCGATGAATAATTTTCAGGTAAATCTATGTGATGTGTCTGATACAGCTTTGGAAAAAGCATTAGAAACCATTGATAAGAATTTATGGCGTATGGTTGCCAAAGAGAAAATCTCAGAGGACGATCAAAAAGATACGATGGGGAATATAACTACCTATACGAATCTTGAAGAAGCTGTAGAAGATGTGGATCTCGTAGTGGAAGCTGCTTCTGAAAATGTCAATGTTAAGTTGAAAATATTTGAAGCATTGGAAAAGCACACAAAGCCAGAATGCATTTTGGCTTCAAATACTTCATCCATATCCATTACTAAGATTGCAGGCGCAACGCAGCGACCAGATAAGGTGATAGGTATGCATTTTATGAATCCAGTACCCCTTATGAAACTCGTTGAGGTAATAAAGGGTTATGGAACTAGTGATGAAACAACACAAAAAGTAACAGCACTCTCCAAAGAACTATCTAAAATACCCGTAGAAGTAAATGATTATCCTGGCTTTGTTGCAAATAGAATCTTGATGCCAATGATCAATGAAGCGATTTACACACTCTATGAGGGTGTCGCTGGAGTAGAAGAAATTGATTCCGTTATGAAACTAGGCATGGCACATCCAATGGGACCTCTACAATTAGCAGACTTCATAGGTCTAGATGTATGTAAGTCCATTCTAGATGTTTTGTATACTGGATTTGGTAATCAAAAATATGCATCCTGTCCACTCTTAAACAATATGGTACTCGCAGGTAAGCTGGGACGTAAAACGGGAGAAGGATTTTATACGTATGAAAAGGGTAGAAAGGAGTTGATAGTGTCTGATTCGTTCCTATAGAATAGTTTTTGTTAACTGAGGGAAAGACGGAGAGATGAAGGGACTGAGAGAGAGGGTCGTGTTCTATATCTTCTGAGTTAAAAAACCATGATACCAGTCCGAACGACGGAAACCTTGATACCGCGAAACCACTCAATGGTTCGCTATCCCTTCATCCTGCTTGCGTGAGCAACTTGTAATGGAGCAATGAAATTGCTAGTCCGTAGGACCGAGTGAGTAACGAGCATGGAAAACTGCGACGTTTTTCTGAGGCAATTAGCTGAAGAAAAAGGGCACGCCCAAATAGACTCTAAAATCTAGTGTCAAAAAATGTACTATCCTTCTTTCTCAACAATCCCCAGGTCTTTAGCTCTCGCTTCCCAGTTCTTTCTAGCAAGCTGTTGTAAGTCTTCGACGTTATCAAATTCGTCTACTATCTCCATGCCTAATATAGTTTCTATAACATCTTCCATAGAAAGGATGCCAGACATACCACCAAATTCGTCTACGACAAGTGCGATCTGCTCTTTACTTTCCATGAGGCTATCAAAGACTTTTTGGATATGTGAACCCTCAGTCACAACGGCGATATCTCTGCGAATCGTTTTTAATTCTTGTGCAGATTTTTTATCGATAATAGCTTTTAATATATCATCCTTCATGACAAAGCCAGTGATGTTATCCTTACTGTCTTCAAAGACGGGGATACGAGAAAATCTAAGCTTTTCGTTTTCTTCATAGAAATCTCCAATAGAAATATCCTCGGGAGCAGCTGTTACTACAGTACGTGGGGTCATGATATCCTTAGCACGTACGCTATTCATTTTTAGAAGGTTGTCAATGATCCGAGATTCGCTTGCAGAGGTAGCACCTGACTTTGCACTGATTTTTGCCATTGCAGCAAAATCTGTTCGACTGAATACACTCTTATCTTTGTCCTTTTTCAACCAACCTGTAATCATTTGTGTTACCCAAATAAGTGGCGTTAGAAACCACATAATTCCTTTAAGACTGGTAGCAGTAAAACCGGCCAAACTTTTCCAGTGACTTGCTCCAATTGTTTTAGGTATAATCTCTGAAAGAATCAAAATAATTAATGTCATCACAACAGGGACTACCATTGTTGCCATGATAGATCCTCCCCATATCTTTGTGGCCTGCGCACCCACACCAATCGCACCCACAGTATGTGCGATAGTATTTAGTGTAAGTATGGCCGCTAGGGGCTTATCTATATTTTCTTTAAAGGATTCTAAGGTTTTCCCTAAGCCGTCTCCTTCTTCCATTTTTACCTGAATAAATGAGGGCGTTATGCTGAGTAATACAGCTTCCCAAATGGAACAAAGAAATGAAGCTATTGTAGAGAGTAGTGCAAAGGCGATAAGTAATGCCATAATATATATCTAGGATTTTGAAGGACAAATATACTATGGATATATATAAAAAGGGTATATATTAAAAATATATACCCTTGTTGGTTTTAACAGTTGGTAGCGAATTAATCGCTAACAATATTTTATATGCAAGAATTATACCGTAAACTCTTAAAAAGCATAGCCTACATTTATTAAAAAGCGACTAGGTTTCTTGTCAAACTCAAAGGTATTTCCGTTCAATGTGATATGATCTCCAAAATTATCCAGATTCCCTTCATACATAATCTCGAGTCTTAATTTCACAATATCTAGTCCAAAGCCCAATAAATAGCCATATTTCAATCTACTGATCGTCTGACTATAGCCAACTATATCTAATAAATCCGAACTACTATCCAAGCTAACGTGACCGACAGCACCTACTTTGGCTTTTAGAAAGGGGATGAGTGGTATCCCTACGACCATAGGTATATCTAGGTTTAGAAAGCTTTCTTCACGTATTGCGTCTACTATATCACCATCTGACAATTCATAGGAGAATTTTGTGGAATTAAGTAATAGTCCAGGTTCTACAAAGAAACCAAGTAGTTTCACGCGAGAATATAGACCAAATTGAAAGCCATAACTCGCTGAGTTAGGTTGTAAGCTAAAGTCAAGATCTCCATCCATGATTTGAAGCTCAGCTATCTTACTGAGATCATAGCTATGAACGCCAGCTTTAACGCCAAGTTCGACCTGTCCAAATAGACTACTACTCAGCATCAGAATCAAGAAAAGGGAAGTAAGTTGTTGCATAATTAAGTTTTTTAGTAAAATGCTTAGTTTTTGGGGAAAATTGAGTAAGATAGGATCAATTGCTTCTAATATAAACGTAATTTATATTAGGATTTATTATAATGTAACAAAAAAAGTGCCGTAATGCATATTGAAGAAGTCAGTTTTGTTGGAAGTTTTAAGAAAGAAAGTCAATGTCCTAAGGATAAACGGCCAGAGTTTGCTTTTATTGGAAGATCGAATGTGGGTAAATCCTCTCTAATCAACATGTTATGCAATAGAAAAGGTGTAGCAAAGGTTTCAAATACACCGGGTAAAACTCAGAGTATCAATTACTTCGATATTGATGATAAGTGGTATTTGGTGGATTTGCCTGGTTATGGATATGCACGCAGCTCAAAAAAGGACAGATCTGCGTGGGAAAAAATGATTGAACGCTATTTGATAGTCCGAGAAAACTTGCAAGTAGCCTTTGTATTAATAGACCTGAGACACGAATTACAAGCTATAGACAGGGAGTTTATAAATTGGATGGGAGAAAACAGTATCCCGTTCTGTCTGGTTTACACGAAGATGGATAAGTTAAAAAAGGCACAGGTCAAAACAAATATCGCTAGAATTCAAAATGAGCTCTTAAAGTACTGGAATTCATTGCCGCAACAGTTTACAACAAGTTCGGAAAAACATATAGGTAGAGAAGAGATACTGGATTTTATAGAGGAATTATCGAATAAATTCTGATTTTAGCGGTTAGAAGTCAAGTGCAAAATAATTATCCCCATATAATACAAGATATAGAGGATTGGCCAATACGTAAATTTGCCAAACAAAGACCTGAGTTTATTGAAGAACTCAATGCCTATACCTATTCTAGAATCAAGGAACAGTACCAAGACGATTTAGAACCCTTACTTAATAAAACGGTATATCTAGAAAGCCAGCGTGTTAAAAATAATCCTTGGAAGGTAGATCCTCCGGATGACAAGGAGTACTGGAAAGAGTTGCAAGGGGAGCTCACTAAAATAGGACAGAGAATAAACCCAGAAGGAGAATATGACCAGTTACTAAGAAGAATAATTAATAGGTATTCTGAAGAAATCGTTGGTGACTTCAATCCTAAAACCTACCGGTTTGCAAAACGGTTCTTAAATGGTTTTTTCAAACGGCTTTATTTTAAAGCCTTCGGACATGGCTTTTTAAAAATGTGGGGTACTAAGGAAAAGATGTTGACAAAGTTTAAAGTGAGAGGGCACATGGAAGAGGTGCGCGGTCTATATGATCATGGTACTGTAGTTTTAGTGCCTACGCATTTCACAAATCTTGACTCTATTCAAATTGGTTATATAACAGATGAACGTATAGGCTTACCTGGATTTAGTTTTGGAGCAGGATTGAATTTATACGATATGGAAATCATTGCCTATTACCTAAATCGCTTAGGGCCATATCGTGTAGATAGAAGGAAAAAGAATCCAATCTATTTAGAAAATTTAAAATCATATACTAGCCTTTCCTTAGTCAAAAGAAACAGCAATATATTTTTCCCAGGAGGTACAAGATCTCGTTCAGGCCACTTAGAAGACAAACTAAAATTAGGTTTGCTGGGCTCAGTGATAGATGCACAGCGTTACTGTATAAAGCATAATTCAGATAATAAAATCTTCATAGTACCTGTCATTGTTAGTTACAATTTTGTCTTAGAAGCAGGTAGTCTCATCGAACAACATCTGCGTAAAACGGGACGCGAAAAATATATGAAGACTAAAGAGAAGAGAGGGAAGATCAGAACAACATTTGGATTTATTAAAAGGCTCTATACAAGGGAGTCAGATGTTCTTATAAAATTTGGCAAACCCATCGATGTATTAGGTAATACATTGAATGAAAATGGAGAAAGCATTGATAGAAACGGTAATGTAGTTGACATAAGTCAGTTTTTTGAGAAAGAGGGAGAAAAAAATAAAGATCTTCAACGTGAAACTGTCTACACTAAAAAATTAGCTGATAAAATTGTAGACGCATATAAAGAAGAAAATGTGATACTTGCTTCTCACCTTGTCGCTTTTTCAGCATTTAAGATGCTGCAAGAGAAGCATAAAGATTTAGATATTTTTGGCCTCGTCCAATTACCTACTAATGAAGTAAGTATCCCGTACGAAGAATTTAAGTTATATTTTAACGAACTTCGGGAGAAACTATTTAAAATGAAAGCCTTAAGTTTATTGGATATGGATCCAGAACTTAATGGAGAACTTGATCAAGTAATTCATCTTGGACTACAAAATCTAGGCATTTATCATCCTAGTGCTCCACTGTTTTTAGACAATAATCTCGTTAAAACGAAAAGCTTAAAGCTTTTATATTTTTACCATAACAGAATGGACTCTTATAGTCTTTAATGAAAAAATAGCAGTGAACTTTATAATATACGATCTTGAGGCGACCTGCTGGAGGGGAAGACCACCAAAGGGAGTCCAAGAAATCATAGAAATAGGAGCTTACAAAGTAAATCAGTATGGAGAAATCCTAGGGATTTTTGAGCGCTTTATACAGCCCTCTGTAAATAAGGTTCTTTCTGGTTTTTGCAAACAGCTTACTTCCATTTCACAAGAAGATGTAGATCGAGCAGATACCTTTCCAAAAGTAGAAGAAGACTTTAGAGAATGGGTTGACATTTACGATGAAGAATATATGTTTTGTTCTTGGGGAGCCTATGATAAGCAACTGTTGATTAACGATTGTGTCCTGCATAATCTAGATCCTGATTGGTTAGAACCGCACAAGGATTTAAAGGATGAATATCATGATTTGAAGAAAATGGATAAGCATGGTGGCCTTAAGGCAACCGTTAAAAAAGAGGGTTTTGAGTTTACCGGCGTACACCATAGAGCCATTGCAGATGCTGAAAATCTTGCCAAAATATTCATGAAATACATTGATGAATGGCGTATTTAGTCTTAAAAAATGGTTAATTCATCTGAATCTCCTCTTAAAGTGAAACTTTCACTACAATTATTCCATTATAGCTTTGTACTTTTCGAGTAAATTAAACAGAAATAAAAATGAAAAATCTTTTAATACTTCCTCTTTTCTTACTTATAACGATTACAGCAACGGCGCAGGAAACGCTGAGTAAGGGGATTATAAAAATGGAACTCACGGAAGCAAGTTCTGATAACGAACAGATGGCTACAGCCTTTGAGATGATGAAAGGAAGCGAAACAAACTATTTCTTCAATGAAGAAACTGCACTCGTACAACAGAGCTTTATGGGGGGTATGGTGTCTATGAGCACGCACAGTAACATGAAGACAGATGCCACGACCTTGTTGTTTGATATGATGGGACAGAAGATGATGGTAGAGACAACTTCAGAAGAATTAAACGCTGCTAACAATACACCAGAAGCTAAAAAGGCAATGGAGAATATGAAGGTATCGTATGACAAAGCAGATACAAAAAACATTCTTGGATATGAGTGCTATAAGGCGAATGTAGGTATTGCAAATGGAATGACTGTTTCACTGTATGTAACAGATGCCATAAAAGCAAATAACAATCTAATCAAAGGTCTAGAAACTGTGGATTTAGATGGATTTCCATTAGAGCTAGTTATGAATACATCAGACTTTAAAATGGTATACACTACAACTGAAATCAAAAAAGATGTGGAGAGAGCTCAATTAGAAATTAATACAACTGGGTATAAAAAAATGACCTTCGACGAATTCCAGAAAACAATGGGTGCTATGGGAGGCATGGGTTTCTAAAAAACCTCAAAAAATAATTATAAAAATTAAGGTACAGTTCTATAACTGTGCCTTTTTTTATGTCCTACAAATCCGTATTTTGAGGAAAATTACAGAATTATGAAAAACGCGATAAAAAGTATGACACTGCTCTTTGCTATGTTTACCATGGTTATATTAAGTTCTTGTGGTGCAGAATGCAGGGAATGTGTAGCAAACGGTGAACCTACCTTGACGGACGCAGGAACTGTATGCCCAGAAGATTTTACAACTAGTGATGAGTTTGATGATTTCATAACACTCTACGAATTTAACGGAGGCAGTTGTAATTAAATCTAAACGCTCTTTATGTAATTTTTTTAGGGCGAGACCTACCTGCCTACTTAACTAGGCAATTAGGTCGGAGTATTCCGGGCTCCCTGTTCGGTCGGTCTCAAGCATGAGACAAATCCCTTCATGTTCCCTGCCTGCTTGCGCACGCAGGCAGGCTCTCGCAGCAAGCTATACTTTAAGCTATCTTAGATAATACAACTCAGCTTAAAGAAAACAACTGTGTTATTTTTAAATAAATTGAATCAGTCTGCAATTTAGATTGTACATTGGGTTGTATCCAGAAAAATAAACACTATGTCACGCGTAACACTAGAAAAAAAGAATCACATTGCTATCGTCACATTTAATCGACCAGAAAAATTGAATGCCCTAGACGATGATCAGATTAAAGCAATTCTAGAAATAGGCGATACACTTAAACAAGACAAATCTATTCGCGCTGTTGTCTTGACTGGAGCAGGGAAAGCATTTTGTGCTGGATTAGATGTACAAGCGCAGTTTAGTGCAATAGGAACAGTTGCTGTAGAAAATGTGATTCATCGAACAGACGGTATTTTGAATGATTGGCAAAAATTAGTATGGCAATGGCACGCACTTCCCGTTCCAGTAATTGCAGCTGTACATGGCTATGCATTTGGAGGCGGACTGCAGATCATGATGGGCTGTGATATTCGGATAGTTGCTCCAGAGACAAAGCTGGCAATTCTCGAAACCAAATGGGGTATCGTTCCTGATATGGCAGGAACCCAATTGTTCCGACATTCAGTGCGCGCTGATATAATAAAACTGCTTACCTATACACACAGAACATTTTCAGGAAAGGAGGCTTTGGAATATGGCTTTGCTACTCAGTTATCAGAAACGCCACTAGAATCTGCAATTGCACTAGCAGAAGAAATTGCTTCCAAAAGTCCAGATGCCATAGTGCAGTCTAAAAAGATCTTAAACGCTGCTCCTTATGTGGATGCTGAAGAAGGCCTTATGCAGGAGTCTGTTGCACAAAGCAAACTTCTGAAAAGTAAAAATCAGATGGAAGCCGTAATGGCAGGAATTCAAAAACGTTCTGGCAACTTTGATGATTATAGCATACTCTAGTAAATGGATAAAGCACAAGCAGTACGTAAGGGGGAAGAGCTAGATTGGGTTCAACTTGAAAAATACATGAAAACTATTTTCCCTAATCTAATTGGGGAGATGCACACAACACAATTCCATGGCGGACATGCGAATCTAACCTATCTTGTTTCTTTTGATAATCGTGCACTCATAGTACGCAGACCTCCCTTTGGGAAAATTGCACCGGGTGCACATGATATGAAAAGAGAATATCGAGTCTTGTCCCAATTGTACAAACTTTACCCCAGAGCTCCTAGAGCCTTTCACCTTTGTGAAGATGAATCTATTATTGGTGCTCCGTTTGTAGTGATTGAACGGAGAACTGGGGTAGTGGTAAGAACCAAGGTCTTAGCATGCTTTACAAGTTTTGAACAAATTGAGATGCGACTAGTGGACGCGATGATACGTGCTATGGCCGAGCTGCATTTAGTAGATATTGAAGAGGCTGGATTAAATCAGTTAGGTAGACCAGAAGGCTTTGTCGAACGACAGTTAGTTGGCTGGGCTAAGCGATGGGACCTTTCAAAGTTAGAGGACGATGACAATATGAGCATTGTTATAAAACAATTGCAGTCTAATATTCCCATGGCACAAAGAGCTTCCATTATTCACAATGACATTAAATTAGACAACTGCCAATTTCAAGCGGATAATCCAGATAAAGTGAGTTCTATCTTTGACTGGGACATGTGTACTCTTGGAGATCCTCTTATTGATCTAGGTACCTGCTTAAGTTATTATCCAAATGAGCATAATAAGAAATTTAAGTCACTTCCGATTCAGCTACATGGTAATTTTCCACCTAAGACTTTTTTATTAGCAAAGTATCAAGAATACACCGGCCTATCCATCGAAAATATTGCCTGGTATGAAGCCTTTGCCTGTATGAAGGGAGTCGTGGTAGCCCAGCAGCTATATAGTCGATATAAAAAAGGAGCATCTACTGATCCACGTATGGCTGCCTTTGGTCAAGCGGCAAAAGATTTGGCCATTGTAGCGCGGGAAGTGCTAGAAGCATAAATTGATTAACAGAATAAAAACAGTTTAAGTGAATTTCGAATTATCAGACAAGGCTAAGAAGTATAAAGAGGAACTGATTGCATTTATGGATACACATATTTATCCTATAGAACATGAGGTGGAATTATATTACGCTAGGAATCCTAAAAAATTACATCCTTCTATTGAGCCATTAAAAGAAAAAGCAAGAGAACAAGGGCTGTGGAATTTGTTTCTCCCCTTAGATTATGCAGAACATACAGGTGGACTCACAAACCTAGAGTACGCAGTCTTAGCAGAAGAAATGGGAAAGATTATGTGGGCATCTGAAATATTTAACTGCAATGCACCTGACACTGGAAACATGGAGGTCTTAGCGAAGTATGGTTCGGAAAAACAAAAAGAAACATATCTGCTACCTATGTTAGAAGGCAGGATCCGATCTGCTTTTTTGATGACAGAACCTAGCGTTGCGAGTTCCGATGCAAGAAATATTGAGACTTCTATAGTGCGTGATGGAGATTCCTATCTCATTAATGGCCGTAAGTGGTGGTCATCAAATGTGCGACATCCTAATTGTTCCTTCTATATTGTCATGGGCAAAACGGATACCTCAGCCTCTTCCTATACGCAGCAATCTATGATCATAATTCCAACGAAGACAGAAGGCGTTGAAGTTGTCCGCGATCTTTCTGCTATGGGCCAGTTTGATTTTCCAAGTGCCCATTGTGAGGTACTCTTACATAACGTACGTGTGCCCGCTGAGAATATAATTTTAGGAGAGGGCAAAGGTTTTGAAATAGCACAGGGTAGATTAGGTCCTGGAAGAATACATCATGCCATGCGTTCTATCGGTGCTGCACAGCGTGCGTTTGATTATATGTGTAAACGTGTGAACGAACGAACAGCCTTTGGGAAACCATATCATGAGATGGGCAGTATTCGTGAAAAAACTGCAAAAATATTCTGTGCAATAGAGAAATGTAGAATGCTTACCTTAAAAACTGCATACATGGTGGATACCTTAGGGGCGAAGGGAGCAAAGGATTATATCGCAGCACTAAAGATATCTGTCATTCCAGAAGCTTCAAGAATTATTGACGAATGCATGCAGGTGTTTGGTGGAAAAGGAATGAGTACAGATATACCCTTAGCAGCAATGTATAGTCATTGGCGTGCCATGCGTATTGCAGATGGGCCAGAGGAAGTACATGCCTACCAGTTAGGTCGCAACCTGCTAAAAAAAGCAAGAGACAGAAAACAGACGGATATTCGCTATTTTGTTGACTAATGGAAGAAGATTTATGCCATGTATAAAACTTCGAATTATTACCTTGCATTAGTGTAAAAATTAAAGATATGAGACTTATATGTTCAATTTGTGTGATCTTAGTTGTAATGAGCTGTGGGGGAGATAAGAAGAATACGGATGCATCTTCAAGTAAGAAAAACCAAACAGCAAAAAATATCGAACTGAAACCAGGATCTTCGGATGAGGCTACTGGCGAATCTCAGACATCAAATGAAGAAAGCAGTGCGTCTACAAGTCCACCTATGACAAAGGAGCAATTATCAAAGGCAAAGGACCTTATCAAGAAAACTTCAAAAGATAAGGTAAAGGCAGTGAAGGCATCAACGGTCTTTAAAATGCGTTGTTCGTCCTGTCACGGCTTCAATGGTAAGATGATGGTAAATGGAGCTAAGGATCTGAGCAAGTCAAAGATATCATTAGAAGAGAGTGTAGCTCAGGTGTATTTCGGAAAAGGCTTGATGACACCTTTTAAGGGGATGATGAAGGATGAAGAGATAATTGCAGTTTGCAAATATATCGAAGACGAATTTAGATAGTCTTTAACGGCAGTTTATACATTTAAATAGAAAAAGTCCAATCAATGCATTTCACTAATTGGACTTTTTATACTTCTAAGACTCTGGTTTCTACGACATAGTCTTCTTAATAGCTTCTGTTAACTTTGGTACTACATCAAACAAATCTGCACATACTCCATAATCTGCTGCCTTAAAGAAAGGAGCCTCGGGATCTTTATTGATAACAACAATACACTTACTACTGTTAACGCCAGCTAAATGCTGAATCGCACCTGAGATTCCTGCTGCTATATACAAATTAGGTCTGATTGCCACACCCGTTTGTCCTACATGCTCATGGTGTGGTCTCCAACCCACATCTGCTACTGGTCTTGAGCAGGCAGTGGTTGCTCCTATCGTATTTGCTAGGTCTTCAATTATTCCCCAGTTCTCTGGACCCTTCATTCCTCTTCCTGCAGACACAACAAGTTCTGCTTCAGGTAGGGGAGCAGGTCCTCCGGTTTGTTCGTCTCTTGATACCACTTGCACGCCAGCAGATCCTACTTCCACATCCATACTTTCAATAGGACAATCAGAGCCTGTCTCTTCTGGTTGAATAGTATTTCCAGTAACTGAGATTACTTTTTTTGCTGCAGTCAAAGAGATATTCGAAATCGCTTTTCCTGAAAAGATTTTCTTTTGAACTTGAAGATTAGCTCCATCAAGGCTAGGAAGACTATTTACACCAGATGCACAATCTGCACCTAGACGAACAGCAACTCTTCCTGTAAGAGATACTCCTGATGAATTTTGATTAAGTAATACAACTTGTGCACCTAGATTTTCTGCAACAGCCGAAATTGCTTTACTGTAGGTTTGACTATCAAAATTAGCAAGTGCATCATTATTCACTTGTATAACTTTTGAAGCACCATACTTTCCTAGCTGCCCAGCATCATCTACATTTCCTAAAACTAATGCAACACACTCTGTGCCCATTAGGTCAGCGGTTTTCTTTCCATAGCTAACAGTTTCTAAAACTGCCTTCTTGAATTTACCGTCTGAATTTTCTGCGTATACTAATACCATTGGTTTCTCTTTTATAGCACTTTGGCTTCTTCTTTTAATAATCTTACTAATTCATCCATGTTATCTGGATCTATCATCTTTACACTTGCTTTACCTGCTGGTAAATCATAGTTGCTTATACTTGTAGATGTATTAGTAATTTCTCCAGATATTACATCAATAGGTTTCCTTTTACTTGACATGATATCGCGCATATTTGGTATTCGCTGCTCTGCCATTCCTTTTGCACAAGAAAGAACAAATGGAGTATTGACTTGTACAGTTTCTGTACCACCTTCTATATCACGTTTGATTGTCGCACTATTGCCCTCTACTTCCATGTGTATACCTAGACCCACATAGGGTAGGTCCATATATTCTGCAAGCATTGCACCCACTTGTGAACCATTGTAATCGATGGATTCTTTACCACAATAAATAATATCATATCCACCTTCTTTTGCATGATCAGCAATTGCCTTTGCAACTGATAGAGCATTACCTGGTTGCATATCTACACGTACTGCATCATCTGCACCAATTGCTAAAGCCTTTCTGATTACTGTATCATTAGAAGCATCTCCAATATTGATAACTGTGATTGTTCCACCTGCCACAGCTTTTAGTTCAACAGCACGCACAAGGGCATACCATTCATCATAAGGATTTAAGATATAATTGACTCCTGCTGAATCTAAGGCCTTTCCACCTTCCGCTAACTTAATGTTAGTTGTGGTATCAGGCGTTTTACTTACACAAACTAATTGTTTCATTTACTTTAATTATTGGATGCAAAAGTAAGGAAATAATTTGTCTAAAAACATATGAATATGGACACAAACCAAAGACAACATTACTTGCTGTTAGTAAAAAGACAAAATGTAAAATTTATAATATGTCTTTTCTGTCAATACCGAATTTACTATGGTCGCTGGATTTTGAAATATAAACCTAGGTAGTAGTTTATCCCAGGAGCGGGCTCATAGTACCTTCCACCGAATGCATTTATGCGTACATTATCAAAGTAAGCTTGATTAAACAGATTATTAATACCTCCAAAGATTCCAAAGCGTCTATTTTGGACCATCAGACTTTTATCAAAACGAAGGTCTGTTCGCTGATACGAATCTATCAGGACGGAATTGGAATCGTCCGCAAACAATTGTCCATTCAGTTGGTGTATAAGATTTAGTTTGGTTTGAAATGGAAGTGTATATGAAATATTTAGATTAAATTGGTGCATGGGTAATCCAGGCAATTGATTACCATTAAAATCTAAGCCGTTAACAATGAATTCTGCAAACTGGAATTGAGAAAAACTATAGTTTGCCTGAATGACATAATTATCTCCTTTTTGAAATTGAGTATCTAATTCAAATCCGATGCGCTGTGTCCTTCCTGCGTTCCTGAAAAAATCACGCCCAGGAAAATCCTCTAATTCAAAGGCTACAATTTCATTGCTACTATTAATATAAAATAGGGAAGATGAGAAAGAAAATTGCTCACGTGTCCAACGGAATCCTAGTTCATAATTAGTAGAACGGATAGGGTCGAGATCTTGGTTAAATCCACCTCCCATTGGATTTGCTGAAAGTTCACTCAGCGTAGGTGTCTCAAAACTAGAAGAAAGCCTAACAAAAGGGTAGTAGTCCTTCCATTTACTAAGCCCTAATCCCAATCCATAATTGATCGCCTGATAATCGATATTGCCACTGTCATCCCTATCTTCTAAGAAATCATCTGCAACAGATAATTGATTGAAATCATAACGAAGATCAAAATGAACATCGAGTTCATTGTCTAATTTAAAATGATCTACAAGAAAAATAGCATAGTTATTAAATGATTCGGTTTGCTCCAGTGTTTTTTCGCCTGCCTCGCCATCTTGGTTTACAAATCTTAATCGCTTATCTGATTGGAATTGGAGATCATATCCCAATAATAATTTGTTGTGCATTTTTTCTTGGTCATTATAGAAACTGAGATGACTGCTGTTGCCAAAAAAGTCTCTGTTTAAATCTATGACTCCACCATTTGCAAAGGGGAGTCGACCATCAAATGCTCTCTTGTGATAATATACTTTAGACTCGAATTTTTTGCTATCACTAACATAGGATAAAGATGCAAAGCTTTTAAAATGCTGAATAGCTTCTCCTGCATTAAAATTGACATTGTTAGTACGAGCACTTCTCCTATCTTCTTGAACGCTATCAAGATTTATTCCACCGGGGTCTTCTGCATATGGACTGTTTAAATAATTTGCAGAGAAACGAATTTTAAAAACGGGACTAAGGCGATATTGATATCTCAGAGAAAACAAATCAGATCTACTACGTGCATGCATTCTATATCCATCCGTGCTAAATAAATTCCCACTCAATATGAGAGAAGACTTTTGATCCCTAATGCCTATTTGAATATTTTGTTTGAACATGCCATACTGACCAATCAGAGTACGTGACTGGATAAAATTTTTATCTACATCAAAATTGGAACTTAGTTGTATGACTCCTCCAGAAGCGTTTCCATAAAGTCCCGAACTAGGACCTTTTATTATTTCAATGGTATTGATATTATCCAATTCTAAGTTGTCAATCTGCCCCTGTCCATCCGGTGTTGTTTCTGGAACCCCATCTACGATTAATTTTATACCCCGAATTCCAAATGATGCACGTGCACCAAAACCCCGAATGGAAATACGTAAGTCCTGTGCATGATTTAATTCATTTAGATTAAACACGCCCGACTGGGTTTGTAAGAATTCCTGGATAGAGTTTTTTGCAAAGAATTGTTTCTGATCAATTTCTTTCACCACAGATAATGAAAGAGGAGTAAATTCTAGAATCGTTGGTATCTGTGTTGCCTGAATTTGTATGTTCTCTAATGCGATGGTATCCAGTTTCTCTTGACCATCCAAGCTAATGCCAAAGAGCAACAATACAGAGAGTGTTATGCATCTTGCATTCCTTTTACCACTACGCATTATTCTGTACAATTCCATTCTCAAACTCTAATATTCATTGTTTGATGCAAACTAGTAAACTTTTTCAGATTCAATTCTTGACTTGCTTAACTTATTCATATTTTGCATAAAACATATAATAGATATGAAGCTCAAGATTAATGGAGAAATAGTGGATGTAGAAGTGGAGGAAAGTATGCCCTTACTATGGGTTCTTAGAGATGAATTGCATATGACGGGCACAAAGTATGGCTGTGGTATAGCACAGTGCGGGGCCTGCTCAGTAATCGTAGATGGTACAGTTATGCGGTCTTGTTCATTACCCGTAGGCTCTTTAGAGAATATGGATATTCAAACTATAGAGTCATCGGATGCTGCTGGAACATTGAGCGTATTGCAGGAAGCATGGATAGAAAAACAAGTTCCCCAATGTGGCTATTGTCAGTCTGGAATGCTCATGGCTGCTACACAATTATTAAAAGATATTCCAGCGCCACGCGATGAAGATATCAACGCCGCTATGACAAACATTTGCAGGTGTGGCACCTATAATAGAATTCGTGCTGCCATTTATCTGGCAGCAGAGCGATTAGCTCAGGCAGGTAAGGCAGTAACAATTAAATAAGGAGAAATGGCAGAGAAAAATACAAAAGAAAGAAGCTCCTTATCTAAATGGACGCGCAGAGGATTTTTAGGAATAGGCGGCTTGTTAGGATTGGGTTTAGTAGTAGGCGTAGGTGGACTTGCTTATGTTGGTAGATCCATTAAAAAGTATTCTGGAAAGGGGATGGGAGAGGGCGCATCGCTCAATGCATGGATACGTATTGCTCCAGATAATAAGATAACTCTTGCGGTGGCAAGATCTGAAATGGGGCAGGGCGTATATACTGCTCTTGCCCAGCTGATCGCAGAAGAGTTAGAAGTGAATTTTGAGGATGTTCAAGTCATCCATCCGCAGGCAGAATCGCCCTACGCAAATACCTTTCTATCCACACAAAAAAGAGAAAACGCATTTACAGGATTTGGCCCCATGGGTAAAATTTTATCCTTTATGCCTGTAATAGCAACAGGAGGGAGTACTACTGTGATTGATGCCTGGGAAGGAATGCGTTATGCCGGTGCTACTGCAAGAGAAATGTTAATCCAAGCCGCAGCAAAGACTTGGGACGTAGATGCCTCTACATGTAAGGCAGAATTAGGCTTTGTTATAAATACCACAAGTGGCGAGCGATTGTCCTATGGTGCACTTGCTGAATCTGCGAAGGATTATACGTTAGACAAACTGCCGACCCTAAAAGCAAAATCTGAATTCAAAATAGTTGGAAAGCCAGTCCAACGTCTAGACATACCAGCCAAGGTAAATGGTACAGCAATGTTTGGTTTAGACTATAAGGAAAAAGATATGGTCTATGCTGCTGTGAAACATGCAAAGATTACTGGAAATAAAATTACAGGATTTAAAAACGAAGAAGAGGTTTTAAAACTGCCCGGTGTCTTGAAAGTGGTGTTGACAGAATACGGTAAGGCCTTAGTCTATGCTGACAATTCTTGGCGTGCCATGCAGGCAGCAAAAAGCTTAGAAGTAAATGAAGAGGGTGCACAGGTGCCAGATATGGACTCAGCCTATTACTTTGGTGAAATGAGACGCATTGCAGATGAAGATCCCATTTCAGTTCGAATTGATAAGGGAGACGTACAGGGAATTACAAATGAAGATGTGCAAGAAGGAGAGAGGAAACTAGAAGCATACTATGAGGTTCCTTATTTGGCACATGCCTGTATGGAACCAGTGAACGCCACAGCTATCATGGAGAATGGAAACTTGGAAGCATGGATGGGGCATCAGGCAATTTCTGTTGCAGAAACTATGTTGAATGAATCCTCTGGTGTTGCTAAAGACAAGATTAAAATTAATATCACCTATCTCGGTGGTGGATTCGGAAGAAAGGGCGAACCAGATTTTCCACGACTCATTGGAGCAGCTGCTAAAGCCATGCAGGGCAAGTTAGTTCAAATGATATTTAGTCGGGAAGAGGATATGAAAAATGATATGTACAGGCCAGGAGCAGTATGTAAAATGTCAGGAGTTGTAACTCAAGATGGATCACTAAAAGCGCTACAGGCAAACCTTGCAATACAAAGTGTAGAACGGCAGGCCTTAGGTAGGATAGTTCCTTTGATGGCACCTGCAGCTGAGAAAGCAAAAACGACCTTGGAAGGTTTAGATAATCAAGCATATAATATTCCTAATCACAGAGTTTCATTTGGAAATTTCGAAACAGATATTTTAGTGGGATTTTGGAGATCTGTGAGCTATAGTCAAAATGGATTCTTTCAAGAATCATTTATAGACGAGTTAGCACATGCTGCAGGCAAGGACCCATTAGAATTTAGACGGAATATGTTACTGGATCAGCCTAGGTATTTAAACGTATTGGACAGACTAAAGGAGATGAGTAATTGGGGCAAGCAGGAGGCAGATACGTATCAGGGCATAGCACTGCAATATTCCTTTGAATCTATAGTGGCGCAGGTAGCTGAGATTAAAAAGATGGGTGAGAAAGAGTTTAAAATTGTAAACTATTACTGTGTAATTGATTGTGGGAATACAGTAAATCCGGATACAATTGAAGCACAGATGCAAAGTGGGATAGTATTTGGATTGTCAGCAGCCATTCATGGAGAGATTTCTTGGAAAAATGGAAGTCCAGTACAGAGCAATTTCCATGACTATCAAATGCTAAAAATGTATAACTGTCCAAAGATCACTGTGGCGATTATGGAAAATAATGAAGAACCAGGCGGTGTGGGCGAACCAGGCGTGCCACCAGCAGCACCTGCATTAACGAATGCCTTGTTCAAAGCTACTGGAGAAAGAATTCGAAGTTTGCCTTTGTCCAAAAGTGATTATGTTTTTGTCTAGATTCAAATCTCACCAGAAAATATATGCAAAATATAATAGGAAAGCTCTAAATCGGCTAAATGCCAAATATTTCTCTGGAAAAAGAGCCTACTATTGGCAATAAGTGGTAAAATTCGTCATAATAACACATTATATACAAATATATTGAGTATATTTACACATTTAATACACTTATATGCTATTTAGACGTAAAATCGAAGAGAGCTTAATTAGTTGGAAAAGCAATGCTCAGCGGAAGCCCTTAGTTGTAATGGGAGCAAGGCAGGTAGGTAAAACGACTTTAATTCAATCTTTTGGTAAAGACAATTATGCAGATGTAGCATATTTCAATTTTGAATTAAATCAGGAACTAAATGACTTTTTTGAATTAAATAAAGAGCCAGACAGAATTATGGAGAGTCTGACACTTTTTAGAGGGAAGGAGATAGACATAACTAAAACATTGATAATATTTGACGAAATTCAAGAATGTCCTAAAGCGCTCACTTCTCTTAAATATTTCCAAGAAGCGAAAACTAAATACCATATAATATCTGCTGGCTCATTACTTGGAATTACTTTAGGACAGCAACATTCATTTCCTGTTGGTAAAGTCGAGTTCTTAGATTTGAATCCGCTTACATTCGAAGAATATTTATTGAATACAAACGACAAACTCTATCAAACCTACATTCATTATTTAAATAAAAAAACATTAGAGAAAATACCTAAAGCCTTTTTTGAACCATTACTGTTTGAATTTAAAACATATATGATTTGTGGTGGAATGCCAGAGCCTGCGAACATCTTTTCACAGACTAAAGACATTGGTAAATTACAAAAGGTGCAAGATGAAATTTTGAGATCCTATCAACTTGATTTTTCAAAACATACCACACCAATTAACGCTAACCGCATTCAATACGTCTGGAACTCTATAACTTCTCAATTAGCTAAAGCGAATAAAAAATTCATATACAAAGCAGTTAAAGAAGGGGCAAGAGCAAGAGAATACGAAGCAGCCATCACATGGTTAAACCAAGCTGGGATTGTACATCAAGTATATAATGTAACTAATCCTTCATTACCTCTTACAGCATATCGAGATTTATCAGCATTCAAAATTTACTTACATGATGTAGGATTATTGATGCGAATGTCCAAACTTAATCCAAGTGTGTTGCTGAATGGGAATGAATTATTTAAAGAATTCAAAGGATCATTTACTGAAAATTATGTATCACAAAGTCTTAGAAATTCGCTTAATAATCCGCCAAGCTACTGGACATCTGATAGAACAGCAGAGGTTGATTTTCTTATTGAATATATGAATCAAATTATTCCAATAGAAGTAAAATCAGGTAAAGCAACTCGTTCTCGAAGTTTGGCTGAGTATAACAAAAAATACAATCCTAGAATAAGGATTAGATTATCTCCTTTAAATTTTGATACTGATGGAGCTTTTATAAATATCCCCATATTCTTTAGCGATAATATCATAGAATTTATACACAAAATGTAACAAACATTGAAAACAGAAGTTATACTAAGCCATTCCTATAAGTAAGAATGAATAGTATGGAAAATTGAAGTCAAATACAAAGTAGTTTCCGTGACTATAAAAAGTTGAAAATGTATAACTGTTATAAGATCTATGTTGGCGATTATTGAAAATAATGGAGTGCCAGCTGCTGTAGAGAAATAAGCCAGCATCTAAAATCTAAAGTCTTCGATAAAGATAGGGTATATTCTAGAATTCGCTATTTAACATAATATTAATTATAGGTATTTTACATTGGTCAAGAATCCCAGTATACTGCAATACTTAGTTTACCACATATTTATCCTATTAATGATTCACCAGTTCTAGTTTTCGTGGATCATCCTTATATGGATTCGATTTTTCATTTAAAACGATCCCATGTTCTAACCAGGCTTTTAAGTTCAACATCCAGAACGACCATCCAAGGCTGCAGCCATAGTAATACATTTTTATATCGTTCTCTGAAGCTGATGGAATTTCGGATTGATGTAATATGAGCTCTGTACGGTTCTCTTGTACTTTATTAAATTCTAGAGCAACCCTGCCACCTGGATTAAAGTCAAATTCTAATCGTTCATCTTGTTTTGCTAGCAATATATTACCCGTATGCGCATGTGGCCATCCAAACCATTGCCAGTAAGCTGTATTACCAGATTGCACAAGCGCTGATTTATCAATATTTGTATCACCATCTACATACTCAGCCTTTTCAAAGAACCATTTCTCTAGTTCTGATGATTTGGCCCAGGCATTATACACAGTGGAAATATCAGCATTAATGAAGATGCGACGTGTAAAATCAGTCCACCCTGATGAGAAGGTCATTTCCATAGATTTCTATTTAACATAATAATGTAGGGCCTAAGTATATTTTATAAGCTCCATTTTCTTGCATTTATTATCATTCCATTGTCTAATGCGTTTGTCCAACAATTGTTGACTAGCTTTTAATTCTTTTAGAGTCCATAATTTAATTTGTTTACTAGCACTGTCCTTAGCAGCAAATTTAGATCGTGCACGTTTGCCTAATTCTTTTAAAAATTCAGAAAAGAATTTAAAAACAATCTTTTTGTCTTTTTGCCAAAGCATAATCATAAAATAGTTTCCATTGATGTTATCCAAGTCTTCAAATACATCTTCCACATCGTCATCAATCTCCGTAATTAAATCAAAAATCCGCCAATCCGCTAAGCTATAGTCTTTCTTTAGCTCCGGGATATAATCATATATAATTCTACGCATGAGTTTAACATCACAGGACTTGTAGAAATAGTAATACTCCAAGGAATAATCTGTGGGGTATTTATTTGTTCTTAATTGCAATTCATGCTTTTGATAACGCTCTATATGTTTTAGGTACTCCTCTGCCCTCTTCTTGCTTATACCTAAGTCTTTCATGCATCTATAAATCTCCTTCCAATACTTCTTTAATTCAGACTTTTTTGTTTTCCAATTTGATTCTAGATATAAATCAAGATGATAGATAGCAATTTGGAGTTGCACTAATCCCCTATACAGACTGCTTTCTTTGGAGTAATTGCCTTTCGCTAAGAGTGTTGGAAGTTTCCTATATTCAAATAATGCATCAATTTTCTTTTCCATGCTGTAAAAAAACAAAATCATAGCTTAGCAAACAACTTGATTTATTTTTAGAAAAAAATCGAAATATGATTTACCTTTTCGTTTACCAAGCAACTAATAGGTGTTAGGAACTTAGTATTTAGAATAAACTCCATAAATATTACAATTATGAAAACTCTTAAAAATCTTTGTATTCTCCTTATTCTTAGTGTCTTCTGCATACCTATACATGCACAGTTTGGTGGTTTAGGTAAGAAAATCATGAATAAAACTGCGGATAAACTAGAAAGAAAAATTGAAAACGAAGTAGCAGAGCGTGTTGCAAACGAAATTGCATCGCGTGCAATGCGACCAATTAATACTGTATTAGATTCCATCTTTAAGGCAGAAAAGGTAAACTGGGAAGAAATGGGTAAATCCATGGAAGATTTTGCCGCGAATATGGACCGTACTGCCGATTTACCTGCATCCTATAGTTTTGATTTTGTGGTCGACATTGAAATGAAAGACTATGACAAGAACAAGCATAAGATGGAAATGTACTTATCTAAGGACAATAATTATTTTGGTATGCGAAACCCAGATGATGGAGATAGAAAAAATGATATTGTTGTGATGGATTTTGAAAAAGGAATAACAGGTATGTTTAGAGAGGTGGATGGCAAAAAGGAAGTAATGGCCCTACCTAACATGACTGAAATGGGAATGGCAATTGCTGTCGCAGCAATTGATGAAGAAGAATTTTCAGATTTCGAATTTAAGAAAACAGGCAAGACTAAAAATATCCATGGCTATGAGTGTCACGAATATGTAGGTGAGACAGAAGATGAAGAAATGAAAGGATATATTGCACATGACTTTCCGGTGGATATGATGAGTGTTTTTGGAGAAGCAAGTAAGCAGTTTATGCCAAAAAATCTGACGGATATAACAGAAGAAATGAAGGGCTTGACAATGAAGTCAGAGAGTAAATTTAAGAACGGGAAAAAATCGACTTGGGAAGTGAAGAAGATTAATGATGATGGTCATACCTTGCAGATTTCTGACTATAAAAAAGTAGGGATATCAGCAGCAAATTAACAACAAGCTAAACTAGTTTATATATACAAAAGGCTTCTAATTGAATTAGAAGCCTTTTGCTTTTTCAACCTATAGTTTTCACTAGTCTTTAAGGAGTGGCGTTAGGATACAATTCATTAATCTCCTCGATCCCTTTTAAAACCTCATCAGAAAGCTCAAGATCAATGCTATCAATATTTTCCTTCAACTGTTCCATATTCGTAGCTCCAAAAATATTACTACTGACAAAGGGTCTTGAATTCACAAATGCCAATGCCATTTGGCTGGTAGTCAATCCATGTTCCTGTGCAAGTGCATGATACTTATCAGCAGCGGGTAAGGCATTCACTCCTCTATAACGTGGCCAATGTGTTTTAAACTTATTTAAACGACTTTTTTCATTTGCTCTCCCATCACTATATTTTCCTGTTAATAGTCCCATGGCTAATGGGGAATATGCTAAGAGTCCAATCTTTTCTCTGATAGACACTTCTGACATTGCATATTCAAAAGTTCGGTTAGTAAGACTATACGGATTTTGAATAGACACTGGTCTGTCTACTTGCATAGCATCGCAAATTTGTAAATGGCGCATGGTGCCCCAGGGTGTTTCATTCGACAAACCATAGTGGCGGATTTTGCCTGCCTTTTTTAATTCTTCCAGAGTAGATATAACATCAGAAAAATTGTCCTGCCATTCTGTATCATGCGTATAGTAACGTGTGCCAAATCGAGGAGACTGCCTTTCCGGCCAATGCAATTGGTAGAGATCTAAATACTCTGTTCTTAAGCGTGCCAAGGACTTTTCAATTGCCTCCATAATTGCTCTACGCCCAAAGCCTAAATCTTCGCGTATATAACTCGCTAAATATGGGGAAGGACCGCTTACCTTGGATGCGAGGATATACTTATCTCTATTTTTTCTTGCCTGAATCCAAGTACCAATAAATTCTTCAGTTTTCCCATAGGTTTTCTGTCGACAAGGAACGGCATATATTTCTGCAGTATCTATTATATTAATCCCACGGTCAAGTGCATAGTCTAGTTGTTCGTGCGCCTCTTGTTCTGTGTTTTGTTGCCCAAAGGTCATTGTACCTAGGCACAGTTTACTGACCTCAATATCAGTATTGCCAAGTTTAGAATATTTCATGTATATCTGTTCTTTTAGGACTCTAAAATAGAGTCTCTTTTGTCATTTAATGTGATAGTAGATTCTTTTGCTTTTTGGAGTTCTCTGTTTAAGGAGGCATTGATGGATTCAATCTCGTCTCGGGTTTTTAACACATTATTTATGGTATGGTTTATCTTTTGTTGTACTATCCAATCGGAAATTAGATTGTCAAAAAAGAAATCTAGAAATGAATGAAAATTTTGGAGTTTAAAACGTAGACTCACTTCCATGCCTAAGTCGCGCAGTTCTTTTTCGTAATAACGTAAAAGTTGCTGAGTGGTATGTACATAGCCATTTGCTTTGTCTATAGCATGGCGCTTTTGATAATTTGCACCTCTACCTCCTCTTCCAGCCATATCCCAATGTCCCCAATGCTTAGCATTTTTTAATTCATTATAGACAGCAATGACAGAACGTTTTGCCTTCTCCCCTGCTTCGATTGCTTCTACTATTTCCTTTTTAAGAATAAAGTTGCGCTCCAGCTGGTTTGCAATCTCGTATAAGTCGTTTGCAAGTGGATTGTTTGAACTTTTTATTTCAACTTCTCTCCGCTTTTTTAATTGCTCTAAATCACTTTTTAATTTAACGACAGACCTGGTCTTTTTTTCAAGCAGCTCTTTTTCGTAAATTAAAAGGTCATGCGTCTTTTTGAGTTCTTTGTATTTAAGTGTGGCTTGTAGATATTCTTGTCGTTCTATTTCTAGTTGTTCTTCCTTGCTTCCAAGCACCTTTGTGAAGAGTGATTTGAGACCAATCTTCTCTAGATTTTCAATATCCTTTAGCTCATCATCAATTACTTTATCCAGTTTATCGAGTTCTATATTAGAACTAGATATTTGCTCTAGAATATCATCTAAATGACTTTGTATTTTCTCAAGAGAATTAATCTCTCCTAAAATTGCGTGTATTTCGGCTTGTATTCTACTTTCCACTGGCTTTCTACGATTAATAGTATGAAATTATATAAATATTATTCAAAGTCTGTCTAACTTTAGAATGAAGACAATTTATATTAAATTAAGGATGAATTAAAACTTGTACAAATGGGATTTTTGAGCTCAATAAAAAAATTATTTTTTGCAACAGAAGCAGTAAGTAAATCAGCAGCAGAAAAGCTAGGTGATGCAGCAGTAAATGCAGGATCAGACGTTTTAGACAAATCAAAAGATGTAGCTGGTAATGTATTGGATACAGTAGGCGATAAAACAAGTGGTCTGCGGGATGCCATTATGGAGGGTGCTGGTACTGTATTAGAAAAAGGAAAAGATATTGTTTCTGATATCAGTGAAACGGATCTAGTAAAAAAAGCTTCGGATGTAACTGAGTCTATTGGTGAAAAGGTGATGAGTGCGGGAGATAAGCTAGGCGAAGTCGTTGAGGGAGTTGGTGATAAGGTCTTGAATACCGGAGATACTATTACTGATACGGGCAGTGATGCTGCTAGTGCTGTAGAAGGTACTATAGGGAAAGTGGGAGGAACAGTATTAGCTGCTGGAGCAGGTGCTACAGAAAAATTAACGGATATCGCTGAAGATGTGGGTTCTAAGGTACTTGAAGTAGGTGGAGATCTTACAGACAAAGCTGCTGCCCTTGCGGAAGATGTGGGTGCTAAAGTATTGGACACTGCAGGTCCAATATCAGAGAAAGTAGGATCTAAAGTTTTGGATGTGAAAGATGATATGGTGGAAAGAGCGAAAGAAATAACGGATGATCTTGGCAACAAATTAGACGAGACCATAGAAAAAGCTGAAAAATTTGCCGCAGAAGAAGCAGCCAAGCCTAAAAAAGAATTTGTGGACGATACACTGGATATCAGTGGCTCTACCCTAGACGGAACAGACGATTTCTTTTCTAAGGCATCAAAGTATGCAGATGGCGATCACGGTGCCTTTTCCGAGGGAAAAATCACTATTTCAGATGAAAAATTGCCCCTAGATTCTCCTAAAGAACCTATCAAAGCAGCTGGTTTTATTGACCTTGATGGCGATGGGGATGAAATAGTAGATGATGCGATTTTAGATGAAAGTGAATAATTTTCACATCTAAGGCAGCATTTCTAGAATGTATAGGGTCTTGACATTGAATAGTGATTAATAGATTAGTATGTCCCCTTTAAATATCAAAGGTATTACTGAAAAAGATCTCATAGAACAATGCTTAAGAGGCGAGCGGAGTTCGCAGAAAGAACTTTTTGAGCTCTATGCACCAAAAATGATGCATGTATGCTTAAGATATGCACGCTACAACGCTGAAGCACAAGACTTTATGCAAGAAGGCTTTGTGCGTGTCTTTAAGTATCTATCTCAGTATAACTTTGAGGGTTCCTTTGAAGGATGGATTCGCAGGATAATGATTAATACTGCTCTAAAGAACTTGAAAAAGAAGAGCGTATCTCATGAATTTCCTGGCTTAGATAATTATAAAGAACGTAGTGTGGATCCCACCATCTTCTCTAAATTATCTGAGCAAGAGTTGCTAAAACTCATCAGCGAATTACCAAATGGATATAAAATTGTATTTAATCTCTTTGCAATAGAGGGTTACTCCCATAAGGAAATTGGTGAACAGTTAGGTATTGGAGAAAGTACTTCTCGTTCCCAACTTGTGAAGGCAAGGCGTCTATTGCAAACTAAAATTTATAATTTAAAAAAGCTTGCAGTGTGAAAAAGAGCTTAGACAAGGCATTTAAAGATAAGTTAGAGCATGGTACTGCTTCTTACCCTGAGGACCTTTGGGATAAGATAGAAGCGCAGTTACCGCAAGAAGAAAACGCACCCTCCAGCTTTTTAGGAAACTTCGGTATTTTGGGTTCTCTTCTATTGTTACTCCTCTTTAGTTTTGGACTATATTATTTTACTAAAGCAGATACGAACACAGATCAGTCTATTGAGACTTCTATAAGTGAAGTACAAACAGAAGCGAATCAAACTCAAAATAGCAAGAGGCCTAATACAAGAGCAAATATATCTCAATCCGAAATACTATCATCAACTGATCTAGATGATAAAATAGAAATCAATCAAGACAAAGGAGAAATATTAATAAGCAACGATGAAAATCAAACTAGTGCTAACAGCAACACCGTATTAGGTAATAACAGAATTATTGGATATACAAACAATTCTACAAGTTCAGAAAGAAATTTGATACCACGGGAGGAAAATCAGTTTAATAGCTCTGTTGTTAATCAATTAGCAAATGTAGATCGTAATGATGCTGTTCAGCAGCAAGAAAAGAGATTTACACAAGACTATGCTGTGGGCAGTTCGGAGTTTATATCTTCTGATGGTGCTAACAATATTCTCTTAAACAAAGGAGACACTAATTCCGAAGCTGCTAAACCTGCAAGTAAGAGTTTAGCAGAATTAGAAGGAAAGGCTAGATCTGTTGACAATACAAGCAATGCGAATGCATTCCTAGCGCGATTAGAAAGTAGAAAAATAGAATCAGTTCAGTATTTAAAAAGTAACAGACGTAGATATAATGCCAAGAAACTCTTGACAGAATGTCCAGCATTTATAATAACAGGCGGAAAAGGTATAATACTAGATTTTTACTTTTCCCCTGACTATGCAATGCGCGAATTTAATCCACGCGATATAGAATTTATTCAGTATTCAGCAGAACGAGCTAGTACTGAAAATCCATTCTTATCTTTTTCTGCGGGAATGCGCTTTTCTTATGTGAATAAATCAGGCCTAGCCTTAAGAACTGGCATAAACTTTACGCAGATAAATGAGAACTTTCAGTACCTCAATACAAATGTAACAGGCGTAGATACTATTATTAAAATTCAAGATGGAACAAACGTGCGCGATACTACCTTTGTAGAAATTGGCGAAACAGTAGAGCTTAGTACGCACAATCGCTACCGCTCTGTTGATGTGCCAATGCTTATTGGCTTAGAAATGCCATTCAACAGAAAGGTAAAACTCAGTCTAAATGCAGGTGTATTTGTAAACCTATTGTTCCAACAAAGAGGACGCTTTATAGACCAACAAGGTCATCCAAATTGGTTTGTAGGTCAAAACGTGTATAAGACAAGTCTAGGACTAAGTTATTACGGTAGTTTAGGGGTTAACTACTTTATAAATCCGAGAATGGACTTTATGTTAGAACCAAATCTAAGGTACTACTCTCAATCCTTTACGGTAAATAACTATCCGCTAACACAGGAGTATTTAAAGTTTGGAGTACTAACCGGTATACGATATCATTTTTAAGCAAATAAGCAGCGAAAGCAACCAACGAAGTATCTAATTAAAAATGAGTGTAAAAATGAATAGAATATTAAAAATTGCAACAATTCCCATTTGCGTTTGCATATTCTTACTTGCTGGATGTATAGATGAATTTGAGAATATTTATCCCTATGAAAAATCAATAGCGAGTTTTTTCGATAAGGTACAGAGCCTAGAAAAACAATTTAGTTTTGATGCGGCGGCTGGCTCACAATATGTATCTGATAGAGGTACTATTTTGGATATACCTCCGAATGCCTTTGTTGATGCCTCAGGAAACTTGATCACTGGGATGATTGACTTTACTTTTATTGAAGTACTGGATAAAAGTCTTATGATGATTTATGATAAGCCTACTATCACAAGTTCAAACACAATATTAGAAAGTGCAGGTGTTTTATATCTAGAGGCACGTCAAGATGGAAAAGAACTAAGTCTGATAGAAGGTATTGAAGTGCGTATTCCTTCTGATAACATGAGAGATATGCGCTTATTTGGATGGAGTGAAACTGCAGTTGAACCAGCTATGGCTTTTGCTTGGAACCTTATATCTGACGTATCAATAGCTCGGGATGAATGGACGGATCCTAATACGAATCTTGATGTCTCAGGTTTTTATATGTCATTAGGAAGATTAGATTGGATCAACTGCGATGCTTTTATAAACTATCCAGAAGAAGAATTGACATCCCTATGTTTAAATTTTCCAGATGGTTATGATAATAGGAATACCATCTCCTATGTGATTTTTGAAGATCTGAATAGTGTTATTCGTATTCCCAAAAACAATAGCTATCAGGAAACTTGTTTTCCAGACGACCAAGCTCCTATCGGTGAAAGAATAAGTATAGTCAGTATTAGAGTTGTAGATGAAGACCAATACGAACTAGGAATGATAGAAAATGTCGTAATCACAGCGAACTTCGAGGAAGACATGCTGTTTAGTTCACAGAGTTTGGAACAAATTTTGGATATATTAGCACAGTTTTAGGATACTACCCAAAAACCTAAAGAAGTATTTTTATTCGTAAATGGGAGCCGCCTGTCTGGAGAAAGTTTCGGACAGGCTTTTTTTTAATTGCATTTATACCTTTTACCTAAGGTAGGTTAAGTTACTTATCACTAGTTCTTTCCGTCTAAACATTGTCTCTAGCTGTTATAAAAATTAAAATGTAAGTTAATAGTGTTTTAATTTTAAGCGCTGTTAAAAAGTTTACTTTAGATTAAGAGAAATGCTATCACTATGAACAAGACAATCAAATTTAGCACAGTCATTTTCGGCCTTATTATTTTTTCTTCTTGTGCACGCAATTATACCTATCTCCATGGCGAGAACATGGATAAGAATGGTACAGCCTCATCAGATCTTGTTATAGAGTCTAAGTATGCAGGTATGGCTTTCGATCATGCCGTCTTTGAAGTATCAATCCTGAATAATTCTGAGAAGAATCAAACCTTTGCCACAAGAGATATTATTTTACGCTTAGATGATATGACAACAGACAATGTTATAAAACTCTATCCACAGACCAAGTTTGAGATGCGCGATCATCTGTATTTGAACGGACGCAGTCTCCAAAGAGGAAATTATAGATCCAACAGAGTAAAGGGTCCTTATACACAGGGCAAAGCAAATTTCAATGAGCACGAAAAGATTGATTACGTGCAACATACGCAGCCAAGATTTTTAGGTTTGATTGAAGGACTTGACAATAGCCGCAAACAATACATTACCGATTGGGTATTTGAACGTGCTGTGATAGAACCTGGACAAACAGTAAGCTTTGATCTGTTCTTCCAACGTAGAATGCGCAGTGGGAATGTGGAGCTAGAATTTCATTCTGAATATGATACATATATAGTCCCGTACGAATTTAATTATACGGTAGTACGATACAGATAATTACATTAAAAAAGCCACAAGCATAAGCTGTGGCTTTTTTAATGCTTTGTATTAGAGTAGGTGATTATAATAAGCCTTTAATATCAGCTGGTGAATAATTGACTGATTTCAAAACTTTACCATCTTCTTTTCTGAAGACTAGGTACTCCTCCCCTTTCTTTTGAATGTAGGATTCGGTCTCTGACTTATCCATGTAATGTTTTTGGGTTGCCTCTGCTTCTTCCATTGTCTTGCAGACCTTACTCATATTTGAACGTTGTACTTCTTCAAATAGACCTTTAAACTTTTGGCCTAATCCAAATTCTAAAATAGCACCAGATAATACATATTGTATATCACAAAAGGCATCAGCCACTTCGACCAAATCATTTGCCTCTATTGCTTCTTTTAATTCTCTCAGCTCCTCTTCAATAAGATTTATCCGTAGCTTACATCGTTCTTTAGATGGAATGACAGGTGTATCTAAGATGGGTAATTCAAACGTTGAATGAAATTTTGATACGTCATTCAATGCATTTGGTTCTCCAAAAGTGGTTTTGTTTTCTAAGTCTATTACTTCTTTCATAAGGTTTACATATAATAGAAATGAAGATATGATAATTAACAGAGAGACGAGAATAAAAACCTCTAATTGTTAGCTATTGCTGGACTTTGTATGTTTCCTAAATGTAAACCACTAAGTCTATTCTTGTTTAAGAAAATGTACTTTCCGCATAAGTTCTTTTAATTCTCAAGTATTTTGCGTAAATTAATAGGGTACCAAATTCTCAAAGCATATGATGAACCAAGAAGTAAGACGCATCATGACAACGAATCCAGTTGTTGTGGGTCCCAAAGAAAGTATTAATTCTGTTTCGCAAATGATGATAGATAAGAAAATTCAGCAGATCCCTGTGGTAGAAGACGGCAAATTATTGGGCCTTATCACCTCCTTCGATTTGTGGAAGAATAATTCTGAAAAATCTACAGTAGAACAGGTCATGAATAAAAATGTACTTGTAATTACTCCTAAGGATAAAGTAGGTACAGCGGCGCAGCTATTTATGGACAAGCGATTTAAGACTTTGCCGGTAGTAAACCTTAGAAATGAATTAAAGGGTGTAGTCACTGCCTTTGATGTCATTCGACATAATATGACCGAGGCATTTCCTAGGCCTATACTCTACCCGGAGGTTTTTGAGGAGATTAAAGCATAAGAGCTACAGTGTTTTCACCTAGATATTGTTCTTGTACGAATAGTGCACAAGAAAGTGTGTAACTACTAAAGAAAGAACACAAAAACAAAAAGGCGAACCAATAATGGTTCGCCTTTTTCATTCCTTAAAAGAAAGCATACTACATGCCTTCTAACTTCATTTTGTACGCTTCTGCCTTATCAAGCTGATTAAGTCTAGCGTAAATTTCTTTTAATGCAATTAATGTATTCTTATCTGTGCCATCAATAGCTTCTGCTTTTTCAAAGAACGGTAGTGCCTGTCCAAAGATAGAATCCATCTCTTTCTTCTTAGCATCGTATTGTTTCATACCTGCTGATGAAAAATCATTTGCTAATTCATTAATAGTACCTACCATATTTGCTGCTTTATTATAGTACAAAGCACCTACACTATATGTAGCGTCAAAATTCTTTGGTTCTTTAGCGAGACCTTGATTGTAGTAATCCATTGCCTTATCAAAGTATTCACCTGCCTTTGCAGCATCTCCATCTTTAGTCGACTGCTGGTGTAACTGATCATATACAGACCCCATTGTTACATACACAGAAACATTGTCTGGCTCTTTTGCAATTGCCTGCTCTAGTTTTCCCGTAAGCACCTCTAACTGACCTGATTGTAGGTAGTGGTTTATTTCAGTAAATAAAAGACCTGTATCATCAGGATTTGCTTCTCTTCCTGCTTCAAGAATCATTGTAGCTTTTTCAGCATCTCCTTCCTTGTTATAGATGTTATAAAGAGCATCATAAATAATTGCATCTGACTTACCCATTTCTTTTAACTGTGTAAAATATGGCTTAGATGCCATTTCATCACCTCCATAATAAGCACTGACTGCAGTAAATAAAACTTGATCGCTATACACAGCAGGATCTGCATCTAATCTAGAATCCTTTCCCTTAGCTGTAAGCATGTCCTTAATTTCTAAGGTCTTTTGGAAATTTGAAAATGCATTCTTATAGTCCTTAGCCGTATAAAACATTGCAGCTGCATTGTTTAAGTGATTTTCTAAAGACATCATTCCTTTTAGTGCTTTCTTTTCTTGTCCCATTTCCATTGCCTTAGAATATGCTTTGTAAGCTATCATTGCAGCATCTGGTACTGGACTTTTGAAATTGTTATCTGTAGCATACTGGATATAGGTAGCATCAGAAATGCCGTTCAATAATTCTCCCTGCTTTAACCAGTTTTTACCTTCACTTGCGAAATCGGCATCTTCAAATGCAGAGCTTAACATAGTTACTGCAGCTGCGACATCTAATTCGTCATTTAAAGGATTCTTATTATACTTCTTGATTACTTTTTCCGCTTCTTTAAAGGCTTTCTTACCTGTTTGAGCGAAAGATGTTGTTGCTGCCATTAAGAACAAAAACGCAACATAAATTAGATTTTTCATATAGATTTTTAATTAGATAATTACTTACTCCTGTAACACGAATTTAAAGGAATAATGATTCTTAACAAACGTTAATTAAATATTTAAGAAATGTTAAAGACTATTCTTCTTCCTCATTTGCTCCATTTTCAATGACTTCAACGTCAGAAATCTTCTCGTTTTCTTTCAAAGTTATAACACGGACACCCTGAGTGGCACGACCCATTACTCTAATATCACTTACTGGCATACGTATAATTATACCCGATTCTGTAGTAATTAGCAGGTGATCTGTAGGCTGGACGGCCTTCATAGCACTCATTTTGCCTGTTTTTTCAGTGATTTGCATGGTTTTGACACCTTTTCCACCTCTATTTGTAATAGAGTACTCATTTATTGCAGTTCGTTTGCCGTTTCCTCTTTCTGAAACAACCATGATAGCTGTATCTAAATCTCCCTTTGGCGTACTGATCATACCTATCACCTCATCATTATCTGCATCTAATCGCATACCACGTACCCCTGCAGCTGATCTTCCCATAGCACGTACCTTGGATTCATCAAATCGTATTGCTCTTCCATTTCTGTTTGCTAGCATAATCTCACTATCGCCTGTTGTCAACTTCACTTCCAGAAGTTCATCCCCCTCATTAATCGTAATGGCATTAATACCGTTTACACGCGGACGTGAGAAATTCTCCATAAGCGTCTTCTTAATCACCGCTTTCTTTGTACAGAATATCACGTAATGGCTGCCTAAGAAATCTTTATCTGTTAGATCCTTAACCATTATATAGGACTTCACTTTTTCTTCTTTAGGAAGATTAATTACATTTTGGATAACACGTCCTTGCGAAGTTTTAGTCGCTTCTGGAATCTCATATACACGTAACCAGAAACATCTACCCTTATCTGTAAACAAGAGCAGATAGTTATGCGTATCGGCTGTAAACATATGCTCTATCCTGTCCTCATTTCTAATTTTAGAACCTCTGGAACCCTTTCCTCCTCTACTTTGTGCCTTGAACTCATCTGCTTTAGTACGCTTGATATAACCCAATTTTGAAATCGTAATTACTACGTTTTCATTTGGAATCATATCTTCTATGCTGATTTCTCCATCTGCAAAGGTAATCTGAGTTCTACGTGCGTCTCCATATTTCTCTTTTAACTCTAAGAGCTCATCTTTTGCTATTTGGCGCTGTCTTTCTTCGTTAGAAAGAATATCTTTTAAATCTGCAATTGTCTTTTGTAATTCTGCATACTCAGCACGTAGCTTGTCCATCTCTAAGCTTACCAGCTTTTGAAGACGCATTTCTAGAATTGCCTTTGCTTGGATTTCACTTAGATCAAAGGTAGCCATGAGGTTTTCTTTGGCCTCATCTACTGTTTTAGAGGAACGAATAATTTTTATTACCTCATCTAAGTTATCGATTGCAATAATCAACCCTTCCAAGATGTGGGCGCGCTCCTCCGCCTTTTTTAGATCGTATTTTGTGCGCCTAACAATTACCTCAATTCTGAATTTGATAAACTCAGAAATAAGTTGTTTCAGATTTAAGATCTGTGGTCGTCCATTTACCAGAGCCACATTATTCACGCCGTATGAAGACTGTAGTGGCGTAAACTTATACAGCTTACTTAGAACAACTTTTCCAATGGCATCTCTCTTTAAATCCACTACGATACGCATACCGTTTCTATCAGATTCATCGCGTATATCAGAAATACCTGTTACTTTCTCATTCTGCACTAATTCAGCAATCTTCATTACAAGATTGGCTTTATTCACTTGATATGGAATCTCAGTTATAATAATTCGCTCTGCCCCCTTAGCCGTGAGTTCTATATCAGCCTTCCCTCTTACTACTACTCTTCCTCTTCCTGTTTTAAATGCTTCTTTTACCCCCTCTGTACCATATATGATTCCTCCTGTTGGAAAATCTGGCGCTTTTATATGCTCCATTAATCCATCAATGTCAATATCTGGATTATCAATTTGTGCAACGATACCATCTACTACCTCAGTCAAATTATGTGGTAACATATTGGTTGCCATACCTACGGCAATACCTGACGCTCCATTGACTAACAAATTGGGCAGTGTTGTTGGCAATACAGTTGGCTCTTCTAAACTATCATCAAAATTCAGTCTGAAATCAACCGTCTCCTTATTAATATCTGATAGTATCTCATCTGAGATCTTCTTCAATCTTGCCTCCGTATAACGCATCGCTGCAGGGCTATCTCCATCTAAGGAGCCATAGTTCCCTTGGCCATCCACTAAGGGATATCGTAAAGACCAATCCTGAGCCATTCGTACCATAGAGTCATACACGGAGGTATCTCCATGTGGGTGATACTTACCTAATACTTCCCCTACAATTCTTGCGGACTTCTTATGTGCCTTTCCACTGGTAAGACCCAATCCAGACATGCCATAGAGCACTCGCCTATGTACAGGTTTTAATCCATCCCGTACATCTGGTAAAGCTCGAGACACAATTACCGACATAGAATAATCTATGTAGGCTGTTTTCATCTCATCTTCAATGTTAATCGGTATAATTCGTTGATTATCTGCCATTTATATATTATAATTTCAAATCAAAAATAGAGTACAAATTTACTCAAATGAGAGCAGAAAATGTAGTAATTTTGAGTTTAATTAGGACCTATTAATAGCTGCAACAAAAAGCGAATTTATCTGTTCTAAGACTTGATAAAAAGCCTCTCATTCCTAACTAGAAAGACGCTTAGATTTAGCAGCTTTAGCAATAGAGTTAGCATTCATAATTCATTCAAATTTTGCCTATCAGCACAGTAAAACCATATTCCAGTTCAGCTTCCAAAAAAGAGGAGGTAACACAGATGTTTGATGGGATAGCACCCTATTATGACCTCCTGAATGCGGTACTTTCTCTTGGCATCGATAAGCGGTGGCGTAAAACAGCCATACAACATGTTGCAGCATACAAACCTCAGACTATTTTGGATATGGCAACAGGCACGGCTGATCTTGCTATACAGGCCTCTAAAGCTATTCCTGAAGCAAAGATAACGGGCGTTGATATCTCCTCTAAAATGATTGAATTAGGTAATCAGAAATTGACTAAAAAGTCTTTGACAGACAAGATAGAATTGCATGTAGGTGATTCTGAGAATATGGATTTTGAAAGTAATAGTTTTGATGTCGCAATGGCTTCTTTTGGAGTGCGTAATTTTGGCGACTTGGAAAAGGGTTTGAGTGAAATGCATCGCGTTATAAAACCAGGGGGTTCTATACTCGTCCTTGAATTCAGTAATCCTAGGACTTTCCCATTTAAACAGGCCTTTAACGCATACTTTAAATACCTTTTGCCCGTTATAGGGAGGATAAAATCAAAGGACCCCAAAGCCTACAAATATTTATACGAATCAGTGCAAGCGTTTCCCGATTATGATAGGTTTGGAGCGATTTTAGAAAACATTGGATTTAAAAAAGTGGTTTGGAAGCCATTAACTTTAGGAATATGTACGATTTACGAAGGAGTAAAAGTTTAATTGTTCTAGTAGTTCTATGCTTTGTAAGCATTGCTAGTCTTTCTGCACAATTTAATGCGAAAGACAATTATAATTACCTGGATTTCCAGCGTAAGCCCTACTACTTTGGAATGTCCTTTGGCTACAACAGCTCCGGTTATCAAGTAAACCATTCACGTCAGTTTGTTGCCAATGATAGCATCAATATTGTAGAAGGTGCAAATGGTCCCGGTATTACCCTTCTCATGATCGCAAACTTAAAAATTGGTGATTATTTTGATTTTAGAATTCTTCCAGGATTCTCTTTCGCAGAACGTCGTTTGGAATATACCTCAACACCTATTGCACAGACAGGTGGCACGAATGAAACATACACACGTCAGGTCGAATCTGTATTTGCAGAAATTCCTTTTCAGCTGCGTTTTAAATCAGCTCCCTATAAGGACAAACGGATGTACGTGATGGCAGGTGCTAAATATTCCTATGATGTAGAGTCTGGTGCACGTATTCGTAAAGACAGAGCCGCACAACTCGTGCAGATTTCTCCCCATGATTTTCAGGTAGAATATGGGGTCGGGATGCAGTTTTTTATGCCCTTCTTTATCTTCTCGCCAGAAATTAAAATTTCCCAGGGCCTTGGTAACATTCACATATTTAAGGATAACCTAAATGACTCTAGCGTATTAGAAACAGTCAAAAGCCGCATTTTCTCTATTTCATTTCACTTTGAAGGTTAGGGCGTAACCCACCTTCAGTGGGTCGGGTCATTCAGGGGTTCCGCCTGCCTGCCAAGTCACGCAGGCAGGTCCCCTAACGGCGACAGCTACGCCCTGCCTGCGTGCGCAAGCAGGCAGGTCCCTTACTACCTGCCTTCCGAGGAACGCAGGCAGGTCCCTTACGCAAGGTTTGTCAATTAAGATTAACAAAGCAGCTTTCCTATAAAGACTTCACAATTCATCCGGTCTTATAACTCCAAAACGATCCACATCATAAGCCTATAGCAATGAGAGTAGCGACAATAAAATCAATATTTTGTTTTACTCGAATTACAAGTCCTATCGTATCCGTATTCCATTGAGAACAACTTACAATCCCTACCTCTTCCAGTTCATGCATAATTCTGTAGCTATTACGACCATCTTCTGAAACAAATAAGTAACGACTATTATCGGGACAGTCTAAGACAAAGCGTGTATGTCGCATATGAATTATAAGACTTGCTACGAACCCTCCGATAGCTTCAATTTCAAATTTCCTTTCTCTTAGCTTAGTGAGTTTATATTCCTTCTGAGTGATAACAGAGCTGTACAAAATATAGCCTTGGTCAAGTTGTGATCCTGTAGAAACTCCTATCTTCTCACCATAGGAACCTAACAATACTAATTCTCCTTCTCTTAATTGCTTTTTTGACTTTAGTATATATTTTCGATGCAAGGTAGAAAGGTCTTAAACAAAAGTTTATACAATTGGGTTTAGAATGTACATTTTGATTTCGCCATTGCTAAAAGCTCTGGAAAGAATAAATTAAAAAGACGATTAAACTCTTCTTCGTTTTCATCTAAATCTTGAATGGCACTTACAAAATTCGATGGGAATTTAGTCCGCGTATCCATATAGTTAAATGACCTTGTCAATCCTTCCCTATTGCCAAAGGCAGCAAGAAAATCTGTCTCCATCATAGCCTCAATTTTTGAAGCGAGTTTGGCAGGCATTTGTTCTTTATAACTATTGAAATGTGTATAGACTGTATCAATGAAATCTCTTAAACTTTCATCACTATAATCCTTCCAGTTTTTAATAAGAAAGTAATCCCAAATGATATCAATGATCACAGAAGAATACTTTCCATGCCTTGGCCTAAGTATAGCAACTGCCTCACGTACATAGGGATGTTGATCTGTGAAACTATCTATTTCTCTGTGTAGGTAGATACCTTCCAGGATTCTGCCTGAATAGTTTTTTAATTCATTAGGTCGCACCGCATCTGCTATAAAATTACCTATCAAGATTTCAGGATCTGAACAAGACAAAAAACAGTGTGCGAGGTAATTCAAATTAGTTATTTACTACTTTAAGCGTTGGAGTATATTCATAATTTCTAAAATCAACAGGACTCATTGCAGATACTCCCTGCTCTTGCATAAAGACACCATATAAAACCTCCAAGGCAGCCATAGTTGCTTTGTTGTGTGTTATGATTATGAACTGTGAGGTATCTGAGAACCTATTAATGAGCTTAGAGAACTTAAGTACATTGGCATCATCCAATGGTGCATCTACCTCATCAAGAATACAGAATGGTGCCGGCTTTAAAAGGTATAATGAAAACAATAAGGCCGTGGCAGTAAGGGTCTTCTCTCCTCCTGATAATTGAGATAGAGACTTAGGTCGTTTTCCTTTAGGTTTTGCTATCACTTCTATCTCGGACTCCAATGGTGAGTCTGGGTTTAGTAGAATTAGTTCGCAGTCGTCATCATCAGAAAACAAACTTCTAAATACATCTTTGAAGTTAGCATTGATTCTGTCAAATGCATCCTTAAACTTCTGTGTGGCATCTGTTTCTATTTCTACAATAGTTTGCAACAAAGATTCTTTTGCTGCGATGATATCTTCGCGCTGGGTAATGATTTCATCGTGCCTTTGTTTTGTTTCTTCATATGCTGTTACCGCCATTGGGTTTACCTCACCATAATGGGATATTTTATGTCTCAGTTTTTCAACGCGTTCACCCATTTCTGCATAGTCCAACTCTTCATCGATTTCACCTGATGCAAGTACCTCTTCTAAGGTAATATCAAATTCAATTTTAAGACGCTCTGCAACTCCATTCATTTCTAGTTGATAGCCATGGTGTTGCTCTTTGTTTTCATTGATTTTTATTTGAAGAGCCTGCTGCTGCCTGTTTAACTCGCGTATACTAGTCTCCATCTCCGCTATCCTATTGCGCACCTCATAATATTCTTGCTCGTCAGCATTCAGCAATTTTTGCTTCTCGTCCTTTTCTTGATAATCTGTTATCAAGGCCTGTTCTAATTCAGCTATTAATTGTGTAGCCTCTTCTACAACACGTTGGTTTTCTGAAGACTTATTTTTCTCTTGCTCCCTACTCTGCTGATTCTCTTCTATTTGCTTTTCTAAATAATCTATTTCTGTTTTGAAGTTTTGTTCCGTGCCTTGCTGCCGTATGTGTTCAATTTGTTTTTCATTGAACTTTTCGGAGGCTTCTGTCAGGCGTTTTTCTAAACCTATTATCTCATCTTCACTTTTATCAGGCATATTCCTGATTTCGGTTTTTTGAGATTCCAACTCTTCTAATTTAGTCTTGTAAGTTGAAATCTTTTCGTGCGACTTCGCCAATGATTCCTGGGTGAGCTTTTCTTGTTCTCTTGACTCTTGGAAACTCGTGTTTTGTAACTGTGTTTCTGTTTCAATTTTAACCAAGGCTCTTCTTTCTGTACCTATGGAATTTTGCACTTCTACAAGTTCAGCACGGAGGCTGTCAATCGTTATACCGGCAAGCTTTTCCTGCACTTCTACTGTCTTGTCAGCTATAATTTTAATTTCTGCTTCTTTGGTCTTTATCTCTGCTCTTACTTTCTCAAGTCGTTGTTTTCTACCTATTTTCTTCCCTTCAAATAATCCTAAGGAGCCTCCACGCATCTCGTTGGCTCTTTTAAGTACGGATCCATTTTTACTAATCAGTACAGCGTCTTTTGATATTGCACTATCTGCATTTGCAAACACCGACTCTGGAACCACATAGGCATTTGCACAGAGCATATCCATTAACTTGTCATAACGCGTGTCTACTTGAATTACCGATCTTAGATTTTTCCAACTGGGATCTCCACTATTCTGCATATGATCAGCAGCAGTAATTTCTTCTAATAGAAAGAAATTTGCCTTTCCTCTCTGTGCGGATTTTAGCAAGGACAATCCTTCATACGCCTCCTTAATGTTATTTACTATAAAGTGATTTGTATAGGGTTCTAAGAACTGTTCTACAGCAGATCTATATTCTTCGTCACAACGTATAATATCTGCAAGCATGGTAAGAGAACCACCCCAATTCTTTTTGAGATACTTGATAGAATCAGGAAAGCCTTCTAAGTTCTCAATCATATTTCTGAGTAAGCCTTCCTCTGATTGGAGTTTGTCTAAATGTCGATTCTTGTCGGCTAATGAAGCTTTAAGCTGTTCGAGTTCTGCTCTAAGGACCTTCTCCTCTTCGACAGATGCAGTAATTTGAGAAAGAATATTTTCTTCCTTGGAATTAAGACCAGATATAACACCCTCTAAGCTTTGCAAGGCGGTTGCTAAGGCCTGTAGCTTAGGTCCTAGTGCATTATTGTTATCATTTATGAAGCTTAGATTCTTTTCAAAGGTTGCCACATTATTATGCTCGATGGCCATTTCCTTTTCGAGCTCATTTGTTTGGTCAGTAAGCTCATGAAGTAAGGCCTTATTCTTTTCGAAATCATTTTTTACTATGTCATACTGTGATTTGAGTTTTTCGTAATCCGTCTTAGCGGTTTCAAATTCCTCTAGTATCCCAGTTGACTCCAGACTTAATTTATCTAGCTGTGTGCGCTTTTCTTCAAGTTGGATTTTTAATGTATTGTTTCGTTCTTCTCTAGAAGCAATAGATTTGTTTAGTGATTTTACTGATTCTGTGTTAAAATGTAACTTCTCTAAGTTGATATTCTTCTCGTTTTCCTTGGCTCTAATGATTTCAAATAAATCATTAATTTCTTTCTGCTTACCACTTACTAGCTGTTCTTTTTCTAGATTATCCTTCTTGAATTTTTCTAAATCTGCTTCCAGCGTGGCTGCCTTCGTGTTATCACCCGCATATTTCTCTTCTTGCAAACTTATTTCATGTTTGCTCGCCTTGTATTTTCCCTCTAGATCTTTAATATGAAATCTGGTGTATACAATTGACTTCTCCTTATATTCAGCCTTGAAGTCATTAAATTTCTGCGCTCGTTTCGCCTGTCTTTCCAAGGAACGCATATGATTACTTAGTTCGAAAACTATATCCTCGAGACGTTCAAGATCTGCTTGTGTACTCTTGAGTTTAAGCTGAGTCTCATGCTTGCGCACCTTGTACTTTGATATTCCAGCGCCTTGCTCAAACATCTTTCTACGGGCATTATTCTTATTCTGAAGAATACTATCTACCATGGCAAGTTCAATGATGGAATAGGAATTAGACCCAATTCCAGCATCAATAAACAAATTGAGAATATCTTTTCTCCTACACGTAACGTTGTTTAGTCTATATTCACTATCACCATTTCTATAGAGTAACCTAGATATAGATACGGTGTTGTATTCTACTGGTAATATGTTCTTTGTATTCTCGAAGGTCAGTGTAACCTGACAAACACCTGCCTGTTTTCTACTTCTTGTACCATTGAAAAGAACATCACTCATTTTATTGAGTCTCAGCTCTTTACTCTTCTGTTCTCCTAAAACCCATCGTATAGAATCTACTATATTCGATTTTCCAGACCCATTTGGTCCTATAATTCCAATCTGATTTTGTTCAAATGGAATAAGTGTGTCATTCGCGAAGCTTTTAAAGCCCTTTATCCTTAAACTCTGTAGTCTCATGTGGGCAAATATAGAGAAACTTTATATGTATTAATTCTATATGTAATCATATTTATACACAATTTGCTTATATATAAATATTAATACATTATTGTCTCATTATCAATCAATTATAAAATCGTTAGGAAAAAGAAATACGCTCTTTCAGGCGCATTAAAATCAAGTAAAACTTAGCTTAAAAAATGGAGCTAAATGCAAATGTAAATTTTGTATGTTAGGGTAAGTTAAAACCTACATAATGAAACTCTTGAAGATCCTTTTAAGTATCTTATTTATACTCTTAACTTTCTTCTTTGCGATGGGCTTTATAAAATCAAAAATAGCCTATGGTCACGAAGTTATTGTGAACAAACCTATATCAGAAGCCTGGTCTGTTCTGCAGGATGAAACAAAGATGGCTGATTGGCTAGCTGGCTTTAAAAGTATTGAACACCTAAGTGGAGATAAGGGTGCTGTGGGTTCTACCTATAAGGTTATTGTCAATCCTGGAGAGGGTCAAGCCGATTTTGAAATGATTGAAACCTTAAAGTCCATCAAAGAAAATGATCACATTAGGCTCGAACTAGATAGTGAAATGATGCTGTTTGATCAAACTACACGCCTTGAAACTGTAGATGGAGGTACCAAAATCACAACAGAATCACTGGTAAAAGGTAAGGGCATTATGATGCGTTCCATGTTTGCAATCATGGATCTATTTACAGATTCATTCACTAAACAAGAAGTAGAGAATATTGAGAAGCTTAAGGTAACTATTGAATCAAATACTAAACAATATTAATATTCAAATAGAAATATTTTGTCCGTGCACATATAAAAAGCTTGTTTTTCAGTTTTTATCACCTTTACAGCCATTCAATAGAAATTTTAAATAATACATTTGAAAGGAATGTTAGTGATTTTAGCTCACTACCAAGTTTTTTTTTTACAATCACTACAGTAACAATCAATGCTATTCGCTATGAATTTAAATCACACCACACTCAGATTTACCCTAGTCAGTTTTGTTTTATTTTTTTGCATACAGCTTAATAGCCAACTCTTCCACGATGATCTCGTCTTAGAAGGCAATCTCACCTTTCAAGAAATTGTGGAAAAAACAGAAAAACACTTTGATGTCAAAACACGTGTTAGAGGTCAAGGTTATAAACAATTCCAACGATGGAAATACTGGGCTGCTCGTAATCTAGATGAGAATGGAAAAGTCAGATCAGATGCAGATGCCTTACGATCTTATAACAAATTCGCTGCAACTAGTAATACGCCTCAGCGAACCCTAGATGGTAATTTTATTGAGTTGGGTCCTTTAGCTGCTACGAATACTTCCACTTGGTCTTCGGCCTTGGGACGTATCAGTGCGGTAGGATTGGATGTATCAGATGATGCACATATTATTGTTGGTGCCCCTACAGGAGGTATTTGGAAAACATTAGACTATGGAGCCACTTGGACTCCTCTTTTTGATGAGATGCTTTTAATGGATGTATTTGGAATTGAAATATCCCATGCAGATCCAGACAGATATTGGGTTGGCCTAAGTGATGGTATATTAACATCGACTGATGGTGGAACTACCTGGACTGCCGTAGGTGGTGCAACGAGTGGTCTCTTTAATACAGTTGAAATGCATCCAATGGATGCTGATTTAGTATTTGCTGTTGAACAAGGAACTGGAAGAGTGCACAGATCTGAAGATGGTGGTGATAATTTTAGTATTGTCATGGATCATAATTCATTTATGTATGATCTAGAATTTCATCCTAGCAATCCTGATATAATCTATGCCTCTGGTAATGATGCCATGTATATATCTACAGACACGGGTGCTAGCTTTAGTGAAATAACAACAGGGCCATGGAATGGCTTTGGCAATACACTTATGATGGCAGTAACGCCTGCTGCTGAAGATCGTATCTATGTTCTGGAAGAAACAGGAGGTGGATTTAATGCAGTGTATATGAGCGAAAATTTGGGATCTACTTGGACAACTCTTTCTGACAATACCTGTAACTGCAATAATATTATGGGCTATGACCAAAATGGCTCTGGTGGTCAAGGACCTAGAGATATGGATATCATTGTATCTCCTGTGAATCCCGACATCATACATGTTGCAGGTGTAGAAACTTGGAGATCAACTAACCTTGGAGAATCGTTTATTAAAACGACTAACTGGAGTTCGCCTGGACAATCCAACTTTGTACATGCAGATGTGGATTTACTGATGTATGATAATGAAAGAATTATTGCAGGAACGGATGGAGGTATCTATGTATCAACGGATGATGCAACGAGTTGGACAGATATAACTCCTGGCATTGGTGTTCGCCAATTTTATCGTATTGGAGCCTCTGCAACAGAGGAAGATCAAGTCTCAGGTGGTTCTCAAGATAATGGAACAGGTATGCTAAAAGATGGTATTTGGTTTGACTTTATGGGTGCAGATGGCATGGAAACCTTTGTCGACTGGAGTAATCCGGATGTTGTCTATGGTACAGTACAATTTGGAGCCTTATATAAATCCGTAGACGGTGCGCAGAGCTTAGCAAATATTTCGACACCAGGAGGAGATGGAAATTGGGTAACTCCTTTTGAACAAGACCCTGTTGATGCAAACGTTATTTATACAGCAAGAGAAGAATTATGGAAAAGTGAAAATGGGGGATCTACTTGGACTGCCTTAACAAATATAAATAATGGATCTAGAGTAGATGAATTTAAAGTCTCTCCTGTAGATAATAATTATTTGTTTCTAACAAGCGGCAATGTCATGCGTATTTCCACGGATGGAGGAAATACTTGGACGACATCTGATCTACCTGCGGGCGTAAATTATATCGCCGTGCATCCACTTAATCCTGAGCGCCTTGCCATTGCAGTTACAGGATCAGTAAATAAAATCTATGAAAGTTTTGATGCAGGAACAACATGGAATAATATTACTGGAAATTATCCTGATTTTGTCAGTGCAGCCTGTGTCTTATATGATCAGGTAACAGGTGGCTTATTTGCTGGAGGAAATCCAGGTATTTATCATACTGAATCTACAGATGCAGTACAATGGGAAGATGTTTCTTTTAACTTACCTAAGGTCCGTGTCACTGAGCTTGAAATTAGAGATTTGACCATGTATGTGGCTACCTATGGTCGAGGTCTGTGGAAGGTTGGTTTTGAATGTGACGAGAATGTAATTGGCAAAGCATGTAATGATTCTGATCCATGCACCAGTAATGATGTCTATGATGAGAATTGTAATTGTGCAGGTGTAATTGCAGATTCGGACGGAGATGGTGTTTGTGATGCTTTAGATGTTTGTGAAGGAGGGGATGATAATGAGGACTGGGATCATGATGGAATACCTAATTTCTGTGATGGTTGTGCTACAGATTGTCCAGATTCTGATTGTGATGCCATCTGTGACGAGGATGATATTTGCCCAGGTGGTGATGATGCTTTGGACTTTGATGGAGATGGCATACCAGATTACTGCGATGACTGTGACACACAGGTAGGTCAAGCTTGTGATGATAATGATCCGTGTACTGTTTTAGATACGTTTGATGAAAACTGTAATTGTATTGGTGTATTTGCAGATGCCGATGCAGATGGTGTTTGTGACGAACTAGACCTTTGCCCTAATGGGGATGATACCTTGGATGCGGATGATGATGGTTTGCCAGATGATTGTGACCATTGTCCAAATCCAGGAGATACGCCTTCTCTTTTCCTTGAATTTTTAGTGGATACATATCCTGGCGAAAGTACATGGGAAGTACGGAACACTCTTGACGAGGTAGTAACTTCTTCTTTTGGCAATTATGCTGGTGTAACGGATACCGTCTTTGAGGAAATGTGTGTGGATCCAGATTGCTATGAATTTATCGTGTATGACACGTATGGAGATGGCATCTGTTGTGGTTTTGGTCAAGGACACTATATACTAACAAATGCAGCAGGTGACACAATAGCACAAGGCGGTGAGTTTGATTTTATAGATGTAACAGAAATTTGCATTGAAGGAGATCTTGTAACAGATTTGACAATGAATTCACTCATGTTGCCAACAACTGCCAGTGGTCTAACTACTCTGTTTTTTGCTGTTACTGTTTTTGAAGTCGGTGCGTCTAGTTCAGAAGGTGATATAAGTATCATCTTACCTAAGGATGATAGATTACCGATTGATTGGGATCCTTCTGCGACCATAGTAGGTCCTTCTGAAGTTGATAATGCTATGTGGACTTATGATGGTAGTGATGATTCATTTCACATATGGACCAATACAGGAAGTATACCTTCTAATGGATCATCTACAATTGGTTTTTCAGGAAATTTTGATCCGCAGGCAACCACAGGTTTAGTAAGTTTTACGGCTACAATACTTGAAAATAGTGGTGGCGAACAAAATGGAACAAATAATATTGATGTCGAAACGCTCATTTACTTTAGTAATTAGAGCTTTGGAATTTATTTTGCTTTAACATAAATGCCATAAATAAACTAATTAGGAATCTTAGCTATCTGTTATACTTGCTAAGATTCCTAAGTAGTTCATGGACTTATCTCTCATCCTTTTATATTTCATGTATTTAATTCTACAATCAGTGGCTTTTAGTCCATTTTCATTATAGCTTTGCGCAATATTTTGCAAAGCCAGTGAAAAAACTCAATATCATATTATTTCTTTGTTTGCAAAGCCTTCTTTTTGCACAGCCTGCTGTAGAGGATTTTAAGGATATCTTTCGATTAGAGATCTCTAGCACAGCTACGCCAGTCCAAATTGATGGAAAACTAGACGATGCAGCTTGGACAAATGCAAATATAGGATCTGACTTTTGGCAGAAGGTACCCTACTTTGCGGAAGCTGCTGATCCACGCACTGAAGTCATGCTCAGTTATGATGAGAATAACCTCTATGTTGCTGCTAAATGCTTTCAGAAACAAGACGTAATTATTACCTCTTTAAAGCGCGATGAATTTTGGGATAGCGATGGTATTGCTATTGTATTAGATCCACTAAATACGCGCACAAATGGATTTCTTTTTGGAGTAACAGCAGCAGGACAACAATGGGATGCACTACGCTCTCCAGAGGATATTAATAGTGACTGGAGCAATAAGTGGTTTAGTGAGGTATATATAGGAGAAGAATTTTGGTCAATGGAAATGGCGATTCCACTACGTATCCTTCGTTTTAGTCCGAACGAAAAAGAATGGGGAATGAATTTCGTACGAGGACATATTAACGAAAATGAATTTCACAACTGGACTGCTGTTCCTGAATCCTTTTGGCCGCCAGATGTCGCTTTTGCAGGAGCCCTCATTTTTGATGAAGCACCAGTACCTAAGAAGGGAAATTTTAATCTCATACCCTTTGTTACAGGATCGGTTAATAAGATAGTAGATGAAGACGTCGTTTTTGATTCTTCAGCAGGTCTAGATGGTCGAGTATCATTAAGTTCTACATTAAATCTAGATCTTACCTTCAATCCAGATTTTTCGCAAATTGAGGTAGACGAACTAGTAACTAACCTCACACGCTTCAACATCTTCCTACCAGAAAAGCGAACGTTCTTTTTAGAGAACGGTGACCTTTTTGCTGATTTCGGGTATTCTGCAGTGCGTCCGTTTTTTTCAAGAACAATTGGTCTTGATAGCGAACGTCAGGCTGTGCCGATATTGTATGGTGCACGATTAACGGGAAATGTCACAAATAAAACGCGCATTGGTATAATGAATATCCATTCTTTAAAAAGTGAAAATAGCTTTGCGCAGAATCAAAGTGCGTTTAGTGTTCAAAGGAATTTTGGACGTTCATATATTCGCGGGTTATTTTTGAATAGACAGTCATTTGATGGTAGCGAAACGGTAGAACAAGATTATGGAAGGAATGCAAGTATTGATGCAGCGTACCAAAGTGATGATGGTAAAGTAACCGCCTGGGGAAGTATCCATTCTTCTTATAAACCAGCCGTGACTGATAAAACGCTTTTTTACACATATGGTTCTGAGTACCGTGACCCTTCTTGGGAGTTACTATTAGCTACAGCAAGTATTCAAGAAAATTACTTTGCGGACATGGGTTTTGTCCAACGAACAGAGAACTATGATGCAGAAAGAGATAGCGTTATTCGTGTTGGCTTTAATGATAATATTCTAAGAGTTGCACGTACTTTTCGACCTAAAGAAGGAGCAGTTACTCGCTATGTACTAGACTTCACAAATGTGTATTATACGAACCCTGATTGGAGTTTTAATGAATTATTTAATAGTCTAAGTTTTGGGATCGCTTTTCGAAATACTTCAGAGTTTGAGTTTGCTTTAGAGCGGAATGAAATTGATTTGTTATTCCCATTTAGCTTTGTATCGGAGGGTACGCCTCTGCCTTCAGACAGGTATATTAATAATAGTGTTGCAGTTGCTTATTCTTCCGACGAACGTAAATTGATCAACTTTGGAATTGGTGGACAAACGGGAAGTTTTTACAATGGGAATTTAAGTCGTGTAGAAGCAGATCTCAATTTCAGAGTACAGCCCTGGGGTAATTGGGGCTTTGGATACCAATGGAACAGATTGAAGTTTCCGGATCCATATGGAAATGAAATCATAAGCGCTTTTTTAAGCAAATTGGAAATTGGTTTTAATAGAAATCTATTGTGGACTACCCTCTTTCAATATGTGGCGCAAAATGAATTTATGGGAATTAATTCTAGACTGCAATGGCGCTTTTCTCCTATGTCGGACATGTTCTTAGTGTATGTTGATAATTATGATGTGTTTGAAGGATTAAGTCGATTTAGTGGAATTCAGACCAATAATAGAGCACTTATTCTCAAAGTCAATTACTGGTACTAAGATACTGGCACTAAGAATTCTAATCTTTTCTCTCTTCCAAATTTAAAATACTCCAGATTAAGCACTCCTCAGTCTAGCAATAATGTTGTATTTTACGCTACTAATCATAAACGCATGACAAATTGTAAGAAATTAATTCCACTATTTTTGTGTTTGAGTTTGATCCTAATAATACAGTCCTGTAAAGTTGAAAAAGATATGAATACGAGTGAATCATTGATGTTTGAAAAATCAAAATCTATATCGGCACCCTCTCCCAAAAAAGAGGCACATGAAATGACCATGCATGGTGATATGAGAACGGATAATTACTATTGGATGAAGCTGTCTGATGAACAGAAAAATGCGAAAAAACCAGACGGGCAAACTCAGGAAGTTTTAGATTATTTGAATGCAGAAAACGCATATACAGATAAGATGACCTCTCACCTTTCTAATTTTAAAGATAAACTCTATGAAGAGATCGTGGGAAGAATTGCACAGACAGATATGTCAGTGCCTTATCTATTCAATGGCTACTATTATAAAACAAAATATGAAGAGGGAAATGAATATCCCTTTTACCTAAGACAGAAAGGCTCATTAAGTGCTAAGGAAGAACTGTTATTAGATGTAAATGCATTAGCAAAAGATTATGAGTATTACCAAGTAGCTGGGCGTTCTGTAAGTCCTGACAACAAAATACTTGCCTATGGCGAAGATACCTTAAGTCGAAGGATCTATACACTGCGATTCAAAAACTTAGAGTCTGGAGAATATTATGATGATGTCATTGAAAATACTACTGGAGGTGTTACTTGGGCAAACGATAATAAAACTGTTTTTTATACAAGGAAGGATGACGCGCTACGTTCGTACAAAATTTTTAGGCATGTGCTTGGAACCTCCGCAGCACAAGACAAGGAAATCTATCATGAAAAGGATGAGACCTTCTCTACCTTTGTCTATAAAACCAAGTCTCAAAAATTCTTGGTTATAGGATCCTATGCTACCCTCTCTCAGGAATATCGTTATTTAGATGCCGATGATCCCATGGGTGAGTTTAAAATGTTCCAAAAACGTGAGCGCAATTTAGAATATGGCATTGATCACAAAGGAGATCAGTGGTATGTACGCACGAATAAGGATGGAGCTAAAAACTTTAAGCTCATGTCTACTAGCTTAGATAAAACAGCTAAGGAAAATTGGAAGGATTACATCGCACATAGAGAGGATGTTTTATTTGAAAGTTTTGATCTGTTTAATAAATTCCTGGTACTCTCAGAACGCCACCAAGGAATTACTAAATTGAAAGTAAAAGAGTGGGATGGTAAGGAACACTTTATTGAATTTGACGAGGAAGCATACCTAGCCTATACAAGCGCAAATCCAGAATTTGATACAGAAACTTTGCGTTTTGGTTTTACATCCCTGACTGTACCAAACTCCACCTTTGATTATAACATGACAACGAAGTCAAGAGAGTTAATGAAGCAACAAGAAGTGGTTGGTGGTTTTAATTCAGATGACTATGTTTCTGAACGGGTATTTGCTACTGCAGACGATGGGACTAAAATTCCAATCAGTTTAGTGTATAAAAAAGGAATGAAGAAGGACGGTTCAGCGCCCTTCCTCTTATATGGCTACGGTTCGTATGGAAATAGTATGGATCCCTATTTTAGCTCAGTGCGTTTAAGTTTACTTGATCGTGGTTTTGGGTATGCGATTGCGCACATCCGTGGTGGTGAAGAAATGGGAAGGTACTGGTATGAAGAAGGTAAACTTTTTAACAAGATAAATACCTTCACTGATTTTATAGCCTGCGGGAAGCATCTAGTAAACAATAAATATGTGTCTGAAGACCAGTTATATGCTATGGGAGGAAGTGCAGGTGGCCTTTTGATGGGAGCAGTGTATAATATGGAACCTGACATGTGGAATGGTCTTGTTTCCGCAGTACCCTTTGTTGATGTTGTAACTACCATGCTAGATGAAACGATTCCGCTTACTACAGGTGAGTATGATGAATGGGGAAATCCAAATAACAAAGAATATTACGAATACATTAAATCGTATTCTCCCTATGATAATGTTGAGGCCAAAGATTATCCTGCCATGTTAGTTACTACTGGCTACCATGATTCGCAGGTTCAATATTGGGAACCTGCTAAATGGGTTGCTAAGTTACGTGAAATGAAAACTGATCAAAATCCACTCATTATACATTGTGAAATGGGTGCAGGTCATGGAGGGAAATCTGGAAGATTTGAACGCTATAAAAATACTGCCTTAGAGTATGCTTTCTTTCTAGATCTCGCTGGTAAAAGTGAGGTAGACAATAAGGGCTAGTGGATACAGCGCATAAGGTTTACAAATAAGAAGCCATCTGTGTCTGTAGTAATTTTGCTTTTTCACGCGAAGCAGCAGCAAAGTCTTGACTGTCATCTGCGTAGATAATCCCTCTACTGCTATTGACAATAAGTCCACACTTGGAGTTCATTCCATGTTTCACAACTTCTTCGAGACTGCCCCCTTGTGCACCTACGCCTGGAACGAGAAGGAAATGATCGGGAATTATTTTACGTATTTCAGCTAGGTCCTCAGCTCTAGTTGCTCCCACTACATACATAATTTGATCCTTGCTTCCCCACTCTGAAGATGTTTCTATGACAGATTTGTAGAGAGCTTGACCATTGGACTCAAGACGCTGAAAATCATAACTACCCTGATTAGAAGTAAGCGCAAGTAGGATGCTCCATTTGCCCTCATATTCTAAAAAAGGACTCACAGAGTCTACTCCCATATAGGGTGCTACTGTAATGGAATCAAAATCCATATGTTTAAAAAATGCGTCCGCATATTTTTTTGTTGTATTCCCAATATCTCCACGTTTAGCATCAGCAATAGTGAAAATCTCTGTAGGTATATAATCTAAAGTTTTCTGTAAAGATTGCCAGCCTTTTACTCCTTCTGCTTCATAGAAGGCGATATTTGGTTTATATGCGATGCAAAGATCTTTGGTAGCGTCTATGATTTGCTTGTTGAAAGCAAAAATAGGATCCTCTTCTTCTAAAAGATGTTTGGGAATACGACTTAGATCAGTGTCGAGGCCTACGCAGAGAAAAGATTTTTTCTTTTGAATTTCTTGGAAGATTTCCTGAGAGGTCATGCGTTCACTCCATTAACTGCTTCTACCCCTTTGATCTCAGGGAACTTGGATTTTAATTCTTGTTCAATTCCTGCTTTCATTGTCATGGTGGACATAAAGCAGTTTTCGCAGTTTCCTAACCATTTAATCTTAACAATCATGTCTTCTGTGACTTCAACTACTTCCACATCACCCTCATCAACACGCAAGTGCGGCCGTACATTATCTAATGCGCGATCAATTTTTTCTAGAAAATCTGCTTTTTCGGCTACTGACATGCTGTAAAGTTACATCTAATTCTTCATTTCTACCCTCTTTGTTGGGGCTAGCATTTCTTTTCTTATGGCTAATTGCTTCAAAAATGTATCACGGACACTATTAAACGCACTATTAAACCGTTCTACCTCATTAATTGCGATCTTTCCTATATCGCCACTTTCTCTTGCTTCTGCTACTAAGGGGACCTGCCCGAGTAAGGCTGTTTTACAGTAATTCGCTAGTTTGGCTCCTCCTCCCTGACCAAATATGAAATACTTTTTACTTGGATCTTCTTTGGGAGTAAACCAGGACATATTTTCTACTACACCCAAAATAGGAACATTTACATTGGGAAGAAGGAACATATTAGCTGCTTTGACAGCATCTTTAATCGCTACTTCTTGTGGGGTTGTGACCATAACAGCGCCGGTAATAGCCAGAGATTGTACAAGGGTTAACTGAATATCTCCAGTTCCTGGGGGAAGGTCAATAATAAGAAAGTCTAGATCTGGCCAAATGCAGTCATAGACAAATTGTTTAATTATTCCACCTAAGCGGGGTCCTCTCAAAACAACAGCCTGTTCCGCATCTATTATGTTCCCTATTGAAATAGCGTAAATACCATTTTTCTCAATTGGCAATAATTTATGCTTGCCATAAATTTCGCGCACCTTAGGTCGTTCATCTGCAATACCAAGCATCGTTGGTATGGACGGGCCATATAAGTCAGCATCCATTATCCCCACTTTGAAGCCCATATTAGCGAGACTTTGGGTTAGGTTTAGAGAAACTGTAGATTTTCCTACACCACCTTTACCACTGGCTACTGCTATTATATTCTTGATCTGAGGAAGAGGACTATTGGCTGTACCTGCTGCCTGTTGCGTTTCCATATGGACATCTAACTCAGCTTCAGGGTATTCCGCTTTTATTTTTTGCTCGCAGGCCATAAATACCTTTGAACGATCATCCATACTCGCCTTAGGCATTTGGAGTGAAAAACTAACATTATTTCTATCAATCTTGAGATTGGTAACAAGTCTCTGACTGATGATATCTCTCCCGCTTCCTGGATCAATTATGGATTGTAAAATCCTGACTATTGTATTGTTATCTATCATAAATTGAATCTAAACATAAAACAAAATCTTCACTTCAAAGTTCTCTATAGTCGAGTTTTATATACCTTTGTACCACAGAGCATAAAGGTAAATGAGAATACTCACAAATCTGAGTGAAATACCGGAGTTTAATAATGCAGTGCTTACTATAGGATCCTTTGATGGCATCCATATGGCGCATCGTAAAATTATACGGCAGATCGTTGATCTAGCGGAAGAACTTTCGTCGCCTAGTGTTCTCATTAGTTTTGATAGACATCCACGTGAAGTGGTTTACCCTAAAGATGATAGCTTAAGACTACTCACTCTTCAGGATGAAAAGGAAGATTTGCTCCAAGACCTCGGTTTAGACTACTTAGTCCGATTACCGTTTACGGTTGAATTGTCACAAATGGGCCCACGAGAGTATATTGAAAAAATACTTATCGAAAAATTCAGACCTGCCTATATCGTTGTTGGTTATGATCATAGATATGGATTAAATAGAACCGGTGATTTTGCTCTGCTCGAAGAATATGGTAAAAGTCATGGCTTCAAAACATTAAAGATTAGTAAACTAGAGATTGAAGAAATTACAATCTCTTCCTCGAAAATTCGCAAAGCCATTACTGAAGGAAATATTGAGGAGGCAAATTTTTTATTAGGTTACAATTATAGCTTAGCTGGTGAAGTCATCAAGGGGGATCAGATAGGGAATACGATAGGCTTCCCTACAGCTAATCTTTCTATCGCGAATAAAAAGAAGCTCATTCCAAAAAATGGCATTTACGCTTGTTATGCACATCTACATGACAAACGTTATAATGCTATGCTATATATAGGTGTAAAGAGCTCTGTTAGAAAAGACAATGGGCAGGTTATAGAGGTTCAGATTTTAGACTTTGATCAAAATATCTATGGGAAAGAAATGCGCATAGAGGTTCTTAAACAGATACGCGAGGATATGCATTTTGATTCGATGCTTGCACTCAAAGAACAAATTAGACAGGATGAACTTGCTATACGGAGCTATTTTAAAAGCAAGGTGGTGCCTAAGACTAAAGCATTAAGCAATGTGCTTATTTTAAATTATAATGGACTTAACTATTTAGAAACCTATCTACCTAGTATATCTTATAGTAGCACAGAAGATTTTGAAATCACTGTAATTGATAATGATAGTACGGACAACTCGATTGCATTTGTAGAAGAATGGTATCCTGAAATAAAACTTATTCGGCTCGCAAAGAATTATGGTTTTGCCGAGGGGTATAATAGAGGAACAAAGAACATTGATTCAAAGTATCTCGTATTTTTAAATTCAGATGTAGAAGTAAATTCGAACTGGTTAGATCCGCTCATTAATTTAATGGAAAGTGATGAAACGATTGGAATTGCAAGTCCAAAAATTATGGATTTAAAGCAGTCGGAAAAATTTGAATATGCGGGTGCTGCGGGAGGCATGATGGATGCCCTAGGATATCCATTTTGCAGGGGGCGTTTATTTGATAGTCTGGAAGAAGATCAAGGACAGTATGATGGAATAGCTGAAGTATTCTGGGCAAGCGGTGCAGCCTTTGTTATTAGAAATACATTATGGAAGAAAATGGGTGGTTTTGATAGCAGCTACTTTGCGCACCAAGAAGAAATTGATCTTTGTTGGCGGATTAAGCGCGCAGGATATAAGGTTGTCGTGCACTCTGATTCTGTTATTTATCATTTAGGAGGAGGCACGTTGTCGTATGAAAACCCTCAGAAAGTGTATTTAAACTTTAGGAATAATCTTACTACTCTTATTAAAAATGAATCTGGAGCAAAGTTACTATGGCTCTTCCCTACTCGCCTCATTTTAGACGGTGTTGCAGGCTTGCGATTTTTAATGCAAGGAAAACTCAAAAGTACTAGTTCAATTGTCAAAGCTCATTTCGCTGTGTATGGAAATTTCTTTAAGATTTTACAAAGGCGTAAAGAAATCAAACAACTTATAAAGCAGCATGCAATTGCTGAGTCTAATATGACAGGTAAAAGCTCAAAGTCTATTTTAATCGCTTATTATCTCAAAGGGAGAAAAAAATATACTGAATTATAATGGCGAGACACTTTGATATAGTTTTTGAAGACGAACATATAATACTGCTCAACAAATCTGCAGGTGTATTATCTGCTCCAGATCGATATGATCCAGACATACCCAATCTCAAGGCTACGCTCAGCAGAACACGTGATGAAGTATATGTAGTTGACAGAATTGATAAAAACACGAGTGGATTAGTTTTGTTCTGTAAGACGGAAGAAGCCAAGAAGATGTTTACTGAGCTCTTTGAAACACAGTCCATAAAAAAGACTTATAGAGCAATAGTGCAAGGAAATCTGATGCCAGAAAAAGGGATAATTGATTCTGCTGTATTAGTCCAAAGAGATAAAGTCAAAGTGAGTATTTCACCGAAAGGAAAAAATGCCATGAGCCATTATAAAGTATTAGAACGATTCAAGAATTACTCGTATGTATCTTTAGTGAAGGAAACAGATAGACGACATCAGTTACGGATTCATTTGTATTCAAAATCTTGTCCAATTGTTGCAGATAAAATGTACGGAGCCTCAGGTGATTTTTTCTTAAGTCAAATTAAAAAGAAACGTTTTAATTTAAAGAAAGATGAGGTAGAACGTCCATTGATTTCTAGACAGGCCTTACATGCTTATTCCTTTCAGTTTACACATCCAGTAAGTGAAGAAGAATTAATTTTTGAAGTAAATCCTCCTAAAGACATAAGGGCATTGTTAACACAGTTGCGTAAACTTAACGCTGCCAGTTAAACTGTGTTAAGTAATTTAATACGCTAGACTAAGTTATCTATTTGTTAAATGAATAAGTTTGAATTAGAATTTACTAATTTAAATATCAATTCATATTTTCTAACCAAATAATATTACTATGCGAATAAGTTTATGCCTTAGTTTTTTACTTTACGCAATTTTAGGATTTAGTCAAATCTCGGAATCAGATTTACTTCAAAAAGAAAAGAATAGATTAGAAAATTTAAAGAATGTCTTACTAGATGCTGATGGCTCGGAATTTAATAAGAGTACAGCCCTTGAACTAAGAAGCATGGTGGATGCAGATGACGATGGTATGGATGATGACTGGGAACTTGCGAATGGCCTAGACCCTACGGATAACAGAGATGCATGGACAGATAAAGATGGGGATGCAATAAAAAACATGTTTGAATTTCAATTATCTACAGATCCCAACTCCCCTTTAGATCCTGTAACAACAAATTATAATCCTGATACGGATGATTTCAACTCTTTAATTCAATCAGGTTTAGGTAGTATTCTAGTTCTCAAAATGTCCGAAGGAGTATATACTTCTGAAAATACAACATCTTTTGCAGAAACAGATTCTCGCATTATGATTCAAGGAGGATGGAATTCGGATTTTACTGAACATAATCCTGATAAATATATAACACGATTTGTTGGTGATGGTACGGATGAAATTTTATATCTGAGCTCCCTGACGGAAGCGGAGAATGATCTTGAAACTTATATTCTCATTTTAGAAGGCTTTGAAATAGAACAGGGAGGCAGCACCTTTGGGAATATTAACTTTATTACCTGGGGTGTAGAAAACGCTGTTTTTGTCGTCTATGATGTAATTTCATCAAATAGCGCAACCCATGGTATGACCTTTCATCATTGGAGTGGTTCACATGGAAAAGTATTTCTTGTCAATTCAGAATTTAGTGGTAACGCTTCCCATGGCTTTAGAAATCAAACTACCTCTGAATCCACAGGAGACTGGAAGTTTTATAATATCACACTATCTAGAAACGGGTCAGATGGTAATCCAGGCTTCAGGAGTTTTACTATAAATTCAGAAGTAAATCTTGATGCTACCAATATCATTGCAATTAATAACCTTGGGAGCTCAAATTTAAACCTGGGTGATACATATACTGGCACGATTAGACATTCAAATTTTGTATTCAGTGATATTTCAGATACTGAAATGACACATGAAAATTCCATTCAACAAAATCCGCAATTTATAAACCCTCCAGGAGGTGATTACACTCTAGGCAATACTTCACCTTGTATAGATAGTGGTGTGGATATAGGACTTCCCTTTGCTGGTTCCGCCCCTGATATGGGAGCCCATGAGTTAGGTGATATTATGAGTTTCAATAATAACATCGATCTAGCTGGTATTAATTTCACTCTTGTTTCTAATCTTATCGAACAGGGTCAGGACATAGAAGTTGTATGCGATTTTGATCAGAAGGTTCGCTCAATACAGCTCCAAATCTATGATGCTCAGGGCAGGCAGGTAAAATCTTCTGCACTCGATAAACGAACGAAGAGGCAAAATATATCTAACAGCTTCTTACCAGGGACTTACTTGATGCAGGTATATGTGAATGGATCACTACTCTCTGCGCAACAATTTATAATTTTTTAGATTATAGCTATTTTAAATATATATGTGTAATTAGCTTAGCTGCGTTAGACAACGCATTTATAGAAGATATATATTTGTTTTATCTATGTGCTATTTGTCGCTGCAAGCAATATAATTCTAACGATTATAGTTAATTGATTGCTATATTTGACCTATAGTTAAAATAGAACATAATGTTCGATATAGAACTGCAAAATTATAATCCTGATACTCCTTCATTTTACGTCATACTCGTTACGGCGATATTTGCGTTCGTATTGTCCTCCGTTATTGCTATAACCTATGAGCTTACAACTAAAAGCATTTATAAACGTGCCCATTTTATGCAGGCACTCGTTATGATATCTATTGTGGCAGCAACTGTCATGCAAGCAATTGGTGATAGCCTGTCCAGAGGTCTAGGGATGCTTGGAGCCTTATCCATCATTCGTTTTAGAACAGTACTAGATGATCCGCGTAATATCACATTTATGTTTGCCTCTTTGGCGTCCGGAATTGCATGTGGTGTACTAGGTTACAGTATTGCTTTGACAGGTACCCTAGTATTTTGTTTGGCTGCAATTATTTTACGTTTCTCACCTATGAGTAACTCGAATGAATTGATTGGTAGTTTACGACTGCAGGTTCCAAAAGAAGAGGGCTATCAAAAAATACTAGAAGATAAAATATCGCGGCATTGCAAAAACTTCGAAATGGAACGTATTCGTTTTTTAAATAGAAGGAAAAATGCAATTCTTGCTATTACAGAAGATGAGGATTTAGATGATGATCCGCATGGGAATGTAGAAGAAGAAATCGCTAGAGAAAATTTACAAGAGTTCACTTATTTAATCAGATTAAATAAGCGATCCACTATTATGGCTCTGACAAGCTCATTACAAGAGATAGATGGCTTAGAGCGACTGCGTATTAATTTTACAAAACAACCTACTAAGTTATAAGCATTGAAACAGTTTAATTTATTCTATATAAGTGTTTTGATTTCATGTGTACTCTTATACTTTGTATTAGGGCAACCAGAAGATAATTCTAGTTTTTCTATTTATGGTTTTGCTGAAAGTAATGAGACAGAAGTGAATTATAACTATCCTGTAGTTGTAGAAAAAATTCTTGTCACACCTGGTCAAGAGGTTGATTCAGGTCATGTGATGATGCATCTAACACGAAGAAAGTCAAAGGAAACACTGGCAGATCAGGGATACCGTATCGCTGAATTACGTGCCAAGGAAAATGTATGGCAACAGAAAATAGAAAATGACATCGCTGAATTGGAATTGTCAAAGCAAACAAAGACGACTGAGCTGCAAACCGAGATTGATGTCATCCGCAAAGAAATTGATTTTAAAAAATCACTGGCAAGTGACCTGAAAACTATAAGTAATAGCCCCTCTGCATTTAAGCCCTTAGAAGATGATATTTTACAATTAGAAGAGGAGAAGAATCTTTTTGTCCGAACTGTTGATTTAAAATTAGAAGGGCTAAAAAAAGAATTGGCAATTGGAAACACGCCTATCCAGAAACAAATTTCCTTATTGAATGCAGAAGAAAGTTTTGAAAAATCTCAAGAGGTTTTACATATAGATGTCACAGCACCTATGGATGGTTTAATCGGTAACATTGGTTGTAAAGAGCAGGAACATGTTCCCTCCTATTCTACTCTACTTTCATTTTATGAACCTCATTCTTCTATAGTGACAGGATTTGTACACGAAGATGTGACCGTTGGAGTGACCTTAGGTGATGTGTTTCAAGTAAGTTCTTTGGTTGATCCTAGTATAAGCTATGAGGGGGTTGTAACAGGTCTAGGTTCAAGGATAGTGGAAATCCCCACTAGGCTAAGAAAATTAGAAAGTATCAAATCCTATGGCAGAGAAATAAATATCTCTATTTCGCCTGAGAATAATTTCCTTCAGAAGGAAAAGGTTAGCCTACGCTATATTGACCCATCGAAAACATAGTGGATTGCGAATCACCATCCTATTCATATTATTTCCGTTTTTATTACATACGCAAACAACGTCTGATGGCACCGCATTTCTTACCCATGCATTAGTTACAGTAGATAGTTCTTTGATTGTTAAATCCTATGAGACTGTTTACTTCCCATGGATAGAAGAATATGAATTCAGAACAGAGACGAATGATTTTGATTTTCAAGAGCAAGAATATGTTTTGCGACTGAGTCCTAGTACAGCTAGAAAACGTAAGGCACAGGCAAGATTATACAGTTTATTACAAGCGCGTCCCGATGTAGAATTGCAAGCGGCCTTTTGTGATAAATCGGCGCAGGTCCATGCTGATTGGTTGAGTTTGTACATTATTGATATTCAACTCAAGCAACTGGATGCACTCAATAAGAACTTAGAAGATCGATCGCGCGTATATGAAAAGTATATGGGTATTTACAAATTCGACTTCCAGAAACTAGTAGAGATTGAGCAGAATAAAACGGATTTAAACTTAAAGCAGTTTAGTCTTAATAAGGAGCGTGCCTATATTCTAGCGAAGTACAATCTTGGTCTACAAGAATTTGATTTCAGCAAGTTTATTACGACAGATGATATTTTAGAGACGCTGGCGAATGATAAGCGTATGGTTCATTCTAATAATCTAATTGAAGATGCCTATAAATTAGATATGATTAATGCCGAAATAGATTTAGAGAAAGCAGAACAAAGTCAAATATTAGATTATGTACAGTTGCGTTACAGTGGCCCCCATGATGACCAGTTTAAAGAACGTCTATCTATAGGCATGGGTATCCGTCTTCCTAACGATGGTAACAGAAAACTAAAACTTAAGGAGCTACAGTTAGACTATGATAGAATACTAGCGGATCAAGAAATGGACAAACAAGATGCTGAGTACAAATACCTCGAGATAAAACAAGAACTGCAAGAGAGTTTGGAGGTATACAATTACTATCAAGAGCAAATTCAGAAAGAACGCAGCCAGTTAAAAAACTTATCTGCTAAGATTACAGCTGAAGAAGGCTACAATCCAATTTCTATTTTGGACATTGAAGAAAGAGCTATCAGTAATGATGTCGAACGTATTGAAATCTTAGAAGATATTTTATTCGATTATTTGGATTACCTAATACGTTCTGAAAAATTATGCAGCTCGGAATTGAATAACTTTTTTGAAAAACTCTAATGCATTATCTCGATTTAGATACTTGGAATCGTAGAGAACATTTTGAACTCTTTAGCAAATACAAGGAACCCTATTGGGGACTGACTGTAGAGATAGATGTAACTATTGCTAAATGCTTAGCAGATTCACTTTCGGTTTCTTTATACATCTATTATTTACATGCTGCTGTTCATGCTGCGAATCAGATTAAAGAATTCAGCTACAGAATTGATGAAAATAATCGGATTGTTGTCTACGATGAAATACATGCGTCTTCTACTTTAAACCGAGAAGATGGCAGCTTTGGCTTTAGCCAAATTACTTATGCTGAAGATTTCTCAGATTTCTTAGCACATGCCAATAAAGAAATAGAACGGGTACAAACGAGCAGCTCATTATTTGGCTCAGTACATACGGATAATGTAATTTTCTTTTCAGCACTACCCTGGGTCCATTTTACTTCTTTGTCACATGCAAGGAATTTTGAAACAACTAAGGGAATACCAATGATAAGCTTTGGAAAGATATTACAAACAAAGGATACGTTTACAATGCCTGTATCAATCCATGTACACCATGGATTGATAGATGGTCTACATGTAGGAAAATATGTAGATGCCTTTCAAGAGATATTAAACTCATAAAAGACATCTACCATTTTGTTTTTAGTTTTCTGACTGATATAGGAGTGTTTCTGCATCTGCATTATTCAATCCATTCAACTCCCCTCCTGATCCAGATAATATCGTCATAGTATAGGTCGTGGTTCCAGAAGTACCCTGTGGATCATAGCTGGCCTCAAAACCAAAAGAGGAATTATCCAATGCATCAATACTCACATTGCTTGTCCAGATATGGAAGGAACTATTTGAATCATCATAGGTCCAAGAAGGATTATCTATAGTAAATGGACCTATTTGTGTTAGGCTAGGATCATAGGTAAAACTTAACCTAGCATCTCTACCCATTATTACAGTCACAGTGCCATTTGTTTGTTGATTGTCTAGCTCTTGTACACGAACAGTCCAAGCCATATCAGTAATACCGTTCGACGTTGTAGGTAAGAAGGTCATGATAGCAGATAGATCTGGTACATTATCAGAAGGAAGTATAAGTGTTTGTACTGTATCACATTCTATACTTCCATCCTCCGTTGTTACACAGAGCACATTATCGGTATATACTGGCTGCAAGATCGTTACCTCATCTATGTACCATCCTTCCTCTGCTACAAAGGTATCGGATGCAAACAAAAAGCGAATATTCACTGTTTCTCCTGCATACGAATCGAGATCTACACGCGTTTCAATATAGCCTCCACTATTTCCAGAGAAAGCGGGATTACCAGCTAAGGGGTCTACGCCATTTCCTTGTATCGTGCTATTGTATCCATTCTCAATCATAAGAGATCCCAAATCTACCCAAGTTGTTCCGTCCGTTGAAATCTGAAACAAACCTCCATCCCAGTTTGCTTCTGTATTGTAGTTGTGCCATACAGAAAGAACATCTCCGGCATTTATTGTAACTGGAGTAAGTTCTAAGAAGTGAATATTTTCTTCTGTTATATTAGGAATAAACCAAGCAAAGCTTCCACCGTTGGGGTTGGCTGTTCCCAGTGTCCAAGGTTCCGAACCTGTTTCAGTAACGACTGTATAATTTCCATCTCCGGATTCATTATCATCGCTAAAATTAATTACTGAAGAATCTCCACTTCCATCTAAACGTACATCATAATTACATTCATATAGCTCACTTGGATTGAGCGTTCCGATATTATCATTTAATATATTTCCTGTAAAAGTTCCACAGTTATTATTGTCAATTAGTACTGTAGTCGGAGCTAGTGTGTCCATTAGAGTAACATCATTGAGTGTTCCAAAACTTAGGACAGAAAGATCGTAGGTGATGGTATCTCCTAGTTTTGCAGAAACAGGTCCATTCTTTTCAACCTGAAATCCTGACAAACAAAGTGCTGGTAAATCAAAATTCTCTGTACCATCTGTTACACTACCCGAAGATCCCTGATCCGCTCCTTCTCCTAATCCTCTTCCTGCAAAGGCTTCCCATATTATACATTGGTTTGCACCGCCATTATTTATCATATCTGCCTCCAATATAGCATCTCGACCATCTACAAAGCCCGGACCGCAGGGCTGTAACTTTAAGCCATCAATCACCAACTGTAAGGCAATATTATTTCCACCAGTCCCATTGTATATATCTGGATCAAAACCATGTTCTTCTATTAAACCCCAGGTCATATCCCATAACATTGCACACCATACAGAACCTACTCCATGGGGTACGGAAACATTATCTACATCTGCATAGGTATGCGGATTTACATTCATATCTGTACTGTAGGGAAAGGCTCTAATACCATTTCCAGTTGGAGTCTGTCCTAGCACATAGGTTCCAATTCCTCGTAGGTCTGAGCCCTGATCCCCTTCTTCTATTGTCATCATGAGACCAAAGTAATCACTCCAACCCTCACCCATTTGTTCGCTCCCATTTAAGCAGCCTGAAGAAGCAGGTCCACCCGTGAGACGAATAGAAATACCATGGCCGTACTCATGTACGATTATTCCATTATCTAAATCACTATCGCGATTAGGTGGAGAGGAAACGTCAAGGTCGAAACTTACATTCACATTGTTCGCCAATTCAGTTTTTATAATATTACAATCAGCCAGAGTTATCATAATAGAAGGAATAGTAATGTTATTATTTGTACCTCCCATATTAAAAGGACCACCCCCTACATTATTACATACGACAACCGCAATTGCCCCTTCGTCTTGTGCTGCTATTACCTTGTCTACAAAATCACAGTTACCTCTATCAATAAGGGCTATGTTTCCATCTATTTCTGCGCCATTTGTAATAGGATCACAGGCTTCGTTAGGTTCTACATACACAAGATCTCCTGTGTACTGTCCTGAGTCTGCACCGAAATTTGCAACTGCAGCAATGTAGTTACCTGCGATATTTGAAGGACTATTGACCTCCAAAAAGAGATTCGATCCGCTCTGCGTCCATTCAAACATTTGCATACGTGGATTTGAACCGTCTGGAGGTGTGCCGAAATTTGCATTATTTGTTCCAGATCCATCTTGCGCATCAGCATTTACAAAATCACTCCCTGCACCACCATTCCCATAATTGTTTTCTTGAAAATTTCCACTTACTTCATCGAATCCATATTGATACATCACATCATGAATGATGTTGTTCCAGAAAAATAAATTCGTGATCGCCACATCTTCATAATCTATAGGGTCATCGTTTAGATCAATTGGAAAATCAAAATCTAAACTTGCACCTCCATCTGGCGCATATCCAAATTGGTTGTCTGCATTTCTATCCTCACTTGCCCAGACATTATTCCCTCTCGTATCTGTATAATCAGCACCATCTGAACCATCATCATCATGCCATCCAAAGGGAGAGGCATTTGGTGCTAGGGTCCAAGGAGCAGATTCTATTGTTCTACCTCCGTGTGTTGGTGACTCTATGGGCATTGCGTATACATTGTATGTGTTTGCTAAGCTAGGAGCATGTGTTGCGTGTTCTTTGCAATTATGTACTTCCGTATGCTTTTCAGCAAAATGATTCGCACGTACTGGTCTATCTAAACTTACTTCATGCGAACATTCAATCGTCCAAGATAATTTAGAGACAAATTCTCCAGTTCTTGCATCAATTCGCGCTACCCAGAAAAATCCATCATCTTTCTTTACGAAGACAATTTCCCAGCAGAGTTTTAACTCGCTTTGTTTTCCAAATTGATAAACTAATCGAGCTGTAATATCTTCACTCGATAGGCTACTAGCTCTCAGAATATGATTTTGCTCTGCGGAGTTTCCATCCTTAACTATACTTTCTAATCCATCAAATGCCATTTCAAAATGTTCAGCAACTGCAGCACAACTTTGCTCTAAAGAAATACTTGGCTCTGTTAGAACCTGACTAAATTTCTGAGGGTTGATAAATGAGGAATGTGCAGAGAGTACCGTTTGGTTTTCCCGCACGTTGACATTGGCAACTGCATCTATAACTTCTAAACCATTATACAATTGTTTAAAATAGACATGATGCACACCATTGTGTTTGGTCTGATATATATCCTTGGTAAAAACGGAAGCTCCATTAAATTCTGATCCAAATTTGGAACTGTGTTTATCCAAGATGGCAGACTTTGCAATGTTTTCTATCTGCGCTAACTGAGCTGATGTTTGAATTTGGAATGCGCATATTCCAAAGAAGAATAGTAGAATAGTGTTTTTCAAAATTTGGGGTTTTTTGTGATGTAGTGAAAATAGTGAAAAATTCTAAATATTAGGACAAAAGCTGAATGCCGAAAACGGACAAAGATGCACTTAGAGTTGTTCAAGTTTTGAACTTGCCGCTTCCCAGGCCTCCATATGTTGCTCTATATCATTTTCGTGTTCCTTTATTTTCTTACTTAGAGGAACAAACTCATCAGAATTATACACATTGGGATCTGCTAATTTAGTGTGTATATCTTTAATATTTGACTCTAGTGTATCTATTTTCTTTTCTAGATTAGAAATAAGCCGCGTGAGTTTTTTTCGTTCGTGATAGTTTTGATTTTTGCTGCCCGACTTTGCTTCTCCCTTTGCTTGGTTCATTTGAAGTTCCCTAAAGTCCATGCCTCTTTTCTCAAGAACATAATCAATATCCCCTAAATACTCTTTCACCACTCCCTCTCTAAATTCGTAGGTTTTGCTTGAAAGACCAGATAGAAATTCTCTATCGTGCGAAACAATGAGCAGAGTTCCTTTAAAGTCCATCAGAGCTGTCTTCAAAATATTCTTCGACATCATATCCAAATGATTGGTAGGCTCATCTAGGATCAAGAAGTTAAAGGTATTGCACATCATACAGGCCATGGCCAATCTCGATTTCTCCCCTCCCGATAAGACTGATACTTTTTTATCTACATCTTCGCCAGAAAACAAGAATGCGCCTAAGATGGAACGCAGTTTGGTTCTGTATTTTTCTTCACTCCTATTCTCTATTGTTTCGAGCACCGTTATAGATGTATCTAAGGCATCTGTTTGGTCTTGGGCAAAATAATAGGTAGTTACATTGGATCCAATTTCACATCCTCCCGAACTTTGTTGAATTTGATTGGCAATTATTTTTAGCAGGGTTGTTTTACCCATTCCATTCTGACCTATAAAGGCAATCTTTTCTTCCCGTTCAATAGTAAGATTTACATCGGAAAACACTAGATGTTCGCCATAGGATTTAGATACATTTTTTGTTGAAACGATTTCTCTGCCTGCTCTTAGCACCTCTCCCCAACGCAGATTAAAAGCGGAGAATTCACCATCATCATATTCAATAATTTCTTCCTTATCGATTTGCTTTTGAATAGACTGTGCCATTTTAGCCTTTGTTGCTTTTGCTCTAAATCTATCCACTAATTTTTGGCGATCCTCTAATTTCTTTTTTTGATTTTCGGAAGATGATTTCAGTATGGCGTTTCGTTCTTCTTTCTCTTTGACAAACTTGGAATAGTTGCCTTGATAGATTTCTAGTTTGCCCTTATATAAGTCAAATATTTGGGTCACCGTATTATCAAGGAAACGCTTATCGTGCGAAATTAAAATATAGGATCCTGTATATTTCTTAAGATAATTTTCAAACCAAATAATAGATTCTATATCTAAATGATTGGTAGGCTCATCTAATAAAATTAATTCATGCTTTGATAACAAGAGTTTAGCTAACTCAACACGCATTTTCCAACCACCACTAAACTCTCCAATTTTTCGATCTAAGTCCGCATCCTTAAAACCTAAACCCTTAAGTACCAGTTCGATTTCTTTTTCTGGTTGTTCAATGTAACTTGAAACTTTTACCTGTAGGTCATCGTACTCATTTAGTAGCTGCTCTGAATCTTTCTTAGCATCTGCTAAGTGTTTTTCTATCTCAACCAACTTGTCTTTCGCTGTGTAATATTCTTCGTAGACTTTTTTAGTAGCCTTACGTACAGTTAGGCTATTGTCGCTTTCTAAAAACTGTTTGAGGTAGCCAATATTATATGTACCAGGTGTCGTGATTGTTCCTTCTGTGGCCTTAATGTCCTTATTGATTATTTTGAACAGAGTCGTTTTGCCCGTTCCATTCCTCCCGACCAGGCCTATTTTTGCCTTATCAAATATTTGAAAGTTAAGCTTTTCAAATAGCCTATCTGCACCAAAATAATGTGTAAGATTTTGGACCTGTAGCATATTAGTTTTGTCTTTGCCCGTCAGGGATTTGGGCTATAACTGAATATATATCCCCTTTGTTAGCCAGTACCTTTGACCATAGAATACGTGTATTACTTCCAAAGATATAATTTGGGAAAAACTCTGAACTCAACCACGAACCATGTTTGATTTCGTTAGCTAGCTGGCCTTCTGACCAACCGGTATATCCTACAAAGAAGCGTATATCTTTAGGTAATATTAATTTGGATTCAATTAGGAATTTTAGTTTCTCAAAATTTCCTCCCCAAAAGACACCCTTATCAATTTCAATACTTTCATCCAGGATGTCACCTACGGTATGAATATAATGTAGTGTTTCTTGGGCAACAGGTCCTCCAAAGTAAATATTCGATTCTATTTCTGGAAAATCCTTAATTAGATCATTGATTTTTAAATCTGTTTTCTTATTGACAACAAAACCTACGGTACCTTCTTTTTTATGATGATCACATAAAAGAATCACAGCTCGCTTAAAGTTAGGATCTAGCATAAATGGTTCAGCTATAAGCATACTCCCTTTTTCAACTGTGTAGCTTTTACTCATTGCTTAGACAAATTGTTCAATTTCTAAACTTCTATCAAATTTCCTAAAGAAACCTGAAAGCACTTTGGCTCCCACCTCTACATATTGTTCTATACTATCATTCTTCATAGCTTCCATAGTCTTTGTCCATAAGACGGGTGCTGTCAATTGTGCTATGAGATTTGTTTTTATAAGATCAGGATCTGTTGTTCTTTGTGCAGTTACATTTTGATAGACTGCCATTTTTGGTGTTTTGAACTCTGTGTTCTCGATTGCATTCCGTAGGTCTAATTCTGCTGATTTCATAAACGGAGAATGGAAGGCTCCACTCACTTTTAATACAATTGCGCGACGCGCTCCTTTATCTAAAAATGTTTGCACACTGTTTTCTATAGCCAGCTTACTACCTGATATGACTACCTGCCCCGGGCAATTAAAGTTGGCAGCAACTAGCTCATCTAATCCTGCACAAATTTCAATGACCTGTTCGTCTTCCAAACCTAGAATTGCAGCCATAGTGGAATCTGCTTCTTCACAAGCACGTTGCATGGCCTGTGCGCGTTTAGATACGATGCTAAGCCCATCAGTAAAGCTCAGGGTATCGTTTGCTACTAAGGCTGTAATTTCACCTAAGGAATGGCCTGCTACAGCTGTTATTTCCTCTTTGTTTACCTTATCTAAAAAACGAGAGTAGGAATACAAAAACACTGCGGGTTGGGTTACCTTGGTTGCTTTGAGATCATCCTCATTGCCATCTGACATAATACTTGCAATATCAAAGCCTAATATCTCATTCGCTTCGATAAGCAGCTTTTCATTTGCAGGATTTGTTTCGAGCATAGACTTTGCCATGCCAACAAACTGTGAACCCTGACCAGGAAATAGACACGCCTTCATGTTATTTAAGATTTGCTCCAACTAGGTTAAGAAATTCTTGACGTGTTTCTACATTTTTAAACTGCCCTGTAAATGCAGAAGTTGTTGTAGATGAATTTTGCTTTTGAACACCTCGAATCATCATGCACATATGCGCAGCTTCAATAACAACAGCTACACCCAAAGGCTTTAGCGTCGTATCGAGACATTTTAGTATTTGATCCGTTAACCTTTCTTGCACCTGCAGTCTTCTAGAAAAGACTTCTACAATGCGCGGGATTTTGGATAAACCTACAATATATCCATTGGGAATGTAGGCGATATGTGCTTTTCCATAAAAGGGTAAAATATGGTGCTCACACATGGAATAGAGTTCGATATTTTTAACCAAGACCATTTCGCTATAATCCTCCTTGAACATGGCTTTTTTAAGAATTTCTACTGGATCTTGATTGTAGCCCTTGGTAAGGAACTGAATCGCTTTAGCGGCCCGTTCAGGTGTTTTTTCCAGCCCTTCTCTGGTTTTATCTTCGCCCACGCCATCTAAAATAGAAGCATACTGCTCTTTTAGGGCCTTGGTGGTCTTTTCATCGTAGGATTCATCCATTCTATAAGTCATATCTCTCTTTTTTACTGTCTAAAAACTATACAATAGTAGTCTTGACTAGATTGTTCTAAATGAAGCAGCAAAGTTAATAATTTATCAATCTTTGCCTTGCGTCTTTATATTTATCAGTTTGATAGAAAAATTTAGCAAATTAGGTACTTAGGCAGTATTTTGTGCATAATTGGCTAGTTACGGTTCAAATATCGCCTCTCGTATTCGGTCTTTGTTAGACGAAGACAAAAACTTGCATATTATATTCTGGTTACTACTCTATCTATTCCTAGTGATTATAGATTATAACGAAGAATTTGTATACACTCTGGTAAAAGAACTTATTAACGTCATTTTCTTTGCCGCCATCGTCTATATTAACCTCTTATACATCATACCAAACTATCTCAGCAATAAGAGCATTTTCACTTATATTATAGTATTAGCGGTGACTGCTGCCATACTTACGCCCTTAAAGACCCTAGCTCTGTATCTGATAAGTTCTGGAGACACCCAATTACAGAATAGCATCTTATCCAATATGGCCTATCTGTTTTTGTCTTCCTTGTTCATAGGTTCGTCCTCCACTATTTATCATATTGTAAGAGATTGGTTGACGCAACAACAGGAGAAAAAAGAATTACAAAATAAGACTCTACAATCAGAATTACGGTTTTTAAAATCTCAAATCAATCCGCACTTTTTGTTTAACACCCTGAACAGTTTGTATGCCTTAACTCTAAAGAAATCAGACCAGGCTCCGGAGATTGTACTTAAACTATCCGAGATGATGCGTTACATGTTGTATGAATGCAATGAAAAAGAAGTTCCCCTTGTAAAGGAACTCAACTATATCAAAAATTATTTGGAATTAGAAAAGATCCGACATGGCTCTAAGTGCAAAATAGACTTTGATGTCAATGGAAATTCTGACAATAAATATATTGCACCTTTGATGTTTATCCCCTTCATTGAAAACAGTTTTAAGCACGGATTAAATACTTCCTTAGACAAGGCCTACGTAGATATTAAAATTGACATCATTAATGATGAATTAAAGATGGAGATAGAAAACAGCAAGGTGCATGACGTACCTACACAGTATAATAAACGTAGTGGAGGTATTGGTCTAGTGAATATAAAACGACGATTAGAACTGCTATATCCAGGCAAGTATTTGCTTGATATAGATGATGATCCTAATAAATATTTGGTTAATTTATCTATTCAATTAATATAAAATAATTCTATGCTAAACGTACTTATTGTTGATGATGAACCTCTAGCGATTGATATTCTGGAGTCTTATATTCAGAAAATTCCAGACCTTAACTTAATCGCAAAATGTTCTAATGCTATTGAGGCAAATGAAGCTTTAAATGCTAATAGTATCGATCTTATGTTTTTAGATATTCAGATGCCGCAGCTGACTGGAATCGAACTTCTAAAAACCTTAACGAATCCTCCTTTAGTCATCTTTACTACTGCCTATTCTGAATATGCAGTTGAGGGTTTTGAATTAAATGCTGTAGACTATTTACTCAAGCCTATTTCGTTTGAACGCTTTTTTAAAGGAGTGAATAAGGCTATTGATAAATTCAAGTCCCAGTCTACTGAAATTAGCTTTGAGGGTGAAGAGCCGTTCTTCTTTGTAAAGGCCGATAAGAAACTTATCAAGGTGCGCTTTGATGATATTTTGTATGTAGAGGGGCTTAAGGATTATGTTATCATTCGACAAAAAGAAAGTCGGGTAATTACCTTACAAACTATGAAGTCTCTTGAAACCAAACTAAACAACACGGTATTTAAACGCATCCATCGTTCCTATATCATTAATCTTACTAAGATCAATGCTATAGTTGGGAACATGGTAGAGATAACTGAAAAGGGACAGGCAAAGCATATTCCTATAGGTAAAAACTATAGAGAAGAATTGTTGGAGATTGTAAATCAAAAGCGTTTATAATTACAGAATCAAATCTAAACGCTCTATCCAAAATTGTAAATGACACTATTGTTTCCTGCATACCAATTGCAGGAGGTGATAGTGCATCTGCCTTTCAATTAAGCACAAGTGATGCACATTATTTTCTAAAGCAAAGTTCTGCACCCAATGCATTGGCCATGTTCGCTGCAGAATTCCAAAACTTAGAATATTTAGCGAAGCATAGTACATTTGCCATCCCCCGCCCTATATATTATGGACTCTTAGAAGAAGTTGGATCCATACTTCTGATGTGCTATCTCGATAAATCTGATAAGACAGATTTCAGAAACTTTGGAAGGACTTTGGCAAAGATGCATCATCGCAGTAATGTCAGCTATGGTTTTAGTTTTGATAATTTTATTGGGCGATTAGATCAATACAATACAGAAACTAAAAACTACTATACACATTATAGAGACTATAGGATTGAGCCTCTCGTAGAAATGGGACATGCAGCGGGACTTTTGGATACTAGGGATAGGAATAGCTTTGACCGTTTTTACACAAGGCTACAAGAGCTCTTAGTCGAAGAAGCGCCAGCATTGATTCACGGTGATTTATGGAGTGGTAATTTTATGTTTATCCAGAGCGGTAATCCAGCCATTTTTGATCCTGCACTGTCTTACAGCAGTAGAGAATTTGATATTGCTATGATGCATTTGTTTGGTGGCTTCCCAGAAGAATGCTTTGATGCCTATCAGGAGATATTCCCTTTAGAAGCTGGATGGGAAGAACGTATGGAATATTTTCAACTCTACTACCTGCTTGTACATCTCTGTATGTTCGGCCGATCGTATCATGCACGGACAATGGAAATTCTAAGAAAATTTACTTGATCCTACTTGTTGAAAAACTCAAACTTAGAAGTATAGGCATTCTCCTTGGTTACTACCTTAAGTAGATAGAGTCCAGGATTCTGCTCAACGTGCAGTTGGTAATACTGTGCGTCAATATTACGTACCTGTTGTAGGAGAACACCATTCAGGTTATATATTTCTATATGCTGAATATTCTCCTGATTAAGCAACTCAATATTCAATTCTGAGCTGGTTGGGTTCGGATATAAGAAGGTTGGATTCTTAGTCTCTTTCAGCTCTTCCTTCTCATCGTCTTTGCTTCTAATTGGTACTTGAATACTTTGATCTTTCAGTTTTACTCTACGACCATTTGCATCTGATGCATAGACGTCGGTCAGATCAATACTTATTAATCGCTCTGCTCCCTCTTCCAGTCTAAATCCTTCTACCTCTTCTTCTACGATAAAGGAGAGAACAGCAACAATACCCTGTCCACTAGAATTTAATCCGGTCGTCTTGGTGATCGCCGTTTCAATTCTACCATCCATCGGTACTATTTGCAGATCAACAGTTGGATCATTATGATTCAACCAAGAAGATTTCAAATAGTGCATTTGCATACTAGAAGAGTCTGCAAGATCAGCGCTTACGTTAAGAGCAAAAGAAAAGGAATGTACATCAATAGCAGGGAATTCATCATTACCCGCAATGATATTTATATGAAGTACTTCGCCAGAGTCAACTGACTCTTCTTGTGTTTCTAACTCAATGATATAATCATCCGTAATAAGAGACTCATACTGTGAGTAAGATCTCATATTACCATAGTTCTCTAAGATCGCGTCAATATCTTCCGCTGTTACTACACCATCTCCATTTGAATCAGAATGTATAGCATCATCTGAAGTATCCCCTGATTGACCATACCAGATACCGTGGTCGAGGTTCTCTTTTGTCGGTACGAGTTTACCTATATCAGCACCAATTTTTTGCAAATCGGCCAGACTCACCTTTCCGTCATTATTTGCGTCCCCTTCCCAGATACAATCATCTACACAAGGACAGACACCTGAAGAATCTTGAGAAGCCGTTACTGTAACAACTGTTCTTACCTGATGACAGGCATTCGCTGCAGTACAATAGAAGACATCAAAGGCATCTTCTCCAACAAAACCTGGATTAGGCAAATAAACTATTTTGTTTAGTCCAGAGATAGTGTAACAACTATCTTCTTCCGTTTCGCCCTCATCTAAAAGATTCAAGCTACCGTTTGAAGGGCCACTCAGTACCATCCAATCTGTTCCTTCTATAGGTACTTTGTAATCAATTACAAAAGGCGTATTTGCTAGACCTTCAAACTCGTAGGTATACCAGTTAAATGGTTGTTGGTCGTTTACTTCAATAGAAATATCCGCAGTATAATCTGTAAGACCATCTGAGGCTGTATAAAAGAAATTTTGTACACCATAGTAGCCTTCTGGTGGCAGGTAGGTGAACTCACCATCTCCTATGTATTCTAACTCTTCAGAGTAGTCAATTATAGTAAATTCTTTCAAGTCATTATCGTAGACATTGAAGCTAATCTCTGTATTTTTTGAAGTATAAAACTCATCATCCCGAATGAATGAATTGTTATACGGTGTGTCATAGACTTTAACATATACTGTATAGTTAAAGCCAGCAGTATTGACAAACTGTAAAGAATCTAGTCCGCTAAAATTACTTTCTGGATTGTAGGTATAGGCATATTCATTGACTTGATCTATTGCACCACTTGTTGTGCCATAGTTATCATTCAGTGTATAACCGATGCCTGGAAGCGTAAAAGAAACGGAGGATTTATTTGTTGTGAATAATTGTTTGTCCTGATCAGCATCGATAACTGTGTTTGGAATTGCCACAACAACACTATTGCTGTGTGTTCCAAAGGTATCCATCACCAAATACTGTGTGTACATTTTGTCCTCCGAACTGAGAGCAAACAAATCAATCTCATCCACATTTGTCACTGCATCAACATCCTGCTCTAGAACAGTTCCTAATAACTCTAAGTCACCCGCAGTACTGTTGTCATTCGTTAGAACATCTACACTTAGTTCTGAATCAATCAAAACATAGTCACGTGTAGCTCCAACGATGGAAGCAACCGTGTTTAATTCTAATACGGTGTATTGTGGTTTAGGGATAAAGGAAATAGGTCCAGGTACATAGTACTCTACAGTGAATGTTGCGTTCCCTGGCTGCATGCCTCCTGTGAAGATAAATTCGTACATCTCATCCCCTAGGAAGGTAGGTGCACTAATATCTCCCCAATCACTTGTTTGATCAACAAATAAAAGTGTTGGACTGATAGTAGACTCTATGATAATGGATTCTTGGCCGCTAAAAGGAACCGTCACAGAAATGTGATCTGGATTCTCTTGTGCTACTAGACTTATAGGCAGACATATAAGCACAAAAAACAAACAATTAAGTAAGTTCTTTAAACGACTCATGATTAGTTTTGGTTAACCTAATGTAAAGATGCAGAAAATAAATGAATTATTCATATACGAGCCTTAATATTATATAATTCGTTGAGATTCTTATATTTGGGTGTAGAATTAGCTGTATATAAAGCAGATACATATTACGCTATAAGTAGATACGTTAGCTACACAATCGTAAATATTATGAATAATTTATATTTACATGTTTTTGATTATCAACTAAGTATAAATTAGTTAATTCTTTTATGTTAGACGTCAAGGTATACAAGGCACTTTCAAACACTGAAAAAAAGATCAGGAACAGGTTCACAAAGTACCTGAATTCGCCCTATTTTAATGTAAATCAGGACATTATAGCACTTCATGCGATATTAGAAGAGCAAATTGGCGCAAAACATCCGATCACAAAAGAATTCATCTGGAAGCAGCTCCGACCTGATGAAGCCTATCAAGATAAGGTACTCAGAAGTTTACTCAATAAATTATTGGGACAGTTTGAAGATTTTTTAGCACAAGAGCAGTATCAGTCCAAGCGATTGACCAAGACACTTTTCAAACTAAAACAGGTACAAGATGATAAATATGAGATTCTAAGGAATCAAATTGTAAAAGAAGCGAGAACCATCGAGGAACGTTATCATGAACTTTCCGCAGACTTTCACCTTGACATGTACCTTATTGAAAATTTGTATTTCTTCATCAGTTTTGATTTCCAAAGGAAGCAGAGAAAATCAGCTAAAAAAACCTTCAGCCTTTCCAAGACGCTCCACCATCTAGATGTCTACTACATAGCGGAAAAATTACGATTTATTTACATCCAGTTATTTTGGGATGAGTATTTTGAAGGAGATAAAAATGACCTATTTAATGATGAGATTTTACGCGCTGTAAACAAGGGACGTTTCAGAAACGAAAAACTCCTTGTTGCCTTCTACTACTCTATCCGTACACTGACAAATCCAGAGAGAGAACATTATTTTAAATCACTCAAAGAACTAGTCCAAGATAACTTTGATGTTTTCAAAAAAATTGATCAACGATTTTTCTATGATGTGCTACTCACCTATTCTATTCGACGCATGAATAAGGGAGATAGAGATTACCTAACAGAGTCGTATAGATTATACAGAGACTCTGTAGAGCGTGGTGTGGTAATGACGGATAACGAAATGTCTCCCGTGACCTTCAGAAATATCATCGCAATTGCCCTACGTGTGAAGGAGTTTGAATGGGTAGAAGACTTCGCGGTGGAATACGTAAATCATCTGCCTAAAAGTGAACGAGAAAATGCATTGAACTTTAATTTTGCGCGTATTCATTTTTACAAAAAGGCTTATGGGGAAGCTCTCCTATCTATGCATCAGGTAAACTTGGATGATTTGTTTTATGATTTAAATGGAAGAACATTGTTGGTAGCACTCTATTATGAGTTGCAAGAAACGGAGGCGCTCATCTCCAGTGTGCAAGCATTCAAAAATGTTTTGAAACGAAAAAAATTGAGCCAGGCTGCTAAATCTAGGTACAACAACTACCTCAAATTGGCGCAGAAGTTGGCCCTCGTAAACCCGAATGATAAACGCAAATTAAAGGTCATTCAAACGCAGATAGATGAGTTATCTTCTGTAAATAAACCCTGGCTAAAAGAAAAGATGGAAGAGCTATTACCTAGCTCAGTAAAAAGCAGTTAAAGCGCGTCATTGAGAGCTGCTTTGTAGGTAGCTAAACAACGCTCTCTTGCCTCCTTATGGTCTACAATTGGCTCTGGATAGGCCTCTGTTCCATACTCTGGAACCCACTGTTTTACATAGATCAAATCCTTATCGAATTTCTTCAACTGGGAGCTGGGATTAAATATTCTAAAATAAGGTGCCGCGTCGGTCCCAGAACCAGAGGCCCACTGCCATCCACCATTGTTACTGGCAAGATCAAAATCTAAAAGTTTTTCAGCAAAATACGCCTCTCCCTTTCTCCAATCCATAAGCAGGTGTTTGGTCAAAAAAGAGGCAGTTACCATGCGTACCCGATTGTGCATATGACCTGTTGCATTGAGTTCGCGCATACCTGCATCTACCAATGGATATCCTGTTTTTCCCTCACACCAGGCCTTAAATTCTTTCTTGTTATCGCGCCAAGGTATTTTATCATATTTTGCTCGAAAAGCGGAGCCTACTACATGGGGAAAATGATACATAATTTGCGCATAGAAATCTCGCCAAATGAGTTCGGATAAATAGGTCTCATTTAAGAGGATGGCTTTCCTTGCTTTTTCACGAATACTGATAGTTCCGAATCTAAAATGTATACCTAATTTTGAGGTTCCATTAAGGGCAGGATAATCCCTGTTTTTATCGTAGGATTTTATAATATTTTGGCTGACAGTCTTCGAAGGAAAACTGATTTTTGTAGGCACGAATCCTATCTTTTTCAGACTGGGCATTCGGTGTTTTGTCTTGTTATAATTATTGAATTTGATGGATGGGAATGAGCGAAAATACTTTGACTTAGAGCCCTCTCCATTTGAATTTAGAACTTCTAACCACTTGCGTTTATAGGGGGTAAAAACCGTATAGGGAAGCCCATCGGATTTTACTACTTCTGACTTTTCAAAGATGACATGATCCTTAAATGTATGCAGCTGAATATCTGATTTTCTAAGTAACCGGGCTACCTGATCATCTCTGATTTTCGCATAGGGTTCAAAGTCATGATTCGTATAAACGCCATGGACCTTATAATCTTTTAGAACAGTTTTAAAGGCCTGTTGTGGATTGCCATATAAGACCTTAATTGAGCTTGATTTAGCCTTTAATTGTTCTTGTAAACTTTTAAGCTGCTCGTAGATAAAGCTAATCCGCGGATCATCTTCTTTTAGTTCAGCAATAATATTCTTGTCAAAAATGAAAATGCATTGGACTGGTAAACCGGCATGTAAGGCGTGATATAATCCCGCATTATCCTCTAATCTTAAATCCCTTCTGAACCAGAATACATTTACCATTCGTTGTTTTTAATTAAGAATCACAAGAATAAGGTCTTTATTGTACTTGGAATAATATTTTTGATTGTAAATTTGTTATTACTTACTAACGCACAATCAATCCATGAAATACCCAACGTTAATACTCGCATTTGCTATTCTCTTAGTTTCTTGCAAACAAGATTCCTTTGTAGACCACACAGCACTTTTTAAGGATTATCCAACTCTAGCCCCATTGAATGATGCGTATATGCAGTTCAAAGACGATGAGGCGGCATTCAATCTTTTGAATGATATTGGAAGAGTAGCCTTAGATAAGAAGGTGCCTAAGCCACAAAAGAAATTACTTTTAGAAGCTGCCTTAGATGTTGCAAATCAGAATAATCTAAATTCTAGAGCGATTGCAATACTGTATCCTTTGATTCGAGATTATGATGACGCTGAGAAAAAGACCTCATGGATGGCACAGCTTGCTGATAATTTCTTTTCAGCAAATAAAAATGCAGCAGCGAATGTTATCACCTCTGCTCTTGTTAGTTCAGGTGCTTCGGATAAGTTAATCTCCAGTCTAGAATCTAAGTCGAGCCTAAATGGTCAGAACGTAGATGATTATATTAAGCAGTTAGGAGAAAGTATTTTTGAAAATCCGGATGACATGGGATTAAACAGAAATGCTAGCATGAACTATATCGATGCTTGTCAAGCCTATGCCCTATCCAATCCTGGAAGTAAAAACAGTCCTGAATATTTGTACAAGGCTGCAGAGGTAGCAAAAAGTATTCGTTCTTCTTCTAAATCCTTATCTCTTTATGATTGGATCTTAAATAAGTATCCTGATCATGAAAGAGCACCTACTGCTCTCTTTATTAAGGGCTTTATTTTGGAAAACGAATTAAAGAATCAGGTTTCTGCCAAGGCTGTTTACCAGCAATTTTTGGAAAAATATCCAAACCATCAGTTGGCTGACGATGTCAATTTTCTCGTTGAGAATCTAGGTAAGTCGGATGAAGAGATTGCTAAGATCATTGAGAGCAAGCAGAAGAAATAAGGATTGGAGAGTAAGCAAATGACTTTGAACTAAGTCTTAAAAATTATAGTAAAATCAAACAACGCGTTTGATTTTACTATAATTTAAAACCTAAGCTTTACTAGTGTACATAATTAATCACTATCGTAGCAATATTATTTAGTAGATCTGTTTCCGCCTCATTCATTTTAAAATGCACGGTACTCGTTAAAGTTCCATCTTGTGCTCCTGGATCTATCGACAGGTTATAACCAAATTTATATTCTGTCATCGTATCAATACCACTGTCCCTAGTCCATATGTAATAATTTGGATTTGAATTATCAAAGGTCCACATCGCATTTTCAACTGCTTCTCCATTTAGCGTCGTCAAACTTGGGTCATATGTAATCTCCAATTTCGGATCCTTGTTCACATATACTGTGAGTGGATCCGCAGAGTTTTGCCCTGCGTTCTGTTGAATGGATAGCACTATAGGATTTGATTCAATATTGTTCGTATTTAATACGCTCGAAGAGGCAGAAATCTCAAAATCTGACTCACAAGGTTCTGATTCGAAGGTTACATTTAGTTTAGGTCGGCTTGACTCTGTAGCAAATTCATCTGAGGCAAAAGCCACATCGTTCCCTCCTGGTTGATGTACAAGAATTAAAGAAAAAGGTCCAGTATTCGTTATTCCTGTCAGTGTTGTAGAATACGTTGTGCCTAGAGTAAATGAACCTGACATTGTTCCTACTAAAAGATCTTGACCGGGAGCATTGCCAGTTGTCAGCGTTGTCTCTGTCCAATCTACGTCGTCACTTTTATAAATTTCTATTGTTCCGTTTCCTGCATCTGATTCTGTCGTAAGCTCTAGTGTCAAATCCACAATAGGACTTGTAATTGCACTTAGATCAAATTTTAAATAACCTAATCGATTACCATTTTCTACACGTAAAATATTCACATTGAATCTTGTAGTCCCTTGCAGGTAGGCATCATCAATCGCAGTCAAAGTACTACTGCCACTTGTTTCTACTTCTACGCCTTCACAATTACAAGCACTTGTGTAGATATCATTAATAGTACAGGCATTTCCATCATCACAGGCTGTTCCTATTATGCTATCATCTTCTCCTGGGCACTGATCAAAGGCATCGCAAACTCCATCTCCATCTGCATCTGCAAGTACACCTGCACAATCACAGTCTGTTGTGTATACATCATTTTCTGTGCATGGGTCTCCATCGTCACAGGCTGTTCCTATTAGATTATCATCAAGGTCCTGGCACATATCGAGGTCATTACAAACGCCATCGTTGTCAGAATCTAAACAATCAGGATCATCCTCTCCTGGAGATCCACAGATATTATCTGCAGATAACTCCCATAAGGAAGCATCATTTTGGGATCCAACAGGATTATTTTCAGTAGGTACTAAAGAGTGTCCTACTCCATCTGCTTCTATAGGCCAAGGCAAGACATCATCATATTCTACTTTGATAAGTGTGTCATTTGCTAAACTCACAAATTCAATCAATTCACCTCCATTACTTAAGGCGCCTCCATATTCTCCGAAAACAACAATATCAGGGCATTTAGTGGCAAGTGCTGTAGCATTACTCGCTATAACTAAAAAGCTTTGCGGCGGCATAGTTGTACCAAATGGAAAAGTAAAATCTACACCACTCGTTATCTCCAATAAACTAATATCGATAGTCTCTGTGGTACTTGTATTTTTTATTTCTAAGAACTCTAAATCTCCTCCAGGGACAGCACCAAAATCTCCAGGATTGTACATGATTTCTGTAAGCTTAAGCCAACTTAAATCTGAATTCTCTACAGGGATTCCTTGACATATACAATTATCTGTATACACATCGTTTACCGTATTGGGATCTCCATCATCACAAAATGTTCCTAATAGATTATCATCAAAGTCTGGGCAAATATCTTGGTCATCACAAATGCCATCACTATCAGAATCTAAACAATCAGGATCATCTTCTCCTGGAGAACCGCACACATTATCTTCAGATATTCTCCATAAGGAGGCATCATTTTGTGAACCAACAGGATTAGGTACAGTAGGCACTAAAGAGTGTCCAACTCCATCCGCTTCAATAGGCCAAGGTAAGACATCATCATATTCTACTTTGATAAGCGTGTCATTTGCTACACTCACAAATTCAATCAATTCACCTCCATTACTTAGGGCTCCTACATATTCTCCGAAAACAAGAATATCAGGACATTTTGCAGTTAGAGCTACAGCATTACTCGCTATAACAAGAAAGCTTTGCGGTGCCATCGTTGTACCAAATGGAAAGGTAAAGTCTACACCATCCGTTATCTGCAGCATACTAATATCGATAGTCTCTGTGGTACTTGTATTTTTTATTTCTAAAAACTCTAGTTCTTCACTAGGTATACTGCCTAAATCTCCCGGGTTGTACATTATCTCTGTAAGCTTAAGCCAACTCAAATCTGAATTTTCTGCAGGTATTCCTTGACATATGCAATTATCTGTATACACATCGTTTACCGTATTGGGATCTCCATCATCACAAAATGTTCCTAATAGGTTATCATCAAAGTCTGGGCAAATATCTTGGTCATCGCAAATGCCATCGTCGTCAGAATCTAAACAATCTGGATCATCTTCTCCTGGAGAACCACACACGTTATCGATAGATAACCTCCATAAGGAAGCATCATTTTGGGATCCTACAGGATTCGTTTCCGTTGGTACTAAAGAATATCCACCACCATCTGCTTCAATTGGCCATGGTAAAACATCATCATATTCTACTGTGATAAGCGTATCATTTGCTAAGCTTACAAATTCAATCACTTCACCTCCATTACTTAAGGCACCTACGTATTCTCCAAAAACAAGAACATCTGGGCATTTCGCAGTAAGTGCTGCAGCATTATTTGCTATTACTAAAAAGCTTTGAGGAGCCATAGTTGTACCAAATGGAAAAGTAAAACCTACACCATCTGTTATCTGCAGCATACTAATATCCAGAGTCTGCGTTGTACTTGTATTTTTTATTTCTAAGAACTCTAAATCTCCTCCCGGAACAGTACCAAAGTCTCCAGGATTATACATGATTTCAGTCAGCTTAAGCCAGCTTAAATCTGAATTTTCTACCGGGATTCCTTGACACATGCAATTCGTTGTATACACATCGTTCACTGTGTTAGGATCTCCATCATCACAAAATGTTCCTAATAGGGTATCATCAAAATCTGGGCATATATCTAATTCATCACAAACACTATCTAGATCAGAATCTGCACACGATTCATCTTCTCCTGGAGAGCCACAAACGTTATCAAGAGATAGGGTCCATAAGGCAGCATTATTTTGAGGTCCAACAGGATTTGTTTCTGTTGGGACTAAAGAGTATCCCACTCCATCCGCTTCTATAGGCCAGGGGGAAACATCATCGTATTCGACACGTATAATTGTATCTCCTTGGAAGGTTGCAAAGTCTATCTTTTCTCCGCCGTTGCTTAAGGCTCCTTCATATTCACCGAAAACAAGAACATCTGGACATTTTGCAGTAAGCTCTGCAGCATTGCTCGCTATTACTAAAAAGCTTTGAGGCTCCATAAGCGTACCAACAGGGAATGTAAATACTACGCCATCCGTTATCTGTAATCCACTTATATCTAGTGTCTCTGTTGTACTTGTATTTTTTATTTCCAAAAACTCCAATTCTACACCGGATACAGTTCCAAAATCTCCTGGGTTGTACATAATTTCCGTAAGCTTTATCGCGCTTAAATCGGCGTTCAGAAATAGATTTAAACAGTGTAAGGCACTCCATTCATTCCCCTGTTTTACCCTAGCTAATAGGTTAGTAGAAGCATTGAAGACGATGTCTTCATTTGAATACAGAATGGCATCTGGATTAATATCACCTCCAGACATACGCGGATCTACCCCGTTCGTCGTGTAGTAGATGTCTCCATTGCTATTCGGATTATCTAACTCTAGTGTATACCCACCATCCACAGCAAGCTCTTGGACTTCAACAGCTATATTATTATTTAAAAAAAGTGGCGGGTCAATGTTTGGGTAATACCCTTCATCTCTCATTGCGACTATTAATTGATCCACATTGCCATCCATTAGGCCATCCAGCCTATCTACCTCAGCCTGCCAATGATCATCTCTCGTTCTGGTAACACCATCATCTATACCATCTCCCCATCTAGCGGATTCTGCCACAATGGCATTTCCAATGAAATCATTTATTGCACTCCATCTATCTCTAGAGTTGTCATCCGTCATTGCACCATCATTAAAGCACAACTTATATGCTCTATCTGCAAATGACATCATAAAATCATCATTGACTTTTGATTTATTAAATACACGTGCAGATGCACTCCCTCCATTATCATTACTTTCAAAAGCAGGATGCACCCAAGCTCCATTGTTCGAATTATTTGTTACATCCCATGACCATTCGCAATCCCAACCGAAATACATAAAGGGTCCAGTTGGATTATTTCTATTACCTCCCCACCAATTGTTATGCGGCCAATCTTGTACTCCCGTCATCCAAGAAATCAATAGGTAATCAGCTAGTTTTTCAACATCTAAATATTCTTGAAGCTCCTCATAATTATTGTCTTGAGACATATCCTTATCTAATAAAGGGCCAATCATGTAGTCATAACGATCGTCAACTCCTCCTTGATCACCACCGTGACTTACAGCAAACCAATCTTCTTTTTCTCCTCCTAGATAGGTAGAGGTAAATGCTTCATCGGGGCGTTCAACAGGATTGTATAATCCCCAGTACAAACCGTTTACATATAAGTGCACAAAGGTACCATGGGATCCTATGCCGGAAGAGGCAATTTGTGACTGCCTATACCATTCATCCCGTGTATATGCTGTTCTATCTGGATTCCAATTTCTTGTCCAGGCCCTATTGTTTCCTGCTCTGAGTACAATCCTATCAAACTTATTTTCTGCACTTTCTGCACCAACTGGCGCATTTCTAAATATATCTGAATCCCAATTCGTTGCGCCATAAATTGCTTTAAAAGACAAACGCATAGACCTCTTTAATCGGTCGTGACTGTGTGGCTCTATCCCCCCATCTTCTTGTTCATTCTTATCAGGTGCATCCGCGTAAAGTAATTCTATTGAAGTTTTCTTTTCGGAAGTTCCATCATACATATCCCAGAAGTCATCAAATGGCATTACTATGGACATACTAGGAATATCTGTTAATCCTTGCATAAGATCTGCGCTATAGTTGGGAGAATCTACAATAGCTGGATCCATTTCATAATCATGCACCGCGGTAGCATTCCCACTTCCTATGTCGTAGGTATTATTTGGCCAGCCATCTATATTTGCCGGTTGCTCGATGACATCATTTAGGTATAGATAGCTATGTGTGTAGACCTTGGAGGTATCTTCCCCTATAACATAGGCTATTGCTCTAAGGACCGTAGTGGTTTCAATGGGAAGACTTTCTGTATATATTTCACCTACGGTTGGTGATGGTTCTTCTCCATCTAGCGTATATCTAATAGTCGCAGTAGGTTCTGTTGACAGGATAATCAGGTCAAAAGTAGTATCGTAGAATCCTCGTTCGTGCGAGAAATCTAATTTTACATCTAATTGTGCATTGGCCTGTACACTAAAAAAGACTAATACTAAGCAATGAAGAGTCTGGACTATATATTTCCAAATACCAGTTTGACGTGGCGATAGGGCGTTATTACGTTTCATTCGATAAATTAAGTAGAGATTGGAATCCAAGGCTAAGTTCCAAGATACAAAGATTTTAAGTTTTTGGTGGTATATTCTGCTTAAATGGTAATTAGTTTACATTTTTGGGTAATAGGTAATAGACGCTAGATTTTAGACGCTAGACGCTAGATGGAGTGTGCCCTCATAAAATAGGTTGACAACTTAAGTGTCTAAAGTCTAAAGTTTGTGGATAACTTAAATTGTTAAAAAATAGTAATTCAAATATCTTGTTGGGTCAGAACGAAGCAGCGACAAGCTCTGCTGGGGGCAACTTGTCAAGGAATAGTCCTGACCGGTGAAAATAGGATTTCATTGTTAAGTGACTAATCTTTTTTAGTCACTTATTTATTTCATTTCGCATTTTTATCGTTTATGCCTTCTAAAACCCAATCCGCTTACTTTCCTTATTCTTCGCATAATCATGCAATTTAAGAATTGGATTATACTCTTTTTCTTTAGTTAACTTCATTTCAAAATTCACAGGACTCAACCATCCAAGAGACTTTTGCTTTCTATTATGATTATATTTATAAATCACCGAACTTAATTCTTTCTGTAATTTACTCTCTCTAGATAAATCCATTGTTGGAAGTAAGTGATGCTTAAAAAATCCATTTCGTTGTTCTGCGTATCCGTTCTCTAAACAATTACCTGCAACACTAACATGCATTTCTAATAAAGATGTATATGACAAGTATTTTTTAGAAAAATATTGCTTACCCCCATCTGTATGATGTATGCAATTTTTAATATTCTTGCCTTTGCGTAAGTTTTTAAATTTACCTAAGGCTTGTAAGGCTTCAAGCGTTCTCATTCGTCTAGACAAACAATATCCAACTATCCGATTTGAAAAAATATCCGTCAAAATAAATAAATAATACCTACTCCTGAATATATGCAAATACGTTATATCGCCTACTATTACTTGATTTATAGCACCTATTGTCATCCCATTAATCAAATTCTCATAGTTCCAACTTTGATAACAAGACTGTGTTGTAACAACCCTTACTCGTAAAGGGGCTAAACTTAATCCAGCTTCTGATACAAGTCTCTCAAACTTTGTTACTCCAATACCATACTTCCTCTTAATCTCAAGATTATAGTATAATGTACGGCTTCCAGCCCTACGATCAATTTGTAATCTATAGTTATTGATCTCTGCTTTTAACAACTCCAATTGTGCTTGCTTAAATCTATAAACCTGAAGCTTTTTGGCAAAACCTTGACGCGTAATACCTAAAAACTTATAAAAACGCTCCATCGAAATTCCATGATCTACATAACTAGATTTAATATCAAGTAATAGTAGGCAGATCATTTTTTTTCAAACCCTTTGCCTAATTTTTCCTCCGCTCGATCTATTATCTTTCCCTGTACAATTAGCTTTAATTGTTGATCTCCAATTACCTCTTTCAAGTTTTTAATCTCTTCTTCTAAAGCCTTTATCCGACTGTATTCACTACCATTTGTAACTAAAATTCGCTCTGGGAGCTCCTTAGTCCCGAACTTTTTTATCCAAGCTCGTACACTATTGGTCTTTACTTCATAGAGTTTTGATACATCCAGTATCGTTAATTCTCCCGATTCGATTAAGCAGACCTGCTCTTTACGGAACGATTCGCTAAATCTTCGGCGACGCCTTTCTTCTACTGTCATATTATTAAATTTAAAGAAAGTTTTCCACTATTCTGACGTCAACCTATACCATGGGAGTGCAAGACGGAGAGAGAGCGGCGTGTACGTGTTTCGGTTTAACACCTTCATTTTGCATAAGATTTTGAGCCTCTAAAACATCTAATCTCTTCATCCCCACGCGCTCTTGAGAGCGCTATCTCTTCATCTAATCTAGCTTTTAGCGTCTAATATCTAGCGTCTTATATCTAACGTCTAAATCCTTTCCTTCAAATCCTTGATAATAGCATCAAAGGCATCACTCTTAGCTGGAATAATGGACTTAAGCTGCTTATACATTTTGATGGCTTGCTTGGTGTAGCCTTGACGCACGAGTTGTTCGGCGATAGGTTCGGTGACAAGAAGGGAATTCGCTTTGGTACTCTTCTTAATTTTGCTCTTCAGCGTATCCTTCTTCTCCACTTGTATTGTATTGGTTTTAATCTTTTCTTTTTTTGTGTTTTTCAACCAAGCAGTGAAAGAAGAGCTATTGTCTTCATCTTTTGAGAGAGTAGTAGCTGGAGTTACTGTTGCCGTTGCTGGTTTTTTAGCTTTTTTAGGTGGAGTAGTTTTCTTTGCCCGTATGACCCGCTTCTTAGGAGCCTTGACAATTTTCTTAATCTTTTTAGTTGCTCTCTTTTTTGCCGCTGGTTTCTTTACAGTTTTCAGTTTTGCCTTTCGCTTAGCTTTTGGAAAGTACGTATCTAGTTCGTCTAGGCTTATCTCATCTACATAGCTAGACTTTTTTCCAACGACAAGATTAGACTCCATCTTTTGATACAGCGCTGGTTGATAGGTGGCAAATACGACGGCCTTTTTCCAAGCGGCGTCATCGGTGGCTGCTGCTTTTAAAAGGTTCTGCTGTGTGGTAAGTGTCATCATCCATGTAAAGATAAAAATTTTGCTTTAGAAGAAGAACAGACGAACGGACGAACAGACGAGCGACAAAACAGACAGAGCGGACAGTGCGGACTCAACGGACAGGGCAGACAGGGCGGACAGAACAGACAGAGCAGACGAATGGACGAACGGACGAACGGACGAATGGACGAACGGACGAACGGACAAAACAAACAGAGCAGACTCAACGGCCTGCCTGCGTGCGTAAGCAGGCAGGACTGGGGCAGACTTTGTGGAAGCAGCTTGAGTGTATGAAGGCTTACTAGTATGCTCTTGCTTGATAAGACACACCCGCGTCAGGGGTAGTAAGGGAGCCGGCAGGCTGTCGCCGAATAGGGGACCTGCCTGCGTTCCTCGGAAGGCAGGCGGAACCCCTGAATGACCCGACCCTGCCTGCCTGCGTATGCAGGTAGGTCCTCGAGAGAGGAGGGACGCCCTAATAACATTATATAAAATTATAATATGTAAAATACTGTAATTGAAATAAATAATACGATAGGTCGCGTGCAAAATGTCTTTAAAAGTCTATTCGTTTCAGTATTTACAAGCCACGTGACTTTTATCAGGAAAAATGTTAACTTTGCAGCGCTAATTTTTGATTTCAGTAATCACCTTTTGGTAAAATTAAACACGATGGCAGAATATTTAAAGAAAGAAAAGAAAGAAGAAATTTTTAAAGAGTTCGGTGGAGACGCTAAAAACACCGGATCAGTAGAAGGGCAAATTGCTCTTGCAACATTCAGAATCAAAGGACTTTCCGATCATTTACAATCAAACAAGAAAGATCATTCTTGTAGAAGAACATTACTTACGCTAGTAGGTAAGAGAAAGCGTTTGTTGCAATACTTAGCGAAAAAAGATATTACTAGATATAGAGAAATTATCAGTAAGCTCAACTTAAGAAAGTAACAGAATTATTTATTATAAATCGTACAGTAAAGAGCTGTACACCGGTGTAAGCTCAACTAGAGCGTAATTTTCTCGTTTCCACTTCATACCCTCGTGTTATGAGTTGCTCCGTCTAAAACTAGAATTTTTATGGGAAATATTGTTCCTACTACCATTTCGTTCAACTTACCGAGCGGACAAGAAGTAATTATTGAAACAGGAAAATTAGCAACACAGGCACATGGCTCTGTAGTTGTACGTATAGGTAAAACCATGTTGTTTGCCTCAGTGGTATCTGCACACGAACCACGTGAGAATCCTAGCTTCTTTCCTCTATCTGTAGATTATCAAGAAAAATTTGCAGCTGCTGGTAGAATTCCAGGAAACTTCTTCCGAAGAGAAGCAAGATTATCAGACTATGAAGTGCTTATCTGCAGACTTGTAGATAGAGCAGTAAGACCACTCTTTCCAGATGGTTACATGAACGATACACAGATTATCATAAACCTGATTTCAGGTGATGAAGAAACCTTGCCAGATGCATATGCAGCGCTTGCAGCTTCTGCAGCACTTGCTGTTTCAGATATTCCTTTTGCAGGACCTATCTCTGAAGTACGTGTGGCAAAAATCAATGGAGAATATATCGTAAACCCTACGCGGACTCAGATGGAGGATGCCTCACTGGATATTATTGTAGCAGCTACCATGGACAACGTGATGATGGTAGAAGGAGAAATGGATGAGGCGCAGGAAGAAGAATTATTAGAGGCTATCCAAGCAGGACATGCGCACATAAAAGTACAGTGTCAAGCGCAGTTAGACCTGGCAGAAAAAGTAGGGGAGAAAGCAACAGTGAAGCGTGTGATCGAACCAGTAGAAGTAGATGAAGAATTGAAGTCTAAAATTAAGGCCTTAGTAGTAGACAAAATTTTAGAAGTATCTAGAGGTGCCTTAGACAAGAGTACTAGAAAAGAAGGATTCAAAGAAATTAAGACCAACCTAAAAGAAGCCTTACTGGAAGAAATGGGTGAGGAGTATATGGAAGAGAATGGCGGTAAGGTGAGTGAGTACTATGGTAAGATTCAGAAAGAAACTATCCGTAGAATGATGCTCGATGAAAATATCCGTTTGGATGGAAGAGCAATGGATCAGGTAAGACCTATCTGGACAGAGGTAGACTACCTGCCTTCAGCACACGGTTCTGCTATCTTTAATAGAGGAGAAACGCAGGCGCTTTGTTCACTTACCCTAGGAACTAAAATGGATCAGCAGCGTATCGAAAATGCATTGATTCAGTATCAAGATAATTTCTTATTGCACTATAACTTCCCTGCGCTTTCAGTAGGAGAGATTAAGCCTATGCGTGGTCCGGGAAGAAGAGAGGTAGGACACGCAAATCTTGCAGGACGATCTATCAAGAAAGTCATGCCAGATGATGTGCCTTATACAATCAGACTCGTTTCTGATATCCTAGAATCTAACGGTTCATCTTCTATGGCGACAGTATGTGCAGGTTCACTTGCATTAATGGATGGAGGTATCCAGATTGCCGCTCCTATCTCAGGAATTGCAATGGGGCTTGTAACGGATGGTGAAAAAACAGCTGTACTTTCTGATATTCTTGGAGATGAAGATGCCTTAGGAGATATGGACTTTAAGGTAACAGGAACAGAGAAAGGAATCTGTGCATGTCAGATGGACATAAAAGTAGACGGTCTTCCGTATGAAACATTAAAAGCTGCCTTAGCACAGGCCAAAGCAGGACGGATTCACATTCTAAATGAGATGAATAAAACACTCTCCAATGCGAATGATGATCTTAAGCCACATGCGCCAAGAATGGAGAAACTTGTCATTGACAAATCATACATCGGTGCAGTGATAGGACCTGGTGGAAAAATCATTCAAGAGTTACAGGAGAGAACAGGTACGACTATTACTATCGAAGAGGTGAATAACCAAGGCGAGGTATATATCAGTAGTACAAACGCAGAAGGATTGAACGAGGCGAAAGCAGCAATTAACGCCATTGCTTACACACCTGAGGTAGGTGACGAAATGGAAGCAAAGATTGCTAAGATTATGCCATATGGTGCCTTTGTTGATTTCACAGGAAAGAGTGGCTTATTGCATATCTCTGAAGTTTCGCACACGCGTATTGAGAATTTAGAAGATGTAATGAGCGTAGGTGATGTTGTGAAAATTAAGATCATAGGTATAGATCCTAAGACTGGTAAGTTTAAGCTATCTAGAAAGGTATTATTGCCTAATCCTAGAGATGCGGCTAAATCGAACTAAAGAGTGCTCACAAAGCACAATTAACTATATCAAAAGACCTTGGAACTCTATTAGATCCAGGGTCTTTTTAGTTATATTTTGGGCATCCCCACAGCCTTGCCTCTAGCAAGCCAGTGGTCGGGCTCTCCATGACTCCGTATCCACTTCGGTCCCTACGGGACTAGACAAGTCTATCATTCCCACCTGCCTTCCGAGGAACGCAGGCAGGTCCCTGATGCGGGCTTTTACTTAAATGAAGACCTCCTCTTCCAATAACATCCTGCTGAGACTAGAATTCAGTCTGTTTACATATTATTAACTTGCATTGTGTCGAATTCTTCCATTTTCATAACATATTCATGAACTTTCTACGTTAGATTTTTGTAATTAGAATGTAGCAATACACTATTTAACGCTCAAAGTCAATAGTTTTTGCAAATAATTTAACCAATAGAGAGATGAGGCAATTAAAGATTACTAATAAAATTACGTCGCGCGAGAGTGTAGCTCTAGACAAATATCTCAATGATATTAGTAAAATAGAGATGCTGACCGGGGATGATGAAGCCAATTTGGCAAAGCGGATACGTGAAGGTGACCAAGATGCCTTAGAAAGAATGACACAGGCCAATCTCAGGTTTGTTGTTTCTGTTGCTAAACAATACCAAAATCAAGGATTGTCCCTCAGTGACCTTATAAATGAAGGGAATGTAGGTCTGATGAAGGCTGCAAAGCGATTTGATGAAACGAAGGGGTTCAAATTTATCTCCTATGCAGTGTGGTGGATACGACAGTCGATCTTACATGCCATAGTAGAATATTCTAGAATGGTACGATTGCCATTAAATAAGGTGAGCTCGTATAACAAGATTAACGAAGCCTACGTGTCCTTTACTCAAGAGTTTGAACGCGAACCTACACACGAGGAACTAGCAGACCTCCTAGATATAAAAGTGAAAGATATTTCCAATATGCTTTCTGGTGGCGGAAGACACCTTTCAGTAGATGCACCTATCGGTGGAGATGAAGGGGATAGCACTATGTTAGATCTTATGTCTCCAGATGATCAAGCTATGCCAGATCTGAAGCTGATGAACGAATCCTTAAAGAACGAAGTAGCAAGTGGACTTTCTTTACTCTCTCCGAGAGAGGTAGAGGTACTCTCTTCTTACTATGGGCTAAACGGGCACAAGTCATTAACGCTAGAAGAGATAGGTGAGTTGTACGGTCTTACGCGCGAACGTGTACGTCAGATAAAAGAACGTGCTTTGCGAAGAATGCGAAAATCCGTCAATAAAAATGCACTCAAGTCCTATCTTGGAGCGTAAGAAGATATACAGACGCTTGGGCGTTGGAACTTCATTTAGTTTTTCAATTTATTCATTGTATTATTTAATAGATAATCTGCACTAGATATATGGCAGGACTACTCAGGTTGTTAATTGTTGGAGGATTCGCGGTAGCGGGCATAGCCTTTATTCTATCCCAAGTATTGGGTTTTACCATCGCAGTGAATCGCTTATCTAAAAAAGCGAAAAGAGATATCTCCCTGTTGCGAGATGAACTCCAAGCCTATTTAACAGATCTGATTCCCTTGGATAGAGAAGAGTTAGAGCTCTTGTCTCTTAGTATGGAGAATGTCATCATGAAAGGTAGATTTGGGAGTATAACCAAAGGGCATCTAACTACCATCTATAATGAGGCAGTAGCTGCATTTGCATATAAAACTTACGAGAACGGAGAGTTTGTACTTACCCTAGGAACAAAGGAGGATGATTATGTTTTTGTAGGGACAAAAGATGGTACAGATGTGTATATAAATGACCAAGAGTATGGAAATATTAATAATTCTGGAATATTACGAACTTTTGATAAAAAGATAGAGTTAGGAAGATTAGTTGATCAAAGTAATAGGTATTCAGATCTATTAATAGGAGAGCGCAAGTTGGCGAGTTTACTCAATCCACAGCTAAAAAATATGGAAAATGCACGTGCGTTTCCACTCCTTACAGATTATACAGATAATGATGAACAGATTTTATTATCCTTAGCATCACTCAGTATCATCCAAAGATCAATTGATTAATCCTATCAGACTAAGTTGAAACACTTAAAATTATAAGCACATGTTTAAAAGAGCAATTGTATTTACATTTATCATAGCAGCTACCAGCTTTCAAGGATTTTCTCAGACCCAGGATCTAGATAAAAACATGGATAAAGCCTTAGAGGATTTGTCTATTATGTTAGATACACTAGACCTAAATGCCTTATTCAATTTTGATTTTACCAAGCAACTGGATGAGATCAAACCTGATGCGAAGCAGATGGAATCTATGGAAGAGATGCTTCAGCAAAGTATTAAGATGATGCAAGAAATAGATCTCTCTGCCTTTGAGCAAATGTTCCAGCAATTTGAAGGCCAATTCGAGGGTTTTAAAGGCTTTGAAGATCTAGAAAAATTGATGCCGCAACTACCAGAGGATCTGCAAACTCCAGAGAAAAAAGAGAAGGCAAAAGACGCGCCAGCCAAGAAGAAGTTGTAGTGGGAAGACGCTAGATTTTAGATTCTAGAATTTAGATAGAATTATACTAATCCTGTAATTTTCTAAATTCTGAGGATGGTGCTTCAAAATTAGGCCGTGGCACCAGCCCGCAGTTCGGAAACCTGCCTACGTGCGTAAACAGGCAGGTCATGATACCATGATACCGTTATAATAAACGTAAACGTTTACTTAAAAACCTAATACGCATCCTCATATAACAAAACTTATTAATTTCAACATTATTAGCTTTGGACTGTTATATTTACAGATCAAATTGAAGGATATGAATGTTTTAGATAAGGTTAGATTGGTTATTTATCGCTTTCATGAAAAGGGTCTAGAGGTATTTCTTATTAATCCAGAGTTGGAAAATGATCCTGAGATCTGGAATCTTCCTATGGGGGATATAAAGAATACACTAGACTTAGAAGGAAAAGACCTGATAAACCTTGGTAAGACTGAGGTAGATGGATCTACATTGACTACCTATGCTGTAGAAGCAGACTGGCATCAAATTCCTTCTGTTCGCGGTATCATCAAACACGACGTGAAACGTGTCAAAAACAAAATCCAAAAGACGCTCCCTAAGGTAGAAGAGGGCGCTTATTTCTGTGTCAAAGAGGCTATCAAGAAAGTGATGCCAAATGAATACAAAGCGCTGAAGGAACTTAAGGATATCATGTTGGATAGAAATATAGTAACCAATATCTAATAAAGACGGAGAGAAGGAGGGATAGCGCACTCAAGTGCGCATGGAGCCTGCCTGCTTGCGCACGCAGGCAGGATGAAGAGAGAGCGACTTGTACAAGTCCACGAACCCGTAAAACCTGCCTTCCAATGAACGCCAGCAGACCGTGAAACCGTGAAACCATGAAACCGCGACACCACGAAACCAGCCCGTAGGGCGGAAACCCTTCGCCGTAGGCGAACTCCCAGTCCGCAGGACGGAAACCCTTCGCCAAAGGCGAACTCCCAGCACCCAGGGCAAACTAAGACCTTAAATACTCCTCTACATTTTTCTGAATCCTCTCCTCTATATTTTCATAATCGCCTCGTTCCAATTGTAATCCGGTAATCCGTGTATATAGCTCTTCGTAGCGATCAGTAATTCTATCGACAAATGCATCTGGCATTTCTGGCATAGTCTGTCCTTCTTTTCCTTGAAAACCATTTTCCATCAACCATTCTCTAACGAATTCTTTAGATAGTTGTTTTTGTTTTTCATGTGCAGCTTGTCGCTCTTCGTAGCCATCGAGAATATAATAACGTGAACTATCTGGCGTATGAATTTCATCAATGAGAATAATTTCTCCCTCATACATTCCAAATTCATATTTGGTATCCACTAAGATGAGTCCCTGTTCTTTTGCCATATGCGTACCCAAATCAAATAGATTGCGTGTATAATTGCACAGAGTGTTCCATTGTTCTTCTGTAACTATCTCTTGTTTAAGAATTTCTTCTGCAGAGATATCTTCATCATGCCCTTCTTCCGCCTTGGTAGCAGGGGTTATAATTGGCACAGGAAACTTATCACCTTCTTGCATACCCTCTGGCATAGGAACACCACATAAGACACGTTTACCGGCCTTATATTCCCTCCAGGCATGTCCAGCTAGATAACCCCGTATTACCATTTCTAATTTAATGGGCTCAGCACGAATGCCAATAGACACATTCGGATCTGGATTTGCTTCTAACCAGTTGGGTACTATATCTTCACTCGCTTCTAAAAAGTATCGTGCAATTTGATTTAGGATCTGTCCCTTATAGGGTATTGCTCTTGGTAGAATATGATCAAAAGCAGAAATTCTGTCGGACGCAACTACAATTATTTCGTCTCCAACAAAATAGACATCGCGCACTTTACCCTTATAGAATTCTTGATCTGGACTAAATGTGAATTGCGTTTCTTTTAATGCCATGTAATGCTTTTAATATCTAAGTTATTAGACGTTATGAGATGTTCAAAAATATGAATTTATTAGAAAAGGGAAGTGCCTATGCTATGCATTCTTAGTTTAATAGTACTACACGTTCGCCTTGATAAACTAAATCTGACTGTGTCCAGTTATTTCCCGTAGACAGGCTATTCTTGAACCGAATTATGGCTTCAAAAACAAGCTCTTTAGATGGATAGGCAATTTCTACCATCCGTGCATGCCTGAATGCAGCATCTCGAATGTTACCCGGGATCATTAAGCGATTTTTGGTATTGGGAAGAATATCCACATCACTCAGGTTTGTAGAATGCAGATCTACACCACGCTCTCTTCCATATTCCCAAACCTGTCGAATAGTAAGGACAGTAGGGTCGATCTGATATTCCACTATTCTGCTAAACCCAGCATCTCCGTTAAAATTAGTTTTCCATCCGTTATCGAAACAAAGGAGATTTCCATCTTCTGTAGACATGCACGCGTGTTGTCCCCAGGTCCAACTAAAACCTGGCGCATCTTCAAGGCCTAATTGTACTGGCTCTGGATAGGGCACATCGTTTTCGTCTACGGCAGTGAGTAAATAGTTGCGCGTGTCTAGTCCATCACCATTTGGTCCTGCGTTTTCCCATCCCTTGTGCGGAGCCATTATCCAAAGAAGGTAATCTAAGTCATCCACAGCGTATACACCCTGATATCTACCAGAAAGAATTTGTACTCTATCCTCTTCATCGTAGTGAATTGAATTATTATGGAACCAATCATTGCTGTTCCAATTCATTTCGTTTCTGTCTACATCGAGATACTCTCTACTGTCCCAGGTCTTTACTATGGAAAAGGATGAAGGATCAAATTCAATCAAATGATCTAAACTCGTATCTGAATTTAATCTAGAAGCGCAGATAAGTAAATTGCCGTTGTCTTTAATCGTAAAATCATGATGTAAACCAAAGGCAGCTAAATCATACCCTTCTATTTCATTCAACAAGAGGTCATACTTTTTAAGGCTATTGCCTTGACCAAACATCCAACGTTTATCTTCCGTAAAAACAATAGGGCCAATCCATCCTTGGACATGACTGAGGTCAATATAGTAACGCACTCTACCTTGCGCATCAAATACAATAGGATAAAACTGAAAACCATCTTCACTGCCAATATTCATTTCAACAAGATTCCATCCATTTTCCATTTTGTCTAAATCAGATGTCACAATTTCTATATCAGGAAAAAAATCAGGAAGAGGATCCGTTTGAATAAATTCTACAGTACTTGCTCTAAATAAGGAGTCAGTCGTATTGATCTTTATTTCTATTTCATTCTGCGTATCTGCAAACAATCCAACGAGCTCAAAACTGTGTTCTAATTTGTTTTCGGACAAAAAGCGAACAGAGGGATCTTCTACAAGGCTGATGGTTACATCGGATGGACGTAGTGTGTTTAGTTTTACTTCGGCGGCAAGTGGTGTAAGCGCGTTAGGATTAAGAGTAACTATGATGGCCGAGTCCAATAATTCCTCACTTGCGACTACACTACTTCTTATTTGGTATATGGGCTCCTCATTACAAGAAAGTACCATAAAGCATACAATAAGATAGAAGTAAATCTTCAATATTTTCACAGTCCAAAATTAAGGAATATTATCATTGGAAACAGAAAGAAAAAGTTTCCCAAAAAGTTTATTTATGATGCATATATGGTGTATATTTGCACCAAAATAGTACTATGACTAGACAGAGTATTTCATTAACAGAGCCAAATGATAACTGGTTAAGATCTGTAGTAGATAGTAAAGAGTATACGAGTAAAAGTGAGTTGATTAATGATTTGATACGGCAGGCTCGTCATCAACAGGTTCGAATAAATTGGATTAAGGCCAAACTGGAGAAAACTGAGGAGAGTGCTGTTGACGAAAAATTTCAGGAAAAGATTTTGAATTATACCATGTCATTCTTTAAATAATTTTAGACTCAGGCTGTTTATTGATATTACAATACTAATAAGCCTACTTCCTTTAGTCTTTCCATTATTTCACTATACCAAAACAAGGAAAACTCCTCAAAGCCCTGCTTTGTGAAAGCAGTTTTGAAGTCGCTGAACGTCATTGGTTTTTCAAAGCTATTCTTCGCAAAAAACTCTTCTAAAAAATTGCCTACTTCTTGTGTACAAGGAATTTGAATCGATTCTCGTTTGCTAACTACTATTAAAATTCCTGTGTGTTTATCAAAAACGATTGGAGCATGCAACCATAATAATCGACTGGAATCCAAGGCCTGTCGGCGATTTCCTTTTTCTAAGTAGGACTCTATTAAATCTGGACTATGGCTTGTCTGTGGAACAGTATGATCAAACCAATTTTGAAGGGGATGGTCTATGCACACACCGTGCATATAATTATAGAGCGATTTGTGTAAACCTTTGGAATACAGTGTATGGTCCGCTCCGTTTGGATCGCTATGTTCTAAATCATTGTTTGCAAAGCTTCCCACGGTATCATTCACTGCTTTTACCTTGAATTGTTCAGGGTATAAACCTACAGGACTATGTGCAGTCATTGCAAAACGATGCCAGAAAGCGGATTGTAGGATACCTTGTTCAAACATCTGACGCACTACTTCTAACGAATCTATAGTTTCCTGATCAGTCTGTGTTGGGAAACCATACATAAGATATGCGTGCACCATAATGCCTGCCGCATTAAAATTTTGATTCACCTGTGCTACTTGCTCAATGCTCACGCCCTTGGCAATAAGTTTTAGCAATCTATCTGAGGCTACTTCTAATCCACCTGAAACAGCAATGCATCCAGAGGCAGCTAAGAGACGACAGAGATCATAATGGAAACTTTTTTCGAAGCGAATATTTGTCCACCAATTGACCACAAGTTTTCTGCGTAAGATTTCTATAGCAACAGCCTTCATAAGAGCGGGAGGAGCGGCTTCGTCTACAAAATGAAAACCTGTTTCTCCTGTTTGCTCTATCAAGGTTTCCATTCTATCTACAATAATTGTAGCCGAACTTGCCTCATAGTTTTTGATGTAGTCCAATGAAATATCACAAAAGGTGCATTTACCCCAATAGCACCCATGGGCCAGGGTCAATTTATTCCATCTACCATCACTCCAGAGGCGGTGCATGGGATTGGTTAATTGGATAACAGAAAGATATTGCTTGAGCGGGAGTCCTGTATAATCAGGTGTGCCCAGATTATTTTGTTTGACATCTTGAAAAAGGCTTCCATTAGAATATTGTACAAGCCCTTTGTTAAGGTGAAAACAACGTTTAAGCATGCCTATGTCAATCTTTCCATCAAGGTATGCGCAGAGTTGTAGCAAGGGCGTTTCCCCATTGTCCAAAGTGATATAGTCAATAAATTCAAAAACCCTATTGTCACTCAGCGAACGCAATTCTGTATTGGGATACCCGCCTCCCATTGCAACTTTGATTTCAGGATAGTTTGCTTTTATAAATTGACCGCAACTAAAGGCAGCAAACAAGTTACCTGGAAAGGGGACAGAGAAACAGATTAAAGTAGGTTTTTCACTTTTAATTTTCTTGTCTAAAAGAGCCAGCATGGTTTCAGTGATATAGCTGCGTGCAGAATGCAATTCTTGATATAACATGTCAAAACTTTTTGCAGAGAGACCAAGTCTTTCTGCATACCTACTAAATCCAAAATGAGGATCTATAACTTCTACGATAAAATCACCCAAGTCTTCTAAATACAGACTAGCAATATGTCTGGCTTGATCTCGAATTCCCATCGTCCCAAATGCCCATTCTAAATCTTCAAGTTGAGTGAATTTCGATGCTTCGGGTAGAAAGGCACGCTCGCAAATAAAATGACTAAGCGTGGGGTCCTTATCTTGAAGGAATTGCACTACAGATTGAATGGTATGTATATAACTATCTCTGAGGGCGTAGATGCGTTGTGCGTTCGTCGAAAAAGTATCTATGCTATCCTTCGCTTTAAGAAATAAATCCTCCAATCCTTCTTTGGAAAATATCTTTAGGATGGTATCTATACCCAGGTCCATTTGTGCACTTTCAATGTTCTTAGTATTTAGAAAGCCCTTAATGTACGCCGTAGCAGGGTAGGGAGTATTGAGTTGGGTGAAAGGAGGAGTAATAAGTAATAAACGTTGGCTCACAAGTCATGTTATCTTGCAATTTACCAAAACTAAGTGAAGTGATATTCACAAATGACAATAGTCTTACCCCACTTTTACAAATTGGGAAACTTTTTTGAAGCAATTTGCCAGAAACTAGGATCAAATAATTTAGCGCTGCCAATAATGGCTGCTTCCTCCATTAAATCAGAAGTGCTGATTTGTATTTCTACCTGTTGTGTTGATAGGCTATCCTTAAGGGATAAAATAAAGTAGTCTACAGCCTTTGAAATATTGCCTCCTATAATTAAAACCTCCGCATTGAATTTTTTCAGCCATGGTCCAATAAATTCACCAAGGTTAGAACCGAATTCTTCCAGGATCTCTACAGCATAATTTTGTGCTTCCTCTTGCGTCAGTAATTCTTTCACACCTGCAATCTGTTTCCCGCTTAATGTATTGTAGCGTTTTGTAAACCAACCTGTCGAGAAATAATTATCTCCAATTCCGTCCTTGAAAGGTAAATGCCATAGGCATCCCTCTGGAGGTACATCCTTACGCTCGACTATAGGTAACGTATTTTCAATAAATGCAGATCCAAACCCAGTTCCTAAGGTGAGTACCACTACTTTCTTTATTTTTTTTGCTGTACCCAATAATGACTCTCCAACAGCAAAGCAGGTGGCATCATTTAAAAATCTAAACGCATAGTCATCATGGCCATCTAATCGTGCGTTAATTTCTGTTGGGATGTGCTTTTCATACAGAGATACCATTTTCTGTTGCATTTTTGATATCCCGTTTTTATAATCGAATGGCCCAGGCATTGCTACTCCTATTCCCAGAATTTGTTCTGTAGCGAGACTTTTTGATATGGTCTTCTCAATGTTATTGGTCCATTTATTTAGAATCTCATCTGCACTTGCTCGATGATCATAAGAGTTCCGTGTTAACGAATTATGAATTATTTTTAAATTATCAATATCAATTAGGGCACTGCTTAGATGTGTACCTCCAAGATCAATTCCCACTGCTATATTTCTACTCATGTTTTTTCTTTTATTCGCTATGATGCTATTCCATATCAATATAGTCAAATGCAGTTTAATTAATGGATAATTATATATCTGTAAAATAATACATTCAAAATTTGATCAGATTGATTTGACTTGTAGAATGATTAAAATCTACTGTATATTAGCGAGTATAAACAGAATAGATTCTACAAAACTAAATGATGTAATTATGCCAAGTAAAAAAGAGATACTAACACAGGTAAAAGAATTAATAGTTAATAATTTTGAGAGCGCTGAAGCAGCAATGGAATTTTTTGATAAAAATGGAGATGGTCTCATAGAAAAAAATGAATTGAAAAACCTACTAAAGGAATCTGGAACGGGTAGATTTTTTAGAGGAATTGTAGCAGGAAAGATGATGGGAGGTTTAGATAAGGATGCGGATAAGAAGTTGAATAAGGAAGAATTTATGAATGGGATTTCTGCCTTGATGAAGGAGATAGATGGGGAAGAAGAAGAGTAAGGAATAAGATGTATATCATCAATTAAAAAAGCCATGCAGAAATTTCTGCATGGCTTTTATATTTATACGTCTGACTTAGCTATTTCTTTCGAATAGTTCGTCTTTTCGTCGTTTTTCTAGCGGTAGTTTTACGCTTAGGAGCTGCTTTTTTCACAGTTCTTTTTTTAGCAGTTGTTTTCTTCTTAGCTGCAGTTTTGCGCTTAGGAGCTGCTTTTTTCTTAGCAGTCTTCTTGACTGCTTTTTTCTTAGCAACTGTTTTCTTTTTAGCAGTTACTTTTTTCTTAGTTGTTGCCTTCTTTTTCTTCTTAGGATCTGCCTTCTTTTTCTTGGCAGTAGTTTTACGCTTAGGAGCTGCTTTTTTCTTTGCAGGTTTTCTCGTAGCCATTTCTCTTAATGTTTAATTAAAAAATTTTATATATAAAATATTAATAATGTATAAAGTTATATTAAACTTTCTAATAATACATAATTAATTGAATTTTATTTGAAAAATTTTCTTACATAAAATTCACACATACTAGGCAAATTCTATTCCAAGTTTTTCAATTTTAATCAAACATGAAAAATGACTTTATGATTTGGACGAAATGTAAAAGCCGATATGCTAAAAGCACATGTTAACATGACAACAAAAAATTACAAACTTTATTTACAATTCTTGTTAAGAAATTACTTACGAGAGACGTTCGAAAACACCTGCAATACCCTGGCCTCCACCAACACATGCAGTTACCATTCCGTACTTCTGATTTCTTCTGCGCATTTCATTTAATAATTGGATACTAAGTTTTGCTCCAGTACATCCGAGAGGATGACCAAGTGCAATCGCACCTCCATTTACATTTACATTTTCAGGATTAAGCCCTACCGTTTTAATCACAGCCAAAGCCTGTGTTGCAAAAGCTTCATTTAATTCAGTTTGGTCAATATCGTTCAAATTAAGACCTGCTTGTTTTAATGCTTTCGGAATTGCAACACAGGGGCCTATGCCCATATAGAGTGGATCTACACCACCTACAGCACAAGAAATCAAACGTGCAATAGGTTCTAGGTTTAATTGCTTAACCATCTCTTCACTCATGACTAAACAAAAGGCAGCTCCGTCAGAAGTCTGTGATGAATTACCGGCTGTAACCACACCACCGTTTTTGAAAACAGCGCGTAACTTTGCTAGTCCTTCCAAACTTGTAGTTCTTCGGATGCCCTCATCTGTGTCTACTGTGTGTGACTTTTCAACACGTTTTCCATCTTGGACAAAAACATTATCTATTGTAATGGGTACAATTTCATCTTTAAATTTACCGCCATCAATTGCAGCTATCGCACGTTCGTGTGAACGCACAGAAAAGGCATCTGCTTCTTCTCTTGTTACTTCATATTTTTTTGCGACTGCTTCTGCAGTTGCTCCCATAGAAACATGGTAGTTTATATTTTCCATGGTGGCCTTATAACTGGGTGCAAGTTTGTACCCTGTCATAGGAACCATACTCATACTTTCTGTGCCACCTGCTATATAAATATGTCCAAATCCGGCTTTTATTTTACCTACGGCCATTGCAATTGCCTCCAGTCCCGAAGCACAAAATCTATTTATTGTCACTCCTGGTACTTCTTTTCCGAGTGCACGTGCAGAAATAAGTCTACCAATTTGTAATCCTTGTTCGCCCTCTGGCATCGCATTTCCTACAATGACATCGTCTACAAGTGTAGGGTCCAAAGAGGGGACCTGTGTAACAAGATGACGTATAACATCTACCGCAAGGTCATCTGATCTGTAATTTTTAAAACCACCTTTTTTCGATTTTCCCACTGCTGACCTATATCCACTAACTATATATGCTTCCATGATGTATATTCTTTATAATATTATTCTTATTAATTTCTCAATGGTTTGTTGTTCATTAACATGTATTGGATTCTATCTAGGGTCTTTTGATTACCCAAAAGACTCAAAAATCCTTCTCTCTCTAAATCTAGTAGATACTGTTCACTCACTTGCTGAGGGCTTGTAAGGTCTCCACCGCACATGACATAGGCAACTTTATTTGCAATTTCTACATCGTAGTCTGACATATACTCTCCCAGTCTAAATTCATTTACTGCCGTATATAAGGTTGCTAAACCTGCACGACCCAAAACTTCGATGTCTGTGCGCGGTGTAGGAGCAACATAGTTTTTTGCTAACTCCAAGACCTTTGCCTTCGCTTCAGAAATATTTCTCTTTGTATTTACAACCACCTTATCTCTATGCTCTAATAAATAGTTATGCGTATAGCCTTCCCATGCAGAGGTAGAAACACTTGCAGTTGCTATCGCTTTAAAATGTTCTATAAGTGTTGGGATTTTTACATCGCCTTCAAAATATTTATCGGAGGCACGTAGGGCCATTTCTTTTGTGCCACCTCCACCTGGCAATAGTCCTACGCCTACTTCTACCAAGCCTATATATGACTCGGCAGCAAACATACCAGCATCCGCATGCATAGATATTTCACAACCACCACCAAACACATAGCCCTGTGTTGCCACAACTACTGGGATTTTTGAGGTACGGATGCGCATATTTACTTGTTGGAAGCCGTCAACCAAAGCATTCAACTTCTCAAAATCTTTTTGCATAGCTACCATCCCAATATTCATTAGATTAGCACCTACTGTAAAGTTTTTAGCATTGTTACCAATCACAATACCTTTCCAACCTTCTTCTTCCGCTTTTTGGATTGCTTCCACCATTCCTTCTCCAATACCTTCTCCTATCGCATTGCTCTTACTTGTAAATTCTAGACACATCACACCGTCACCGATATCATGTACAGTACATTCACTATTTTTAAGAATAGGCGCTTTATCTCTTATAGTATCAAGAATAATCATACTATCTGAGCCAGGCACAAGCTTGTAGGTGCCTGAGTCTATATCATAATATTTACGCTGACCATTTTCTAATTTATAGAAACTATCCACACCCTTTGATTTCATCTCATGAATCCATGCTGGAATTGTTTCACCGCAAGACTCTGCAATTGCAATTCCTTTTTCTAATCCTATTAGATCCCAATATTGGAAAGGACCGTAGTCCCATGCATAACCTGCTATCATTGCATCATCTACGCTGTAGATATGATCTGTAATCTCCGGAATACGATTAGCGGAATAGGCGAGGAGTGCGGCGAAGTATTCTTTTAGGAAGAGATTACCCTTCTCTTCTCCATCTACTAAGTTTTGCAGACGTTTGTCCATTAACTCAATTTTACGAGCGCTTCCAATAGAAGCCAAACGAGGCTTAATTGCTGTTTCGTATTCTAAGGTTTTTAGATTTAGTGCCTTTATAATACGCTTACCCTTTTCGTCTAGTTCGCGCGTACGTTCATAGTATCCTTTTTTTGTTTTATTCCCTAACCACTTATTGTCTAAGAGGTGTTGTAAGTATTTGGGTAAAGGTTTTCCTTTCAAGGTTTTGTTGTACTCATCATCTGCATTTTCAATGACAAACTTTGTAACCTTTTCACCAGTGTCTAACCCTACAAGATCTTGCAATCTGAACGTCGCAGTTTTAGGTCTTCCAATGAGAGGTCCCGTCAATGCATCTACCTCTTCTATCCTAAAATCATATTTTTCTGTAAGCTCATAGGTTTTGGAACCTGACATGACGCCAATTCTGTTTGCTATAAAGGCAGGTGTATCCTTACACAGAACAGTTTCCTTTCCTAGGTATGTATCACCAAATTCCATAAAGAATTCCGTAAGTGCCGGATCTGTTTCTGGAATAGGAATTATTTCTAATAGGCGCATATAGCGGGGTGGATTAAAAAAGTGTGTACCCAAGAAATTTTTCTTGAATGCATCAGAGCGGCCTTCCGCTAACATGTGAATAGGAATACTTGACGTATTTGAACTAATAATAGAACCCTTCTTTCTAAACTTATCTACCTTTTCAAATATTTGATGCTTAATATCCAGACGCTCTATGACAACCTCTATGATCCAATCTGCATCTTTTATTTTTTCAAAGTCATCCGTAAAATTTCCCGTTGTGATACGTTTACTGAAATCCTTTTGATAAAAGGCTGCAGGTTTCGATTTTATAGCTGCTTTTAGGGCTGCGTTTACGATAGAGTTTTTAACAACTGGGTTATCCTTGTCCTCTTCTTTCAAATCAAATGGTGCTATGTCTAATAATAAGACATCCATTCCAATGTTGGCTAACTGAGCGGCAATACCAGAACCCATGACTCCAGATCCTAAGACTGCGGCTTTTTGTAATCTATATGGCATATTTTTTCTTGTTGCTATGAAAGTAAAATATTAAACTGAGTCCTTCCAGAATTTTTAAGGATAATACTATTTGCACGACGAGTTATATTAATAAAATACAGCCTCATTATCCGAGTATTCAGTTTATCAAATACAATTTAACTTCAAGTTAAATTAAAAATTGAATCATTCCTACCATAAATAATGAATAAATGAGAATAATTCTTCAAAACGATAGAGAATTTGTATTAAGTTATTTAACTTCAAGTATACTTCAATATAAAAATTAGAGATATGGCAACTTACATGGACATGGATACACTCAAATTTCTTCTTTATGAAGTCTTTGAAGCAGATAAATTGACAGAGCTCGAGAGATTTGCCGACTATGATAAAGCATCCATGGATCTCATGCTTGATGCAGTCAAGACATCCAGTGATAAAGTGTTTTTTCCCGCCTTTAAAGAAATGGATGAACAGGCTGCACATTATAAAGACGGTAAAGTGATTGTTCATCCTGTGGTGGGTGAAATGATGAAACTTGCTGGAGAAAATGGATGGATCGGAGCTACCTTTTCTTATGATGACGGCGGCATGCAATTACCGCATATTATTTTTAATGCTGCCAGCCATATTATAGAATGTGCTAACAATAGTATTACTGGATACATGGGCTTAACTGGAGGTGCTGCAAACTTAATTGTAAGTTTTGCTTCCCAAGAACTCAAAGACAAAATTGTCCCTCATATGATTGCTGGAAAATGGGCAGGGACCATGTGTCTTACTGAACCTCAGGCAGGCAGTTCATTATCTGATATAACAACATCTGCTACTAGAAATGAGGACGGAACGTTTAATATAAAAGGCCAAAAAATATTTATTTCAGGTGGTGATCATGAATACTGTGAAAACTTTGTTCACCTTGTAATTGCTAGAATAGAAGGTGCCCCTCCAGGGACTAAAGGAATCTCCCTATTTGTTGTTCCTAAGATGAGAGAAGATGCATCAGGAAAACTAGAATCGAATGATGTAATAACAGCAGGTGATTTTCAGAAAATGGGGCAGCGAGGCTATTGTACAACACATCTTTCCTTCGGAGAAAAAGAAGATTGTAAAGCTTGGTTAGTGGGCGATGAAAACATGGGTCTTAGATATATGTTTAAGATGATGAATAGTGCAAGGATTGATGTGGGACTTACCGCCGCGTCTACTGCCACTGCAGCATACTATGCATCTTTACAATATGCAAAAGAACGGCCACAGGGAAGAAGAATTTTAAAAGGAGGCGCTAAGAATGTATCAGACCAACAAACATTCATAATTAATCATCCAGATGTACGTCGCATGCTAATGCTGCAAAAGTCCGTTGTGGAAGGTTCTTTAAGTTTGCTCTTAGAAGCAACCCGCTATGCGGATCTCTCTGAAGCAGGAGACGAAAGCAAACGAGAATATTATCATGATCTTCTAGAACTACTAACGCCGATTGCTAAGACCTATCCATCTGAGATGGGACGTATTTCTATAAGTAATGGTTTACAAATATTAGGGGGCTATGGTTTCTGTACTGACTTTCCTCTAGAACAATATTATAGAGATATTCGTATTATGGCACTGTATGAAGGGACTACGGGCATCCAATCTATGGATTTGCTTGGAAGAAAACTTATGATGAAAAATGGTGCAGCCATGCAACACCTAATGAAGGAAGTTGGCTTTACTATTAAAGAAGCCATGGAGAATGAAGATTTAAAACCTTATGCAGAACAACTAAGCGCCAAGATGCAAGAAGCACAAGAAGTGATCATGCATTTACTGCAATTTGCGATGAAAGGTGAACACGAACGTTTTATTTCGGATGCAACCATGTTTATGGAGTACCTAAGTACTATGGTAATAGCATGGCAGTGGCTTAAAATGGCGAATGCAGCGAAGATGGCATTGCTTACTGGAAATCAAGAGTATGATACCGACTTTTACCAAAGCAAGATCCACACAATGCGTTTTTACTTTAAGTACGAACTCCCTAAAACGCTTGGGTTAAAAGAGACCCTGATCCATCCAGAAACTCTCACTCTAGTAGAGTCTGACAACTCTGTATTTGCGTAAAGATTTTTGACTAATTTGGGCGTGCCTTTTAACTTACTTGCTTACGCAGTTAAGTTAAACGTCGGGCTTTCCAGGAGTTCCGCCTGCCTTCCAAGGAACGCAGGCAGGTCCCTCACGCAAAATGATGCCAGTAAAGTCTACCTGCTTGAAGGGTCAGTTTCGCACACTTTGTTTTTTTTAGTTTGATTTACTCTTTGTACTATAGATAATTTCCTTAGCAGTGTCCAAAAAAAAATCCAACGAAGCGGAAGTTAAAAATGCTTAGCACACTTCTAATTCCCTACTCGCTGGATCGGAATCATCAACATTTACGTTTACTTAATTCATATTAAGCATTCGGCAAAAGATCGTTTTCGGCTAGTCCAATTGTTTGAGCTGCTGCCCAAAGAATAATAAATAGACTTGTAATCGTTACTGTAATCATAGTTGAAACATTTATTGGTTAGAAAAATGTATTTTGTAATTACCGCTTTCGGTCCTTACTTATATATATCTATATATGCCTTGAAGTGTTGCATCGTGACCTCTCTTTCTATATTATTAACAAAATATTTAGAAAAAAGTTAACTACCTGACATATTGAAAAGCACATAATTCACTTTGTTCATGGACCCATTCTATCTTATAAAATGAAGCCAATTTGTATTCGTAGAAGGAATGCAACTACTCATCATTTCCTTTCTATCTTTTATCGATAAAACAGAAATGTATTTCTTGTTAATAAGAGAAGGGAAACACATTTCCCTTCTCAAAAAAAATCTGCTATGAGAGCGAGATTATTAAAATGTATTTTATATCTCTTCTCATCTACCTCCTAACATCTTACAATCACCCTTATATGTTCTTATGCGGGTGTAGGTAAACAAAAATCTACAATGTTTTTAAAATTAATTTTGAGGGAGATAAGTGTTTTCAGAAAACTAATGTTAGAATATGTAAAGAAAATCGGTCTATCGGAAACATTTTGTATTATCGCAACGTTTCTAAAAACCTATACGTTAACTAACGTTAGTATTCTATGAAGAAGAATACTTAAATTGACACTATGGGGCTGACTTTGGTATCGACAGGAAAGAATACGGATAAGTAAGCATGCAGGAGCAGTAATCAATTACTCCTTTAACAAATAGTGATTACAATATTAATTGGCGACAACAGATTCGCATTAGCTGCCTAATTTAGAATTAGCAAAAGCTTTTTGCACTCGATAGTGGATATCTGATAAACTATCCTAGTGTATAATGACCGTCATGCTTCGCGCTGACACTCAGGTTGCTAGAGTAAACGCTTCGTGTACTCTTTAAGATTAGAAGATAAGCCGATAGTTGCTTGCTTGTACAGCTGCTAGACGTCGAAAATTTAAGAACAAGCTAAGCATGTAGAAAGCATATGCGGGCTTTCTCTGGACCCGGGTTCGACCCCCGGCAGCTCCACTAAAAAGCACTCTTAGGCTATGGTTTAAGAGTGCTTTTTTTCTTCCTAGAATTTCAAGCACAAAGAAAACAGCTAGATGTTGTAAATCCTTCTTATTTTACGCCATGCTTTCTAAAAAAGCCCAAATATTTAATGCAGCAGCAACTCTTTTTAGACAAAAAGGCTATGCCGCCACCTCTATGCAAGACATTGCAGAAAAGATGGATATGAAAGCAGCAAGTCTTTATAATCATATCGATTCTAAACAAGAATTGCTCCGTACCATTCTGATGGATGTCGCAAATGATTTTATTGAAGGCATGGCAGCGATAAAATCATCCGCCTTACCCAGCAATGAGAAACTCAAGGAATTGATCAGTCTACATGTACGGCTTACAATCGCCAATCCTGATAATATGGCTTTGCTGATAGGTGACTGGACCCATCTAGATGAAACACACAAGAAAAATTATCTTTCCTTGCGAGATAATTATGAAAATGATTTTAGAAAAATTCTCAAGCAGTGCATGAAGGAAGGCTATCTTAAAAAGGTCGATTTGGAAATTGCTCTGTTCTCCATATTATCTACTCTACGATGGACCTATAGCTGGTATTCTAAACAAAAAAACCGCAGCCAGCTAGATTTAGAAGCAGACCTGTACAAGTGTCTCATTGAAGGTTTGAAAAAATAGTGCTTGTTTATTTAACTAATAATCATTAGTTTTATACTATCAACCATTAGTATGGCTAAAGATTTTTATACCGTACGAGTAAGTGACATACATCGCAGTACTGACGACTGCGTTGTGGTTTCCTTTGATATTCCTGCAGAACATAGAGAACATTTCCATTTCAAACAAGGGCAATACATCAATCTAAAAGCTACTATAAATGGGGAAGAGATTATTCGTTCGTATTCCTTATGCACTTCTCCTTTGGACCAGAAATGGTCTGTTGGAATTAAAAAAATAACAGATGGACGCTTTTCAAGTTTTGCCAATGATGTCCTTAAAGTTGGAGATACTTTAGATATCATGCCTCCTGATGGTAAATTCTACGTGGAAACAGATCCAAACCAAAAAAGAAATTATGTGGCCTTTGGAGCAGGGAGTGGTATCACACCTTTACTTTCTATCATAAAGACACATCTAATATCAGAACCAAAATCGACCTTCAAGTTGTTTTACATAAACAAAAATTCTTCTTCAATCATTCTAAAAGAAGAACTAGAAGGACTGAAAAATAGATTCATGGATCGTTTCGAAATATTCTACTTCTTAACTAGAGAACATAGAAGTGTCGAACTGTTTAATGGTAGATTAGATGAGCAAAAATTGGAAACGATATTTAAGACGATTTGTAGCACAGAAACCGTAGATCATTATTTTTCTTGTGGTCCAGAAGCAATGATCTTATTAGTTGAAAAATTTCTAATAGGAAAGGGAGTCGATAAAGCTAAAATCCACTTCGAACTATTTGGAACGGTGGAGCGCACAGAAGAGAAAAAACAAATTGCTGCACAGTTACAAGGAAAGCAATCAAATATCACTATTTTAGAAGGAGGCAAAAGTCTACAGTTTGATATGGAAACAGGATCAAATAATTTATTAGACCAAGCCATGTTTAATGCTGCAGACTTACCCTACGCTTGTAAGGGTGGAGTATGCTGTACTTGTAAAGCAAAATTAGTCGAAGGAGATGTAAAAATTTTGGTTAATTATGGTTTAGAAGAGGAAGAGATTGACGCAGGCTATATATTGACTTGTCAAGCGATTCCTGTGAGTGAGAAGGTAGTGGTAGATTTTGATGGGTAGAGAGGGTTAGATGTTAGACGCTAGACGCTAGACGCTAGATGTTAGATGTGGAATAATTATAATTAGTAGTTACTTTCAATAAATTACTTCCATTAAGTTATAAAGATAACTTATGCACAATTACAAAGAATTAAAGGTTTGGCAGCGATCAATGGATTTAGCGCATAGAATTTATACTATAAGCAAGCTTCTGCCAAAAGAGGAAATGTATGGATTACAATCTCAGATTAGAAGAAGTGCTGTTTCCGTTCCTTCAAAAATTGCAGAGGGTTGTGGAAGAAATAGTGACAAACAATTACTCCAGTTTTTGCAGATTGCCCAGGGGTCATTATCAGAATTAGAAACACAGTTAATATTATTAGATAGAACACTGAATATCAAAATCGAAGAAGAAATAAAAGACGAAATTCTAGAAATACAGAAGATGTTAAGAAGCTTCCAAAACAAGTTTTCGCAAAAAAAAAACTAGCGTCTAGTGTCTAACGTCTAGCGTCTTACATAAAACAACATTCGTCTCTAAAACTTAGAATATGAACGAGCTAAACTTAAACGAGCAGAATTTCCAAGCAAACATTGACGCAGGCAAACGCATAGAACCAAGAGATTGGATGCCTGAAAAATATCGGAAAACACATATCCGTCAAATCTCGCAACATGCGCATTCTGAAATAGTAGGTATGTTACCAGAAGGAAACTGGATAACACGTGCACCCTCCCTTAAAAGAAAGTGCACTCTCCTTGCCAAGGTGCAAGACGAAGCAGGGCATGGCCTCTATCTATATAGTGCTGCAGAAACACTTGGCATAAGTCGCGATGAGATGTTCGAACAATTGCATACAGGTAAAGCCAAGTACTCTAGTATTTTTAATTACCCAACCCTAAGTTGGGCAGATATGGGAACCATTGGTTGGTTAGTAGACGGTGCCGCAATAATAAATCAGGTCATGTTGACAAGAACTTCTTTTGGACCCTATGCACGAGCAATGGTTCGTATTTGTAAGGAAGAAAGCTTTCACCAAAGACAGGGCTTTGAAATACTAATGAACCTGATGCGTGGTACAGATATCCAAAAAGAAATGGCACAAGAATCAGTGAATAGATTCTGGTGGCCGTCCCTCATGATGTTTGGTCCAGCAGACAAGGATTCTCCAAATACAGAGCAGTCCGTAAAGTGGAAAATCAAACTCAAAACAAATGATGAACTACGACAGCGCTTTGTAGATATTATAGTTCCACAAGCAGAATTCTTAGGAATCACACTTCCAGACCCAGAGATAAAATGGAACGAAGAAAGAGGACATTACGATTTTGGAGAAATTGATTGGGAGGAATTTTGGAATGTTGTGAAAGGGAATGGTCCCTGTAATAAAGAACGTGTAAAAGCACGTGTGGATGCGTGGGAGGAAGGAGCTTGGTTTAGAGATGCCGCGCTTGCGTATAGTGAGAAACAAAAAGGAACTAAGAGAGAAGAACGAGCGTAATGTGAGGTTTTTGTCTTTCGCAAGCGAAAGACAGGGTTTCCGCTTCGCTGGGTATTGCACGTTGTGCTGGTATTTGCAGTGGATATAATTAAGAGCGGATTACTTTGAGAGAAAATTTACCATTAAGGTTAAAAGTATATCGATATGGGGAATTTTAAACAATTGAAAGTTTGGCAATATGCTAAAAATATGGCCATCGAAATATATTATTTGGTAGGGAGCAATAGGTCAATGAAAAAAGATCTAAGATTTAAAAGCCAAATAACAAGTGCAGCTGTATCCATAGCTTCTAATGTAGCAGAAGGAGATGAATTACAAACGCAAAAACAAAGTATTAAGCATTTTTATATTGCTAAAGGCTCTTGCGCAGAATTAATTACGCAGCTCATCATTGCAAAAGAAGTATTTCAACTTGAGGAAAAGAAAGTTGATGATTTAATCAAGAATTGCGAATATTTAAGCTTAATGATATTTAGACTTATACAGGCTAGAAAATAATTAAATGAGTAAAGAAAATCAAAATACCCTTTCTCCGAAGCCAGGGGCTGAAGAAGAAAAAATACCGCAAAATCCTTTGATCTCTGAAAGAGATCAAGAAACCCTTCGAACAAAGGCCGAATGGCCTTTATTCGAAGTCTTCGTGCGATCAAAAAATGGATTAGAACACAGACATTTCGGTTCCCTACATGCAGCGGATGCAGAAATGGCTATTGAGAATGCAAGGGACGTGTATACTAGAAGACAGGAAGGAGTAAGTATTTGGGTAGTGGAATCCAAAGTAATAACAGCAAGCAATCCTGAAAATAATGGAGAGATGTATGCGCCAGCAAAAGACAAGGTGTATAGGCATCCTACCTTTTATGATTTACCTATTGAACTAAAACATATTTAAGGTGGATAATTCAAACTTATTTAACTACCTACTCATGCTGGGCGATAACTCCATGATTTTGGGACATCGACTATCCGAGTTGTGCGGTCATGGACCTACCTTAGAAACGGATATTGCTTTGACAAATATTTCACTTGACTTATTTGGTCAGGTGCGCTCGTATTTTCAGTATGCAGCAAAAATTCAAGGAGGTGATTCTTCAGAAGATAAGATTGCATTTTTACGATATGAGAATCAGTATAGAAATGTACTCCTAGTAGAGCAAGCCAATGATGATTTAGCACATGTGTTTACACGCCAGTTTTTATTTGATTCCTTTCATAAACTCTTATTAGAAGAACTTAAGGAAAGTAAGGATGAACAAATTCAAGCTATTGCCATTAAGTCCTTGAAAGAGGTAGATTACCATTTGCGTTTTTCTTCGCAATGGATGCGTCGTTTAGGAGATGGGACAGAGGAAAGTCATGCTAGAATGCAAGCTGCGCTCAATCATTTATATCCTTTTGTGGAAGAGTTTTTTAGAATGACTGAAGTAGAAAAAAGTATGATGGAAGAAGGGATTGGAGCAGATTTAGCCAAGATAAGAGAAATATATTATACGAACATTCACCAAGTAATTGTTGAAGCAACTTTGCAGTTGCCTGAAACAAAACCAAGACAGGCAGAAGGGAAGATAGGAAGACATTCTGAACAACTAGGATTTATCTTGTCAGACTTTCAGTATATGCAAAGGGCATATCCTAACATGGCTTGGTAGAAAAAGTAATACTGCATTGCAAGAAGGAGAAATACATATTGATAAAGAAATTAAGGAGATACTCTATGGTGTCACTGATCCAGAAATACCTGTTTTATCAGTACTCGATATGGGTATTATAAGAGCAGTACAAGTAGAGGAAAGAAAGGTGGATATAAAGATAACACCTACCTACTCAGGCTGCCCTGCAATGGATACGATTGCAACTGATATTAAGTTTGCATTAGAAGGGAAGGGATTTGAAACGACAATCGAATTAATTCTTGCACCTGCTTGGACAACAGATTGGATAACAATGGAAGGGCGTAGAAAATTAGAAGAGTATGGTATCGCGGCACCCTTAGAGACGAGTTTAGATAAACGCGCACTTATAGATGGTGAACGCATTGTGCAATGTACCCATTGTGGGTCAAAGAATACAGAAGTAAAATCGCAATTTGGATCAACAGCATGTAAGGCACTCTTTCAGTGCAAAGATTGCCTTGAGCCCTTTGATTATTTTAAATGTTTAAAGTAAATGGAGAAAAGTATATTATTCACTAAAGAAGATGGCGTTGGTAAAATTCTATTGAATAGACCTGATGCCTTTAATAGTTTTACCAAGGAGATGGCACTCGAAATGCATACGGCCTTAGATGCCTGTGCAGAAGATGACGAAATTCGAGCTGTATATATTTCAGGTGTTGGAAAAGCATTTTGTGCAGGACAAGATCTCAAGGAAGCTATGGATCCAAATAGATTCGAAGGATTTGAAAAAGTTGTTTCGCAGTACTACAATCAAACCGCCTTACGTATTTATAATTTAGAAAAACCGGTTGTAAGTGCAGTGAATGGAGTAGCAGCAGGAGCAGGCGCTAATATTGCACTGCTGTGCGATATCGTTGTTGCAAAAGAATCCGCTAGTTTTATTCAAGCCTTCAGTAAGATTGGTTTAATACCTGATTCGGGAGGAACCTATGTGCTTCCTCGCTTGGTTGGATTCCAGAAAGCGATTGCATTAGCTATGCTAGGAGATAAGGTAGGAGCTGCAGAGGCAGAACGTATGGGTATGATCTATAAATACTTTCCAGATGCAGAGTTTGAAGAAAAGGCCTACGCTATTGCTAAAAAATTAGCAAAGATGCCAACACAAGGATTGGCTTACACAAAAAAATTGTTTAACTCTGGACTTTGTACAAGCTTCCAAGAGCAACTAGACTTAGAAACAAAATATCAGACCCTTGCGGGTGATACTGCAGATTATAAAGAAGGTATTACTGCCTTTGTAGAAAAACGTAAACCCAATTTTACAGGACGATGAAAGAAGCATTTATTATAGATGGAGTACGCACTCCTGTAGGAAAATTTACAGGAACCTTATCCACGATTCGAACGGATGACTTGGGTGCACTTGTTATCAAAGAATTAGTAGCACGAAATTCTTCTATACCAAAGGAGGCATATGACGATGTTATCATGGGCTGTGCAAATCAAGCAGGCGAAGACAACAGAAATGTTGCGCGTATGTGTTTACTCTTGGCAGGCCTTCCTTGGACGGTGCCAGGCGAAACGGTAAATAGATTGTGTTCGTCAGGATTATCATCGATCATCCATGCTAAGCGTGCAATCCAGGCGGAAGATGGAGAGATTTTTATAGCCGGTGGGGTCGAACATATGACCAGAGGTCCGTGGGTTATTTCAAAGGTGTCAAAAGCATTTGGAAGAGATGCACAGATGCATGATAGTAGTTTTGGATGGCGTTTCGTCAATGGTAAGATGAAAGATCTCTATGGCACCGATGGCATGGGAGTAACAGCAGAAAATTTAGTTGAAAAATATAATATCAGTAGAGCAGATCAAGATGCCTTTGCTGCGTGGTCACAAAATAAGGCCGCTAAGTCAAGGGCATCAGGAAGGCTGGCTAAGGAAATAGTCCCTGTTGAAATTCCTCAGCGTAAAAAAGATCCTATTATTTTTTCGCAGGATGAATTTATCAGAGAAGGTACGACTGTTGAAGTTTTGAGTAAACTAAGACCTGCTTTTAAAAAAGAAGGGGGTTCAGTTACTGCAGGAAATGCTTCTGGATTAAATGATGGAGCTGCAGCAACTATTATTGCTTCTGCTGAAGCCGTGAAAAAATACGGACTTAACCCTATGGCAAGAATTGTAAGTTCGGCAGTCGTAGGTGTGGAACCACGTATTATGGGGATTGGACCAGTAAATGCTTCTAAGAAAGCATTGGAGAAGGCAGGATTGACATTAGAAGATATGGATGTGATTGAGATTAATGAAGCGTTTGCTGCACAGGTACTGGCCTGTACAAGAGAATTTGGCTTGGCAGATAATGATCCAAGAATAAACCCCAATGGTGGCGCTATTGCAATAGGACATCCTTTAGGAGTAACTGGGACACGTGTCACTTACTCAGCAGCCTTGGAATTGCAATTGACGGGAAAAAAATATGCACTTGTCACAATGTGTGTGGGTGTGGGACAGGGCTATGCTGCTATTTTAGAAAATGTATAAAAGTCAATCATGAATAAATTAGGAAATTATGTCTTGGGTTCTTGGGTAGAAGGAGAGGGGGATGGTACTCCATTGTACAACGCCGTGAATGGAAATGTGGTAGCACATGCAACAACCAAAGGATTAGATTTTTCGGAAATTTTATCTTACGGAAGAAAGACTGGAAGTCCTGCATTACGAAAAATGACCTTCCAGGAGAGAGGAATGATGCTCAAAAAATTAGCACTTTACCTAACGAAGAAAAAGGAACTATTTTATCCTGTTTCCTACAAAACAGGTGCTACAAGAGCAGACAGTTGGATAGATATAGAGGGTGGATTTGGTAACCTATTTGCGAATGCATCTCTACGTAAAAATTATACCAGCCAGATTTTTCATGTAGATGGAGATCCTATTGATCTTTCACGTGGAGGTAAATTTATGGGGCATCACATTATGGTGCCAAAGCGTGGCGTTGCGGTCCACATAAATGCATATAATTTTCCAGTATGGGGGATGTTTGAAAAATGTGCCGTAAACTGGATGGCAGGCGTTGCTGCTGTTGTTAAACCTGCAAGTTCGACTTCCTTTCTAACAGAAGCTGTTGTACGAGAGGTGATAGAGAGTGGAATTCTGCCTGAGGGTGCCTTACAGCTTATTTGTGGTTCAGCGAGATCAATTTTAGATACAGTAGGTTCTCAAGATGTTGTCACATTTACGGGTTCTGCAAGTACTGGAAGAATGTTAAAAGCACATCCTAGGATTATCGAAGAGGCAGTACCCTTCAATATGGAAGCGGACAGTCTCAATAGTATAGTGCTTGGAAAAGATGCTGTTCCTGGAACAGATGAATTTAAACTTTTTGTCAAAGAAATACGCAAGGAGATGACAACGAAGTGTGGTCAGAAATGTACCGCTATTCGGAGGATATTTGTACCAGAAAACTTAGTGGAAGATGTACAAATTGCTCTTGGTAAAGAGCTATCGCGCATATCTATTGGAAATCCTGAGGCTGAAGGTGTGCGTATGGGGGCACTGGCTAGTAAAGATCAGGTAACAGAAGTTGTGGATCGCGTGAAAGAACTGGCACAATCAGCAGAGATAGTATATGGCGGCTTAGAAAGAGTGGACTTGGTAGATGCAGATTATGACAAAGGCGCTTTCTTAAGCCCAGTTGTTTTATTAGAAAAAAATCCGTACAAAAATCTTGGGGTACATGAGATAGAGGCGTTTGGTCCCGTAAGCACAATCATGCCATATAAGAATTTAGATGAAGCTATTGAGTTGACGCAGATGGGAAAAGGATCCTTAGTCTGTTCAATTGCCACGAACGATAAAAAGATTGCACGCGAATTTGTTGTAGGTGCTGCAAGTCATCATGGAAGGATAATGGTGATAGACAGAGAGATGGCAAAGTTTAGTACAGGTCATGGTTCGCCTCTACCATATTTAACCCATGGTGGTCCAGGTAGAGCAGGAGGTGGTGAAGAGATGGGAGGTATGCGTGGTATCAATCATTATTTGCAACGATGTGCCATTCAGGGTTCGCCCAATGCAGTATCCGCTATTACGGGTATCTATCAGGCAGGTTCAGATTATACTGAAGCGGAGAAACATCCATTCAGATATCATTTTGAAGATATCAAAGCGGGCATGTCAGTTCTAACGCACAAGCGTACAATTACAGATTCTGATATTCAGAATTTTGCAAATCTATCCTGGGATGTATTCTATGCCCATACAGATATTACCTCTTTAGAAGGAAGTATTTTTGAAAAACGAGCAGCACATGGTTATTTTATTTTGGCAGCAGCGGCGGGATTGTTTGTAAGTCCTGCTAAGGGCCCAGTTGCAGCAAACTATGGTCTGGATGAATGTCGATTTTTAAAGCCTGTGTATCATAATGACACCATTCAGGTGCGATTAACTTGTAAAGAAAAGGTAGATAGGGATAGTAGAGGAAAGGAACATCCTTCTGGAGTGGTGAAATGGTATGTAGAGGTCTTTGATCAGGAAAACGAACTTTGTGCAATAGCCACGATACTTACACTCGTGCAAAAGAAAAGCCCTTTTGTCGAAGTAGATTTTGATAATGTCAAAAAACATATTCTCAAGTTAAATGAAAACACAAAGCCGAAGTGGGGTATAATGACCGCGCAGCATTTAATGGAGCATCTAGAATTTTTTATGCAAATGTCTATTGGTAAAATCGCAACAGAGATTGTAACTCCAGAGAAATATTTAGAGAAATACGAAGACTCTTTGTGGAATTACAAACCAATGCCCAAAGAATTTAACCATCCTTTATTAAAAGAAGGAGTAGTAGAAGAGCTCCGTTTTGAAAATTTTGCAGCAGCAAGGGACGCTTACTTCAAAGCCTTTGAAGAGTTTGAACAATTCTTTAAAGATAATCCAGGCATAAAAACACCAAATACAGTATTTGGGAATTTAGATAAATACCATTGGGATCTATTAAATAGAAAACACCTTACTCATCACTTTACTCAATTTGGACTAATAGATGCCTAATACACAAGAGACAGTACAGAAGGAAATTTTACTAGAAGCATTTTACAAAATGTGTCTAGCAAAAGAGATGACAGAATTTTACGAGGCTAACTTTAAATTAGTTTCAAAATATGTACATGCTACTTCACGTGGACATGAAGCAATTCAGTTGGCAGTAGGTATGCAATTATTACCCCAAGATCTTGCCTTTCCCTACTATAGGGATGATTCTATTTTACTTGGCATAGGTATGCGTCCTTATGATCTCATGTTACAGTTACTTGCAAAAGAAGCAGATCCTTTCTCAGGTGGAAGAACCTACTACAGTCATCCTAGTTTGCGTGATGCAGATAAACCTAAGATTCCACACCAATCCTCAGCTACAGGTATGCAAGGGATCCCAGCGACTGGGGCAGCCTTGGGATTACGATATAATGAGTTGCATGGACTAGAAGATAAGAAGCTTAAGGAAGCACCTATAGTTATGTGTTCTTTTGGGGATGCTTCTATAACAGAAGGAGAAGTTTCAGAAGCCTTTCAGATGGCCTCTTTAAAGGCACTCCCAATTTTGTATATAGTTCAGGATAATGAATGGGATATAAGTGCTAGTGCAGATGAGATACGTTCTCAAGATGCGTATGAATATTTGGCCGGATTTACAGGAATTGAAGCCTTTAGTATTGACGGAAGTGATTTTGAAGAGTCTTATCGAATAGTACAGGAATCCATACGCATTATCCGCGAAGAAAGACGACCAGTTCTTATTCATGCAACCGTACCCTTACTCAATCACCACACCTCAGGTGTGCGTATGGAATGGTACCGTGACGATCTAGAAGAGGATAAGAAAATGGACCCATACCCAAAACTCAGGAAGCGACTGCGTGCTCTTCGTGTGTCAGAAAAAGATATTCTCGCAATAGAGAAAAAAGCAAAAAAAACAGTGGCAGAAGATTTTGAAGAGGCGAATGCTATGCCTGAACCAAAGGCAGAAAGTATTTTTGATCACGAATTTTCACCTACAGATATAAGGGTAGAAGAGGGGACTAGAACACCTGAAGGAGCTGATGAGACCGTGATGGTAGATAGTGCCTTGCATGCTATCGAAGAACTTATGACTAAACATCCTGAGTGTCTTTTATATGGACAGGATGTAGGAATCAGACTAGGTGGTGTATTTAGAGAGGCAGCAACCTTGGCGGAGAAATTTGGAAAGGAACGCGTGTTTAACACACCTATCCAAGAAGCGTTTATCGTAGGGTCTACGGTAGGCATGTCAGCAGTAGGTTTGAAACCAATCGTAGAGGTACAGTTTGCAGATTATCTTTGGCCAGGACTCAATCAATTGTTTACAGAGGTAAGTCGGTCCTGCTATCTTTCCATGGGGAAATATCCAGTCAGTATGATTTTACGTGTACCTATAGGTGCATATGGTTCTGGAGGTCCTTATCACAGTTCAAGTATCGAAACGGTTGTTACAAATATTCGCGGATTGAAAATAGCATATCCAAGTACAGGTGCAGATTTTAAAGGTCTCATGAAGGCTGCATACTACGATCCAAACCCTGTCGTGATGTTTGAACATAAGGGTCTATACTGGTCTAAGGTGCCAGGGACTAAGGATGCTATGACAATAGAGCCTGCAGAAGATTACATACTGCCCTTTGGGAAAGCGCGCATAGTACAAATGTCATCGGCGGAGCAAAGAGAGAACAATTCTTGTCTGACTATTATTACCTATGGAATGGGTGTGTACTGGGCAAAAAATGCAGCGCAAGACTTTGGAGATAGGATAGAGATTATTGATTTAAGAACTCTTGCACCCCTAGATAAAGAAACCGTATTCGAATCTGTGAAATTGCATGGACGTTGTATTGTACTCACAGAAGAACCACGTGAAAAATCGTTTGCAATGAGTCTAGCTGGATTAATTCAAGAAGAGTGTTTTGAAGCCTTGGATGCTCCTGTGCGCACTGTAGGTTCAGAAAATTTGCCAGCGATAGGCCTAAATAGTACATTGGAACAAGCGTATTTGCCATCTGCAGAAAAGCTTAAAGTGGTGATTGAAGAATTACTTGCGTACTAATTACTAAATAGGTTGATTTTATGGATATTGCATCTGATATTGTAAAAAAAACAGAATAATAGATAATCAAATGAAAGCGTTCATTTTCATTTTGTTTAGTGTATTTCTTATCGCTTGTGATAGTGAGACTAAGTTAGAAGAAAGTATACTTGCTGACTACATCGAAATCCATTCAGAGTTGGATTCAGCAGATGTAGTAGCCTGTGCTGGAGGTAGAGTGGAGGGTTTATTGAGTTCTGCTAGTACACCAACAGATATCTTTTTTTACCCAATTTCGGGTGCAAGTGATTTTAGATATTTTGAGGTAAAAAGTCTAAGTGATTCTACAGATTTTTCTAAATATATGGCTAAAGAGCTGGCAAGTGAACCCATCTTTAATGGATACCTCTGGAAATTTAACAATATTCCATTTTCAGGAGAAAGGTTGGGCATTGTTACATATAAAACACCCGGGAAGTTTCATATGTCTTCTCCTATTCGGCTTAAGACGAATGAAAAGCCTACTGAAGTAAATTCTGGATTAATTAGTGTCTCTGAGGAAGGTGTAAATCCTTCATTTACTTGGATGGATGGTACGATAGATGAGAATGAAATATACTTTCAGGTAATCTCTGATTCCGATAATAACTTTATTTCAGGCACCTATACAATAGATAAAGAATTTACATTTTATGACCTTAGTAATGTCGTGTTTAATATCACGGATACTCTTTCAGAGCCAAGTCTTGTGCCAAACAGTGCATATAAATTTACTCTAATGGGAGTGAGTAAAGATAATTGGGTAAACCTATTTGCAGAAAAAGAATTTTTTTCTAATTAGATTGAGCTTTTTAGTCGTGGACTCAACAAAATAATCCAGATACCTAGGATAGGCGTGAGCAGTAAACACCAAAACAAAGACTGCGCATATCCGATACGGCGCTTTCTTCCAAGGAATTCAGCAACAAGGTAGGTGCCTATTCCATATAAGCATAATCCTAAAAAAGTATTCATATCCTTCTTGTTTTATTAAACGTGATAAAATTACTCTTATTCTTTTTCATAAGCAATGTAATTATCCTAGGAAATTTGTTTTCAATAAGAGAATAGACGAATGATACTTAGATTTCGATGAACGCAAACTCTATTAAAGTGTATTGTTTAAGAATGGAGTAAAATTAGGATACATGACAAAGGCTGAAGGAGCATTTTACTTATTGAAGATACACTTAGCCTGGAGAGTACAGCCTCGCATCAGCGATTAGAATGATAGATGCAATCTAGTCCCTGAAGGGACCGCAGCGAACGCGGAGTCATGGAAAGCGCGACCCGCATTGCCAGAGGCAAGAAGGGGGATGCCCAGATCTTTCTTATCCTCATCCATTTTTACAATTAGTTCAATCGAAAGAAGCAAAACAAGCTAGTTTTTAGATAATTAGTAATTCATATTACGTGGCACAATAGCCCGTGATTTACTATCTTTACTATATGGAAAAAATTGCTCCATATTCAGCAAAAAACAAGATACGTATACTTACTGCAGGTTCACTTTTTGACGGCCATGATGCGGCAATAAATATTATGCGTAGGATTATTCAACGTTCCGGTGCAGAGGTGATCCATCTAGGACATAACCGACCGGTGCATGAAATTGTGGATGCAGCAATACAGGAGGATGTGCAGGGAATTGCATTGACTTCTTACCAGGGAGGACACAATGAGTTTTTTAAGTATGCTTATGATTTATTAAAAGAGCAAAACGCTGAGCATATAAAAATCTTCGGTGGAGGAGGAGGAACAATTCTTCCTACGGAAATAGAAGACTTGCATGCCTATGGAATTACACGTATTTATTCGCCAGATGATGGTCGTTCGATGGGCTTACAAGGGATGATAAATGATCTCTTGGAGAAATGTGATTATCCAGTTGGCGCAAGTTTAAATGGCCAACTAAAAGCGATATCACCAAAAAATCATGGAGCGATTGCTCGACTAATAACGGCCTTAGAAAATTATCCTGAGGAAAATAAAGCTTGGCTGGATGCCGTCAAGGAAGAGGTGAAAGATGTAGAAATTCCTGTCTTAGGTATTACTGGAACAGGTGGCGCTGGTAAATCAAGTTTAGTAGACGAATTAGTCATGCGTTACTTACATGCCTTTCCTGAAAAGACCTTGGGTATTATATCCGTAGATCCGTCAAAAAGAAAAACGGGTGGTGCTTTATTGGGAGATAGAATACGTATGAATTCTATCGCAGATAAACGTGTGTTTATGCGTTCTCTTGCAACACGTCAGTATAACCTTGCATTGAATAAACACATTGACGGTACAATATCAATTTTAAAGAAATCAGGGTTTGATTTGATAATTCTAGAGACATCTGGGATAGGACAGTCTGATTCTGAAATAGTAGATCATGCAGATGTGTCCGCGTATATCATGACACCAGAATATGGTGCAGCATCGCAGTTGGAGAAAATTGACATGTTAGATTTTGCAGATCTTATTGCCATTAATAAATTTGATAAACGTGGTTCGCAGGATGCTTTGCGTGATGTGAAAAAACAGTATCAACGGAATCATGATCTTTGGCATGAAGATCCCAGCACGATGCCAGTGTATGGAACCATTGCCTCACAGTTTAATGATCCGGGAGTCAATGTTTTGTTTAATGACCTTATAGATAAATTATTTCCTAAAAACAGTTTAGCAGATCTCAAGGAGGGCGAAAGTGAAAAGCAGTATATCATTCCTCCTGCACGTGTGCGATATCTATCTGAGATAAAAGACACCATTGAAAAGTATGATGCGGAAGTAGAAGAGCAGGCGGATTTAGCTACTAAATTATATAGTATTGATCAGGTGAAAAGTATTACGGAAGAATCCGCTATGACCGAGCACCTGGAGCAATTGAAAAAAGATACAGAGGCAGATCTCAAAAAGGAAAATCAGGATATTATAGAAGGGTGGGAGTCTAAGAAGAAGTCGTATACAGACGAAAGCTTTGTGTATAAGGTAAGAGATAAAGAATTTAAAGTAGAGAATTATACGAAGTCGCTCTCGCAGTCAGATATTCCTAAAATCGCACTTCCTAGATATAAAGACTGGGGTGAAATTTTACGTTGGTCCAAACAAGAAAATGTCCCTGGTGAATTTCCATTTACGGCTGGTGTCTTTCCATTCAAGAGAAAGGGAGAAGATCCCACACGTATGTTTGCTGGAGAAGGAGGTCCTGAGCGTACTAACAAACGCTTTCACTATTTGTCTAAGGGTATGCCTGCAAAAAGACTGTCTACTGCCTTTGACTCCGTAACACTCTATGGCGAAGATCCAGACCATCGTCCGGATATTTATGGGAAAGTAGGAAACTCAGGTGTTAATGTGAGTTCGTTGAATGATGCAAAGAAATTGTATTCAGGTTTTGATCTTTGTAATCCTAAGACCTCCGTTTCCATGACCATTAATGGTCCTGCAGCAACCATCTGTGCGTATTTCATGAACGCAGCGATAGATCAGCAGTGTGAACTGTATATAAAAGAACATGGTTTGGAGGCAAAGGTGGAAGCAGCCTTTAAAGCGCATTACGATACCAAGGGCATAGAGCGACCTAAGTACGAGGGAGACATTCCAGACGGGAATGATGGGCTAGGACTTATGCTTCTAGGCTTGACCGGTGATATGGTTTTGGAGCAGGATGTGTATGCAGAATTAAAAAAGAAAGCCTTAGCTTCTGTACGAGGAACCGTGCAGGCAGATATATTAAAAGAAGATCAAGCACAGAATACCTGTATATTTTCTACCGAGTTTTCTCTTAAACTTATGGGAGATGTCCAGCAGTATTTCATCGATCATAGGGTGCGTAATTTTTATTCGGTTTCTATATCTGGTTATCACATTGCGGAGGCAGGGGCAAATCCTATCACCCAGCTAGCCTTTACCCTGTCCAATGGTTTTACCTTTGTGGAGTACTATCTTTCTAGAGGCATGGACATCAATGATTTTGCGCCCAATTTATCCTTCTTCTTTAGCAATGGGGTAGATCCAGAATATGCAGTGATAGGAAGGGTAGCGAGACGGATATGGTCAAAGGCAATGAAGTATAAGTATAGTGCCAATGCCCGTTCGCAAAAACTCAAGTACCATATTCAAACTTCCGGTAGATCATTACATGCGCAGGAAATCGATTTTAATGATATTCGAACAACACTGCAGGCACTGTATGCGATTTATGACAATTGTAATTCGCTCCATACGAATGCCTATGATGAGGCAATAACGACACCTACAGAAGATAGTGTCCGTCGCGCTGTAGCTATTCAGATGATAATAAATCACGAGTTAGGCTTAGCAAAGAACGAAAATCCTATTCAGGGTTCATTTATTATAGAAGAACTGACTGACTTAGTAGAGGAAGCAGTGCTGCTAGAGTTTGATAGAATAACAGAACGTGGTGGTGTTTTGGGCGCTATGGAAACGATGTACCAGCGCAGCAAAATTCAAGAAGAGAGTTTATACTATGAGACTCTCAAGCATACGGGTGAGTATCCTATTATTGGAGTAAATACCTTTTTATCCTCTAAGGGTTCGCCTACCGTAATTCCGAGTGAGGTCATACGTGCGACCAAGGAAGAAAAGGAGTTGCAGATAAGTAATTTGCAAGCCTTGCATGCTCAAAATCAGGATAAAGCCATGTCAGCGCTTAAAGAATTACAGCGAGCGGCTAGGGAAAATGAGAATTTATTTGAGCATCTCATGGAAGCTAGTAAAATATGCACTCTGGGGCAGATAACGCATGCCTTATTTTCTGTGGGTGGAAAGTATAGAAGAAGTATGTAAGTGAAGATTTTGGGCATACCCCTCGTTACACTCAGGTCGTGCCCTTCCGGGCGCGCTGTTCGCTTGGTCCTTTGGACTGAGACCCTTCAGACCACTTATGCAAGCTATACAGCTCATTGTTACGCATAACAATAAGTTAACATTCATTAAATGTATAATTAATCTTCTCAAACTACTTTTGATGTACAAATATGTTGGTGCTGGGAGTTGCATTGTACTTTTTGGACAATTGATGTGGTGTATGCTCTCAGCCCTTTATTTAAACATATTGTGATATTCTATATTTAACATTGGCTTAACATTGCAAATTTATCTTTGTGCCATAAACATATTTGTACTTATAAACCAATTGTCCAATGAATATAATGTATAAGTCTGCGCTTATGCTTTTAATGTGCGTAGCATATCTTTCTATAAATGCCCAAACTATTGTGCCCAAATTCGGGAAAGGAATTCAAGTAACAGCACAAGATTCCTCATTTTACTTGCAGTTAGGATTCAGATTTCAAACGCTTATGCAGCATGATTGGGATATCCCAACAGAAGGAAATTCTACATTTGAAGACCATTCTTCAAGACTCTTCATTAGAAGATCTAGACTTAAGTTTGCAGGATGGGCATTATCCCCAAAATTAAAATACAAAGCGGAGCTAGCCTTATCAAATAGAGATAATGGAGGTGGTAATTCATCTCAATTTAACAATGCTGCGAATATAATCTTGGATGCATCTGTCGAATGGAATTTTCATAAGAATATGAAACTGTGGTTTGGTCAGGGTAAGTTACCAGGTAACAGAGAACGAGTGATTTCTTCTGGAAACTTACAATTTGTGGATCGTTCTAGACTGAATTCTAGATTTACCACAGATCGTGATGTAGCAATTATGCTTAAAAATCATGAAACGTTTGGAGAAAACTTCATACTAAAACAAGTGCTTTCCATTTCTTCAGGAGAAGGCAAGAATATAACTGCAGCAAATATTGGTGGATATGGCTATGCTGCAAAAATAGAGGCCTTACCATTTGGCAATTTCCAATCAAAAGGCGATTATGTGGGGTCTGCGGTAAAAAGAGAATCTTCAGCAAAGCTAGCGATAGCAGTATCGTATGATTATATCAATAAAGCAGGAAGAACAAGAGGTCAAACAGGAAGCTTTATTGACGCGGAGGATGCACTTCTTAAAGATTTATCCGTCTTTTTTGTTGACTTTATGTACAAGAAAGAGGGTTTGTCTGTTATGGGAGAATATGCGTTTAAAACAACAAGTGGCGACTCTCCGATTATTATTGACGAAGAGGAAAATGCTATTGCTACCTATTACACAGGACAAGCATTTAATCTTGCAGTTGGTCAATTTATAACAGATGATGTAGAGCTTGCAGTACGCTGGACTGATGTGAAGCCTGAAGAAGGAGTAGCGAGTAATGAACAACAATATACCTTTGGTCTTTCAAAGTATATCGTAGGGCATAAATTGAAATTTCAAACGGATCTGACTTATAGATCTATAGAAACAAGCGACAACGAATTAATATATAGAACACAATTTGATTTTCATTTTTAGAACATTTCAAGCGAATTCAACTATAATTTTTTTAAGATGAAAAAGATTTTAACCAACGTATCACTTTCTTTAATGCTAGTCATCCTTTTTACGCATCCAGCATGGGCTGGTTCAGATGGTGAAGGGTCCAGCTTTGGCTTTTGGGACGGTGTCAATATCTTAGGTGCCTTGGCATTTTTTATTTATGGGATGAAACTCATGAGTGAAGGGATTCAGAGAGCAGCGGGTTCTCAGCTAAGGAATATCCTTCGTTCAATGACCAAGAATAGATACCTTGGCGTATTTACAGGGTTTCTAATTACAGCGCTCGTGCAGTCTTCTTCTGCAACAACTGTTATGACCGTATCTTTTGTGAATGCAGGACTTCTGTCTTTGGTAGAATCTGCAGGTGTTATGATGGGTGCAAATATAGGAACTACAGTAACAGGCTGGATAATCGCCTTATTGGGCTTTAAAGTTAAGCTAAGCGCGTACTCCATTCCTCTACTTGCCTTAGGTGTACCCATGCATTTTTCAAATAAAGGAAAATTAAAGTACTGGGGAGAATTTTTGATAGGATTTGCCATTTTATTCTTGGGCCTATCTTATTTAAAAAATGCTGTTCCTGATATCGGTGGAAGTGATGCACTTGCATGGATTAAGGGGTTCTCTGATTACGGGATTTTATCAAGAATATTCTTTGTGTTTGTTGGAGCGCTTGTAACTATCATTGTGCAGTCGTCAAGTGCGGCAATGGCAATAACCCTAACACTAGTATATGCAGGTTGGTTACCTTTAGATGTAGCTGCAGCTATGGTATTAGGAGAAAATATTGGAACAACAATTACTGCAGAATTAGCTTCTATAGTTGGGAACACAAATGCAAAACGTTCAGCAAGAATTCATTCTATGTTTAATATCATTGGCGTATCCTGGATGGTGTTCTTATTACCTTGGGCAATGGAGTTAATTACCATGGTGGTAGAAAACTTTACGCACATCTTCGAAAGTAATAAGAAACTTAAGGTGGAAGATCTTAGTCAAGAGAATATTATGAACACCTATAAATTGGCGGCTTTCCACACCCTCTTTAATATTACGAATGTACTATTACTCTTAGCTTTCGTACCCCTTCTAGTAAAAGCAGCAGTCTGGTCTGTGAAAGGATCTGAGGATGATGCAGATGATCAACAAGGGCTTAAGTTTATTGGAAATGCGATTAAAACTCCTGAATTGGCCACTGTAGAGTTACAGAAGGAAGCGGCGCACTTTGGAACTGTAGTTTCTAGAATGTCGGGTTTCTCGAGAACATTGATAAATGAAACAGAGGTGAAGAAGCAGAAGAAGATGTTGAAGAAACTAAAGAAGTATGAGAAGATTTCTGATGATATGGAAAAAGAGATTACGGAATATATTACAAAACTAGGATCAAGTGAAATTACGCCTAAGACAAGTATGCGTTTACGTTCTGTATTGAATGTATGTAATGACCTAGAGCGTATAGGTGATATTTACTTTCAGATATCAAAAACGATAGAACTGAAGAATGAGGAAAACGCTTATTTTACTCCGAAGCAGAGAGAAAATATAAATACAATGTCCGATATGGTGGACAATGCCTTTAATGTTATGGTGGCAAACCTTCAAACGCCTAGATATGATGATGTGGATAAGTCAGAAGCTGAAAAGATTGAGAAAAAGATTAACAAGCTTAGAAACGAATTCAAAGATGAGCATCTTTCGAATCTTGGTAAGCCAGACTATAATGTAAAATCTGCTATGATCTATAATAATATCATTCATTCTTTAGAAAAAGTAGGAGACCATATTATAAACGTTACAGAGGCTGTCGTAGGGGAGATTTAGGCAATGAGCGAAGCTCATTGCTGGTTTTTGCACTCAGAGAGTGCGGGTTTCCGCCTTCGGCTGGTTTCCGCTGCGCTGGTTTTTGCCTGCGGCTGGTTTGTGAATTGCTAATTGCCACCCCTTTGGGGAATAGAATCACTACCTAATCCTTCCATCTCACAAATCCCAGTTCAAAGTCGATTATAATTCTAGATATTCCTTTAACCTGCCTACGTGCCTTTGGCAGGCGGGTCCTTACAATTCTGTTCAAATCGGATTTCAAGCAGCACCGCAGGTGCGAAAACCAGCCCTGCCTACGTGCCTCAGCAGGCAGGCTGAAAGGCGGAAACTACGAAACCATCACCCTCTGGTGCGGATACCTATTTAATGCCTAAGGCATTAAAATCATCCAAGGAACTTGGCCTTTCGTCGAAGAAATCGTTCATTTTCGATAAACTTTAAGGAAACTGTAACAAAAATAGAAAGTATGCCGTCATCCCGATGTAACTTAGAAAAACTCTCTTTTATTAATCAAATAAAAATTTACAGATGAAAAATTTTATACTTATTGCCTTGCTTGCCTCCTTCACCACAGGGATTTTTGCTCAGAACATAATTGAAAGAGAGTTTAGCCATTACATTGATCAAGAGAATGTGACGAGTGTATTCGTTTCAGGAAAAGTGTTTGAATATGCTTCTTACATTGAAACAAACGAGCCCGAATTTGAAGAAATTAAAGACTTCATTACTACCATAGAATCATTCAATTTAATTGCCGTGCAGGATCATCCAACACCTGCTGAAGAGTACAGGGCTGCGACTAAGCGCGTAGGATCTGATTACGAAGAACTTATCCGTGTCACAGATAAAGAAGGGAACATTACGGTATATATCGATGAGGAGAATGGCATCGTGACTGAATTAGTGGGTATAGCAAGTGGTGAAAAAGAGTTTGTTGTTTTCTCACTGTATGGAAGAATGGACTTGAATAAGGTAGGGGAGTTAGCTGGTAAATTGCAGTCAGATGGTTTTGAGCAACTTTCAGTAATCAGAGATAATGAGGTAGCAAAAGTGAAGGTATATCCTAATCCAACAAATGCAGCAGATGGCTTTACCTTAGAGGTGCCCGAATCTATGGATGGGGGAACAGGTACAGTGTATGATATGAATGGGTCAAAGATTAATAGCTTTCCATTACGTACCGGAGATCAAAATATGGAAACACAGTCATATGCACCAGGGAAGTATATAGTAGAGTTGCAAAAAGATGGTGTGCGTATAAAAAAGAAACTAATCGTAGTACAGTAAGAGTTAATTGAATTGTATTTATAAAGGTGATGTCTTTCTTAGGCATCACCTTTTTTATTTTGGGACTTAGAAAAAAAATGATACCTTTTGAATAAACAAAACGTAAAACCTTATGAATACAACAAAAATCCCCACCTGGTTTTGGATTGTAGCAGTATTAGCACTCCTTTGGAACGCGATGGGAGTCTTTGCTTTTATCAATGACTTTAATATGTCAGCTGAAACGCTGGCGGCTTATACTCCTGAGCAGCAAGAAGTCCTAAAAGAGTACCCTAGTTGGACTAAAGTATTCTATGGTCTGGCCACAGTAGGTGGACTCTTAGGCTGCATAGGACTATTGCTACGTAAGGGATGGGCAGTCCCTATGTTTTTTGCCTCCATAGTAGGTGTCATTTTACAACAGGGACATTCCATTTTTATGACCAGAGCGAGAGAAGTGTTTGGTATGGGAGCAACTGTAGTTTTTCCAATAATTATTTTAATCCTTGCCATTGCACTGTATTTCTTTGCACGGATGGCAAAATCTAAAGCCTGGATTACGTAGAGTCAGGCATAAAAAAAGCCTTCCCAGTGGGGAAGGCTTTTTTTATTCATTGTTAAGTGCTAAGGCTTGAGCACTTTTACTTAAAATAATTCCTAGCTTACATATTAGCCGCTTTCGCTTCTTTCTCTTTTAATTTTTCCATCTTTTCTTCTACTTGCTCTATCTGTTTCATAGCGGATTTGTATCTCTGATTCGTAATAGTACCAGCTGCCTTTCTTTCTTCTAAATTTTTCTTTAGCTCATCTAGTTTTTCTTGTTTTACATCTCGTTCCATTATACTAGCATCCGCTCTTTTTTTCATTCGCTCTTTCTTATTTTCATAACGCATCTTTTTTTCTTTTGCCTGCATTCCTCTACTTGCATTCCGCTTAGCCATTTGTTCCATTCGTTTGTTGTATTCCTCCTGTGTAATTATACCGCTGTCTAGTCTTTCCTTTAGTGCAGCTTCTCGCATGTCTACACGTGCACCTTTCTTTCCTGTATTGTCACCAAGCTCATTCCACTTAGCTTTCCCTTTTCCTTTTGCGTTTTCTTTTTTCTCTCTCTGCTCATCCGTAAGTTTATCAGTCCATTCATTTCCTTTCTTCGTTTTTTCTTTCCTTTCTGCTCTTTTTTCTTCAAAACGTTCCAAACGCTCTTTACGTTTCGCCTTTTGTTCTTCTGTCATTTCACTTTTAAGTATTCTTTCTTCCTTCATCTTCTGCTTTTCCTTTTCCATCTGATCCATACGTTTTTTATGCCCTTTAGGAACCCTACGCGTTTTGTCTTTATACATGCCTTTTCTTGCAGCCTCTAGTTTTGACTTTTGACTAGCATATTTTTCATCGCTTATTTTTCCTTCTGCTCTTTTTCGTTCTAAAACATTTAGGGCTTGCTGAATTCTTTTATCTCTCATGTAAAACCCTTCCCCTGGAAGAAGTCCTCCATTCTGTCCCTTTCCCATTCCTTTCTTCGCCTTTTTAGTTTTGCCTTCTTCTTGCGCATGTACTCCATGCTCTTTAAGAATTTCTTCTATTTCTTCTTGTTCATGTGCACGTGGTGCTTCTGTGGTTTCAGTACTAGGAGCTTTTTCTAAGATTTGTGCATTTATCTGAACTATGCCAAGCATCAAGAATGCGAGCATAAACAGTTTGATATTGTTATTTTTCATAGTATTAAGTTTTTAAATAAGAAGTCAGTTTAATATTAGGACGCAAAAACATCTAAAATTCCTCAAGTAGCTGTAAGATTGAATCAATATCCTCATGTAATGAGTCTATTTCACTTTCTAAATCCTCAATCTCTTTGTATTCAGTATCAACCGTGCTATCTATCGTAAGTTCTTGATTGTCAGTGTATATTGGCTTGGATTCGGACTTGCAATGGATACAAAACAATGCACTAGTAAGTGCTAAAATCCCTAATATTCGCATGATGTTAAATTAAATTTAAAATATTAAAACCTAGGGAGTTGCCTATGTAGTCTTCTAAATATAAGGAAGATTAGCTAAACCAGAGCATGATTATCGCCATGGTAACCATAGCCAAATCTTCTATTACCGTAATTACAGACATGGGTAACTTAAAGACATCACCTAGGCAAGCGCATTGAATTTTGCGCTTGTCAAGATTAGATTTTATCACACCCAGACTACTGAAGCCTAGTAATAGAATTGTAGAATAGCCTGTCACTTGTGGATTCCAATCAATCAGATAAGCAATACCTAATACAAGTTCCAAGAAGGGAAAAATGAAACCCCAGGATTTCCATTTTGCTGCGAGTAGATCATACATTGCGTAGCTGTTAGCAAAGCCTTGTAGATTAAGCAATTTGAAAAATGCAAACACAATAAAAAAGCCTGCCATAAAATGGCGCATGAATAGCATCCAAGAAAATACATCAAAGGGGTATTGGGTTAGTAGGCTTACTCCAGTTATAAAGAGGATGATTAGAAAAAGTGGTTTGTATGTAGACAAGAAATTGCTTTCCAGAGATTCTGTATTCTGATTTTTTATTTCAGATATAGAATAAGAGGGAAATAAAGATCGGATTGTATGTATAGAGATTCCTTCCTTTGTTTCTAGAACTAATTGAGGAGATTTAAGTTGTACAGTAGCACCAAGATATCCAGGCAGGGTCTTCACTTTTGACCTTACGCTCTTAACGCAATTCTGACAGGACATACCTTCTATTTGAAATTCATAATTCATTCAAAAGTATAATGCTGGAAATTGCAAATAAGTTTTAATCATCGCCATAATGCAAAAAAAAGACCCCTTAAAAGGGGCCTTTGTCAAATCATAAGGTTTTTTGGACTATAAATTCGAAGTAACAGGCGCATTAATCGCTCGTACTTTAAATGTTCTCCGGAATCTTCTCTTAAACATATCTAATTTTTTTAAAATATTATCGTTTTAATCAAATGCAAGACAAAGGTAAATACTTTATTAATACAAAACAATATTTTGTCAAATATAAATATACTAGCAATATTATAATTTATATTTTTTATTATCAATAAATAACAAAATAATATTCTGTGCGATGGGTGACTTTTGATGCTTTGCTTGCAATGACTGCTGGTATGCGGGATAAAATTTGTGTAAAAAAGCTAAAAATATTTTTTAGATACTATAAATCATCCATATATATATTAGATATATCAATAATATGATCGAGAATATCCCAGATAAATAAAAAATCCGAGCTGTGACTAGCAGCTCGGACAGTTTCATCGGGTGTCAAAAAAATGAGAAACTAATTCTTATTGTCTAAAGGTGACAAGCATTTAAGTTTTTACAAATCTTTTGCTTACGGCTTTTCCATTTATAAAAGTAGATATGATATAAATCCCATTAGGGAGAGTGCTGACATCATATTCTGTATATTGGTTTACTTGAAATTCATCAATCAGCTGACTTTGCATATTAACTATACGAACAATCGAGTTTTTGGGATGTGAAATAATCAATCTTTCACTTACTATACTAGGTCTAATTGAAAACTGTACGTCTTGTTTATCATAGTTAACGGTTATAGTTTCACTTAATCTATACACACCATTAAAATCAACTTGTTTGAGCCTATAATAATTTGTTCCTGACATAGGATTATCATCTGTAAACTGATAGTCTACTGTATTGTCAGAATTACCTTTCCCCAAAACTGTACCTACAGCTTTGTATACTCTGCCGTCTGCTGATTTTTGCACCTCAAAGTAATCGTTTTGTGTTTCCTTGAGGGTAGTCCATTCTAGCTCAATAGATTCATTTAAAGGGCTTGCAGAGAAATCAGCATAATCTACATCCACTACTTGATCAATACACATTGATGGATCAGCTGAACTAGGACCAGAAATCCAAGAGACCTCAATAATCTCATCTCTTCTATTTACAGTAAATTCAATTACAATATCTGCACCACCAGCCACACATTCTGTTATGTTAACTTCGGCATTACTACCTCCGTCAAATACTTGAGTACCATCAATAAAAATATCATCTCCTCCATCTAAACCAGATGTACTTCCACAGAGTATAGATGTTATTGTGATTTCTGCCGACTCTCCAGCAGGTATACCAGTTATAGTTAATACTATAGTTTCAACAGGATGATTACCTGCATTGTCAGATTGATTAGTACAATATGTAGGCTGACATGAAGCGACACAGCCATCTGTCATGACGCCATTGGTTATTTCACTTCCAAGTTCCACAGTTCCTGAAGCTTGTGAATAACAACAAATAGTAAATAGGAAGAAATTTAAGGTTACAAAAATTAATTTCATCATAGCTTTGGTTGGTTTTAAATTAATGGTAGCAGTTGAATACCAGTTAGTTAATTAAATATATAGAAATTTAAATATATCTACAAAGCTGAAGAATACTTAATAAAACTTGAGTGTATTTGTATCTGCAATAAGATAGAAATCTTAAGTGAAATATTGGTTTTACACACTTTATAGTGTTAAATTTTTAAAAACTCAAAAAAACTGTCCTTCCTAGGCAACCATAAAAAATTTACTTGATAGTATTCATGTGGATAAGAGGTAGTAAACTCAATTACCCTCTGACACTATAGTCAATTTCAAGATTACACTGGATTTAATGCTTTTAAGCTAATGGTAAGCGCATGCTTCCTAAGGCCATTCTTAACTCAATATTTAACATTATGAAAAAAAAGTTATCTCTTTATTTTCGTTGGCCAATTCTCACTGGGCTTTCGATAATTTTCTTAATTCTCAATTCAATACAAGTTCATGGTCAATGTGATGTAGAAGGGGGCGCTCTAGATGGCGGTCCTTTTGTTTTTTGCGTTGATGGTTTTCCGGACTTTGCTATTGGTGTCACCGTTTCAGATGAAATGGGTCCCAACACCCAGTGGGTTATCACTGATGATCAGGGTGTTATCTTAGGTTTACCACCTATTCCAGATGTAGTAGACTTCGATGAAGCAGGAGGTGGTACATGTTTTATTTATCATATCAGTTTCGAAGACGGTTTGATTGGGCTTGAAGCAGGCGAAAATCTAGATGATTTAGATGGTTGCTTTGACTTATCAAATGCAATCGAAGTTGTAAGAAACGAACCAGATGGCGGTACTCTAGAAGGCGGCCCATTTGAGTTCTGTGTAGGTGATGGCGAACCGGATTTCATTCCAGCGGGATCTATCACAGTAATACCAGGAAGTGGGTCTAATACCACAATGGTAATTACCGATTCAGATGGCACCATATTAGGTTTGCCACCGACAGTAGATGCAATCTATGCCAATGTAGACTTTGACGGTGCAGGAAACGGCACATGTTTAATATACAGATTAGCATATGCAGATATTTTAAACCTAGAGGTAGACGCAAATCTAGATGAATTGGAAGGATGTTTTGACCTGTCTAATTCAATTGAAGTAATAAGAAACCAACCAGATGGTGGAATCTTAGAAGGCGGACCATTTGAGTTCTGTGTTGGCGATGGCGAAGCGGATTTCATACCAGCAGGATCCATAACAGTAGTACCAGGAACAGGTACAAACACAACTATGGTAATTGCTGATTCAGATGGCACCATATTAGGATTGCCACCTACGGTAGATGCGATATATGCGAATGTAGACTTTGATGGAGCAGGAAACGGTATATGTCTCATATATAGAATAGCATACGAAGATTTAACAGGCTTAGAAGTAGGAGAAAACCTATCAGATTTAGAAGGATGTTATGATTTGTCGAATTCCATCGAAGTTATAAGAAACCAGCCAGATAGCGGCACTCTAGAAGGGGGACCATTTGAGTTCTGTGTAGGTGATGGCGAACTAGATGTTATTCCAGCAGACGCTATTACAATAATTGGTGGAGGAGTAGGAAGCAATGCGCAATGGATTATCACAGATGATGAGGGCATTATCTTAGCCTTACCACCCACATTTAGTGTGATAGAATTTGATGAAGTAGGACCGGGTACATGTTTGATATGGTACCTAAGGTATGAAGATGGCTTAACAGGATTAATGGATGGAAATAATGCTACAACAGACTTAGAAGGATGTTATGACTTATCGAATTCAATTGCAGTTGTAAGAATTCAGCCAGATGGCGGTACTCTAGAAGGCGGACCATTTGAATTCTGTGTAGGTGATGGCGAAGCGGATTTTATTCCAGCGGGATCCATAACAGTAACACCTGGAAGTGGTTCAAATACGACTATGGTGATTGCTGATTCAGATGGCACTATATTAGGATTGCCACCGACGGTAGATGCGATATATGCGAATGTAGATTTTGATGGAGCAGGAAACGGTATATGTCTTATATATAGTTTAGCGTACGAAGATTTAACAGGCTTAGAAGTAGGAGAAAACCTTTCAGATTTAGAAGGATGTTATGATTTGTCGAATTCCATCGAAGTTATAAGAAACCAGCCAGATGGCGGTACTCTAGAAGGCGGACCATTTGAATTCTGCGTAGGTGATGGTGAAGCGGATAATATTCCAGCGGGAGCTATCACAGTAGTTGGCGGAGTAGGAAGCAATGCGCAATGGGTTATCACAGATGATCAGGGCGTAATTTTAGGCTTACCACCCACATTTAGTGCAGTAGACTTTGATGGAGCAGGACCGGGTACATGTTTAGTATGGTACCTAAGGTATGAAGATGGTTTAACAGGATTAGAGCCAGGGAATAATGCTACAACAGACTTAGTGGGATGTTATGATCTATCAAATTCAGTTGAAGTAAATAGAAACCAGCCAGATGGCGGTACTCTAGAGGGTGGACCATTTGAGTTCTGTGTAGGTGATGGTGTAGCGGATAATATTCCAGCGGGAGCTATTACAGTAATTGGCGGAATGGGAAGCAATGCACAATGGGTTATCACAGATGACCAGGGCGTAATCTTAGGCTTACCACCCACATTTAGT
>CALIAU010000016.1 GCA_938045585.1 uncultured Saprospiraceae bacterium
CTCCCGATTCGATTAAGCAGACCTGCTCTTTACGGAACGATTCGCTAAATCTTCGGCGACGCCTTTCTTCTACTGTCATATTATTAAATTTAAAGAAAGTTTTCCACTATTCTGACGTCAACCTATACCATGGGAGTGCAGTACAAGTAGTTTTTATCTAAAGTTGTTTTAATGCTTGTGCGAGGTCGTCGCGTAAATATTCGAAGCTTTCAAACCCAACAGAAATACGTACAAGTCGCCAATCTACATGGTGATCTGGATATCCTGGCATATCATGGAAGGCTAAAAAGGGCATGCAAAGCGATTCGTGTCCTCCCCAAGAAACTGCGATTATAAAATTATTAAGTGCTTGTATAAACTTCTCTACATCCGATTTTTTATCAGTATTTAAAATGATGGAAAACAAACCTGAGCCACCTCGCATTTGTTTTTGTGCTAATGCATATTGTGGAAAGCTAGGATGAAAAGGATAAATGACCTGTCTTATCTGCTCTTGTTTAGCTAACCAATCTACAAGTTGCATAGCTACATCTTGTACATGTTGCATGCGTAACTCTAGGGTACGAAGACCTCTAATCACTAAGGCTGCATCATTTGGAGATATAATTGTGCCATAGGTCATGTACTCGTTCTTAAAGAGTTTTAAGATCATCTCTTTAGTAGAACAGATTGCGCCCACTACTACATCCGAATGGCCATTTAAATATTTAGTACCTGAGTGGATAACAATGTCAATGCCTAAGGCTATAGGATTTTGCAAGATTGGGCTAGAGTAGCTATTATCGATAATTGTAACGATGCCGTGTTCTTTAGCCAACTGAGCACAGGCTTTTAAATCTTGTAGCTCAAAAGTGATACTATTAGGACTTTCTAAAAATAAGACAGTGGTATTTTCTTTTATGGCGGTACGTATGTTTTCTACTTCTCTACCATCTACAAAATCCACAGTAATATCCCATCTTGCCAGGGTGATAGTAAACAATTTATGCGTCCAACTATAGGGCGATTGAATGCAGATAACATGATCGCCCGCTTTAAGATTTCCAGTGATTGCAATAGCTGCTGCTGAGGCTCCACTTCCAACAATTAGAGCATCTTCTGCTTTTTCAAGAGCGGCTATTTTTTTCCTTAGAATCTCGACTGTAGGGTTATTCCCTCTTGTATAAATGTGCTTATTGGATTCATCCAAAATTGCCTCACGTAAAGATGCAATGTCATCAAAGACAAAGTTGCTGCTCTGAATTATTGGAGGTGAGACTGCATTAAAGTATTTACTGCGGTCTTCTCCCAAGTGGATTAGCGTTTGATCATTACTCATAATTGCAATTTATGAGTAAAATAAGAAATTGCTAAAGTAAAGAGAGTGTAGCGGCTAATTAAAACCAAGCTACACTCTCCTATTCCGCAAATTACTAGTCTTTCGAATAGTCATCGTTAGCGGCAGCAAACATAACTCTATCCAAGTCTGCTTTAAATTTTTCTACATTTTTAAATCCGCGTAAGACATCCACTACTTCTAGGTCTTTATCAAGAATTACAAAAGATGGGTAGGCTAATCTACCCAGACACAGTTCTGCTGCAAGGGCATTAAAGCCTCGTTTCCCGTTGCTTTTGAATTCATAAGATTCACCCTTGAATGATAATTTTCCTTTTTCTTCCGCATTAAATTTGACTAAGTTGTAGTTACTTACTAAATAAGCACTGAATGCTTCATCCGCCATAGTTTTGTCTTCCATTACTTGGCAAACCTTACACCAGTCTGTATACACGTCTACCAGCGTAAATTTATCCTTTGGTAGGTTTTCAATATCTTGAATACTTTGCCATTCTAATTTGACTGGAGGGGTTTCTAGATCTGATTTGGAAGATTGCATCGCCTGCTGTACACCAAAAACTGTGGGTAGAACAAGTAATAGAGCATAGATCATTTTTGAAATTTTCATAATTAAATTTTTTGATTAATAATAAATGCAAGCTAGGTTTGATCTGAGCTGAGTACAAGAAGAAATCGGTGGTAAATCAAACTAGAAGGGGGTGGAAAAAAGGTCTAGACCCCCTATTTTACTGGATAAAGTCGTTAATTATTTCTTAAGCAGAAAAATGAAATCCTCTTCCTAGTTCTCACTTTTCTATTTTACGTCATGCCATTAGCAAAGCTCATCTTTCTTCTTTTGTTTACCTTCTTAGCGCAGACAAGTTTAGTAGCCGAATATAGAATAAGCGGCAAGTTGAATCTAAAAGGAGAATGGCAGCATTTAATCTATTTAGCCACTATTGACAAGTTAGACGACTACTATAGTGCAAAGGCGGAGCATATTATCAATATGGCAAATATTGATAATGATGGGAATTTTGAACTCAGGGGAGAAAATCTGCCTGATCATGCTCAGTTTTACAAACTCTATCTTGTAAGAGAAGAGCATTCAGAATTTAATGCCTGTCTATACGTGGGAGGAGAAAATCACAATTTTATCCATATTATTTTAGACAATGAGACGGACTTGCGCATTGAAGCAGATCAAAGCACGTATGCTCCCTTTGGTGACTATACTATTCAAGGGAATTCTGAGAATAATCGTATGAAAGAATTGAGTTCTCTTGTCTACCCTAGTTATATGTTCTATGAAATTCGATTTCCTTCTGAACTTCAGTTTTCTCAAAACAAACTAAACAAAGATTTATTTCATTTTGCAGATACATGTAGCAGTACATTAGTTTCACTTGCCGCATTAAATATGACAGATTTTGATGCTTACATGGATACGCATATAGAATCCTATACGAATTTTAAAAAGGAGCTAAAAGTAGTACTTCCAAACCATCCTTACACAAGAAACTACGGAAGAAAGTTACGCTACTTTAGTGATGTTACGGAAAATGGTATTTCTAATATTTGGAAAGTTTCATCATTTCTTCTCTTTCTCAGCACTATAGGTTTTGCATTTCTATTCTTTAGACTTAAACAACAGAACCAAGCTGTAAAGGAAGTGCAGAGTTCTATTGACATAAACAGTTTTACGCAGCGTGAATTGAAAATTTTGGAACTTATTGTAGATGGTAAATCGAATAAAGAAATTGCTAGACAGTTATTTATAGAATTAAGCACAGTTAAGTCGCATATCAATAAACTGTATTCCAAAATGGGTATTAGCAATAGACAGGAGGCAAAAAGAAGAGCTTCTTCCCTACTTATAAAAAGCTAAGGCACCCTGAAAAGAGAGTGCCTTAGTTCAATTGTATTGTTATTTGTTTTTTGTAAGCTTAGAAATCGTAGGTCATTTCTACATCTACACTTTGACCTGTAACTGTTTCCGCAGATAAATCAATTGTATAATCGGTTGGTCCATTCTTGGTAAATTGCACTGTACCAGAGATGAGGTCTTCAGCAGATTGTGTTATTGGATCTATGACCTGTGTTATAAAGGAACCGTAGGCATCACCATCATCAGCGCTAAAAAAATCTTTTATCTCATGAGTTCCGTTCAAGTCAGAACCAGCTGGTATAGAAACACTTATGTTTATAGAACGTATTTCTGTACAAGAAGGATTTGCTCCACCAAATTGAAAAATATAGGTATCACCAAAAACTGCCCCTCCTGCATTTACTACTAATTGTGCAAGGGTTAGTGTATGTGGATCTCCGTTAATTTCTGCTTCGCCATCTAGTGGAAATATTTGACAAGGTTCTGGTTCGTCCTCTCCTCCACAGCTAGTGACTAGGCATAAAGAAAAGATTATAAGGATGAAGCTAAAAAGAGTTTGAATTTTCATAATGTAATTTATTAATTAGAAGGTTGTATCAATGCTTTGTTAATTATAACGGAAGAAAGCTTAAAAACGCTTTCATTTTTCATAATTAATTTCTTTTTCTAACTAGGCTCTGGAGAGGAAGCTTTACTTTACTTATTCAACAACCAACTTCTCAACAATAACATGTTCATCTGGACTAAGTTTCACTAGATACATCCCAGGTTTAAGACTAGCAAGACTAATTGATTCTTTGTCTCCTGCTATTAAGTTATGAGTAGCACTTAGAACTAGTTTCCCATCTACATCGAACAATTCAAATTTAGTGGCCGTGGCGTTGATATTATCTGATTGTAGAAAAAGTGTATTGCTGACAGGATTCGGGAATATATGGATGTCTTGTGTCTCGTTTTGATTTTCTGTTGAAATCGATGTATCTGCAGCAAACGTAATTATGCTTATAAAATCATCATCTGGATCAAAACATGTATTTCCAACAATAATGCTTGCTGGTTGGATGTTAATCGCAATACCGTTCGTAGGATTCGTTTCTGTAGAGTTTGCTGTGACTTCAAATTCCATAGATATTGTTCCACAACCTGTAGGAGTAACTTTGCCATCTGGGATACGACCAACCCAACACTCTTGGAACTCTGTCCATTCAAAATTTGATGCAAAACTACCCGAAGGAGCCGCTACTGGAGATAGATTATTTGCACAAATAGACATGGAGGTATTTCCAGATGGATCATTGGGCACTTCTACTTCATCATTACAAAACATAAAGCTCAGCGTCGTCGTTTGATTTAGCTCAACTATTGGAACTGGGTCTGGATCAAGAGCAATATCGATTACACTTAAATCATAGCACTGAGAATGGACAAGGATTGGCAGCGCAAGAAAAACTACTAAAAGACAGCTCAAAACGAATTTCATGATATGTACTATTGGTTAACAATTACAATCTACTCTAATTTATATGATTTCTGAACGGAAAAGTGTTAAGAGTTCTTTTTACGGACTAAGAACAAACTGCAATAAGGCTAGGCTGATGGGTGTATAACTTAGAATCATACATTTGTAGCTATCTAGTTCACCTTTTACTATTCTATAATCAACTTTTTTACAATAGTGTTCTCTTCAACTATTAATTTGAGAAGGTAGATTCCAGACTCAAGGTCATACAATTCTACTTGCTGCTGTTCACCACTTTTCAAATCAAGGTAAGTGCTCTTCACGATTTTACCATTTATATCTAACAACTGAAATTTAGTATCTGGAGAAACCAAGTTTAATGACTCGACATACAAAATATTCTTTGCAGGATTTGGATAAAAAGAAATCTTATCTTGAAGAGATATGTCAGTTGTGTTGGTGGATGTATAAAATACTACTTCGGCAGTATTTGTAGTAATTGGATCATTTGAGTCAAAGAAGATTTCTGCTTTGTTTCTAAGTTTATCCTGCACTTCAAGACCAGACAGGCTACTAATTGCATACTGGACAAAGCCTCTACTTCCCTCCTCATCTTCTATTTTTGGTGGTAGACTAATATCATCAAAAGTCCATTGTATAACATGTTTATCGAGTATAGTTATTTCCACATCAAACTCAAAACTTGAGGATAGCATTTTAAATGTTTTCATATCAAAATTCTCTGAAATAGTATCTAAAACAATTATCTTATTCACAGCTACATCGCCTTCATTTTGAAAACTTATTAGGAACTCAAAATTATGGGCCACTGCAATCTGTGAAATGGGTAAAGAATCCGGAGTAACCGTTTTAGTGATTGGGTCAGAACTTGAAGCCACTCTTTGAGACAGAGTATCTGTATTATCTAAGGGATTAAAATCTGACAATCCAGTTGTAGTAGAAACATTTACTTCAGTATTTATAAGTGTGCCAATAGGAATAGAGGGGTCAATTGACGCTTCAATTTCATAACATCGTCTATCAAACATTTTAAAGTTTATAAATTCCCAACTCAGGTCTAATCCATCAACCTCAGCATCTGCTACTTCTGTAAACGTGATGTAATCTTCTATTTCAGACTTATTAGTAAAACTGAAATCAAGTACAGCATCATCATCAATAGAACCATTATTTTGTACACAAATTTTAAAAGCACTAGTACCACCCGCTATGGGTGACCAGGGCGATACCAAATTTACTGCAAGATTACTAGAAGGACTCGCAACATGGCAGAAATGAAAATCTTGATCTTCATAAATAGTTCCATCGTTTATAATTCGACGATACTCTGGTTCTAAACTAAATCCAATGAAAGGCACGGGTGCTAAATCCAATGAATCATCTAAAGGAACGTAAAGCAATTGGTCAAAGAAACCAAAAATATTCGTGTGGGCAATTATATCACCTGTTGTAGTATTGATAAGAGGATAAAAAGCTGCAGCTATTTCCAATGGACTATGAATGCCATCGCAGTTTTCTTCATCACTAACTACCCTACCACTGATCCGACTTTCTAAATTAGGGTTTAAGGTATAAGAATTTATAGCAACAAAATCATCTTCTGGATCAAAACAATCATTTCCAACCACAATGCCTGAGGGCTGAATATTTACAGCAATACTATTTTGTGGAATCGTTTCTGAAGAATTAAAAGTCACGTCATAGTCTACTCGTATTGTGTCGCAGCCTACCTGCAAACTATCCTCTTCTGTTACAGTTCCAAACCAACACCCTGAGAATTCAATCCATTCAATATCAAAGAAATTGTGTTGAGGTTCTCCAGTTGCAACAAGTCCACCAGGGCAAATTGACAAAGTAGTTTTATCAGTTGAATCGTTTGGTAAAACCTGCAAGTCATTACAAAAAAGAAAGCTTAGGGTGGTCATACCGTTGAGCTCAACTGGCGGAATTGGATCAGGATCTAAAGAAATTTCTTGAACACTTAAGTCATAGCAATCCTGTTGTGCATATGATACGGATACCAGCAAAGCTAATAAAACGCAAGTTAGAATTGATTTCATAAGACAAGTGAGTTAGTTATGCATCTCAATCTAAGGCATTTCAAGTAATTTCATATTGTAAAATGGCGCTAATACGTCTTGCCGACCAAGATTAATATTAAATAGGGGTTTCACACTAGGGGCTTCCTTGGAATATTATTCCTGAATATGAATAAAATCATCTTTGGGGTCAAAACAAGAACTAACGGTAATTATACCAGCAGGCTGGAGATTTACTACTATTGTATTTTCCGTTTCAATAGTAATTGTATCACAGGCTTTGGGCAATACATACCCCTTGTCTAGAGTCCCATACCAGCAGCCTGAAAATTCTCGCCATCTTATATCAAACTTGTTTTGAATAGGCGGATTTTTAGATGCCGTACCATCTGAGCAAATAGATATAGAACTATTTCCAGCAGGATCATTTGGCACTGCATCTCCATCATTGCAAAACAAAAAAGAAATTTTAGTTTTTGCACTGCCATCTTCCATTATCAACGTCTTTGCATCCATAGAAACTTTTTGCACACTTAGGTCATAACATTGTGTGTAAACCGAAGAAGAACAGCAAAGAAAGATTACTATGATATAATTTAAACTGTATTTCATTTGTTGTTACTGGATGAACAAACTAGGGCTCTTCTCTTTCTACAAAATCTAAGGAAGCTGAGTTTATACAGTAACGGAGTCCAGTGGGCTGAGGACCATCGTTGAAAACATGGCCAAGGTGACCACCACATCTATTACATAGCACTTCAGTACGCGGATAACCCAAAAGATGATCTGTGTCTTCACGTATGTGTGCATCTTTTACAGGTTCATAATAACTAGGCCATCCAGTTCCTGACTTAAACTTTGTTTTGGAATCAAAAAGCGGAAGAGCACAGGCTCTACATGTATATACACCATCTCCCTTGTGGTCCCATAAATCTCCCGTGAATGAACGTTCAGTTCCTTTTTCTCTAATAACATAATACTCCATCTCAGAAAGTTCAGACTTCCAAACTTCTTCTGACTTCACAACAGGTGTAAGTCCAGCATCCAAAAGTGCCTGCGAAGCGTTTGCATTCTGCGCCTTATTCTTTGTAGAACAGGCCATCATAAGGATGCTTAGGGTCAAGACTGAAAATAACTTATACATAATATTTAATTTTTCTTTCTAAAATTTTATTGTTTGGGTCGTCCTTGTTTTTGCGCCCAATTTAAAATTGATCGCATAGCTCTACACATTGTGAGCATCACTAAATAACTAAAGGTAAACAGGATCGCCATCCATCTATAGGATCCTGCCTCATCCATACTCAAACCGCTCAACCACCAGGCAAATAGTATTCCGCATATACCTAAGAGTGCAAAACTTAGCAACGATTGCCACCAGTACGCATTCTGATCTTCATAAGAAAAACTGAAGATGCAATTAAAGATGGCAAAGAATAATAATCCACTATAGGCCATTTCCCAAGGAAAACTTTCACGCACCGCAGATACGTCTGAGGCACCTACCGCTTTTGACACGAGTATTGCAAAAACAACAAGTCCAAATACAGTAGCCGCTTGTTTAAAAGGGCTAATTTGCTTTTCAAATATGGACTGTGGTTTTACATTCATATCTAATAAACTAATTCAATGGCGTATTGTTCTCGTAATAAATATATTAGGAATACTTTAATTATTCTCTAAGATCACTTTTCCTATTAAATCGTATTCGCGTGCCTCCTCTATCATTACTGACACAAAATCACCCACACGTACATAGGATTCGCTTGCATCTATAAGAATCTCATTATCTACTTCAGGCGAATCGTATTCTGATCTTCCATAAAAATACCCACCTTCCTTACGATCAATAAGTACGCGCAGGGTCTTTCCTAGCTTTGCTTCATTTTTTGCAAGTGAAATTTCTTGCTGAATTTCCATGATCCGATTCGCGCGTGACACTTTTTCTTCTGCAGACACATCATCTTCCATGTCATGCGCAGAAGTTCCATCTTCATGGGAATACTGAAAAACCCCTAAACGGTCAAATTGCATATCTGCAACGTAGTTACATAGGTCTTGAAACTCAGCTTCTGTTTCTCCAGGAAAGCCAACCAGCATGGTTGTGCGTATTGCAATATCTGGCACACGTTCCTTAGCTATAGCGATAAGTTCTCTTTGCTCTTTTTGGCTTATCTGTCTGCGCATTCTTGCAAGGACTGCATCATTTGCATGTTGTAGAGGTAAATCTAAATAATTACAAATCTTTGCCTGTCTTGCCATCACATCAAAAATTTCTAAGGGAAATTTAGAAGGATATGCATAATGCAGTCGGATCCATTCTATACCCTCTACCTCACATAGGGCATCCAATAATTCAGGCAATGCTCTTTTCTTGTATAGATCCAATCCATAGTAGGTCAACTCTTGTGCTATGAGCATAAGTTCTTTCACACCGCGCTTAGCTAAAGAACTCGCCTCCTTCTTTAAATCTTCAATAGAGCGGCTCACATGTTTTCCGCGCATTAGTGGAATAGCACAAAAACTACAGGTTCTATTACATCCTTCAGAAATTTTAAGAAAGGCATAATGTGAATCTGTCGTTATAATACGTTCACCCAGTAATTCATGTTTGTAATCTGCATTTAGTTTGGCAAGTAAGGCTGGTAATTCTAGGGTTCCAAAGTAAGCATCCACTTCTGGAATCTCCTGCTCTAAGTCTTCCCTATATCTATGTGAAAGGCAGCCAGTAACATAAAGTTTTTTGATATTACCCTGTTTCTTTTCTTCTGCATATGCCAATATAGTGTCTACTGATTCTTGTTTTGCTAGATCAATAAATCCGCACGTGTTGACTATTATAATATCGGACTCTTGCTCAGCTTCGTGTGATACATCGTAATCATTTGCCTTCAATTGGGTAATTATATTCTCAGAATCTACTAGATTCTTAGAGCAGCCTAATGTAATCACATTTACCTTATCTTGATGTATTGATTTAGTCTTCATATCTTGTGTAAAGATACTATATACTTTTAAGCAGTTATTACGTTAGATAGATTAAAGAAACAGTTATGCGCATTATTTACTCCCTAGTATTTACCTTATTTTGTGCTTCCTTATCCGCACAATTTGGTATTTCCGCTAAATACAACTCTAATAGCTTCGAAAAATGGAATGAATTCTTTAGCACAAACACAGAACCTACTGCTAGTGATGTACACAGCACAGGCTTTGAATTTGGTGTGAATTATTGGAGACGCCTCAAAGCAAAGCGTATTGAATTTTTACCTGAAATTTCCTATTCACGCAATAGCACAACAGGCATAGAGTTCCAAAGCGATACAGCTTTTGATAATAGTGAAATGAGCATGTCTGGAATACATTTTAATCTACCTATACATTTTTACTTCTTGGACTTACATAGTGACTGTGATTGTCCTACGTTTTCTAAACAAAGTGATTTTCTATCCAAAGGATTATATGTGTTTTTAAGTCCAGGAATTTCTTATAATACAAATTCTATTCGAGTTCCGAACATTGAGAACAATGCAGACATAAGTAACTCTCATCTTGCTTATCGTGTAGGTGTAGGCTTAGGATATGATGTTGGACTGAGCGATTTATTAACGATAACTCCATTTATTTCGTATAACTATGGTTTTTCCAATCAAAGTAAACACTTAGATGCATTCAACCTGGCACATTGCAGCGAAAATGGTGCTATTTGTGAAATAGTGCCAATTGGAAATACAAGACTTACACAATTACAAGTAGGTATTCGTGTATCTTTCAGACCTGACTACCAGAGTAATAATTTTTAATTTACATGGAAATAAGACCTCTTTCCTACTCTAGCTTTGATGCTATTGTTTCTTGTTTCTTATCAGCATTTGACGACTATTTCGTTCCTATGCCCCAAGATCCTTCCTATTACAAACAACGCTGGAAGAAAGCGATGGTGGATTTTAATTATTCTTTCGGCATGTATGACAATAATATATTGGTAGGCTTTGTTATTCACGCCATTGATACAAGAAATGGAAAACGAACCGCTTATAATACAGGTACTGGAGTTATTCCAAAATATCGCGGTCAACACATTACATCACAAATATATAAGCAAGCGATTCCCATACTTAAAAAGGCTGGCATTACACGTGGTCTATTAGAAGTAATTCTAGATAATTCAAAAGCGATTCGAGTATATGAGCAAATTGGATTTCAGATTATCAAACAATACAGATGTTTTAAAGGCGGTATTACTTATAAGAAAACTGGTAAGGTAGAACTTATTCAACGAGATGTTGCCATCATAGAAAAACAACGTAGTGAAGCAAAAGCAAGGTATTCTTGGGACAATCAATTAGAATCGTTGGAACGTGGTGCTTTTAGCTATTATGAACTTCTTAATGCTGGCACTCCAGAGTCATATTTTGTCTTAGATAAAGAAAGTGGCTCTCTCCCACAGTTTGATGTCTATGCAGACAGCCCTACTGCTTGGGAAAATCTGGCTAAAGGTATCCTAAGTCTAACTTCCACTGTAAAAACGAATAACATAGACATCAAAGAGATGAATAAATTAAAATGCATGGAAACACTAGGTATTCCTGCAGTGGTCGATCAATATGAAATGGAAATGCTATTCAGCTAGTCCCATCATAATTCGCCCCTTTAAGGGTTGCCCTTTATACTGTTCACCACATGCCACAAAACAATACCTCCACAAACCGAGACATTCAATGAATGTTTAGTCCCAAACTGTGGTATTTCCACACAGGCATCTAGAGCAGGTAAAATTGAATTACTCAGCCCATCCACCTCATTGCCGAACAGCAGTGCTGTATTTCCCTGCACTTTAAAAGTATTCAAGGGCACACTTTCCGTTGTTTGTTCTACCCCCACAATCCTATAGCCTTGGTCTTTAAGCTCTAGTAGTAGAGCCCCTATATCCTCTATATGCTGCCATGCTACTGTTTCTGTTGCTCCTATGGCAGTTTTAGTAATTTCTTTATGGGGTGGTTGTGCAGTGATACCACATAGATAAATTTTGGAAATAGCAAGTGCATCTGCTGTCCTAAAAAAAGAACCTACATTCATTGCAGAGCGTATATTATCTAGCACAACAACCACAGGAGTCTTTTCTTGTCTCTCGAATTCTTCAGGGCTTAATCTACCGAGTTCCGTAAGTTTTAATTTTCTCATTTCTTTTCAAATAAGATGATTTCAATGCGTCCGTTTTCTATCCTTTTCTTCTGTTTCCAATGCTCGAATAAACTTTCTAATTCAAAATCAGAAAAACTATTCATGACTGATGCATATAATATATATTGATCCGTTTTGAAATCATAATCTTTATAGCGAAAGTTTGTATCCTCTAATGAAATATAAGTCCGATCTTTCTTTAAAGGAAAAGCAGTCCCAATTTCCTCTGCTGGAATTCCTGATTCAATTAAGTAATCATGCATCTCCTTTTCAACTTTATAAAAGGGCACATGCGCTAGGGTACTATCCCATCCTTGCGCAATATGTTTAGGATAAATAAGTAAATTTCCCGCTCCTAAAACCAATGTAACTGCAAGACAGAGCCAGTTGTATTTAAACCAATCTATCTGAGATAACATGAGCAGAAATAACAGAATCAATGGCAGAAAATAACGATGGTTCAAAAGTCCATTAAAGGGAACAATAACTATAAAGAAAACAAAAGCAATGAGACAAAATATAAAAACCAAACTTCGATTTACACGATGTCCTTTGTAAATAGCTGCCGCAAATAAAATAACTAAGAAAATAATGGCATAATCTATACAACGCCAAATGAATACAATTGTATTCATAATAATCCCTTTAAAAGACATCAATCTAAAGCTATTTTTCCAAGGGGAATCTTCATGAAAACCTATCCAATCTGTATGTATATAATGAGCAATTTGATATAAACCGAACAGTGCCAAACCTACTATAAAGGGTAGTATAATGTTCCAATGAGATCGTATTTCCTTCCTATTTTTTAAACAGATAAAAATCAAAAAGGCCGCTGCTATCATACAACCACGCATACTTATTAAACAGAGTAGTATGGCAGCTATATAGGCTAGACTAATTTTTCGTTCTGCGATAGCATATAGACTCATCAAAAAACCACTTATTAATACCAAATCTGGTGACACCAAAATCGAATGCCCAAGATAATATGGACAAACAAACATGAGCAACATAAACAACCATGGTCGTTCTGGAGTAAAGTACTCTCCAATTTTAAGAGCAAGAAAAAGATTTAGTATTAGAAAGGGAAGCATAAAGAAATGCGAGACGATTAGGCTTTTTCCAAATAAGGTCCATGCCAATGCTAAGATGTTTCCAAACAAGGGAGGATGTCCACTATCCATTTCTTGCGACAAGAAAAACGAAAATCCGTTTTCATAAAAATGGCTAGCATGCATACCAGCGAACTGGATGGTATCCCAAAAAAACACAGCATCTCTAAAATAGATAAGCAGTGCTATCTGACATAAAACGACAATGGAGAAGATGCTCCATTTCTGCATAGCTTAGATTCTGTTTTGATTACAATGAATAGCTGCTTTGACAAAAGAAACGAAAAGTGGATGTGGATTTTCTACCGTACTTTTTAATTCAGGATGAAATTGAACACCTAAAAAGAATGGATGATCTTTCAACTCTACGATTTCTACTAAATTCTTTTCTTTATATATACCTGTTGCTTTCAATCCTCCTTTTTCTAAGGCTTTTAAGTAATCATTATTAAACTCATAACGGTGACGATGCCGTTCAGATATCTCAGTTTGCTTATACGCTTTCTCTGCAATACTGCCTTTCTTCAATTTACAATCATAAGCACCCAGACGCATTGTACCACCCATATCCGTAATATTCTTTTGATCATCCATTAAACAGATCACTGGATCCTTTGTATTCTTATTCACCTCATAAGATGCTGCTCCTCTCAATTTCAAGACATGTCTTGCTATTTCGACTACTGCACATTGCATACCTAGGCAAATTCCAAAGAAAGGAATTTTGTTTTCTCGCACATATTCAATAGCAGTAATCTTGCCGGTTATGCCACGTTCTCCAAAACCTGGTGCAACTAGTATACCATCCAAGTTTTGAAGCATTTTAGCAACATTGCCTTTGTCAATAGTTCCTGAATGAATTGGGACAATAGTTACTTCACATTCATTCTCTGCACCAGCATGTACAAAGGCCTCGTAAATAGATTTATATGCATCTTGTAACTCATTATACTTACCAACTAAGCCTATCGTAACAGCAGTTGTTGGATTTTTAAGCTTACCCAAAAAATCTTTCCAATAGGATAAGTCCGGTTCCTTTTTTGCCTTTATTTTTAGCTTTTTAAGCACTATCTGATCCAACTTCTCCTTTAGCATAAGTAAGGGAACATCGTAGATAGTTTCTGCATCTAGGGCTTCTATAACGGAGTTCTTTTCTACATTACAAAAGAGAGAAAGTTTTTTCTTCATCTCTTTTGTTAGATGATTCTCTGTTCTACAAACAAGTACTTCAGGCTGAATTCCTATTGCCAAAAGCTCTTTAACAGAGTGTTGGGTAGGTTTAGTTTTTAATTCACCTGCTGCACGGAGATAAGGAATTAGCGTGAGATGGAGGTTAATAAAATCAGACTTCTTAAGCTCTTGCCTTAATTGTCGTATTGCTTCTAAATAAGGTAAGGATTCTATATCCCCTACTGTACCTCCAATTTCTGTAATTATTACATCGAATTTGCCTCCTTTTTCTAAGAGACGCATTCTTCTTTTTATCTCATCTGTTATGTGCGGAATTACCTGCACTGTCTTACCTAGGTAATCCCCAGCTCTTTCTTTATTTATCACCGTTTGATAAATACGACCTGTTGTTACATTGTTTGCTTGGGAGGTCGGCCTATTTAAGAATCGTTCATAATGTCCTAGATCTAGATCTGTTTCTGCCCCATCATCTGTTACATAACACTCACCATGTTCATAAGGGTTTAAGGTTCCAGGATCTACATTGATGTAGGGATCAAATTTTTGTATAGTTACTTTGAGTCCTCTTGCTTGAAGAATTTTAGCTAGAGAAGCTGATATGATTCCTTTTCCTAAAGAAGAAGTTACTCCACCCGTAACGAAGATATGCTTTACCATTATTTTTGCACTATTTTTGGGACAAATCGACTTGTCCGTTACGGGAAACAAAGATATTAATATAATCTGAAATACACTATAAATCATCTACCCCTCGTAGAATCATTTTTGCTAAGATGTAAATGCCATAGAAAATAGGCCTGAGTAGCTTAATGTTTTCATGAAATCTGGGTAACATTTGCGTAACATCCTTGATATATATTTGTTGTAAACAATTTAGATGAAACATAAGATAAAGAATGAAGCAAAAAAATCACGCAGTTATTTTCCTCTCTCTTCTATTAATCACAATGCCTATGATGCTGTTTCGTGCGATTCGAGAAACACGCTCGTAAAAAAGAGTGATTCTGCGGATCTTTGGAAGAAAGCCTATTTAGAATTTTGCAACTTTTAAACCCTTCACTGCAGCTAGAATAGCACCTTTGCTCTTATTCATACATTAAGTAGATTAGTTTTTATAATAATTTGGGAAATTTACCCTAATTTGAGTTAACCCCCACTATTAAACTCACCCAAATGGATAAACTACTTAGCACTTTGCTTTGCTGTATATTACTAAATACATCAAATTACGCACAATGTGATTGTGTGTACCCTATCATATTTGTGCACGGTTTTACAGGAAGTGCCGATACCTATTCAGGAACCATTATGGATCCTAGCTTTGAAAATGTATGGGGATCTCGTGCCGATATATTTCATGCTGTTTTAAATGCTACCACTGACTCTGATATTTGGGGTGATGATGGAATTCCAGGAAATGCGGATGATGATGTGCTTGTAAGCTTCGATAATTTAAGTAATGACTTGAACCCAGGCTGTATCTACTCTATCAATTTTCAGAATTTTTGGAATGAGAACGCGGCTAATCCAGAGATATTGATAAACGATTGTTCTTCTCCATCTTTCTTTGATAGTGATAGCAATGAGTCTGCTATAGAAAAACAGGGCTATGCATTAGGACACGCAATCGAAAAAGTATTAGATGCAAATCCTGGTAAAGACAAGGTAATTGTAGTGGGGCATTCCATGGGTGGATTAGCAGGAAGAGAATATTTACAAAGAACAGAAGAAGGAACTCCTTCGTGGTGGATCAATGGCGATCATAATATGAAAAAACTAATTACCACTGCTGCACCACATCGAGGCAGCAATCTATTTGGTAATCCATGGCCAATAAAAGAAGAAAAAGAGGAAGAGCAGCTCACTAGAGATGGCCTACCAGATATTAACTCAGAGGCAGTAAGAGATCTGCGTTATTCTTATACCTGTAATATTATATTTTCATGTAGAGGAGTCTACCTCTTTGGAGGGGATGAAGAAGATTTACCCTTTGGGTATTGGAATGATGATGTCAATTGTGATGGTGATGAGAATGATCTTATCGTAGGAATAAATGAAGAAGGTAGTCCAGATCCTTGGGATGGCACTAAAGACAACCCAGACATGCCTCTACCTACAGATGTACAATATACTTGGATAACCTCTGATGTTGGAACCTCAGGAGATCTAGTTGTAGATCTTTCTAGACAGTATCTTTATGATGGAGATATACCTATGCCAACGAATGGAACTGATTTTCAATTAACAGATACGCTACTCACAGATGTACAACATTTATCTGTTGACGACGAATTAAACACCATTGTACGTGCTATTGATGAAGGCGATTACCCAGCGTTTGCATGGACCATTCAATTAGATAATCCAAACCCATATTTTGGCATATGTAATCATAGAAGTGAGCAGGTTCCTGATGGAAGTGCTACTGATGATCCCGATTGGTTTAGTTTTGATGCCACCGGTATCAATGATAAAATTTGTTTAAGCATTGTTCCTCATAATAGTCTAGCAGGTAGTATTGACTTTTTTGGAGCAAATCCTGGAGATTTTACTGCTATGGCATCTACTGCCATGACCAGTTATAGCTTTGCTGCAGGTTCAGACACCATTCATTTAGAATTTTTGCCAGGAGAATATGTAGATGGTATGAATTACTTTAGAATTATTCATCAAGGCATTTCAACATCAAGCTGGGAAACACCTTACAAGATGGTGTTAGGCACTAAACTCATCCCAGACCTTACACTATCCATGACGATGCTTCCTTCAAATATATCAGGAGTTACTGACTTAGTAATCATTGCAGATATTGTAGAATCCAATGGCGGAATTTCAGAAAATACAATTACTGTCATACTCCCAAAAGATAACAAATTGAACATTAGCTTTGACAACACACTTAATTCTATTGGGCCATTTAACTTAAATAATTCTGACTGGGCTTATGATGCTAGCAATTCTAGTTTTCACATATTTACTTCAGAGGTGAGTATAAGCGCAAATGGTATCAGCACCCTAGGACTCAATGCCACCTATGACCCAGAATCCACAACGGGAGTAACCCCAGTAACTATTACAATATTTGGAGGTAGTGGATCTGAAATAAATGGTCTCAATAATGTGGATGCAGAAACACTGACATATTTTAGTAACTAACTGCCATCCTCTTATCCTTTAAAATTTAAATTTGGAATCAATTCTTTATTGGTATCCATAATATACTTTGAGGCATTTTGTAATCAGTACGTGTAGTCTTTCATATTAAGCAGTGAATTTCTATTTTTACCCTCTTAAACAAATAAACAGAATATGGATATCAGAAGTCTTGCTCCTACTCCTTTATGGAACCACTTTTCAGATCTTAATGCCGTACCGCGTGCCTCAAAAAAAGAAGAACGTGTTATTCAATTCATGATGGATTTTGGAAAGAATCTGGGTTTAGAAACAATGCAAGATGAGGTTGGGAATGTGATTATTAAAAAATCAGCGAGCGCTGGCATGGAAGATAGAGAAACCATTGTGATGCAGAGCCATCTTGATATGGTACATCAAAAAAATTCAGACACAGAATTTGATTTTGATACCGAAGGAATAAAAATGTCTTTTGAAGATGGTTGGGTTAAAGCAGATGGAACCACTTTAGGTGCAGATAATGGAATAGGTGTTGCCACTATTATGGCCATCCTTGCGAGTGATACCATTCAACATCCTGCCGTTGAAGCATTGTTTACTATCGATGAAGAAACGGGAATGACAGGAGCCTTAGGTCTAAAAGGAGGATTACTTAGCGGAAAGATTTTGCTCAACTTAGATACAGAGGACGACGAAGAATTGACAATTGGCTGCGCAGGAGGTGTTGATGTGACTGCGAGTGGTAATTACACTCCACTAAATGTTGACACGTGCCCAAGGTACAGACTTTCTGTTACAGGCTTAAATGGAGGACATAGTGGTATGGATATTCATAAAGGCTATGGAAATGCGAACAAGATTATGAATAGAATCTTGTTTCAATTGAAGGACGCTATTCGTATCGTTGAAATTGATGGCGGTGGATTGCGGAATGCTATTCCAAGGGAATCCTTTGCCCTGTTTTTAGCAAAAATTGATTTAAAAGATACTATTAGCACTTTGATACATGAAATAACTGCTGAGTACGCAGTGACGGATCCAGAAATTAAAATAGAATTCGAAGAAGCAGGACAGGGAGAAAAGTACCTTCCTAAAGAATTTCAAGATCAGATACTTCGAAGTATTTATGCCTGTCCAAGTGGGATATATCGTATGAGCCCAGACATTGATGGCTTAGTGCAAACTTCAAACAACCTAGCACGAGTCCTCGTAAAAGATGGTAAATACGAAGTCTTATGTTTAACGCGTAGCTCCGTAGAAAGTGAAAAATGGGATATTGCTGATGCGATAGGAAGTTGTTTTGAATTAATTGGTGCAAAGGTAGAACATTCAGGATCTTATCCAGGTTGGGCACCCAAACCTGATGCTGCAATTATTAAGCTGATGCGGGACATATACAAAGCACGTTTTAATAGTGAGCCCCATGTAAATGCCTGCCATGCTGGTTTAGAATGTGGCATAATTGGTACAAACTACCCAGATATGGACATGATTTCATTTGGTCCCAATATAACAGGTGCACACTCCCCAGATGAGAAAGTAGAAGTAAAGTCGGTGGAGAAATATTGGGGATATTTGATGGAGGTGTTGAAGAATATTCCTGTCCGAGAAAACTAGCAAGAGGTGCACGACAATTGGCTCTAATACTTTATCTTAAGGTTTAACCAATTAAACACGCATTATGAAAAATGTAATTCATTTAATTTTTCTTGTTCTGGCTACTACCTTGACGTATGCACAAGATGCTCCTCTCACTATGACGGATGATTTAGCAGAGGCAGAATTTCACACAGTTATAAACCCTACGGATCCAAATAATATTGTAGTTGCCACTATGCATGGCTTTGAGACTATTGGAGACAGTTATTTTAGCATTTATTACTCAACAGATTTTGGTGTCAGTTGGGATTTAAGTGAATTTCAAGGAAAATACCCTAGTGACGAAGGAACGGGAGATCCCGTTATGAGTTTTGATAATGCTGGTAATTTATATTTATGTCATCTAATTGCACGCGATAATGAGATATCAGGGGTATTCACTGTTCTCTCAAGATCTACAGACAAGGGTAAAACTTGGGAAGAAGTGTATGAATTTGAAGATCCTTTTACTGACAAACCCTGGCTGGCAATTGACCAAAATCCTTCTTCCCCTCATTTTGGAAACATATACATAATAGATGTTACTTCACTTGGTGTCTCACTTATCTCGATAGACTCAGAATTAAATTTCATCGATATCGTTTCAGTGCCAGATGTAGATCATCTACCCTCTGTAATTGTAGCTCAAAATGGAGATGTCTTTACGAGTGGCATGAAATGGATTTCTGACCCAGTAGAATTTTATGTACATCGATATACAAACGGAGGCAAAGATCTTGTGAGCTCTGTTCCATTAGCACAGACACCAGACTACACCTTTGATGTTTCTGATGTCTCTAATAGATTTCAATTTAGTCCTTACCTAGCCATTGACAATACAAATAGTGATTATGCGGGACGCCTATACTTCACATTTACGAGTTCAGAGCAGGATGGCGAACGATTTTTTGATGTGCTCCAACTGTATTCTGATGATGAAGGATTGACCTGGAGTCCAGCCAAACAAGTTCACTCCAACTTGGATTTTCACGTGCAACAATATTATCCAAGTAGTTATGTTAACCCGGAAGGTGTCGTCTTGGTCGATTGGTATGATCGCAAGAATTATGGAGAAGGCAGTAATTTAACTGATTTTTTCATTGGCATTTCCTATAATGGTGGCGAAGACTATACTGAATATAAATTAAATACACAATCCATGGATTTCACACAGATGGTTACAGCAGGAAATTCTTTTGGAATTGGTGAGTACCATCAACTTGTAGCTACTGAAGAGACTGCGATTTCGTTTTGGTCGGATGGAAGAATGAATGATGGTGATTTAAATATTTACTATGCGAAAATAGACATTGACGACCCCATCTCTGGCGTCTTTGAATCTGGTTTAATTCAAAAAGACATTAGCATTTCAAATATATACCCTCTCCCTGCTAGTGACATTATCCACGTTGATTTGGATCTAGAGAAAGGATATACAATTGATTACGAAATATTGGACCTCACAGGTAAAACTATTCTAAAGGGACCTAAGGTGGATTATTCAAAAGGCAAGCATACCATGGAGTTAAAAAATGTGCTTGCTCCTGGAAACTACATTCTTAAAATAAATACAGATACTGCTTATTTTAAATCGATGCAGTTTGTTAAATCCTAAGCTATGTGGAAAGAGATATTTTTGTTGTTAAGCATCTTCTTGATGTTCTCTTGCGGTAGCCAAAAATCAAGCACGGAAGATTTTAAAGAAGATCAGATCACAATTAATACATTAGTAGCTGAAAGATTTAGTAATAGAACTGCCAAAATCCTTCCAAATAATGATCGCAGTTATTCTATTGTCAGCACACGAAAAAAGACTCTGAAGATGCTTTTTCCAACCATCGATTTCTTTGTTTTTGACCACAATTCAAATACAATAATATTTGAAGATAGCCTAGCAGGAGGTTCGGTTGCATGGGATTCTGAATATTCGCTTCGAGCGACTAATAGAGGATCAAAAACAGAAGGAATAGAAAAATACAGTTATCTGTATGATTGCAAATCAAAGAAAAAAATAACGCTTGAATAAGATCATCTCCATATTCCTTTGTATCTCCTTATTATATGCATGCAAATCAGACACACAAAAACAAGATGTTGCTGCAGACAGTATTTCAGGACTGAACACGGTTGATAAACAAAGTAGTTTTCTTCTAGATATATTTTCTAAGGATCAAAATGTAAGAAAGAATGAAAAACTAGTAATCCAACAATTTGGAATGGATAGCCCTGAGCACAGAACAGCAATTGATGAAGTTATAGAGACGGATGAGAAAAATTTACAACAGATAGAATCCTATTTGAAAAAATATGGACACCCAAATAGAAAAGTCCATGGAAGAGAGGCTACCGATACACCATGGCTGGTTATCCATCATGCTGCATCAGGCACTGGTGTACGTCGCAAATATTTTCCAACATTCTATAAAGCCTTTAAGGATGGTCATATGTATGGTGATGCTTTGACAATGTATCTCAACAGGATGTATAATTTAAAATTTAACAAACGAATTGAATGGAACCGACCTTATAGTGAATCAGAGGAAATAGATACACTTATACAAAGTTTAAAACTAGGTCCTCTTATTCAATAAGGCATACTCCTGGTTTAGCAAAGCCAAATTTACTTATCGAGAATTTTACGTATTCTTTCAGACATTTTTTCTTGTGTAGCATATCCTTGCGCAATGATATACATCTTGTCTTGGTGGCTAATAACAACAGTAGGAAACGAATTCACACCGAGTGCCTGTGCTTTATTAAAATCTTCCTTAATTCTTTCCTTCGCTTCAGCAGATGCAAAAGCACTATTAAATTTCTCTTCGTTTATTTCCAGTGTACTCAAAATATCAGCATAACTCTCAGCTAAGTGCATATTTTTGTTCTCTTCGTAAAACGCATGTTGACTAGCATGAAAAAAAGCAAAAGACTTCTCAGGATGCATTTCACGTACAATCATATTTGCTCTGCAGGGTGGTTCTGTATCGTAGGTTATATTCGCATCATCCAAAATTTTATAATTAAATTTTTGTTGAGAACGCTGATGCACCTCTTCCCAATGGTGTGTCAGAAAATCCTTTAAATCCGTCATGGTTTGTGTATTGTAAGGACGTAATCCACCTAGAATTAATTCAAATTCTAAAAGGTCTTTATACTCCGATTGTATCCCTTCTAATTCAGGAGCAATTCCATAGCACCAAGAACACATAGGGTCTCCTATATAAATAAGCTTTGGTTTTTCTTCAATGGGTGTATACATAAGAGTAATTAGTAGTAAATGCATAATCATATCTTAAAGTTAACAGGAAAGTTTGAATAGTACTGAAGAGATTCTTGCTAAGGTAGCCAATAAGACCTTTAGTCTTGTTCAAGAGCGGTACTAGCTAGGTAGGCACCTGTCCAAGCGGCTTGAAAGTTATACCCTCCTGTTAGTGCATCAATATTGAGTATCTCACCTGCCAAATGCATATTTTTAAATTTCTTACTTGAGAAGTCTTTAAAGTTAATTTCTCGTAAATCAACTCCTCCCGCAGTGACAAATTCATCTTTAAATCTGTTCTGGCCAAGCACCTGAAATCTTGCGCGTTTCAAAGCATCTTGGAGAATCTGCATTTCTTGCTTATTCAAACTTCCAAAATTTTTAGTAGGATCCAATTGCGCGTGCGCTATCAAGCTTGCGCATAGACGTTTCGGCAAACCCAATACATGATGATTTACAATCAAGCTCTTACCCTCTTGCTCTCTCCAACTTAGAATTTCATCATCGGAAATATCAGGTCTAAAGTCTACAAGCAGATTGAATTTATAGTCAAGCGTATGCAATTCTCTTGCAGCAATGGCACTCATTTTTAGTACGGAGGGAGCACTTAATCCCTTATGCGTTATTAACAATGGACCATCTGTAGTAATCTTAGTATTCTCAATTTTCAATTCGACATTACGCACAGCAACACCTGGCAAATTTCGAAGTCTTGGATCAGCTATTTTAAAGGTAAATAAAGAAGGAACAGGCGGGACTATGGAGTGGCCTAAAGTTTTTAAGCACTTCCACATAAACTTACTACTTCCAGCTCCTATAAAAATCTTATCTGCGTGCAAAACTTCATTGTTTAGTAGATATACATCAAAGCCGTTTACTCCCTCGTCTTTTGGAACAATGTCTACAACTTTAGCTGAGGTCCGTACATCTACCCCATTATCTAAGCAGCCCTGATATAGACAGTCGATAATCGCTTGCGAAGTATTTGCTTCAGGAAACATTCTACCATCAGCTTCAGATACAATCTCAACCTTACGTTCCCTAAACCAATCTATAGTCTGTGCTGGTCCAAAATGATAAAAGGGTCCGAGCAATTCTCTCTGACCTCTAGGATAGGCCAATACGAGTTCTTCTGGATCAAAACAATTGTGTGTTACATTGCAGCGACCACCTCCTGATATTCGAACTTTCTGAAGGACATCTTTACCCTGCTCCAGAATTGTAAAATTATACCCAGGATACCCTTGTGAACCCTCCGCTGCAAAGAAAAACGAAGCTCCTCCTCCTCCTACACAAATCACCTGCATCGTATCATGGTTTTCATCTTGTAAAAGTATCTAAAAGTTTGAAATAATGTAATCGATGCAAGAACTAGTCGTGTAAACAATACTAAAATAACTGCATGGTACTTCCTAAATAACAATTATTTTTACTTATTGAGATTAAAATATTAATTTAAACTGAATGACAAACAATATAAAACCTACTTCCATCTTTAATCGCATCCATTCCTTAGACCTTTTAAGAGGATTTGCATTGCTGGGTATTTTGATAATGAATATTGTTTCATTTTCCCATGTTGGCATTGGCTATCTTAACCCAACTCTTGGAGCAGGCTTAGAAGGCTACAATTCTATTTTACATGGCTTCTCTTATTTATTTGCTGACATGCGATTTATGAGTTTATTTTCCATTCTATTTGGGGCAGGTGTTTTACTATTTGCAGAAAATGCGGAAAGAAAGAGTATTTCTGCTGCTAAATATCATTATAAAAGAATGGCACTTCTACTCATTTTTGGCCTCATGCATGCATATTTAATATGGATGGGTGATATTCTTGTAAGTTATGCAATTTGTGGTTCGCTTGTTTTTCTAATGCGTAAGTTTAAGCCTAAGACCTTATTAATTTTGAGTGTTGTATTTTTTATCGTTCCTCCAATCTTATCCCTACTTACATATTTCTTCACCCCTCCTGAAGTTTTAGCAGAGACATTTGCATTTTATAATGCCACACCTGCCATGTTAGAAAAAGATATACAAACTATGACAGGTTCGTATATGGAACAAATGCCTTTACGCATAGAGGGTGCTATTGAACTACAGACTCTTTTGTTTTTTATAGAAACTTTCTGGAGAGCTATGTCGATGATGCTACTAGGCATGTTTTTATTCAAGACAGATGTATTGAATGCAAAAAGAGAAAATGGGTTTTATAAAAAAATGATAGTCTATGGCTTAGTCATCGGACTTACAATATCAGGCATTGGTCTATTTAGGTCTTACGCACACAATTGGGAAGGTATCTGGGTAATGAATGTAGGCCACCATTATAATTATATAGGGAGTGTCTTTGTGGCCTTAGCCTATGTAGGGATAGTCATGTTAATCAGTAAGGCCAAAAGTTTATACTTCTTTAAAATGCGTATGCAGGCAGTGGGTCGTATGGCATTCACTAACTACATTGGCACCTCCGTTATATGTACAGCAATTTTCTATGGTCACGGACTTGGCTTATATGGTCAATTTGATCGATTAGAACAATGGGGTGTTATCCTTCTTGTCTGGACTCTTATTCTTATAGTCTCTCCTCTGATTCTTACTAAGTTTAAGCAAGGACCATTGGAATTTCTATGGAGAAAACTGACCTACTTATAATGCATCTTCATCAAAGAGATCATCATAATTATGTATATCCTCTCGGTTTTCTGATTCTTTCTCTTCGTAAATAATATCGAGCATATGGGATGCTTCTTCTAAGTCTTCTTCAGCATCATTTATACTTTCTGTTACAAGTTCTTGCGCCTCATCAATTTTAATAAGGTAAGAATGCTCTTCCGTTTCGAATGGTATCGCTTTACAATATTTGCCTGCTTTTTCTGTAAAAGAAATCAAATGATTTTCATAACCCAAAGGAAATTTCTCTTGCAACATAGCATACAATTCTGGGTCTAGGTTTCCAATTGTTTTAATTATTCTAGGCTTCATCTTGACATCTACTCGTTAAAAATGGGGTTCAAATATGGGCTAGTCTCTGTTCTAATTAAAAGACCATAATTAAAACCCTTACCCCTATGCACTTTATACTGAGCTCTATTTAGTGCAATGTACTTGTCAAAAAAAATGCAGCGCAGTAATCATACTACGCTGCATTTATATTTTCCCAGTAAATAATTATTCCTTATTTACTTTCATCTACTTCTTCAAATTCTACATCTGTTACATCTTCATCTGGTGCTCCAGATGCAGCATCTCCAGATGCATCCGCAGTCGCTTCCCCATTTGCAGCATCTCCCTGTGTAGCCTTATATATATCCTGGCTTGCTTCCTGCCAAGCGGCATTCATTTTCTCCATGGCTGCATCAATTTGCGCAATATCCTGCGTTTTGTGTGCTTCTTTCAATTCCACTAAGGCAGCATCAATAGCTCCCTTCTTGTCTTCTGGAATCTTGTCACCATAGTCCTTCATTTGTTTTTCCGTTTGGAAAATCAAACTATCCGCCATATTAATTTTGTCAGCAGCTTCTCTTGCCTTTGCATCATCATCTGCATTAGCGGCAGCTTCAGCCTTCATTTTTTCTATCTCTTCTTTTGACAATCCGGTAGATGCTTCAATTCTAATATTCTGTTCTTTTCCTGTTCCTTTATCTTTTGCAGAAACATTCAAGATACCATTGGCGTCCATATCAAAGGTCACTTCAACCTGTGGTACTCCTCTTGGCGCAGGTGGAATTCCGTCCAAAATAAATCGGCCTACAGTTCTGTTGTACTTCGCCATGGAACGTTCACCTTGCAGTATATGAATCTCAACACTTGGTTGGTTATCAGCGGCAGTGGAATATGTCTTCTGCTTTTTGGTAGGTATAGTTGAATTGGCCTCTATCACAACATCATACACACCTCCCATTACTTCAATTCCCATAGAAAGTGGAGTCACATCTAATAATAATACATCTTGCACATCTCCACTTAAGACACCCCCTTGGATAGAAGCACCTACGGCTACTACCTCATCTGGATTTACACTTCTATTTGGTTTCTTACCAAAAAACTCCTCAACTGCTTGTTGAATTCTAGGGATTCTAGTAGAACCACCCACTAAAATAATTTCGTTGATATCTGATTTAGACAATCCTGCATCTTTCAGTGCTTCTTGACAAGGCTTTAATGTTCTTGTTACGAGATCATCGGCGAGTTTTTCAAATTGCGCTCTGCTAAGTTTAGTTACAAGGTGTTTAGGAACCCCATCTACTGCTGTTACATAAGGCAGGTTTATTTCTGTTTCAGAGGAGCTTGACAATTCAATTTTCGCTTTTTCAGCAGCTTCTTTCAGTCTTTGTAAAGCCATTGGATCTTTTCTCAAGTCAATATTTTCTTGAGCAATAAACTTCTCTGCTAACCAATTGATAATCACTTGATCAAAATCATCTCCTCCTAAGTGCGTATCTCCATTTGTAGATTTTACTTCAAATACTCCATCTCCTAATTCCAAAATAGAAATATCAAAGGTTCCTCCTCCCAGGTCATATACTGCAATGGTAGAATCTTCTCCTTTTTTATCCAAACCATATGCGAGCGCTGCTGCAGTAGGCTCGTTTATAATTCGCTTAATAGTAAGCCCAGCAATTTCCCCCGCTTCCTTCGTCGCTTGTCTTTGTGAGTCATTAAAGTATGCAGGAACTGTAACCACAGCTTCTGTAACTTCTTGACCAAGAAAATCCTCCGCTGTCTTTTTCATTTTCTGCAATACCATGGCAGATAATTCTTGCGGCGTATACTTCCTTCCTTCAATTTCTACACGCACAGTATCATTATCTCCCTTTGTTACTTTGTATGCAGAACGTTTGATCTCTTCAGTGCATTCAGAAAATCTGTTCCCCATAAATCGCTTAATGGATGCTATTGTTCTTGTAGGATTGGTAATCGCCTGACGCTTAGCAGGGTCTCCTACCTTACGCTCTCCATTATCTAAAAAAGCGACTACTGAAGGCGTGGTTCTTCTACCTTCTTCGTTAGGTATTACAACGGGTTCGTTCCCTTCCATTACGGCAACACAAGAGTTCGTTGTTCCTAAATCTATTCCTATAATTTTTCCCATATTGATATAGTTCTAATCTTTTAAAATCAATTAATATCTAAAAAGAGTCAATTCTAGTGCCAATGGCATTAAACAGTCAAAAGGGCGGAAATCCCCTTTTTATAAGGTAATTATGACTCCTGAAATAGAAATCATACATGACAAAACGTCAGAATGGCAGTTTAAAATCCTAAATCGCGTGTGAGAGCATTCGTTGTTAGAGAATCTAAGCTTAAACCATTCAAAGGCACATTTAAAACCTCAGATCTCGTTATAGAAGAAAATATGCCTCTTCCTTCTGAAAGGTTTGTGAACACAGGAATGTCCTGTGAAGATGTAATTCCAAGATTGGCAAGACCAACACTTCTATAGTCCTGTAATTCTACACCTCCTCCAAGGATAATAACATTAATATCTCTGAATACGCGTTCCCATTTGGGATCTTTTTCTAGGGCACCAGACATAAAGCTGTAAAAATTGATACCATCTAATTGGTGTTCAATATTCCCGACATCAGGTTCTACTGCAAAGCCTTCTAGTACCTTCCACTCATAGGTGCGTGGCTGAAAGGCAGATCCTGCTACTGAATTATCTTTTTCCAAGACATTAATCTCAAAATAAATATCAAACAAAGCTAGGGTTTCATTTCCTCTCCATTGTAGAGTATATGTACTGTTTGGACGTAAATCAATCAAACCCATTTCTCCAGGCTTCTTTATGCAAGAGTTTGCTACTAAGAGTGTTTGTGCTGTTACAGGAATATCCGAATCATCCTTCAAGACCTCTAGTCTATAGCTATCCCCTTCTATTAGGTTTATCTCAGAAGAAAGTTTTTTGTAAAGAGTATTAGGAGCATTCGCAAAGATACCTTCTTCACGCTGATAACCTTCTGCATTACCATCTACTTCTTCAAAGATATATTCCTGTCCAGTTGCTTCATGAATGAGAGCAACTCTAGCATTCTCATAGTATAAATTAGAAGGATCCATTGCTAAATCAACCGCAGAAATAGATTCATCTGCAAAGGCTTTTTCTACACGTAGGTACTGCGCCGTATCCTGCGCAGACAATAAACCATAGACGATAGGAATATCATTGCCTTCTTCGATTAAATCCAGATCATTGGCACAGGCAAAGAAAATTCCGCAAAAAATGAATGCTACTAAATATTTCATAGTGCAAAAATACAAATAAATACCCTTTTCACCTTCAAAATATAGGCTTCTATGGGACATTTAGCCTTGAACTTTGATAAACTAATTTTAACTTGCAGACCTAAAATATTGCTATGTCGACAGCAAAAAAGGAAGTTAAACGTGTTACAACGCATGTTCTTCAGAATATGAAGAACACCGGCGAGAAAATCTCTATGGTTACTGCATATGATTATAGTATGGCAACTATAGTGGATGATGCAAAGATTGACGTCATCTTGGTAGGTGATTCTGCTTCCAATGTAATAGCTGGACATGAAACTACCCTTCCAATTACTTTGGACCAAATGATTTATCATGCTCAATCTGTTGTGCGAGGTGTCAAACGTGCCTTGGTGGTTGTGGATCTTCCCTTTGGTTCTTATCAGGGTAACAGTGAAGTTGCACTGCATTCTGCGATTCGCATAATGAAAGAATCTGGTGCACATGCGGTTAAATTAGAAGGTGGGGAAAAAGAGGCAGAGAGTATCGAACGTATTATTGGAGCTGGTGTGCCAGTCATGGGTCACTTAGGGCTCACTCCGCAGTCTATCTATAAATTTGGAACGTATACAGTAAGAGCAAAAGAGGAGGCAGAAGCAAAACAATTAAAACGCGATGCAAGATTACTAGACAAGTTAGGTTGTTTTGGCATCGTTCTGGAAAAAATTCCTGCTGAGTTAGGAAAAGAAGTAAGTGAGGACATTCGCATTCCAACCATAGGGATTGGTGGAGGAAAACATACAGATGGACAGGTACTGGTATTGCATGATTTACTAGGAATTACGAAAGAATTTAATCCACGCTTTTTACGTCGATACTTAAACCTTTACGATGACATAAAAGGCGCCATCGAGCAGTATGTGAGTGATGTAAAATCACAAGACTTTCCAAACGATACAGAGCAGTACTAGGCGTGAAGAAATTACTTTATATTTTCATACTGATTGCATGTATTGGCAGTTTTATTGCCTACCTAGCCTATGCTAAGATTTGGGGACCCAATGTTTCTAATGCTAAAGAAGATTATGTTATTACCATCGCGGAAGGAACTGGTCTAGAATCGTTGGCAAGTCAACTTTTTGATGAAAAGATTATTCTTGACAAGGAGAACTTCATCCAAGTATCAAAATGGATGAAGTATGACCAATCGATCAAGCCAGGAAGATTTAAAATTTCTGCAAACTGGAGTAATCGCGATCTCATTTCAAAATTACGCTCTGGCAATCAAAGTCCAGTTAGCGTTACCTTTAACAGTCTGAGAACCATTGAAGATCTAGCCGGAAAAATTACACGTAACATCCAGGCCGATTCTCTTGCTTTTCTAAACTATGTACTGGATCCTAAAACATTAAGTAAGTATGGTAAGACAAAGGAAAATGTCTTAAGTCTGTTTACTCCCAACACCTATGAGACTTACTGGAATACAAGCATCGAAAAACTTGTTAGTCGCATGCAAAAGGAAACCGACAAGTTCTGGACACAAACAAGATTAGATAAAGCGAAAGCACTTAATCTTAGCCCGGAGGAAGTGTACGCACTCGCCTCCATCGTAGAAAAAGAAACACTGGTCAAAAAGGAGAAACCGCGAATTGCTGGCGTATATCTAAATAGACTGCGTAAGGGTATGTTATTACAAGCAGACCCTACAGTTGTCTTTGCAGTAGGCGACTTTAGTATTCGTCGGGTACTTAATAAACATCTTGCTTTTGATTCGCCATACAATACATATAAATATGCTGGTCTACCTCCTGGGCCCATATTCATGCCTGACATAGGTACAATTGATGCCGTATTAGACTATGAGCAACATGATTATATTTTCTTCTGTGCAAAACCAGATAATAGTGGTTTGCATGCATTTGCTAAGAACAGTAGTGGCCATGCAGCCAATGCAAATAGATATAGAGCTTGGCTAAACAAAAGGGGAATTAAAAAATAGCCTACTGAAACATGGTATCTGACACCCTTTCTAATTTCATTTGAATTGAATTATCATTGTAGGTATTTGTTCCAACTAGAACCATAGCATCCCCTGCAAATTTAGCTGACCACTCTTGCGGTTTTTTTGTGCCGTCATTGTCTACCATAAGTAAGATAGCCCTATCAGAATTATAGTGGTATTTTCCACCTCCGTCTACCTTCTTATTCGTACCATACGCATAGGTTTGATCAGGTCTAAAATCTATCCATATGCCAGCGTAGGCACCTTCTTCCGACATTTTCCCTTTCGTATAAATAAATTGATACTCCCAGGTATCTGCTTCTATAATGGAGAAGGACTTACCCTCCGTTTCTTTATTTCTGAAATCTAGGATTGAAAGGGCATTTGCTCTGAAATCATTATTATGTGGACTGGCAGCTGGTTTTTCATTATTTGGATTACTTGGAAGTTCAACCTTCTTCGTGTCTGATTTACAAGCAAAAACCATAATAACAAGAGCAAACAGGCCTGTGAAAATAATTCTATTCATAATAATCTCTTTTAGCAGAGTAATGTAATTTTAAGCTTAAGAAGTCTAAATCTATAATAATTGGTCGAATCATTAAAATCATTTATTGCTAAAAACAAATTGATTGCTCCAAAGTCGAGGATAGTCCTAGCAATAAGTGGTGGTGTAGACTCTATGGTGATGGCTGATCTTTTCAGGAATCTTGGTCAACATATAGGAATAGCTCATGTAAATCATGGATTGCGAGCTGCAGCTTCAGATGAGGATCAAAACTTTGTAGCCTCCTATTGCAAGGAACATGGTATTGCATTCCATTGTGTAACACTTGATTTAAGTCATCTCAAAGAACAGGGAGGTAATATGCATGCAGAATCAAGGGACTTACGTTATCGATTTTTTGAAGAACTTTGTGAAGAACACGGCTATGATGCGATAGCAACAGCCCACCATTTAGATGATAATATTGAAACTCTTTTCTTACGACTTTGTCGCGGCACTGGAGTAAAGGGAATGACAGGCATTCCAATTCGACGAGGTCGCATTATCAGACCCCTTCTATTTACTAGTAAAGAAGAGATACTAGCATACGCTCAAAAGAAAAAGCTGCAGTATAGAGAAGATGCTTCTAATTCTGAAGATGTGTACGATCGTAATTTTTTACGAAATACAATTCTTCCACAACTAAATACACGTTTCCCTCAATTACAGAAACGCAATTCTAATAGTCTTGAAAATTTTAATGCAGAAAACAGCCTTTTAGATCTTTTACTTCAAGAAAAGAAGGATGCCCTTTTAAACAAGAAAGATGGACATATCTATGTAGAAAAGAGTTTGCTTAAACCCTACCTCGATTCTCCTATCTTCGTATTTAAACTTTTGGAAGAGTTTGGTTTTACTAAGTCTCAAAGCGAGGACCTGCTTGAAGCCTTCGATCAGACATCAAAACAATTTATAACTCAGACTCATACACTGACAGTTGAACGCGAGACACTGGTAATACAGGAAATACAAACTAGTGATGATTTGCACATACAGCTAGATAGCTTTCCAAGAACAGTACGTTTTTCTTCAGACCATGATTTAGAATTTGAGGTAACACCAAATAAAGACATTCTTTTTTCAGATTATCTTGCGGTTTGGGATAAAGAGAAATTACAAGAGCCTTTAGTTATAAGTCCTTGGCAAACGGGTGAGAGTTTTAAACCCTTTGGCATGCAGGGGAAGAGTCAAAAGATAAAAGACTTTTTAGTGCATGTCAAACATCCTTCTCATGCAAAAAAAGATTGCCTGGTGCTGCGGTCTGACAGTAAAATCGCATGGGTTATACCCTATCGTATATCTCAAGAATTTTGTGTGGATGAAAACACTAAGGAAGTGATTGTGGTAAAAAAGAAATTAATAGCAAATTAGTTCTTACCAAAGATATTTTTAGACTTCTTCCTGTCTCCATTTAAGACTGGATTAGGTCGAGGTGCTTCCTCAAAGATATGATCATATAATTTTTCTTTATAGACCCAGATCCCTTCTTGCGGAACATAGCCTTCATAGCTACCATCTGGTAAAAAGGTAGAGCCCTGCCCTTCTATTCTTCCCATGCGCGCAATGAGGTGGTCAAAAATAATTAGATCTAAACTCGGATTATAATTTATAGATACGGAAGCGTCATCCGCATATCTTAGTACAAGTCGAGTTCTAGTATCTGCTCCTTTTTGAAACAATTCTTTTCCAAAGACGGGCTCGTCTTCTGCTAAGCTTAGAACCTCTGCAAGTTTTACATTTTCAAATTTGTCTAAATGATTTACTCCAAAAAGAATGTAATCCGTTTCATTTACTTTATGGATATTCAAGTACAAGGCACCTATCCAGTCCTCGTGTGTCCGCGATTCAAATTCTACATCTCTAAAGTCGCTGCGTTCTTCGGATAGAACAAAGCCAGTACCATCTGCTTTCTGCAGGTAACCAAAATAGGAGTAGACATCCTCATTTTCTTTTAGTTCCCATGTGATAATTCTAAAGGCCTTATCTATGGGGCTTTGAATAGAAACCCATTTTAACCAGTCTAAACTATCCTGAGGATTTTCTTCTAAATAATTAAAAATAAGCGCATTAAACTTTTCTCCTGCCTTTACTCTATTAACATCATCCATTGCGTTAAGCATGACGTCTCCGTAAAAGTAGAGTTCGTCTTTGGTAGAACTCTGTGTATTTGCAATTAGTGAAAAGCAAAGAAATGATAAAAGTAAAACAGGTTTAAACACGTGGACTATTTTAGTTATAAACGATGTTTAGGCAGAAATGATTGTTAAAAAATTACTAAAAATTAGCTCGCACAGCAATTCATGAGTTCTTCATAATCAGGGCTATCGGAAGCGATTTTATGAACGTACTTATCTACCAGTCTTCCTTCCCAGATCATAAAGATACCTGGCATTTGCATACCATCTCCAACCTGTTTTAAAGAAATAGGAATCCCCTTTGTGCTTGCTTTGAATCCCTGTATCCAATTTTTAAGCCCAAAGAGTTGATTAAAATTTCCTTTCGCTAATTGAAAGGAAGCGTATAAGGCACACTCGGGGTCAGATATATGTTCAGCATCTGGAATTCCATAGTCCTCAAAATATCCCTGTGCAGTTTCCACATCAGACATATGGACGAAGATCGGCTGGATTCTATACGATTTAAAGAGAGGCATTTTGTCAGCAATCTCATTCAAGGCTTCCCTACAAAAGATACATCCGAAGTGTCTAAGAAACACGAGCATAATGGGATGATCATGTGATAGATCAAATACGGAGTTATCCCTATTTGTAAGGTAGCCTGAAAGAGATTCTTTAATTGCTATTGACATGCAAAAATTCTAAGTCAATTTGAGTTTGTTAAATTTCTTAATCACAGCTTGTACTGCATTAGCAGATTTATGCAAGTTCTTAGTTTCTGTCTTGTTAAGCTTAAGTTCGAGCACACGTGTGATTCCATTCTTTCCTAACTGTACAGGTACACCTAAAAACATATCCTTCAGTCCATAAGCATTTTTGATGTAGGCTGCACACGGGAAGATTCTATTTTCATCTCTGATGATAGATTCAACCATCTGAGCTGCCGCTGCGCCTGGTGCATACCATGCAGAAGTTCCCATAAGTTTTACAAGTTCGCCTCCTCCTTTCTTCGTGCGTTCAACGATAGCGTTTAATTTATCTTTTTCTATCATTTCAGTTACAGGAATTCCGGCTACTGTTGTATATCTAGGTAGAGGTACCATCGTATCTCCATGACCACCCATAAGCACTGCTTGGATATCTTTAGGAGAAACTTTTAACTCAGTTGCAAGGAATGCACGGTAACGTGCAGTATCTAAGATACCAGCCATACCAATGACCTTCTTAGGATTTAGTTTGGATGCTTTGTAAGCTGCATAGGTCATCACATCTAATGGATTAGACACAACGATTATGATTGGATTTTTTGAGTATTTTAGTATTGACTTTGTTACACTGACTACAATCTTAGCATTGATAGAGATAAGATCATCTCTGCTCATACCAGGCTTTCTAGGAATCCCTGCTGTGATAACAACGATGTCAGAATTTTTAGTTGCTGTATACTTATCTGTACCAGTTAATTTTGTGCTATAGTAATCTATAGGTGCTTGTTGCCAAGAATCCAGCGCCTTCCCTTTTGCTAAATCCCCTTTCAGGTCAAGTAATACGACCTCATTAACAACATCTTTATGCGCCAAAACATTGGCTACTGTGGCACCTACATTTCCAGCGCCTACAACGGTAACTTTACTCATATCTGCGAATTATTTTGATTTTGCGTTAAAAAATGCAAATGTAGCCAATTTTTATGAGCAAAATATGATGGAATTGTCTTCTACATGAAGGATTTAAAAAATAATGATTGTAACTTTAATGTTCATGAAATTAAACACTATGAGATTGCAAAGAATTTTACTTCTGATTTTAGGTTTTGGATTCTCCTTTACGGGAATGCAAGCACAAACACACCAATGTGGTACGGATCATACTCCAGAATTTATGAAGCAACTAGAGGCAAATGTTAAATATTCGAATGAGCATATAGAGACTAGGATGGTCATGGATAAGAGATACGTGCCTGTAAAATTTCATTTAATTGCAGATAGCGATGGAAATGGAAGGATCCCGGAGCACATAGTGTATAAGCAATTATGCAGATTAAATACTCAATACGACACAATGGGCTTTGTCTTTTATGTAGACGATGGATTCAACTATGTTGATAATTCAATTATTTATAATCACTCTGCCGGCGCTCAAAGTCAAATGAATGGCATTCGTAATCAATATAACCAGTCGGTAAATGTTTTCTTACCAAATCAAACCTTTGGGACTAATACTGCAGGTTATTATACACCTTCGTTTGATTATCTTGTAGTGAGGAAGGCAAGTTTTGATGAAGAAGCTAATCGTACTTTTGGTCATGAACTAGGTCACTATTTTAGACTTGCTCACCCACATGTTGGTTGGGAAGACCGACCTTACAAACCATCTGCACACGGCACAATTGTTACATTAACATCAGTTGGCTCAAGTCAATCAGCTACTATACCAGTCGAATTAATGAATGAGGTAAATTGTACTACAGCAGGAGATCGAATATGTGATACTCCTCCTGATTATGGCTTTACTCAAAATGCAAATTGGACTGATAATGATGATGATGATACCCCTCAAATTTGCTTTAATCCTTGGGAAGGTGAGGTAATGGACAGAAATGAAGTATTGATATTTTCACTTTCGAATTTGGTAATGGGTTATAATGGAGGTTGTAGTACAAATACTTTTACACATGGTCAAGCGAATGCCATGCGTGCTGATTACGATAATAGAACTAATATTGACAAGGTGTATATGCCAGATACTACTGAAATTACTGAAGTAATAACAACTATAGAACCTACAGCCTTTTCTACAGCAGAATTTTATAATAATGTAACGCTTTCATGGAATGGAGTAGAAGGTGCACATGGTTACATAGTTACTTTAACCGGAACTGAAGATTTTCAATATGAAACTGATCAGACAGAAATAACTGTAACTGATCTTTCTCCAGCTGCTTCCTATGCGTGGTCTGTGTCTCCAATTAACGAAATAGGTTCATGCGCGGATCTTCCTGCTGGTGTTCTTTTCTTCACTTCTAATGATGAGGTATCAAGTGTAAACGAAGTAGACTTTGTTTCAAACTTTAATGTACATCCAAATCCTGTTGTAAATCAGAGTTTTACGATAAGCTTTGAGTCGGAGAATCAGTTAGATGCTAATTTATCTGTGTTTGATATAACAGGAAAGGCAATTATCAGCAACTTGAATCAAAATATACGTCCAGGGACAAACAATATTCCTGTTCAACTAAATAATGCACCTACTGGCTTGTACAACCTGCTTATCAGGACTTCAGAAGGAATTATTAGTGAAAAACTATTGGTAAAGTAAGTCTTAGACTTCAAAATATATTTCAAAAGAGCGTACTTGTAAAAGTGCGCTCTTTCTTTTTTGGGGATATTCTATTTTGAGTATTGGAATAAGCTCTTATTTACTTACTTTTGAGGCCACAATAGAAAAAATGAATCTACACGAATATCAGGGAAAAGAATTACTAGCAAAATATGGCGTTGCAATCCAAGAAGGTTTTATCGCACATAATTTAGAAGAGGCAAAAGCTGCATACAAAAAGGTCGAAGAGAAATCGGGCAGCCCTGTAGCTATTGTTAAAGCACAAATCCACGCAGGTGGACGTGGTAAGGGCGGCGGCGTAAAACTCGTGAAGAATGCGGCCGAACTCGAAGAAGTAGCAGGTGGTATATTAGGCATGATGCTTAAGACACCACAAACTCCTGGAGGTCTAGAAGGACCAGGAAAACTAGTACGTAAAATACTCGTTGCAGAAGACTCTTATACACCTGAGTTTGATCAGTGTAAAGAATTCTATATGTCTATCATGATGGACAGGGCAGAAAAGAAAAATGTTATTATTTATTCTACAGAGGGTGGAATGGATATAGAAGAGGTAGCAGAAAAGACGCCAGACTTAGTGCACAAAGAACATATAGATCCTACACTAGGACTACTCCCCTTCCAAACTAGAAAGATAGCTTTCAACTTAGGACTTTCAGGTGCTGCCTTTAAGGACATGACAAAGTTTATAGCCAAGTTATATGCAGCCTTTGTGGGTGCGGATGCTTCTCTCTTTGAAATCAATCCTGTCATTAAAACTGGCGACGATAGAATTATTGCAGTTGACTGCAAGGTCTCACTTGATGAGAATGCTTTATTTAGACATCCTGAATTAGCTAAGCAGAGAGATACAGATGAGGAAGATCCAACTGAGGTAGAAGCAAAGGCTGTTGGTCTTAACTTCGTAAACCTGGATGGAAACGTAGGTTGTATGGTAAATGGCGCAGGTCTTGCCATGGCGACCATGGACATCATAAAACTATCAGGAGGTTCGCCAGCAAACTTCTTAGATGTGGGTGGTACTGCAGATGCTGAACGTGTAGAAAAGGCATTTAGAATCATACTTAGAGACGAAAATGTAAAAGCTATTCTCATAAACATCTTTGGTGGAATCGTACGATGCGACAGAGTTGCGAATGGTGTTGTGGAAGCCTACAAAAACATAGGAGATATCAAGGTGCCAATTATCGTAAGACTTCAGGGAACCAACGCTGATATCGCTAAGAAAATAATTGACGAGAGTGGCCTAGAAGTCCATTCAGCGGTGCTATTAAAAGAAGCTGCTGAGTTAGTGGAGAAGTTGGTTGGGTAGAAGAACAGACGAACGGCTTGCCTGCGTGCGCAAGCAGGCAGGACGAACAAACGAACAGACAGAAGAGAGTGACGTTTGCAAAGAGTTCGTAAAGACCAGGCTAATTCTTCTATAGGCAAAAATACAAGAAACACTTATTGCGATAGGGACCTGCCTGCGTTCCTTGGAAGGCAGGTAGTAAGGGCGCGAATGCGGTCCAAAGGACCTGCCTGCGTGCGCAAGCAGGCAGGCGGAACCCCTGCATAGCCCGGACACCAAAGGTGTATCGCCCTAAAATTAAATATACTACTATCCCCTACTTAACTCAATCTTAAACTCTTCGAATTTTTCTTGAACTACCTGCGGATAGATTTTGTGTTCGCCTTGGAACATCTTATACTTCAATTGTAATCCATGTTTTGCAGCGACTTCTTGAAGTTGTTCTTCTCGGGCGTCTGTGAGATAGGGATCCTTGTCACCGTACACCATATGCAATGCTTTCTGATTGATTGACTTTATATATTCTGGATCAAAGCTAATATCTTCTGGCACCCATCCTGCATAATTTAGAAAGGCATCAAAGTGTATTTGCTTATTGTGCAACCATCGCCAAATAGTAGTCCCACCCTGTGAAAAACCAAACAAGATTATCTTAGTCTCTTTTGATATTAGGCTTTGATATTTCTCGTAGACCTTTGAAAGAAGATTAGAATAGTCTTCAATTTCAGTTAGTCTATTCTTTTTCGTCATCCAGCTTGCTGCAGGTCTTCCTCTAAGACCATCCCAGTAAAATTTAGAGAGACCCTCGACTGAGATAAGAAAATGATCCTCATCTGTCCAATCCATCTTTTGCAAGATATTTTCCGCTAGCATGCCGTAACCGTGACACATAATCCATAGGTATTTACAGTTCTCGGGGGCTGCCTCATTCGTATAATACTGAGCTGTTTTAGTCACTTCAATATTATGTTCACATATACGCATAGAAAATTATTTTTAGTTAGTGAAAACAAGCTATAGCTGTATTTGTTTAACTTGTAATATGGCGAATAAAAAAGACTTTGTAATCCATCCGCAAACTATTATTCTTTATTTAGTTCTGGGAGGAATAAGCATGTTGTTTTTAGGCTTTACCGCTGCCTATATGTATAATCGAGTTCAGTTTGGTCTAACCTCGGTTGCTTTACCAAATCTCTTTTACTTCAACACCCTCCTACTTATTATGTGCAGTTATCTATTTTCTAGGACTAAACGTGCATACCTAAATGATGATACTAGCCTTTATCAGAAACTACTCTGGGCGACCCTGGCCTGTACGCTCGTTTTTTTGATTTTACAAGTTCTTGCATGGCTTCAACTTAAGAGTATGAACTCTGATCTTATTGAAGGAAACATGACGACATATTTATATGCTTTATCTGGTCTACATTTTGCGCATGTTATTGCAGGTATACCCTTCCTATGTTACTTTATATATGTGGCTCATTATCGCATGAAGGAACCAGTCAGTGTGCTTATCTACTTTACAGATCCTGACAAAAAGAGAAGTTTAGACCTACTTAGTACCTATTGGCATTATTTAGACTTTTTATGGATATTTCTAGTCTTATTCTTCTTACTTAACTATCTCATTTAAGCAGCATTGCTGAAAATATCCACGTCGTTTATAGTACAAAATAATCTAATATGTGTTTTATTGCTTTGATTTTAAGCGATTTAAACAATACCTTTGCAGTCAAATAGACAATTTCCGTTAAATATTACGATCATGAAAAATTTATTACAACTACTACTTTTCTCTTGTGTTCTTTTAGTTATCTCTAGTTGTGGAGATGATAAGGGCTTGACTGTTCAAGGTACGATAGAGGATGCACCCAGTATGAACATCTTTTTTGACAAGACGGGTCCTGATAAAACGACACAGTCTCTTGAGAGTGTTCAGTCAGGAGCTGACGGTAGTTTTAAATTTAAATTTCCTGAAGGCTTAGCAGGAGGTACCTATCGTGTAAGAGTGGGAGCACGTGCAGCAGAGGTGATTCTTTTAGGCGGAGAGAAGTCTATACACATCAATGGAAAATTAGATGATCTAAAAACATACAATTACGATGTAACTGGATCTCCAACTAGTGAGCAGTTTTCCAAAACCTTACAACAATACTATAGTGGTGAAATCAGCAAGTTAGATTTACAGACATTAATAACGAATGACCTAGACCCTCTTGTTGCCATGCCACTTGCTATTAAGGTCTACCAAAATAGTCCAGAATATGCCGGCTTACACAGAATCATCTGTACGCGTTTAACTGATAAATATCCTGATCTTGATTGTACAGAAACATATGAAGGACTTGTTCAGCAATTAGAGGCGCAGAATGCGCGTGCTAAAAGAAATAAATACAATGTGGAGGTAGGTCAAATGGCGCCAGAAATTGCTCTACCGGGATTAGATGGCAAAACAAGAAAACTTTCTGATCTAAAAGGAGAAATTGTCTTACTTGACTTTTGGGCGAGCTGGTGTGGACCATGTAGAAAGGCTAACCCACATTTAGTAAGTGTCTATAGAAAATATAAGGATCAAGGTTTTACGGTGTATTCTTTATCGCTAGATGGACTTGACAAAAGAACCAAGGCACGATATAAGGGTGACCAAAAGCAGATTGACGCTAAATTAGCAGATTCTAAGAAGCGATGGAAGAATGCTATAGAGAAGGATAAACTCATATGGGATCATCATGTGTCTGCATTAGAAAAATGGGACACGCAGGCTGCTAAAGAATATGGTGTACGTTCGATTCCTTCTACCTTCTTAATAGATCGTGATGGGAAAATTGCTGCTTTAAATCCGAGGAATACTCTTGAACAAGAGTTATTGAAGATTCTTTAGGCAGTTCTACAAGTTCATGAGAACAGCTTACTTCCTTCTTTTCCTTGCAATATGCATTTTCTACGCATGTTCTGAACCCGATAAAATGGAAGGCCCAACGCCGCCATCAAGTTCTGCATGCAGTCCTTTTTATACCCCACCATCAGGTTACTTCTATGGACAGCAATGTATTCCAGATTTTAATTATAGAGTCCATGCTTTCCAATTTGTCACAGATGACATAGGCTATGCACTTTGTGGAAATAACGTAGGAGGAAGAGCAGAGGTAATTAAGACAACAGATGGTGGGAAAACTTGGATTGACTTTGATCTGCCCTGGAATCAATCGCCTAAGTCCCTATTTTTTAAAAATGAGTTAGAAGGTTTTGTCACTGTACATGATGTTACAGGCTGTCCTCCACCAAATTGTTTACATAAGTGTGTTCTGTATAGAACGCTTGATGGTGGCACTACTTGGCGTAAATTTGATTATGCAGATTTGAAGGGTATTTTACACCAAATACAGCTAGATGCAAGTGGAACCGCCTATGCCATGCTAACATTCGAACAGAATTATACACTCATGAAATCTGAGGATAATGGCGAGAAATGGGATACCTTATTTGCATCTCCTGATCTTTTGTTTAAGTCAATACACTTTAGTTTTACGTTATATGAAGACGCTATTTATGCCGGTGGTCGAGATGGTAAAATTCTTAAAATCTCGAAGGAAGGTGAATTATTAAACAGCATACAAACACCTGAGGATTTTATTAATGATCTTAAAATTATTGATGAAGACAACATGTTTATTTCGGGCAGTGGAACGTTGATCAAAACGACAGATGGAGGCTTGACTTGGGATGAGATTAATGATTCTTCTACACGTATTATTGAATTTTACGATGCTAACACGGGCATAGTTCTTTTGTCCAATCGGATTGGTGGCGGAGATGTTTATCTATCCTATGATATATTGGCAGCTACTATTGATGGGGGTGACACATGGGAAACAGGACCAGAGTATCAAAACATATTGATACAATTTACAAATACTAGAAATAGAAGTAATGATCGTACTCAGTGTTTTATTGATGATAAGCTCTTTACCTTACAAAAACAGTAAGTGCTTATTCGAATCCCCTATTTACTATACTTGAAATAACAATACCACATGCCACTGCTGCATTGAGTGACTCGGCTGCTCCTATTTTAGGAATTGATAAAATTTCAGTAGCTGTTTCCCTTACTTGCTCAGAAATACCTTTCCCCTCATTACCAATAATTATGGTTCCTGGGATATACTCGGGTTTTGCAAAAATACTTTCCCCATACATGGCGGTGGCGTAAAAGGGATGATTGGGAATATGCTCATATACATCTTGAAAATCAGCCGTACACATAGACACTCTTAAAAAGCTTCCCATGCTGGCTTGAATTACCTTGGGATTGTAAAAATCAGCAGAATTACGTGATCGAATAACAGATTGTATACCAAACCAATCCGCAATACGAATAATACTGCCTACATTACCAGGATCTTGAACATCATCTAAATAGATGGAAAATTGGCCCTTAATTAACGGGATATTAAGGTTTTCCGACTTTTTATTAGCAACAATTAAGACTTGAATACCTGACCTTTGATTAGACAGAGCAATTAGGTCCTTCTCAGAAATTCTTATGACTTTATCCCGGTCTAGAGTTATATCTTTGCTTGCATTATCAATCCAGCTTTGTGTGGCAATTATATATTCTATGTCAAAAGATGCGTTTGAAATTATCTCTGCACATATTTTATCGCCTTCAGCAAGAAATTTGCCGTAGTTTTTCCGAAATTTCGGAATATTTAAAGAGCGAACATATTTTTGAAGAGATGATGACCACTCTCGCATGGTATAAAAGTCATTTTGTTGGAAAATTATATGATAACACAAGATACATGAGAGTAGGCTATTTGCTAATATTATCAGTTTTATTTCTGTCTTCTTGTAGTACGAATAAGTACCTCCAAGATGACCAAACCCTACTTACGCGGAATGAGATAATCTATTCCAAGGACAGCAAGGTAGAGGATAAAACCGCACTGAATCTTGAGCTGAATAGTCTCATGCATCAACAGCCCAATACAAATTTTGCCTTTCTCTTTCCGAGAGAGTGGTACTACTTTAGACATTCTTCTCCTGGAGATACAAGTTGGTATAACAACTGGATACGTGGAAGCTTTGGGGAACCACCCGCATTCTACTATGAAGAAGATGCACAAAAATCATCTGATGCTATTGAGAAATTTCTCAGAAACATCAAAGGTTATTTTAATGCTAAAGTGAATTATGATGCCTATAGTTCGGATAAACGCACCGTTGTCGATTACCATATAGATACAGGAACACGCTACAAGATTAATTCGATACAATATATTGGAACAGATGACGAAGTTCTAGAAGTCATAGAAGAGATAAAATCTGAAAGCTACCTCAAGCCAGGCATGCCGGTGAATGCGTATGATTTTGATTTAGAGAAAAGTAGAATCGTAAGAGAACTGCAAAACCGAGGTTACGTTAACTTCGTGGATAAATACTTAGAAGTAAAAGGGGACAGCAGTAATCTTGACTACAGTATTGACTTTTTTATTGATGTCAGAAATCCCTCTAAGTCAAATTTTCATAGACAGTATCATATTGACCAAATTAATGTGTTCACAGATTACACCAATGGTCAGGATACCACCGCACTCTTTGCGGATGCATATAATGAGAAAAAGTACAAACGCATTGGAGATGACTTTATTATAAAGCCAAGCGCCATCGATGATGTGATATTTATGAAGCGAGGAGATCTCTATTCTCGAGATAATCGCTACAAAACGCTAAGAAAACTTTCTAATCTAGGTACCTATAAATTTGTGAACGTTGCTCCCTTTACTATTCCGGGTAGAGACTCCCTAATAAACTATAATATTTTTCTCACGCCTTATGAAAATAAATGGATAGCTGACGCAGGTCTCGATGTATTCTACTCTACCCTTAGTGCAGCTGCTCAACAACTCATAGGTTTTTCCGTGGGTGGTGCCTTGCAGAATAGAAACACCTTTGGAGGTGCTGAGAGAAATAGGCTTTCTGCTGAACTAGGTTTTGAATTTGAATTGTTTAGAGAGATGGATACTTCGCCATTGGACATTCGGACTAATACGATAAGTATAAGTATTCAAGATAATTTAGAAATTCCAAGGTTTAAGGACATCATAGGTTCTGTAGGCCTAATGAATAAGATTGGTCTGCTTAGCAACAACTATTACACAAGTATTAAGGAAGAAACTACCACACAGATAGGTTTAGGTTATAACTTCCAAAAAATCATAGACAACTACGATATTTCGCGTTTCAACTTTAGTTATGGTTTTCAATTCAAACCAAATAAGCAATCCCAACTAGACTTGCGCCAGGTGGGTTTAGACTATTATATTTTCGAAACGACGCAGAGTTTCAGGATTAACATCCTTAATAACAATCCACTTCTAGAGGCCAGCTTTGAAGATGTCCTTTTAACAGGTTTCCTATTTAGAGAATTATCTTACATCAAAGAATCCAATCCAAGTTTTGCCTCAAGAAACTCATGGGCATTCTTCACAACTGCAGAAATATCAGGTTTTGAATCTATGTTGGCGAATGGCGCACGTAATTTGTTTGCGGATGAGGATAAAGCTTTCAGCCTTGGCAATGTCACCTTTGCCAATTTTTTAAAGCTACAATTAGATGGTAGATATTATAAGGGTATAACTCAAAACTCCAATCTTGCGTTTAGGTTGTATAGCGGTATCATACATCCCTATTATGATGATGATGTCAATCCGTATATTACCCAGTTTTTTTCAGGTGGACCGAATAGCATACGCGCTTGGCAGACAAGAGAGTTGGGACCAGGGAAACATTTAGAACCACCTAACACTTCTACTAGAAACTTCTTTCAGACAGGAGATATTAAACTAGAGTTCAATGTAGAATATCGTTTTGATATCTTCTGGATATTAGAAGGTGCTCTATTTGTGGACGGAGGCAATGTCTGGACCTTAGAAGACGATGGCAGACGAATAGGCACACAATTTAATAGAAACTTTATATCAGATATCGCCCTAGGGACAGGTTGGGGAATTCGATGGGACCTCACTTATTTTCATATTCGTGCTGACTTTGGTTACAAACTTAGAACACCTTACTTAGATCCTAATACGAATAGTCATTGGAATTTTAAATACGTTGGATTTGGGAATGCAAATTTTGCAGTTAACTATCCGTTTTAACGATTATGACATGCAGAGTATGCTTGCCAGTGCTCGCAATAAAGATAGTAAGAATAGTTTAAGCTAATGATTAAAGATGAAGTCCTGTAAAAGAAATAAAAAGCAATGTCGCTCCTGACATCCCTGGTATGAGTCATTAGTTTCAATTAAGTTAAATAGGTAAGCACTAATTTCCAATAAGCTATCTAAATAAATAATTCCTTTTATTAACTATATTCGGTTGTTAGTAGCAAGCTCAGATATATCTTTTAATATATGAAGATTAAGAAAACCAAATTAAAAAGTTTAGTCAAGGAAATCGTAGATACTCATTTTGTAGCTTTTATGATTTCTCACGGCTTCAAACATTTAAAATCCAAAAAGATATTTCTAAAGAGAAAAAATACGATTGATCAAACTGTACAGCTTAGTTTAAATCCTGTTATTGCTTATCAACTAGATCAAGATTATGAAATTCATTTAATCACAAACTTGTCAACAGTTATTTCATCAAGTGATTTTGAGAACTGGCTTTCTGAGAACTTTAAAGAAAAATGGAGATATCAAAATACAATAAATATAATTCAATTTAAAACCAAAATTGCTAGGACAAAGTTCGAAGAAAAAGACTTTTCAATTACTAGCAAAGGTGAAATATTTAAAAAAGGAATTAGTCAATTAATAAATCAACAGGAGAATGAATTTCAAGGATTCAATGATTTTTCATCAGGGAAAGAATACTGGGAAAACAGTGTAAGTAATGACCTAGAATTAAAAAGTAATTGGGATTATTTATGGGATAACAAACCACTAAAAGACAAAATTAGTATTCAAGATTGTAGGTTGCTTATTTATCTAAACAGACTTGAAGAGGCTAAAGCTGGATATAATGATATTTTCAAACTTTGCGAAGTTCAAAAGCAGAAGAATAAAATTAACCCTCCACATAAAGATCAACTAAAAGAATTCAATAAATATTACGAAAAAATAAAAGGGGAGTATAATAGCTTCATCGTGAAATAGCCAACTACTAACAGGTACATCAAGCCTGACTGGTGTCAAATATTCTACTTAAACAGTGTAGCTCTTCCATACTTTGAGCAAATAGGACAGCTATGTGGATCGTGCCCGCGCGCAGGACAATGCTCCCTACCAAAAATTATGATTTGTAAATGGAGTTTGTTCCACGCCTCTTTTGGAAAGAGCTTCTTCAAATCCTTTTCAGTCTTTTCTACATTCTTTCCCGTACTCAGTTTCCATCTATAGGCCAGTCTGTGAATATGCGTGTCCACTGGAAAAGCTGGAATGCCAAAGGCCTGAGCCATAACTACTGAGGCAGTCTTATGGCCTACACCGGGGAGTGCTTCTAAATCTTCTAAGTTTGCTGGCACTTCTCCCCCATGTTTATCAAGTAAAATCTGAGACAGCCCGGCAATCGCTTTTGATTTTCGCGGAGAAAGACCACAGGGACGTATTATCTCTCGAATTTTATCGACATCCTGATTTACCATCTTTTGCGGTGTATCCGCTAAGGCAAAAAGTGCTGGAGTAGTTTTATTTACGCGCGCATCTGTGCATTGAGCTGAGAGCAAGACAGCAATTAGTAAGGTATAAGGATCTTTGTGATCCAAAAAGATGGGCACTTCTGGATAGTACTCTTCTAATATCTTATGAATCTTATTTGCTACCTCTTGCTTGCTCATAGGTTTTGTAAAAATTCAAGTGTGTCTACATTATCAGCAAAGTCTAAGAAACTAGGACTTTGCGCTTGTCCAAAAGCAAAGCAGTTTGCATTCTTTAAAGGAAGCTGTGAAACGACGCATTGGATTTTTTCGCTATTCTTTTCTAAATAACTTTCTACTTCCGTAAGACTATCATAGTAAGAATAATGTAGGCAGGCAATGCGAGAAGAAAGGCTATCCGATTCTCGCATGACTAAAAAATCACTAATCAAATGTGCTTCTTTATTCAATAAATATATGGCAGCATTATAGTCCAAATTATTCTTGTACTTATTATGGTAGGCAATCTCTGCGAAGGGTTCTAGCACGTTCATCAACTTAGCCATATCATAGCCCCTAGGAACAAATGCCATAGAAACATTTCTACAGCCTAAGCCAAAGAAGCCGAAAATATCAAGCCCTAATGCAAGTAATTCCTCTTCACTTTCTTTACCCGACAGAACCGCCAAGGCATTTCTATTTTTACGAATAATGTGCGGATAGTTTTTAAAATAATACTCAAAATATCTACTGGTATTATTACTTCCTGTAGCTATAACCGCATCAAAATTTTCCAATCTCTCTACAATTTCAAAATACGTTTTGGCTACAGGGTATTTTGTCGTAATGCGCTGGATACAATATGGTATAAATACAGCATCTTTCTCAGACGCTTTAATGATTGAAATATTTCCAGACAAGAAACAAGAAATTATATCATGTATGCCTACTAGAGGTATGTTTCCGGCCGCAACTACGCCAATACGTTTGGGTGCAGTATTTTCTAAGGCATTATACGTATTTACTACATTTGTGAGTACTTGCTCTGAAAGATAATTTTCTGCTATCGCTTGAATGGACTGTTCACAATTTTCTACGGTAAACCAGGGGTTCTTATGTTTTGCTTGCAAAATAACTTGACTCCATGCTTCTTTACTTTCTTGCATGTCCTTACCCAAAAAAACGAGAGCCTCTATGCGTTCTTGCAGAGTCATAATTCGTTTCTCTTACGTGTACTTAAATAATTGCGCCAGCGCACTAATACTGCTTGGAAATCTTCCGGTAATTCAGAATCAAAGCTCATCTTTTCTTTAGTATGTGGATGAATAAATGCGAGCGTCTTGGCATGCAAGGCCTGTCTAGGTATTACTTTGAAAGAATTATGTACAAACTGCTTGTACTTACTAAATACCGTTCCTTTAATTATTTTATCACCACCATATTTAGCATCATTAAATACAGGATGGTTAAGTGATTGCATATGCACACGAATCTGGTGCGTTCTCCCAGTCTCTAAGCGACACTCTATCAAAGAAACATAATACATATTTTCTATTAGGCTATAGTGTGTTGTTGCTTCTTTACCCTCTTCATTCTCTGGAAAAACATACATTTTATTTCTAAACCGAGGATGTCTACCTATGTTACCTTCAATCGTATGATTGCCTTCCTCTACATCTCCCCAAACCAAAGCTTGATAGGTTCTTTCTATGGAGTGATCAAAGAACTGTTTACCAAGGTGAGTCATGGTATATTCTTCCTTAGCTATAAGCAACAAGCCAGAGGTATCTTTATCGATTCTATGCACCAAGCCAGGCCTATCGAGCGGATTCCCTGCCATAACAGGAATTTCTTTTTTGTCTAAATAAAATTTAAGCCCATTTACCAGAGTACCTGAAGTATTCCCTATGCCCGGATGCACAACCATTCCAGCTGGTTTATGAATCACCATAAGATGTTCGTCTTCATAGCGCACATCTAGTGGGATATCTTCTGCTAGGAGTTCTTCTGACTTTCCTGTATCCTTAGGGATAACCAAGGTTATCTTATCCAAGGGGCGCACTTTATAATTAGGTTTTACTTGTTTTTCATTCACCGTAATGGCTCCTGCCCTCACTGAATTTTGAATACGTGTTCTAGAAACATTTGCGACACGATCCATAAGAAACTTATCAATTCGTAATAGCTCTTGACCAGGATCTGCAGTAATCTCTCTCTCAATATAGAGAGATTCTTCTTCAGCCTTATCTACTTCTTTATTTTCACTCATAATTAAAATACTGCAACGAAGCCCCATTGAAATCTGAACATATCCGTTGATGAACTTGCACTTCTAAAAAAATCTAAAGGGTTATCGCTGACGATAGTATTATCATCTTGCCTGACCAAATAATTCGCAATAAATCCAGGATGAAATAGCACCTTAAGATTCATTCCATAGGCCTCATATATTGTTGTATGCACACCTGCTCCTACTCCGTACGCCAAAGACGAATCCCAAGAATTAATATCAAATCCAATATTCTCTCCTGTATTTAAGGAGGTGGTACTGGTATAAGAATAAAAGAATCTAGGTCCAATCACCGCTTCAAAAAACGGTTCAAAGGGCCCATAATAAAAATCTGGATAATAGCGCAGGGTGAAATCAAACCCTAAGCCTACAGAAGCGGCTCTATCACTTATATCTTCGAGAGTTGTATTATCTACATATTCTGTAGCTCTGGAGCCTAAGAATAAAGTATAAAAGCTCCCTCCTAAAAAGATGGGTCCATTTATTTTCCGTTCTCTAAGTACGCTAAAAGATAATCCAAATTTGGCATCATTGTTTAGATTACGACCAAAGGCATTTATCGGCTTATCAAGCTCCAAATTAAACTCCAATAACCAGAGTTTACGGTTAAGAACTTCTTCATCTTCATAGGTATCTATATCTTCCTGAGAAAAAATAAGCAGGGGAAGGCTTAAAAAAATAATAGATAAAAGTAATTTCATGACTTACGTAGGTATTCTGCAAAGTTCATCAAATTGACCAAATAATCGTAACAATGACGAAAATATCCTTCAGTTCCCTTTGTGCACACGAATTACCAGACAATAGGAGCACAAAACCCCATGTTTTGCCCATTTATGCAAGTTCATCATTCGAATTTGAGAACCTGCAAGAAGGTATAGACATCTTTACGGGGAAAACTCAGGGCCATGTGTATAGTAGATATGGCAATCCGACGATAGATACAGTAGCAAAAAAAATGGGCGCCTTGGAAGGATTTGGTCTTGAGGGTGAGGTACATGCCTTCCTTTGTAGCACGGGAATGGCTGCAATACACACAGCACTTCTTGCGGTGGCAAAAAAAGGAAATAAGATACTTACCCAGGGGAATTTATATGGCGGAACTACTGAGTTATTTAACAAGGTATTTACCCATTTAGGAATTGAACCTGTATTTACAAATTTACAATCTGTGGATGCAATCCAAGAAGCCTTAAAAGAGCATCCAGATATAAAGCTACTCTATTGTGAAACTCCTGCCAACCCTACCCTTGCCTGCATTGATTTAGAGGCAATTGGAAAGCTGTGTAAGGAACATGGATTAGTGAGTATAATCGACAATACCTTTGCTACGCCATATTTACAACAACCCCTAAAGTATGGAATCGATATTATTATTCACTCGACTACCAAATACTTAAATGGTCATGGCAATTCTATTGCAGGTGCAATCATTTGTAAAAATGAAGCGCTAAGTAAGGATATATGGAATGTATTAAAACTAACAGGTGGTACCTGTAATGCCTTTGATGCCTGGTTATTACATAATGGCGTAAAAACATTGCCACTACGTATGGATAAACATTGTTCAAATGCCTTGTATATAGCGCAACGATTGGAAGCACATAGAAAGGTAATTAAGGTAAATTATCCTGGCTTAAAATCGCATGAAAGTTATGCCATTGCAAGTCGTCAAATGTCTCAATATGGCGGTATGATGAGTTTTGAAGTAGACGGTGGTTTAGAAGCAGGTAAGACGGTTATGAATAATTTACAGTTTTGCACGCTTGCACCAACTCTTGGAGACATTGATACACTCATCCTCCATCCAGCAAGTATGTCTCATTTGAAAGTTCCAAAAGAATTAAGAGAACGGAATGGAATCACCGATGGCTTGATTCGTCTTTCCGTAGGAATTGAAGATGCAGAGGATATTTTGGCTGATATTGAAAATGCGCTAGAAAAGGTATAGATGCGAGTTGCTAAAATAATTGAACATAAGGATCGTTGGAAGAATCATCTGAAAGCGCAAAAGGAATACGAGGAATATTATAAGTATGACTGCTTAGATAATTACAATGCCTTTTGGGATTTGGAGGAATTGGATTTTGCAGCTATGTATGAGAAGAGTTTTGCTGGCAAAATTTCGCATGCCTTATGGGATGGTAGCCATTACTCTCCTAGGTCCGTCATGCTTTTATTTATAGCACAACAAAAAGAAATTGTACGATCTTGTTTTAGGGATTTGTACATGGACGAAAATGACCTAGGATTACGGATAAAACGCTTTATTGATCATTGTGACCAGATGCTAGCAGATTTGCAGCGTAAAGACAATAAGCACAACACACATTATCACGACCTTAAAATGGTCACTACCTACCTTGCCTTTGAGTTTCCTGAAAAATATTGCATTATTGAACCCGTTCCATTTATTCAGTTTTTAGATAGTTTAGACATGAAGAATTTACCGCAGGTCTTTGAATCTGAACGATTGATAAAACTATCCCAGACGGTGTACAAGATAATTTCTAAGGATGAAGAGCTACTGTACTTACACACAAAATTAACCCGAGGGAATTCCAACAGAGGTGTGTTTATGATGCACGATTTTATTGCCTATTCAAACAATTAAGAATGAAACGGATTACCCTTATTTCAGATACGCATAGTTATTTTGGAGAAGATGTTCTAGAACATTGTAGAGATGCCGATGAGATTTGGCATGGAGGCGATTTTGGCAGTATGGATGTAATCGATGCGCTGCAAGAAATTGCTCCCTTAAAAGGTGTATATGGAAACATTGATGCAAAGAATATCCGTGCGGTGATGCCTTTGAATCTAGAATTTGACTGCGAAGGTGCTAGGATATTTATGACGCATATAGGAGGCTATCCTGGTAGATACAAGAAGCGTGTACATAAGTTACTTACTGAAATACGACCCGATGTGTACATCTGTGGTCACTCGCACATATTAAAAGTAATGCCAGACAAAGAATTGAACATTTTGCATATTAATCCAGGTGCCTGTGGACATATTGGCTTTCATAAATTTAGGACCCTAATAAAATTTGAAGTAGCAGATGGTAAGTTAGAAAATATGCGTGCTGTAGAACTGGGACTACGGGGCGCTATCTCATAAGCATGAAATGAATTATGAAGGACTACAAAATTAAAAGTGCCAGATGTTAAACATCCGGCACCATAATTACAACTAGAACACCTTATTTTTATTCTACTAAGATCATCTTCTTAGTTAATATTTCATTTTCTGATTGTATGGAATACATATATATCCCTACATTCAATTGCATTGTATTTTTATCAATTTCTATACTATTCACTCCTACAGTTGTCTGTACCTGATTTGAATACACAGTTTTACCTGACATATCCAAAATTTGGAACTGTACTAACTCTTCTTTGTCATTATAAAAGTCAATGATAGATTTTGTTTGGAATGGATTTGGTTTGTTTTGTCCTAAGACTAAACCAGCCTCCTTATTCAAATCTTTTCCTCTCAATTCTAAATCAAAAGCAACACGTTCGTATCCTTCAATATAGTACTCTGAATCTAGTGACTCTCCAAGTCTGATAGCATCTGACAGCCATATGTTTTGAGCAGCAGTAAATGTGAGTGAAATTTTCTTAGCAGTTTGCATTTCTTCATTACTCCAACTTATACGTACGTTACCATTGGCATCTAGAGCCCAATTCGTCTGATTGAAGCCTGGAAGTTCTGATCTTAACTCATGTAATTGAAGCATTGTTTTATCTAAGTTCAATTCTAACTGTAGACCATACATTTCTTCCCCTTCTAAATCTATATCCATAGTGTAAGATTCACCTGACTCTAATGCTCTGTCAGCAATTGAAATAGTGCGTACTGACCTATTCTCCGTCTCCAAATTTAGCAGCCCTATCTGAGCACTTTGATTCACATCACCTACTTTAATTCCCGTAAAATCAGCATGCATTTGATTCATCAAAAGAGCATTTATTTCAATGTTCTCAGGATAACCCCAAGGCTGAAGAGGAAACTCAAATGTGTGGTCCGACGGTACAAATCTCCATGAATTAGAAGATGGTAATTCCGCGTAGATTCCTAAGATGAGTTTACGTAATTCCACAATATCAATTGCAGTAATATTATCTGATTTATTAACATCTGCAGCTATGATCTTTTCTGGCGAATCAAGACTTTGCAATCCTAATACGTGTTTTTGGATCAAAACAAGATCAAGCGTAGATACACCATTTAAATAATCATCGTTTTTAACAGGTTCAATCATATACTCATTGTAATACAATAGGTCACTAAATGCATAATCACCATTTACTGAAGTCATTTCCATATCGTCTTCAGAAATTGTCATGTCGTGTAATTCTACTTCAACGTTTTCAAATACTTCATTCGTTGCAGTTATTACATTTCCTTCAATTCTACCCTGGGCTCCTAGTAAATCTTGACAAACATCTTGATTATCTTGAAGAATCAGAGTTACGGTACAGAAGTCAGAAAGACCTTCATTATCGATTACATACATCGTTAATTCAATTTCCTGGGCTATACCATTTTCTATATCATTACAATCAAAGGTCATGCTTTGCTGTGTTCCTGCTAAATTAAATGAGAAGATTAAATCCGCATCTGCACTACAGTTATCATAACTCTTGAAGTCAAAATCACTTGCCCATACTTCAGTAGTACCATCAGATCCCATACCCCAAACAACTTCAGTTAAACATACTGGTGTTGGAGCTACGTTGTCATTAATTGTAACAAAGAACGAACAAGAATTTGAATTATCACACTCATCTATTGCATCAAAATAAACCCTATGTCTACCTGTTGGCCATGTGTCTTCTATATGCACACCTGATCCTGAATCATCAAATGATCCATTATCATCAAAGTCAACTCTCCAGTTTACTGAAAGAAGATTTGCCGGTGTACAGTCATCCTCTACAGTTACCCAAAGATCTACATCTCCTTCGCAGTCTCCTGTGGGATCAAAATTGTACGAAGTACATCCTGATATCGTTGGAGCAGTAAAGTTATTAATATGTATTTTCTGAGAATATTCATGGAAGGTTACTGGATCAGCACACCAATCCACGATAGTCCATACTCTAACTATTTTCACACAGTAGCCTGGTACATCATAAAATCTTAGATCTTCATGGGAAGTACCAATATTGGAACAAGCCGAGTTGTTCGTAAAAATAGGTTCGCTACCTAAAGCATCTGGATCTAAGGATCCATCGTCACAACCCGTAATTTCTAGGTCTGGTGGCCAAATGATATCATTTTCAGTTAATGGATCATTATTAATGATAGTCACTATCTGCGTACATGGTATTTCGTTATCGTTACTATCTGTGATAGTCCAGTCTATGCGTACTGTCCCAATTCCACATTCATTTAGGAATTCTGTATACTCAGGTTCTACATCAGCTCCACAGTTATCTGAGAACGTTGGCATACCCGTTAAGTTTACATTCGTAAAATCTTGATTACAACCCAGCGTTACATTCTGAGGGCAGCTTACAATAGGTGGAAATTTATCATCCACAAATACAACTGCTTGACAGATATTGTAATTACCTGCTTCATCTGTTACTCTAAATTCTACAATTATATTTTCCCCTACATCTTCACAACAGAAATGTACAACCTCATCAAAGGTAAGGTCGCTTGGATTCGAATCTGGAAGGTCAACACATTCGTTGTCTAATCTTCGTATTTCGTAGGTCAATTCACCCTCACAATCATCCCAACTGTGATCATCAATACTTTCTGCAGTTACCCAACCCCATCCAGTTGCATCTACAGACACGTTCGTATAACCTTCACAAATTGCTGTAGGTGGTAATGCATCTTCTACAAACACATCCTTCGTACATAGGGTCGAATAACCGCAATCATCAAAGAATTCATACTGAATCCAGTTACATCCTTGCGGTAATTCTACCAAATAATCACCATTTGCGTCTGGGAATATCTCTATAAAGTCTAAGTCTAAATTTGCATCATTTAGGATAGTAGCAGCTTCATCCAATGAGTTACAATCCAATCCTTCCGGAAATGGTGCATAACTAATTACAACTTGCACATCACTACAATCTGATATTACTATTGGAGCACCAGGCTCACCTTGTAATGGAACTCGATATTGTACTACACAACCATCTGCATTTGTTTCAAGTGGAAAGTTTGTTACGCCACAAGTTACCACAGGTGCCATTGTATCTTCAATTTTTATGGTCTGTGTTCCTGTTGTATCCTCTCCAGTACACCAGTCGACTATATTCCATTCCCTTAGGATTTTTATGCCATTTCCACAAAGTGGAAATTCAAAATCTTCAAAATAATACTGAATATTGCTACAAGATACTAAGCCAGGAAAACCCGTTATTTCTGGATCAAACCCGGCATTATTATGGTCCTCACATGTTTCTATATAATCAGCTGGAAAAGTTACATTTTCTAATTCAGCTTTCATCACATGGATAGTCTGTATACAGGTACCCACATTTCCAAACACATCTTCAGAAAACCAAGTTCTATTAATTATTAAGGCATAGTCATCTGTACAGCTTTGCTCTATCTCATCATCCGAATAGCCAGACTCCGCCACACCAGAACAATCTGTCGGCATTGGTCTTCCGATATCGTCAGGATCAATACTATCACCACAATTTATAGTTAGGTTGTCAGGACAGTCAAATAATGGCGGCAATTTGTCTTCCACTGTCATGAATCCCCAACAAGTGAGATTACAATCAAGAAACACCATTGTTACGCTTGCCTCTATTGTCATGCCTATGTGTTCACCCGTAACAGTAGCATCTGGAATAAGTACGCCATCTTCATCAAAAAGATTTACTTCGTAGACAGCACCAGGTAACTCTTGTGACTCAAGAATCATATCTGGTGTAATTACCTCCTCACATAAATTGCTGAGAGACACCTGCACCCCATCGTTACATGCGAGCGTATAATTACACTGCGCTGTAATTGCTGCGGAGTACCCTACTATCAAGGCCAAAATCACTAAGGCTTTGATATGTTTTACTTTTCTAAGTAAGGTTAATTTCATCACTAAATATTTTATTAAAACGGTTTTCTAAAAAAATCGGTTAAGGTGATCTAAGGTGGGCGTGTGTTGATTTCTCAACACACGCATTCCCTTTGAAAACCGTTACTTAATCATTATCATTTTATTCGTAGCTGTATGAGTTTTGGTCTCTAGTGTTAAATAGAGTAAGCCCGAAGAATGTATTTGGTCTATATTAATTTGCATCGCATTATACCCTTTCTCAAATTCGTCTGTAATCGTGTATAGTAACTTTCCAGTCACATCGGTTACAGTAATTTTCGCCTCAGAATCTGAAGGTAAATTGAACGATACTGTTGTCGTCGTATTAAATGGATTTGGAACATTTTGGTATAGACTGAAAGCATTGAGCACCTCTGTATTCCTAAGTTCCAAATTATAGATTTCTATTTTTTCTGACTGAACATATAATTCAGCGCGCAATGCAGTATTGTCTAAAACGATCTGCGTATTTTCTTTTAGTGCAGTTGCCGTTTCTATGTAAAACAATACCTCACCAGCCTGTACTTGAACTGCATCTTGTACGTTCCAGCTCAGATTCATTCTATTATTGTCTACTGTATAATTAGAACCCTGTACATCTATGACAGCTGATTCTAATCTTGTAAATTCAAATTGATCTGTATTTAATACAGAGAATTGGAATCCTGCAAGTGTCATATCTTCTTCAGCTGTTACTGCTATTCTATTCTCATCAGTCGCTTCTAAATTTAACTGGATAGTTCCAGCAGTTCTAGACTCTACTTCAAGATCAGAATTGAAACTTACTGTCTGATTGACATCCCCCATTTTTACTGCTATAAAGTCACTTTGCATCATATTTTGATTCACATTATAATAGTCAATCAATTCTGAGAATGGGAATGGCTGTGTTGGGTCAGGATAATTTTCTGACTGGTCCACAAATTTCCAAGATGTACTTGAAGGCAGTTCTGTGTAGATTCCAAGTATTAACTTTCTTAACTCTACTATATCCACAGCAGTTACTTTATCTGAACTGTTTACATCTGCTGCAATTACTTTATAGGGAGAGTCTAGGATTTGTAATCCTAAAATATGTTTCTGTATAAGAAGGATATCCAGAGTAGATACACCATTTAAATAACTATCTTCCATAGTCGCTTCAATGGTATAGTCTGTATAGGCATCCAAATCTCTAAACGCAAAGGCACCCTGTCCATTTGTCATTTCATATGCAGGAAATTCTGGAGCATTTGACATCAGCATAATTTCTACATCTTCTAGCTGATCATTATTCTCAGTATATACTCTTCCCTCTATATCTACATTTGCAAGGTTTACCCCATTACACACGCCATTGTTATCTTGTAGGATTAACATAGTCGAACAGAAGTCTTGGTTTCCATTTACATCCGTAACATAGATTTGCAGTTCTATTGTATCACTAGATCCATCCTCTATATCGTCACATGTGAACGTTTGTACAACATCATTTATATTTGATGAGAACGAATAATGCAGGTCAAGCTGATCATCACAATTATCGTTTCCTTCCTTTATAAAATCTGTAGCCCAGATGTCTACTGTACCACCATCTTCATTTATAGTAGTTACAATCGCATCTCTACAAATAGGTGTTGGAGGCTTATTATCCTCAATATCTATCTCCGTAGTACAGGTAGTTGCATTCCCACATTCGTCAGAAACAGTCCATCGAATAGAGTGTGTTCCTAAACTGAATGTTCCGTTAACAGAATTTGAATAGCCTACCTGATTCGGATCATTATCAATTATATAGAAGTATACTAGATCTGCATCGGGTGTACAATCATCTGACGCCTGAATAGTTACAGACACATTTGCTTCACAATCCGCAGGATCTAAATCAGTTACTACGAACTCATCACAACCTGTGAAGATATTTGGTGCTTCAAAGTTTACCACCTTGATCACCTGCACACGTTCCCAGAAGCTATCTGTACAATGATCATGTACTGTCCAACTTCTTAAAATCTTATAACATACACCCTCTGTGTTTTCAAATACTTTGTCATCAAAAGACTCAGATACTTGACTACAGGCTACGTTAGAATATCTAGGAAAGCCACTTGCTAAAGGAAGATTATCTGGTAAAACATCTAAACCAGTACATCCTTCAAACTCAATATCATCTGGCCAGTCAATATCACTATAGCTAAATGGATCTGTAATTTGCAGAGTCAGTATTTGTGTACATGACGTGGAGTTTCCTGCATCATCTGTTGCAGTAAATCTTCGTATCACTGTACTTCCTGACCCACATTCTTCATTATCTATAATTGGATCGTCCTCTGTGAGTGTAAATCCACAAACATCTGAGAATACTGGCATACCATACACAGAAAGATCACTTAGGTCTGCATCACAATTTAATGTTCTACTTGGTGGACAACTAATAAGTGCTGGTGGTGTATTGTCTTGTACTTCTACATTCACCATACATTCATTATTGTTGCCAGATGTATCCCATACACGCAATCTTACTTGCACTGTATTTCCTACATCTTCGCAGCAGAAATATACTTTTTCGCCCCAGGCTAATGGTCCTCCACATGGATTCCCATCCATACGTATCACTTCAAAAGCATGGACGGAACAATTATCCCAACTTCCATCATCAAAGGATTCGTAACCTGCATGTGCTTCACCAAATTCATCAAGACCAACAAAGGTAAATTGATCACAAACTGGAATTGGTGGTTCATTATCTACGATAGATACTTCTATGTTTCCAGTAGAAGTATTACCACAGGCATCTTCCAAGATATAGATTATCCATACCATGTCCCCTGCAGCAGGAATTTCTTTTATTGTGTATTGTTGGGTGATAAAATTGTATTCTACACCATCTGTTATAAAGTCCGTAAAAGGATCCGCAGAATCATCTGTTACCTTATACCCTACAGTATAGCTCCATTCTGAACACTCTTCTACAAAGAGTGGCTGAGGAACAACTATGTCTGAAACACAGGTATGGCTTGCAGCCTCCACTGTGATATCATCTGGAAGTGTGGTAAATACCGGTGCTTGATCATCTGTTACAACAATAAATTGATTATGTGTTGTATCAATCAATTCACAGATATCTCTAATCTTCCACTTACGGATCAACTTATACGATTGATCTCCACATTTTTCTAGTTCTGTATCTTCATATTCTACCAAAACATTTGCACAGAAGGTTCCATCAGGATATCCTGTGTGTTCTGGTGAAGGGTAACCATTAGGCAGCATTTCCCAATCTCCACACGCTTCTAATGACGGATTCGCTCCAGCGATCGCATCATCAAAGTCAGCAGGGAAACTTAAGAATGCATCTAAGGTTGCACGTTCAATATTGATGATTTGTGTACATGAATTGGTATTACCCGCCTCATCTACAACTAACCATTCACGCTCAATGATTGCACCAAAGGGTCCATCACATAAGTGTGTATCAGAGAAACTATCCTCAAAACTTAAGAATGCGTCTCCACAAAAATCATAGTCTTCTATTATATACGATCCATCTCCTTGAGGAATTACATTTGTACCTACTGGGAAAACAGGAAAGCCTGATTCCTCAGGATCACTAGAGTCTTCACAAGACAATGTTACCTCCTCTGGACATTCTAAGAATGGTGCAGATTTATCTTCTACAAAAATTTGACCCCAGCATGAATTACCACTACAATCCTGTATAACAGAAACCTGTAGAAGTACGCCCACATAATCTTGGGTCACCATATTATTGGTCAAAATTTCGCCAGTCTCTGTATCTTGAATTATAATAGAATATGCATCGTTAGGCAAACCTGGTGCTTCTAATATCATGTCTGGAAATAATTCCAGCTCACAGGTCCCATTCAGGGAGATATTTACCAAATTATTACAGGCAATCTGATCTGCATCCGTTGCATCTGCAACTATAACTGGGTAGTCAATTTCAAATGGACATCCAAATGCACTTGTTCCAGTTGCCGTCACAGTATAATCACCTGTAACAGATCCCCACTCTACTAAAAGCGTATTACCTGATGGCACACTTGCCATAGGTGCTGGATTCACTGACCAAGTTATTGCACCTGTAACAGCAGTAGTGAGCGAATACGTCACCGGTCCCTGTGTATCACATACGTAGGAGTCTCCTTCTACCTCTGTATACACACATGGATCTGTTAAAGTGTATTCAATCTCATCAACACCATTCGTCAATGTAATGGTGAACGGAGTACCAGCAGTATAGAATCCTGAAAACGGATACATACCTGAACCCACTGGATCTTCGGTGATTAATGTTGTGTTTGGAAATTCAGTATCTGGAGCAACAGACTCAAAGAAATTCCCTGAGCTAGATACTATCCAGTTCTCTCCATTGCCTGAGTTGATTACCAGGTCTTGTTGAAAGTAGGTTTCATCAGCCTGGCATATACACGGTGCTGAATCATCTAGCGTCTGGGCTATCATACTGCTACTAAATAGCAATATGAAAAAACCTAGCAAGGCTCCTACTCTACAATTACGTGTAAGTAATGGTTTGATCATCGATCTCTAGTTTTAATTAAATTCAAATTCGTTTTTGCTCGCGCCCAACAGATTGTGTAAGTCTCTGGGCTCTTGAACACTCCCTTAAATCCAATATCTATTCCAAAAGGCCTATCACATTAGCATTCCTAATAATGTGTGTTCACATTATTATTTTTAATAATCTGTAAGTAATTAGTAGCGAGATTAGAAGCCTATCATATCAGAATATCTTTATATGATAGATTTTAAGATGGGTAGGCGTTTTGAATGTTAATGAGCACATTCTAGGTAGAAAATCTGCTTAAAATGAGATCATCAGGCCTATTCTGCCCCGAGTAATAGCAGTTTAGATACTGTAGCAGCTTTATTATACGCTCTTACTGAATACAAGCCTGTAAATGCTATAGCACTGCAGTCCAACTCTAACCGGTTTTGACCTGCAATGATTTTTCGCTCCGTAGCCCAAAGTCTTTTACCACTGAGGTCATATATTTCTACATGTAGTGGCCCGTCTTCGAAATGATCTGAACGTATTATTAATGTTCTATTATCAATAAGAGATAGATGCATTTCTTGAGATTCTTGGCCAATTTCCTTCTCTTTGAATTCTAAATTGTATACCGCATCTTCTGTATACAACACATTGTTAAATGCCATATCCAAGCTTGGACTAAACTTCTCATTCGACTCAAATGCAAAGAGTACATCCTTAGTTTTATCCCCTTCTAAGGTTTCTGTATTCCAGGAGAAACGTATGCTTTTATCTGAAACATAAAAGTTAGCATCATTAAAGCCGTTTAGATTACTAACTAACTGATTGTTAGTTATTTCAGAGGACTTATTTAATGAAAACTGAATAGCACTTATGTTGGTTTCTTCAAGTAGATTAAATACATATTTCCATCTACCATTTTCGAAAGTACGGCTCCATTCCACTTCTAGATTTTGAGTGCGCAATTCTGACTCAAGATCACCCTGTAGAGTGACAGATGAATTCACATCGCCATACTTTATTCCTACTATATTTTGCTCTACACTCCCCTCTGTTAGAAAAATATCAATATTTTCCTCCAAGCCCCAAGGATCCATTTCTGCCATCGCATCATCCCGTTTTACAAATACCCAAGGATCACTTGTTATAGATAGTGTTTCTGTTTTTCCAAGTATCAACTTGCGCATATCTACGATATCAATTCCAGTTACCTTCCCACTTAGGTTGACATCTGCTGCGAGTACATCATAACCAGTCGGTAATAATGTTAAACCTAATATATGTCTTTGGATTAAAAGTAAATCGAGTGTCGTTACACCATTCAGATATGTATCTTCTTTTTCACAAAAGATCGAGTAGTTCAGAGAACTTCCTAAATTTTCAAAAACATAATTACCATCTGGGGATTCTGTGGATTGGGAAAAACTGGCCACCTCACAATCTAAATCAATAGTGAGATTTGGAATATTTTCATTCTTTGAATCTTGCACTACCCCTTCAATCATATCATTACTTATAACATCCGGACAGGCATCCTGATTATCTTGTAGTATCAATTCAACTGTGCAAAATTCTGCATTTTGGCTTTCATCAATATACCATAGATCTAAAAATATGGTTTCTGAAATACCATTTGCTATATCTCCACACCCAAACTCTAAGACAGGAACATAGTTATCCTCTTCAAAGGAAACTATTAGATCACCCATGCTTGTACAATTATCCGTCCCTCCCAAGTTATACTCTGAAGCCCATACCTCTGCCGTTCCGGCCTCATCCAAAACCATCGTTAAACTGCCCAGACAATAAGGCGTAGGTTTCTTACAATCGCTTACCTTGACTACCTGATTACAGAACACTGGATTCCCGCAACGATCCTCGACTCTCCACTGCACACTGTGTATACCTACAGGAAGACTATAAGTAAAGTTTGCATTAAAACCACTATACTCCACACTACCATCTGCCTCTAGATCCAAGGTAAAGTAGAATTCTAAATCGTCTGTTGCCGTACAATCATCAAAAGCTAAAATGGAGAAATCAAAGTTCTGGAAACAATTATCTTCCGTTATACAATGAAAAATAGAATCCGTGCAATTTATAAATTCAGGTGCTGTCAGATTATTTATCTTGATTACCTGCTCCTCCGTCCACAGCCCATTTCCAGTCATTGCATCATACTGACACCAATCAATAACTGACCATGTCCTTACTATCTTGACACAGGCATTATCCGAAAAAACAAAGACCTCGTCTTCATAGGTAGAAGAGACGAGTGAACAATCTTCCAAAGCCCAGCTTGCATCACCCGAAATCGACGGATCCAGAAAAGCAGTATCACAGGCTACGTATTCAAAATCTGATGGCCAGATAATATCATCTTCCGTAAAATTCCCCTCATTGACTATGGTAATCGTTTGTGTACACGAATCCACATTGTTACTGCCATCTATTGCGGTGAAGGTACGGGTAAGCGTACCAGAACTACATTCTAATTCCAACACATCACTGCTAGTAATGCTAGCTCCACAATTATCTTGAAAATATCCATCGGTACCTACAGCACCATTATTATAACTATCAAATATGACAATATCTTCCACCTCAGTTATATCGGACTGGACCGTACCAAAGACCTCGTAATCAGATACGCTATTAAAATAGCTACAACTCACCGTCAAGTCAGTAGGACAATACAATGTGGGTGCAGCCTTATCTTCCACTAAGACCTCCGTCATACAATAGTTCACTAAACCGTTTTCATCAGAAACTTCCATCTCTACCATCACGGTTGAACCAATTTCCTCACAACAAAAATCAACAAAGAGTCCAAATTCAGTATTATTAAAACAAGCATCCGTAATCTTACGTAGTCGGAAACTCAGATTAGTACAGTTATCGATACTTTCATTATCAATACTGTTAGGAAACAATCTTCCTCCACCGGAATTTCCTACAGACACAGTTGTTACATCTATACATATTGCAAAGGGTGCACTGAGGTCTACAATTTCTAACTTAGTAATGCATTCACTCTCATTGTCGCAGGCATCCTCGGCCATCCAATGAATTGTATAGCTTCCCATCCCAAGTTCTGGTAAATCCAAATAATGACTTAGGTTGGAAAAATATTGAATCTGAATACCATCTTTTCTGATGACTGCATCTAGGCTCCAGTCACTACAGTTATCAAAAACCATAGGCACAGCAACGCTTTCATTTATAATATTACATTGATACGGATTAACAGCGAGTTCTAAGGAATCCAAGCAAACAATCTCGGGTCCCAGAGTATCAGCAATCTCAATTAGCTGTGATTCGGTCCTAATCTGTGAAGTACACCATTCTATCACATTCCAGTTACGCAGTATCTTCTTAGTATCTCCACAAGAATTATAATTTACATCTTCATAGGTGGCATGTAGATAATAGCAGCCCGTAGTGTTCGGCATCCCTGTATATTCCGGGAGCGGATTCCCTATTGAATCTACAGGATAACTTACAGAACAATCTAATACAGCTAATTCATTCCCGTCATGGTTATCAGGAAATTCTACATCAAACAGATCCAATTTTTCTAGAAATATACGCTGAACACATTGCGCAATATTATCTGACGTATCCTGCACGGTCCAGGTCCTATCAATAATAAGTTGATACTCCTCATGACAGGCTTGCTCTATTTCTTCATCCGCATAGCTTGCAATTGCATCCCCACAATTATCTCCATTGATAAGTAGATACGTATTGTTAGGACCAGGAACGAGACTATCAAACACAACTGGAAAACCTAAGCTATCTGGCAAAATATTTTCTGAGCAAGAAAGCACTGTATCCTGGCAATTGAGTTGTGGAGCTAAATTATCCATGACTAAAATCTGTCCCCAACACACGTTTCCATCACAAGTTTCTTGAACCGTAAAGTTTATAAATTGATCAAGGAATTGAATTCCTATTGTGTCTGTTGGAATTAACAAACCACTTTCCGTATATAATTCCACCTCATATAAATTCAGAGCATCCGATGCATTATTGATTAAATACTGAGGAGTCAAAATTACTTCACAGTCTGCATTAAGTCCCACACTGACAAAATCATTACAGGCGAGTGGAACAGATTCTAAGACAAGCACGGTGACCTGATCCGTTTCAATTATTCCCGTTACCGGATGAGGGTCTGAAGCTAAGGTCAGTGTCACTGTTCCTATTTGTTGGTCTAATGGCCCAGGCACATATTGCGTAGAAGCAGAAAACGATCCTATACCCGTGTTTTGCGGAAGAAAGACACCATCACCACCAGATAACCACGTACCGTCTGTTACATCTCCCGTTATTTGCGCATTCAATTCAGCTAATTCCAAACTTCCGCCAGCACAGACTCCAGCATTCGTCCCCGCATCTATTTCGATCTGAGAAACAAGCGTAGCAGGGCCTAATACACTGATAAACAGTACATTAAAAAGAATACAAGCAATATGCGAGAAGCTATAGTTCATGCCTACTGTAATTAACTAATTACTGCAAAACATATACCATATTTTAATAATATCTAACTAATTGTTTATAAGGTATTTACATAATATTAATCAAGATATAGATGAGAAATTAATATGAAGGAAAAAGGCTTAGAAATGATGGAGATTTGGGCATCTTCCTACATGATTTTCATGTAGGAACCGCGTCATCCGAGACTCCGTGTTCACTGCGGTCCTCCGGACTTCTGCAGATTGCAGAATCTCTCCTACCACTGATGCATTATTCTTTAAAGTCAGCAATAATCTTATCGTAGATTGGCTTAATCTGAGAATCGCCAAATCCATAGATAGCAGCTCGTTGCGTAAACTTCTTAAACACAGCCCCAAAGGAGCTATCATCTGATTCAGCAATAATCTCTCTTAGCATTTTTTCAGGAAGACCTAACTGACCGTTTCTCGGATAACGCGCGATTTCTGCTTCCACGGCAGGAACTAAGAAAGGAAACTGAGTATTCGCCTCCTCAGCGAGTTCTTTAAGTCTAGAGTGATTTTTATTTACATAGGCATGCCAAAGTCCAACAAATAGGTCTAAATTTTTTAGCTCTATCCTTTGCTCATAGAGTTGCGCTAATTCAGTTTTTGTATACGCAGAAAAACCGTAAAGAGATAATGCTGTTGGGCGCACAAGAAAGACCCTATTTTTAATTTTTAAAGTATCTACTAGGTAGCAGATAAACCAAAAATTTGTCTGACAAAACAAATCATCTTCAAACCATAAATTAATCTCAGTAGACTCTGGAAGGGCGTTTAATTTGTCAAATTCTTGGACTGTCTTTTCGAAGTAAGCATCTCCCTGTAGTTCGTATTTTGCACTTAAGAATTTTGCGCGCTTCTTGTACAAGCTTTCTAAATCTACACAGGCTGCATCTCCCTCAATAAAACATTCTCTTGTAATAATCCGCTCTCCAGCTAAGTCTTCTGGAAACTGATGCAATAAGGCATCTCCATTTAATACATGGCACTGCTCTTGATTCATAATTGCAAGTTACCTTTTAGAACAATCTGTGCCTGTGAGCGTATGATCATTTTCGTTTCGCTTATCAGCTCTACTTCCATAAAACCAGAACGTTCAGAACACTGAAAGGACTGCATCTTTTTCTTAGCCAGACGCACACTCCAATACTTTGCTAAGAAAGTATGTGTACCACCCGTAACAGGATCCTCATTCGTACCACTCCATGGCCAGAAGTAACGGGATTCGAAGTCATAATTTGGATCTACAGAACGTGCTGTTACTAAGACTCCGTTTATTGCGCTATGTGCTTTAAGCAGGTTTTCAAAGTCAGGCTTCAATCTCCGCAACAGATGCGCATCTTCAATTTCTAGTAAAAGTATTTTTGTCTCAGAATTGTATTCTGAATTCACTATCTCAGTCAGCCCTAAAGCATGCAATAAGGCATCGGGTGCAGCTTGTGGAATTGTATTATAGATAGGAAACTCCATCTCTATTTGTCCATCCTTTTTTCGCACCACAAGATCCAATTCCTCGATTGTTTTAAATGTGAATACAGTACTACTTTCTTCTTTATCAAACAAAACCTTAGCAGATGCTAGGGTGGCATGTCCACATAAAGGAATTTCCATTTTGGGAGAAAAATATCGAATGGTATAGCCAGTCTCTGCCTCTTGCAAAAATGCTGTTTCTGACAAGCCAAACTCCTTAGCTATGGACTGCATTTCTGCATCTTTCAACTTACTGTGAAGTAGGCAGACACCTGCTGGATTTCCCTTAAAGGCTGTATCTGTAAATGAGTCTACTATGTATGTTTCTATCATCACTATATTATTGAATTTCCTTTTATAATTCCTTAAATGCAAATACAAGCTTTGTCTTTGGCTGCCAATTTTCTCCATCCTCACTTGAATACACTGTATAACTTTCTGGATATACAGGTAAATGGAAGGATAAATTTCCATCGCGAAGTGCGGCATTCATATCCTGTTCCTTTATCCTATTAGGCACGTCAACAAACAAATTACGATTTATCAATTCTCGGTTAACGTACCAGGGTGGATGGATCATTTTTTCAATCTGCATATCATTTGCAAATTCATACTTAGAATATTGCACAGCTCCTCCTTCTTTTGTTTTCACTAAAACAGAATTCAGCCTGCCATCTTTATCATAACGATACTCACTTTCTGATTCCATTATTTGATTATTATATTTGGTTTTATGTAAATGCCCATCTGGATAATAAGTACATGTAATTGTGCTACTATTCTCCTTAAATTCCTTGTCTTTAGAAATTATCTTTTCTACTCTTCCATCTTGATAATGAATACTGTGTTGCGTATAAACATCATCCTTCTCAATAATATCACCTTGTTCATTTAATAGATAATCAGTAAAACTAGTTTGTCCATTACTCGTCCTCTTCTTTCTATATGTGTTATTGCTTAGATTGTAATCATATTCTTCTATGCTTTGAAGTTCTTCCACACCATCTAAAATGGTCATATTTTTGAGAGCCATTAATTTAGCTTCCATATATACATACACTTCTACACTTGTTTTACCTTTTGAAGTATATGTCCTTTGAGTAACATGACCTGTTTCATTATAACTGTACTGCTGATTAGATTTTATGCCTTTCAAATCAGAATCCATTTCAGTAAGTAGGCCATCCTTATGTTTAGAAATAATTTTTTCTATGATACGACCATCTGGAGCGCTTTCAACATACTCAATACGCGTCAAATTATCAGAGTAATCTAAAGTACGCATTCTGACAGGTTGAAATTTCTTTTGCACTTGATTGTATTCAAAACTTGTAATTGAGCTTACTACAAACGAATCTTTTTCAGTGCTAAAACCAGAACCTTCTTTTTCTGAAATAGTACATTCTTGTTTAGCGATTACTAAGGCAAGTGGACTTAAAAAACACATGAATAATATATATTTAATCATAGGCAGTATTTTATGGTTCAACTATAGCAAAGCAATCTTTTTTTCTTCTCTAGAATTAAACGTAATTATCTAATTGTTCGTCCCAAGAATACGCATTATAATCAATCGCATAATCCGAAATGTCCTTGTTTACGTATTCTTTATATATATCTCGAATTCCCTGTTCACCACCAAAATCAAATCGAAACCACTTAAACAGTACAGTCGTATGTACACGTTTTTTTACTTCATCATAGCTGCTTTCTCCTTCTAAAAAGGATTGTGTAGCTATTGTGAGTTGCTTATCCAAATCAGTATGCTTATAAAACGCTATGGGGGGACAACTTTTTGCACCGCAGTTTAGAGCAAAATGAATTCTAAAATCTAATTCGTCCACAGCAAGATTTTTTATAAGAATAGGTGCAAAGGGGTTAGAAAAAAAACCTAGAGCATGTTTCATTTTATATCTACGCAAAATTCCATGTTCCATATCATCTAAACTAAAGGACTCCCCTGCGATAATTATTTCTTGAGATGTATATATATGGTCTTTGGAAACCCTGCGCTCCTTACGTAAAATTTGGTAATAGGCATTATAAGCATTTATCCAAAATGTCTTCTTTCTTGTATCATCGCTTAATTCAGTATATAAATCCTCTAAAGACAATGCAGCAATTTCTTTCTCCAGCTCGCTCGTCTCTTCCCCCTTCTTCACTGCTAAAAGTAATTGCTCCCCTAATCTATTTACTTGACCCAAACCGCTTTTTTCTGTCATCAATCCTATTCTATTTTCAAAATACGTTTCATATGCACTTACTTTCTAACAAAAATTCCAAACAATTCATTCCCTGCACGCGGAGGAATTGAATTGTAACAATTCTCAAAAACCTGCACCTCAAAGTATGGCTCTAGATACGTGAGGTATTCCTCTTTAGTACCTCCAAAGGGACGTTTACTATCCTTCTCTAATTCTATTGCAAACCATAATCCTACTAAAAGCCCATTTGCAGCTAGCAGTTTAGCCATTTGTTTCGCATAACTGTGGCGATTCTCTTTGCTTGGTTCGAAAGAACAAAAAAAGGTTTGCTCCAGAATAAGCTCATACTCCCCTTGATGTTCAAAAAAATTTCCATGTAACAGATGCTCCTCTGGAAAACTAGGGACTCGCATTTTAAAAGTATTAAGTGGATGCCTAGAAATATCTAAGACATGTACGTTATTAAAGCCTTGCTTATGCAAGTATTCGGCCTCATAACTATTTCCTGCACCTGGTATAAGAATCCTAGTGTCTTTATCTTTTAATTGATCAACATATTCTTTTATCGGTGTGGATGGATATCCAATATCCCATCCTGTATGTTTATTTGTGTATCGTTCTGACCAATAATTTTCTAATTCGTGTGTATTCAATTTGTCCGATTTTATATAGTTATAGTACCCTGCAAATATTTAACGGCGCTTCCCATTAATTCTACTCTATCTCCTAAAAATATGCACTGAAGCTTCCCTCTTCTTTCTGAAAGTTGCATTGCGTTTAATTTGGTCTTTCCAAGTCTCTCTGACCAAAACGGTGTAAGACTACAATGGGCTGAACCCGTTACAGGGTCCTCAAATATTGCTGCTTGAGGTGTAAAAAACCGAGATACAAAATCTACATCCTCTGTAGCACCTGGGGCCGTCACTGAGATGCCACCTGGATCTACATTTATAGAATTCATTATGGACATATCAGGACGAAGGGCGAGTATATCATCCTGCGTATCGTACAGAAGTATATAGTCTCTTGATTTCCAAACCTCCTTGGGCTGGATGTTCAAGCCAGCTTTGATGGCTGCAGGCAATGTTGATTGTTCTGGAGGCCTAGCAGGAAAATTGAGGATGAATTCTCCATTTTGAAAGCGAACAGCTAGAGCACCGCTTTTTGTTTCAAAAATAATTTCCTCTCCTCCCATTCCTTTCTCATTTACTAGAACAAAGGCCGCCGCCAAAGTGGCATGACCGCATAAATCCATTTCTATTTCTGGTGTAAACCAACGTAGCTCATATTTATTGTCAGATTTCGCTACATAAAAAGCAGTTTCTGCAAGATTATTTTCTTTGGCAATCTGTAGAAGTAAACTATCATCCAGCCAATTTTCTAAGGGACATACAGCTGCCGGATTTCCTCCAAACAAAGTATCTGTAAATGCATCAATTTGAAATATTTCAAGTTTCATTTTTACAAGATATTATGTTTATAATTATTAATACGTTTTTACAAAATGATCTAAGGAATCTAAGTCATCCACACCAATTATATCTACATCCAATGCAAGTAAAAGCTTCCAAGTTTCCTCCGTATCTTTCGTATCCCAAAATCGTATCTTTCGTCCTGCTTTCTTTGCCTTTTCTACTAGTTCTATAACTGACTTAATACTGCTCCTAGTTGCTCTCTTATCTCCCTTCCAACTTGTGAGCTCTGAAAACTTTGCACTTATCATGACTATGCGTTCATGTAATACTGTTTGTCCTAAATCTGATGCTCTCCCATCAATAAAGAAATATGGATAATCTTTTGTTTGCAAAAGTGCCTGTTTAGGGACATCGCCACTTAATACAATTTGAACAGATTTGCCTGTCGCATCATCCAAACTGACTAAATGATCCGCAAAGGGCAAAAGTGACGTCTCTAAGAGCTCCAATAAATTATCTGTACAGATTTTTATATCTACTAGCAAGATGAGATGCTTGAATTTTCTTTCTTTTGAAAATAATGGCTCAAGATATAATTCTTGGATGCTAGGCTTAAGATATAAGTCTTCAGGATCATGGGCCACAACTATTTGCCCCTTATGCGCGAAGACATCTATTTCTATTGAACTAAAGCCTTTTTCTAGGGCTGTGGTGAGAGGAAATTCTTGCGCGTAGTCGTTATGCGAATGCCCTTGAAAATATTTACCAAAGGCTTCCATCTGTCCCTGCAGGTAAGGGCAAAATAGAATTAAACATAGGAATGTAAGTGAACGCATAGCATCCTAAAGGTAGGAGTCTATTCTAACAAGAGGTTATTTTTTACATTAAAAAAGTTGATAACACAGCTATAATGATCTCCTGCAGTTAGGACGTAATTTGTTTTTACGCGTAAACCATCCGCATACTGTGCAGGCGTCCACTTGGGCATGTTACAAACAGCCTCAAGCAATATCTTATCCCGCTCTTGGTTCACTGCATCACCGTACATTGAAGTGTCATAAATTTCCGCATCAACTACCTCCCCTGTTTCATCAATTGTAAATTCTACTGCAGCCAGATGATGCTGCTTGAAACTAGAATTTGGTATTCTTGTTTTAGCAGCTTTTTCTAAATATGCATGCAGCGCAGTTTCACCACCCGGGAATTTTGCTTCTTTATCAGGATCCACAACGAGAGAAAATTGGATATCTTTTTCTTCATTTACCTTCAAATTATTTTTTGGTAAATAACGCACATCCACTTCGATTTGAGTTGCTGCATCTGCATTACGTATAATAGCTAATTGTTCTTCAGTCAAGACATGATCCTTACTGGTTGCTGACCTTTTTTGGCCTTTGTTTTGTGCTGCAACAGTAACAGAAACGTATTTCTCTACCCACTCTGCTTTATAATATTTATTCAGATCATCAACGATTTTTATATGCGCTAGGTCCGGTTTACTAATAGAAAGTGGTGGATACACCTTACTGACCTGATAGTCTAATTGAAAATCTAAACTTTCTTGCCCTATTAGAAAAAGAGGTAAAAAGAAAAGAAGATATATGTGGAATGACTTGTTCATGTCTAAATTTAGACAGATTAAGCAATATCTCCAAAATTCAAATCTTAAGGTATTATTAAAGTACTAGATAATATAGGCAAGATGTGGGACAAAAATATTCACTGTTGTATTTACATCCACCTGTCTCCACCAATCAATCGCAACACTTAGCTTATCTGATATGATATACTTTGCTCCTAGGCTATATCTTGTGCGCTGAATATCTTTCACATCAGAATCTAATCGCCACCAAGGTTCAACACCTGTAAACAACTTTAACTTATCACTGGCACTCCAAGTTAGGCTAGTCTTCCATCTGAAAAAATCTGCATCTACCACCTCATCAATATCCAGTGCCTTGTGCCAACGCGCATAGCTAGACAGATTTAGATTATCAAAGGATTTAGCTGCTGATATCTGGGGCCATATAAATTGGCGCTGCGTCCCCCCCGGTAAAAACCAAGTGCGTCCAATCAGATGTGCTGAAAAAATCGAATTCAGTTTATACTTTAGTGAATAATCAAGAGAAAAGTTTTGGTAATTCGTAAAATCTTCATTGAGACGTAGAATAGGAGCAAAACTCGCAGAAGTCTTAGCATTTATACTATGGTTAAGGCTGGCTTTTGCCCACATAATATTATCGGCTGTTTGAGCTTGCATTGCTAAGGGTAGACTCAAGAGAAAAAGTATATATATTTTAATAGATCTATTCATATTCACAAAAACAGTTGTATAATTTTCAAGGCATGAAGTTAATTGAATGCAAGAATTATCCATAATATTTGGATTAGCTTTTGTAGATAAACAGTGATTAAATTCCTAGTTCCTCTCTCCAATGCGCATCTGCATTTCGATTTTTATTCCAATAATCTAATTTTACGGCATTAATCAACGTTCCAGTAGACTCTTGTCGCTGCCTCCTAGAACCATAACCACTGAAATAGGACTCCTTCCACCCCTTTACTGCATGTGGGAAAGCCCCATCAAATTGAATGCTAAGACTGCGCTCTAGACTTGGGTATTGAATAGAATAGTGGACGGTATTATCAGAGGTTTTTTCTATGGAAGCAAAAGCCTCATACGCGTCCAAATCGATATGTCTTAATTGTAGGTAAAACATTGAAGGAACGATCGCTAATTTCCCTACAGGTAATTGATCAGGATGCAACCTCAGTAATGACCATAGATCATCTTCAAGTATTACAGTATTTAGTTTTTTATCCTGAAAGCTTTCGCCTTCGAAGTATGAATCTAAGGAGAATCGTAAATTGCCTTCATTTTTCATCTCCAGGTAGGTCATCCCGCACCACTCTTGGATGGATGAGGCAAGTTTTAATGAGGTACTATGATCTTCAACGGGAAAGAATGAACTTGCCATGAGCGAATAGGGATATACGCCAGTAATAAATTTATGTGTTTTGTTTAACTTTAATACGGGTACATTATCGGACGAACTCTTATCAGCCTTTGTGTTTGAAGTTCTTGAAAAGGGTTCCGTGACATATACTAAACTTGCTGTTCCCTCCCTGAGTTCTCCATACCTAGCCTGTGTCAGCTGAAACGTGCTGATCTCTGCCTTGCCATCATACCAATACTGCTTGGCTTCATCTGACATCTTTCTGTTATTATCTTGGTTTTGTGATGAGGCATGCATGGCAGTTGTAGTTTTTGAAGAAAAAGATAAAAGAGAAATTGCAGCACACACACTTAATAATGGCAGCAATAAGAGTAAGATTTTACTTTTTTTCATTTGGTATAGATTTTTCAAGTAAGAAATAAACAAGGGCTTGGTTGTATTGTTCAATATTGAGAATCTTAGTCCGAGAAACGTTTGATTTCACTCTTATCAAAGCTCCACTCAGGTGTTTCTATAATCTCTGAAGAAAGGTCATACCAAGGGTTTAATTCTGAATTCATTGGATTTATCAGAATCTGAATCTCTTGTGCTGGCATATAACTTTGTGCTAAGAGGTACAATGGCTTAGCGCTTTTGTGATGAACCGCCTTATCTACCACAAGTACGGCATGTCCTGGATGGCCTCCCCGAATAAGCACATCTCCAATTTCGGCTTCTTTGTTATCTATGGGAAGTAATTCTTTTTCTAATGAGGCTGTTCCTGCATACATAAATACAAGTTCTAAGTAGGACCAGAAGTCTGTATAACTATTAGACCGCGGACTCCCCTCTTCCCAATACGTTGTATTCCCATTGACTATCATACGTCCACCCTCTAGCCATCTTGCGTAATCAACTCTAAATCCGTTTGTAAAATTAAAGTGAATCTTATCGTATTCTTTTTTCCTCCAATGATGTTCTGCCTTTAATCGCATAATTGCATCTGCACATTGATGTAAATCTTTTTTTCCTATATCTAAATCCACAACTGCACAGTACACACTATGGTTGGCTTTTTCTTGCCCATTGAAAAAACGCACCTTAGTATCATGGGGCTTAAGAGCTAAATTTCTAAGAAATTCTGCAAAAGAAGAAGCTGAATCAGGTTTCCGAACATAGGATTCAGGTGGGTTAATTCTGTCGACAAGTGTATTGCCCGATAAATTAAAGAGAGGCACATTTTCGTAGTTTGAATTATTAGTTTTTCTGCTTACCAATTGCTCTTCAATTTTCTTTGGTTTGCTATCACAGGAAATGAAGGAAAATAAAACAAAGAGGAAAGCAAATTGAACTAGTAATTTCATATAAAATGAAACGTAAAAGAATCTATTAGAGTATACTACAAATACATCTAATACTAGTATGAAGTATTAGATGCCGTTAGCCAAAAATAAAATAGCATAAAAGAGCACTATGACTGAAGAAGATAAATTATACGTCTTTGTGCTTAGATCAAGAGTTTTGGAAACAAGGATTGCCGCTACCCAAGCAAGAGAAGAGTATAGCAGGTCAAATCTGTCGAAGGTCCCATCTGTTAACGCATAAAACTGTAAACCTTCTAAAAAAAATGAGTATAAAAGAGGCAAGAACACTAGAAATTGCGCTACATTCTTACGTTTCATTGTTATACGACTTGATAAAAAGGCGGTACTAAACACCCATAAACCTCCAGGTAAGGAATAAATATTTGTTTCTGAAAATTGAAAGTTAGTTTGCATATAGGCTACATAGTTATTTGCCAAAGACTCACCTAAAACTCCACTCAAGAACTGGCTCGCAAAGCAGCAATCGCCACGGAAGGCGGTATAAATAATCGCAGCTAGAATTAGCGGTAAAAGTGTAATCAGAGAAATTAAGTATTTCATTCTATAAGCCTATCCAGTATAAATTCAATATCAGCTATAAATTCAGCACAATCTAATCTTAAATCTTGAATTTTTAGCCGAGTAGTGCCCCATTCTTAAGAAAAGGTTGCTTGTATAATCGTTTGCCTGTAGCTGCATGTATGGCATTTGCCAAGGCTCCAAAAACAGGAGGGAACGGTGGCTCTCCAAGACCAGTTGGGTCTATCTCATTTTGCACAAAATGAACATCTATTTGATCTGGAGCTTCTGCCATCCTTATCATTCTATACTCATGAAAATTTGATTTTTGAGGAGTACCGTTTTCAAAGGTCATTTCCCCAAATAAGGCATTACCGATGCCGTCAATTACTCCACCCTCTACCATATTTTTAGCTGCATCCGGGTTGATAACAAGACCGCAATCAATTGCGCAGGTAACTTTCTGAATAAGCGGTTGATCATCTACAATACGAAGTTCCAAAACATGGGCTGCGTAGGAATTATGACAAAAATATGCTGAAACTCCTCTGTGCACATTCTCATCGCCTTGGCCCCAATTGGATTTTTCTTTTACTAGTTGCAAAACTCCTGCATATCTTTCTGCGTCATAATCATTTGATTTTCCCACAGGATTTTCTTTTGCTCTTTGCAGCAATTCTAATCTAAAATCAATGGGATCTTTTTTCATCTCCATTGCTAGTTCATCTAAGAAAGATTGTTCTGCACCAGCCATAAAATTAGATCGAGGTGCTCTGAACGCCCCAGTAGTAATATTAGAATCTATTGAAAACTCTTCGGCTAAATAGTTATCTACACTACCAGCTGGAAATCGGTTTGCAAAAAGTGGACTTTCTGGAACACCCCCAGCCTTGATATGAATAGCTGTGAGTTTATTTTCTTTGTCTAATGCAGCTCGGTAGATAGCTTGATAGCTAGGACGATAGACACCTTTTTTCATATCATCCTCTCTGGAGTACATGAATTTAATAGGTGCATTTACTGCTTTAGAGATTATGGCTGCTTCCACCATATATTCACTATAGGCACGTCTTCCAAAACCACCGCCCATACGTGTCATCTCTATATCAATATGTTCTGCTGGTATGCCTAGTCTTGCAGATAGTGTAGGTTCAATAAGCCCTGGTGCTTGTAGTGGCCCCACAATTTTCACCCTGTCTTCTTGTACGTGCGCAAAGGTATTCATGGGCTCCATACAGTTATGAGCTAAGAAGGGAGCAGTATAATGTCTTTCAATTATTCTATCTGCATTCCTAAAAGCCTCCTCTGGTGCTCCATCCTTTCTGACTACTTGTAATGGACCAGCGAGTAAAGATTCCATTTTTGCGTTATGGTCTGTTGTATTTTCTAGACCAGCTGGTGTATGTATCTCAACTTCAGTTCCGAACCTATCTACCTTTCTTGTTTTGGCTTCGATAGGCGTCCAAACAGCTTCTAATTTTTTCTTAGCCTGCATGACTTGCCAAGTAGACTTCCCTACTATCGCGATAAATTCAGGGAAGGCATTTGTGTCAAAAAAACCTGGCTTACAATCCTCATTATATGTTTCTACAGGAAACACAGCTTCTATACCAGGCATAGATCTAATCGATTCAGAGTTGCGGATTCTATGTAGTGTCATTCCAAATGATGGAGGAAATACCGGCATAGCGTATAACATACCCTCTGTGTTATAATCTATTCCAAACAATGGTTTTCCAGTAATAATTTTATCTGCTTCTACATTTGCTTTAGAATGTCCTATTATCTTATATTTTGAAGGATCTTTAAAACTTAATTCTTCAGGAATTGCTAAACTTGCAGCTACACTTGCCAGCTCCCCGTAGCCGGATTGTTGTTCGGTTTTTTTATGAAAACATACACCAGCTTCTGTAGTTACTTCTTCTATAGGAACATTCCATTGCTGCGCTGCGGCCTGTCTTAAAAGATATTTTGCAGTAGCTCCAGCGGTCCTGAGTGGCTTCCACTTCATCATGATTCCTCTACTTCCTCCAGTAAACTGCCCAAAGGCACCGCCTGGATATTTATCTTGACTATATGGCGCTTGTTCTACAATCACTTTTTCCCAATCTACATCCAGTTCCTCTGCTACTATCATCGGCATTGCGGTAATCACATTTTGACCAAATTCTGGATTAGGAGAATAAATTGTGACTACACCATTATTACCAATTTTCAAATAGGAATTAAAATCAAACCATTCATCTGGTAGCTCTAAAGCTTCAGTTATATGGGCATCGGACTTGCAAGCAGCCAACCAACTAAAGCTCAAAAGCATCCCTCCACCTGCCAAAGCGGATGACTTCATAAATGATCTTCTGTTGTACCTTGTTTTAAATGAATTCATTTCTATGATACTTGATAGTTTGAAATTATTCATTTAATCTGGCATCTCCATGAATTCTTAAGTTAATATCTCCCTAAGAAGAAAGTCCCTTTTATAGCTTAATGACCTTAAAGAATTGTTCGACCTCCTTATTGTAGCATCTAAGAACATAGGTCCCAGCGGGATAACCATCCAGAGACACTACAGTTGTGTTATCCCCTATCTCTTGTCCTACTGTCTGTATTTTTATCTCTTGGCCTAAACTATTATAAACATCTACACTCAAGTTATTCTTCAAATTGATTCCAAGTTCTAGATAAAGCGTTCCTTCTGTAGGATTTGGATATAAGCGAATTTCATTATCTAATAAATCGACTGTATTACTTGAAGTGTCAAAACCAAGATTGATTGTTTGTTCGAATTGACAGAAGTTTGCATCCCTGACAACAACATTATAATCGCCCACTTCAAGATTTTCAAATATATTAGAATTCGAAAAATTGAGCCCTCCATCTATACTATAAGAAAAAGGAGCTATCCCCAGGCTTGGAGATATTGTAATGACACCATCCGTTGCTAAGATACTACTCGCAAGAGTAATGTCAATATCAGCTTCAACAACACATCCCACAGCACAAAACTGTTCTTCCGCAATGGACCCAAAATTACCATCATTATCTACTATCCTAATACCCTGACTATTTAAGACATGAAAGTTCCCTAGACCAAATCCACAACAAATACCATCTCCATAAGAGTCTGTCACAACTAATTCAAAGCAATGACTATAGTTGACACAGATGTCTTTGCTAAAATCACCCTGTGAGAAATCACCAGACTCTAGGACCTCGCCTGTATTTAAATCTGTTAAAGCCCACGTATTTTCATAGGGATAGTTATCTACCTTTACAACGAAGGTAATAAGGTCAAATTCTGAATCTAAGCCTATAGTTGTAGACTTTGAATTATTATCTGATACAGCATCTTTTATACCATTTACGCGAATGATATTTATCGAAATTTCATTATTATCCTGCATTAGGTTTTCCGTAATCGTAATAGAAATTGGAACTTCTGATAAATATGGAATTCCAAATTGATAATCTACTATTTCAACTAGTTGCCCATTAACAATTACTTCCAACTCGGTACTTTGAAACGTTTCCTCACCGATATTTTTAACTAGTGCGACAATTTCTACCTCATTCCCACATTTTGGAGATGCGTGGATATCTAACAGTTCGGCTTCTAAAGGATAGAGTTTATTTATAACTGTTTCTAGGGTATCATTTTTCTCATATCCATCTTCAGGGTGAGACACAATTACTTTTAGCAGATGCTCTCCAAGTATTGAAAAATCTTGTGGCATTGTAAACTGAAAATCTCTAGAATTTTGCGGACCTATTGATTCAGTGATGCTCATCTCTTCCACTAAGTCTTCATCAACGAATAAGGAAAGATCAAAATTCAGCATTTCTCTTAACCCAGCATTTTTAATAGAGGCAGTAACATATTCTTCTTCACTTAGCGAGGACGAACTTATTGGTTCTACGATAGCCTCCACCGAAAGATCAAAGTTGGAATTGATATCTGCCCAAAAAGAAACCCAGGGTCTTGCCTGTTTGATGATAAGCTGATCTTCTTTAGTCACCTTATATTCTATATCCATTCCAAAGCCTTCAGCCCCTTCTACATTATAGAGTATTTCAAACTCATCATGAATTACAGTCAAATAGTCTCTGAGTTCATCTATATGCGCATCTGTCATTACATTTTGCCCGACTGGAGATAAATTAGATTCTCGTAAAACAAAATACCCTCCATCTGGGTCTATGCTTAATAAGATTTCCTCTGGAATCGAATTGGCATCAGGGTTGGTTATTAAGACCTCTCCAACCTGTGTATTAATGTAATAATTACCTGTCGTCATATAGAGTGGATCAATGCTAACACCAACACCATTTGATTTTTCATCTTCATAATTAGGATGACATAGGACACCCATTGCAGCTATGTATTGATCAACTCGGTAAAAATCTCGTTCTTCATAAGCTCTAAAATTCCACATACTAGCATATACCTGCTTAATTGATTTTGACATATGCCCTTCATCTGGGTGTTGTGTCTTTGAGGTGTACAAGCCGGCTCCACTAAAGCCTGGTAGATCTTCATTATTTGTACTTGATCGGGTTCTTACAGAAGTACCCTCGGGAAAGCTCTTATGCATTTCATCCAGATCATCCAACATCCATTGAGGCATATCTGCATCCTTGATATCATCTCTAAAATCCTTCAACATATCTATTCTAGTTTCTAGATCATTGATGAAGTTAGGATCAGAAATCATCTCTTCTACCTCCTCATAGAACCCATTAAATTTCATAAACTCATCGTAATAATAAAAAGGAATTCCAAAGCCATTAGGGATTGTTCCCTCAGGAAATCCAAAATTACGCATGGTTGCAACATTGGAACATTTAGCGCCAAAAGCAGTAGACATTGAAAAATCAATCTCATCTAAAGGAAGTATTTTTGTAAAACTCAAATCTCTTTCAGGAATCTGTGGTTCAGTAGGACGTAATTTCTCAAACCATTCATTGACTTCTTCTAAACTTGCTTCACGTATTTCGTAGCCATCAGAACTTACTTTATAATATATGTACTTCCCAAGCAGGGAAGAAATCGAGTCAATCATAAGTGGCTCGGCAATATACGCATTGGGTACATTATCCTGAATAGCTCTTAGGTTAACATGAGACAGGGGTGTCTGTACCACTGAGGTTATAATCCCACCTACACGTGGTAAAGAATTTGGCAAGGCATCATAAAGAACTATATCTCTAGACCCTGGATTATCACCGGCCTGCATATGCTTAAAAAGACCAAATCCTTCTGCCTCATGAAATGGAAGAAAATTAACATCAGCAAAAAACTCCGATTCAAGAACAACATCTACTCTTGAGCCCACAAAGTCATCCTTATATTGTGTGTTGTATAGATTCTCTCCACCACCTCCTATAAAATGCTTCAAATTATTGTTTAAGAATGGCATATTAGCAGCTAATAATTCAAATGTTCTTTGTGTTTTTTCAAAAGAAACAGAATTGCCAAAGGAATAGTTAAACAGGTAACTTCCTATTGCTCCATTTGGTAATATTTCATTTGGATTATATACGATCTCGCCCGTTTCTACATCATCCAAGTAAACATTTAATCCTATAGTACTTAAAAAACTATTGTGTATATCATGCGTTTTAGTATTTATAAAATAGACTTCTGGTTCATCAGAAGATTGCCTTACGATTACAAATTTTGCAAATTCTCTATTATTCAAAAAAGGAGCCCAGGGTATGTTTTCAGAAACAACTGCTAATTCAGAATATAATTCTTGCGAAGTGATTACGGTAGTTCCATCAACTAAAGGGACAGCTGGTGCAAAGTTAAGGGGAGACTGTGTAGGTCTATTACCATACTCTGTTATATCATCCACACCATCCCCGTCTGTATCATCTGGAGAAGCAATAGAATGTTCCGTAATTTTATAATTTTCTAATGCATAGGCAGCGAGTGGCTCTGAAATTGCCATAAGACCATCCTCTCCCAGGGTCATAGAGACTATTGACTCATAATTTGTATTTGGTTCATGCCTTGCAGTCAGAAGGTAATATGAGTCCGCGTTTCCATCAATCTCCAAAACAGGTTGCCCAAAAGAATTAATTGTGTAGTTTAAGATAGGTACAGTCTGCGCATGTAATTGAGAACAGATTATACAGCCTAGCATTAAAAAAATAATCCTTCTTAATATCATTGGAATTACATTTATTTGGTTTTGATTCAAGTTGATCTATATTTCTTGTGATCAGCTTTGACTTTATTCACTGGGAAGATACTCAGAAGCTTGCATATACTGCTGTTTGAGGATAGATAATTTGATAAAAGATGAAATATAAGTTGTCAGATTGTCTTCCAAGACATGCTGATTATCTTATCACAGGTAGATGAACCCTTATTTAGCAGGTATAGTACACAGTATGAATAGAGAGCCTACTGTTTAAGTAGCTTTCTAATTATGTTTTGTTCTTTTAGCTGTATCCTTACAATGTATGTTCCCGCTGGCAGTAATTTTATGTCTAGTTGATTCGTTTTAGTGTTATACGTAGTCTTTATTTCTACCCCTTCTAGAGTATACAAACTAACAGATTGAATTGCTTGTGACGAGCTAGGATGTTTTATTTGAACGATGGATGAACTTGGGTTTGGACTTAATTTCCATTGCTCCTCATCAACTATAAACGTATCATCTGTACTCACTGTAGCTAAGGCTAAATTCACAGCAGCTAATGCATCTAATTTACCATATCCCCATATCTCATTTGGAGTCGTACCCGTAAAACTATCCGATCTTGCAGATGCTTGTAATATCGATTTAATTTCCTCGGGAGTAAGTGCTGGATTCACTTCTAACAGGAGAGCAATAACTCCTGCCGTAATAGGTGCAGCAGCACTAACTGCAGTCTGAATTCCGTAATGTCTATCACTATCTTCTAACACATTAAAGCTGAATGAAGAATAGAAAGAATCTTCCCCATATGCAGAAGCTGCAATTTCGCCAGGTGCGGCAAAATCTACTCCAATTCTTCCATCCATTGTGGGACCAGTACTTGACCCTACCCAAAGTTCACCAGGCAAACCCTCATTGGTTCTCATTCTAGAAATCCCATCAATATCAACCCAATTATTTGTTGCTACATAATCACTAGGAGAAATAACAGAAGGACAGGCTGCATAGCTATTTATATTACCTCCAGGGTTATCATTATTTAAAAAGCTATTTGAATTATTATACCTCGCAGGATTTAGAAAAGCATTAAGCGTTCCATCCGAACTAAGGTCTGTTGTAGAAAGTCTTACGATGTAGTTGCCTTGATCTCCATAAAAATCGATAAGAAGCTGTCTTAACTCAGAATCAGATTGTGCAAACTCCACATCTTTTGCTCTATGGAAAATATTTATTTGGTCTAAGAAAACATCCTCTACTCCACTGGGACCTGATGGTGGGCTGAAGGGACCCTCTACCACTCCATTAGGTCGCTGAATAGTCAAGCTAACACGATCTTGTTCATTGTACCATGCTATGAAGCGTAGATTTCCAGCTTCTCCCTTATTTATTTCAAAAGTAGTTTCCTGCCCTTCTGTTAGTTCGGCAATCATATGATTTTCCTTGCCTCCATCATCTCCTACACCACACACAAAGCTATGATTCTTGCTCGTGTAATTTTCGAACACATCGCATAAGGCAATACTTCCATCTGTGGGATCACTTATAGAACCAATATTAAGCAGAGTCACAGATGGCATAGCTAGTTCTTCTATCTTATCAGAGGCAAAATCAAAACCAGCCTGCAATCTTGCTGGGTCAAATTCTCCTATTTGCCCTGGGTCATCATCAAAAGGAGGAACAAAATCTTTTGTAACAATGATACTAATGATAGTAGAATTGTATGCGACCCCCCTAAAGCGTTCTGCGTCAGTAATGCCAGATCCATTGCCACAAAAAATTCCCGTTGTTGCAGTTCCGTGGCCAAACAGATCTGTATTAATATTTGCAGTGCCATTCATCAATTCTGCATTAATTTCTTGTGCATCATAAATCGTTCCCATTCCATAGGGATTGTCAGTATCATTTGCACCCGTATCATCTAAGAGGTCAAAAATAAATGCAATGCGTGTCTCCCCATTTTCATCAATAAAATCCGGATGACGATAATCTATGCCTCTATCCATCATTATAGTCAAAACACCTTCACCACTAAGACCATATTGTGATTGTACTAGATCAATTTTTGCTTCATTTCTGGAATCAATACCCTGCGCCATACAAGAGATAGTGAAAACTAATACCATAAGGGTATTCAGATAGTTGTTGTTCATTTAGAATGATTTAATTTGTTGTATGCACTATGCATTTAACATAGTGCATTTTAAAATAAGCTAAGCTTTATGCCTAGTTGGAAATTGTAGCTTAAGTTAATAATAGTTTGTTTTATTAAAAAATCAAATTGAGTTTTTAGAATCTAAAAATATCGACATGGATGCTTTACAGTGGACAAAATTGTTTTTTAAAAAAGAGATTTAATTCTAATATCCGTAAAAATCACAGTACCTTATCTTAGGTGCCGTTATAAGTACTTGGTATGAAAGTTCTAGTGGACAACAAAAATTCATTAGTCAAGTAGACATATTAATTGGGTATAGATATTACATAATAGACCTCAATAGTATAACTCCCTTTGTTGAAAATACATTTCATGGAAATATTTCACCTAGCCTCTATCCCAATAGTTATTCTTTTATTAATGAAACAGCTATTGGAATGAAATTAAAGCTAAGAGATAAGCTAAGCCTAGTGTCCACTGTGTATTTTAAAAAACCATACGGCGATTCCAGGTTGAATGAAATATTCCAAAATAGCTTAGGATTAAGTTTTGGAATGAACAAACAATTGTAGAAAATCTAACGATTTACTTTAAGTGTATAATTTCCTTTAATTTGGAATCTAGTAGTTCTGCAAAATATGCAGCACCAAATTTTGTAAAATGTCCAGTATCTTGACTGATAAATTTTCCTTGAGGAGTAAACACAAGGACTCTGCCTTCTGCATCTGCTACCAATTCTATTAGGTCAATATATCTTTCCGCCCATTGATTTTTAAAATCATCGTTTCTTTCTAATATGCCCGTCTTCATGGATGTTCTGTACGTTGAATAATTTTTTATTTTGCTGTTATAATGGATTCCATTACAGTAGCCAAAATTCTTTAATCCAAATACCCAAACCTTATTCATATCAATACTATATTTTGACTTCATATTTTCTGTTGGATAATCACTGCCAAAGAAAATAAGGTCTGCATTTCTACATCTAGTTATCAATTCATCGTCAGATTTTAAAATCAAATCGGAATATCGCAGCTCAAGCCAATCCTTAACAGAAGACTCCAAAATAATGTTTGCTACATCTCGTCCAAAACTGTTTCCAATAACAAGGACTTTTACTTTATGGGTTTTAGTAAAGGGTTCATTTAGAATTCTAATATCTTCATTATACTTTATATTAATATTACTTTGACTTTCGATCAATTGAGCAATATTATTAGATGTGCTTATACCAAGTTCAGGTACATCTTTTATAATGCCCCCTTTCATATAAACATATAGCGAAGCAGTTGTAAGGAATAAAAATGCGATGCTGACTACAAGTAGTAGTGCTTTGGTTTTAATAAAATTCTTTTTCCTGAAAGGGTTTTCAATAAAAAAATAGCTAGCAATAGATAATATTACTACCAATAGTATTAAGATTATCGCGTGATAAAAAGAAATCTCTTCGATTAACACATAGCGTGAAAATGCAAAAACAATGTGATGCCACATATATATGCTAAAGCTGATTTTCCCTATTCCTCTAAATACTTTATTAGAGAGTAAAGCTTCATATAACGAATTGTTTTGAAAGTGCAAATCACCTAGCACCAATATGCTAGCCGTCAAAATTACCGTAAATAATATTTTTAGATCATTACTTATTATTAGCTTAAAGAATAACAAAAAGACTAACATGGAGAATATTAGCAATAGTACAAATTGGCTCTTCTTAAATCTTACTAAAGTATCTCTTTTAGAAAAATAGATGGCACAAACACCACCTATTGAAAGTTCAAAAAATCGATATTGAAGAAAATAAAACTTTGCTAATGCATTATTCGATATAAAGAAAAGTAGTAAAGAAATGGCTGAAAGAAAAATTAATAAAGGGAGAAGATATTTTTTTCTACCACCTTGCAGGAAGTAAAAGATGATAGGATATAATAGATAAAATTGCTCTTCAATACCTAAACTCCAAGTGTGCATTAAAGGCTTATAGTCGTTTTGAACACTCCAATAATCTGCGAATTTTATTTTCATTAAAATATTATTGGCAGAAATATTTGATGCAAATACGGATTGGCTTAAATTTTCCAAATCATCAGGAAGCATGAAAAGTAAACCCAGAACAAATGCAATTAGTGTTGTAAATAATACTAAAGGAATTATACGTCGAATTCTCTTTTCATAGAATCTTAGAATAGAAAATTTATTTTTTTCGACATCACTAAATATTTTACCGGTTATTAGGTATCCACTAATTACAAAGAATATGTCGACACCTAGATAACCATTTGGTAAATAACTGAGGTGAAAAAGAATGACTGAAATTACGGCTACTGCTCTAAGCCCGTCAATGTCAGTTCTATAATTTTCATTCATTTAAATATGCAATGATTTATGTCTTTTAAGAAGGATATTAGGTGGTAAGTTTTTATACTTTCCTACAATACAAATGCCAGTGCACTTAGAGTTATTTCCTATTCATTAAGAATGCTTATTAAACTAACTTATTGTCAGTAATAAGCAAACTCCCAAAGTTTTAATTTAAAAGCTTACTTATAACATCGAAACTATTCAAAATTTGTGGCAGCAGAAGTAATTGTATCCAAAGCTTGAGCTACTTTTTGCAATACATTATCTTGTCCTTCTATATTGTGTCTTTCTTTCAAATAATACGGATCGTTATAGGAAACTGAAACTTCTCCATTCGATTCGCTTACTAGTATCTTTTGTGGTAAATCTAATCCCGTAAATGTTCCTGATTGCATCAATGGTGTTCCTAATTTAGGATTTCCAAAGAAAATTATTCTTGTAGGCGATAATGATAAATCAACTGAGCTGGCATTAGATTGATGGTCAAGTTCAAAAATGATTTTTAAGTTTGGATTGTTACTAACTATATTCTTTAATTTTTCGTAGGTATTGTTAAAGCTCTGTGTACTTATCTTTGTAATTATTCCTGTATTTGTCATTGTTTCTAGTTTAATAAAAAAACAGATGATTAGCATCTATAATTCTAAAATTACAAATCTTTCTAGAATGGACAACAATGAAAGAGTTAGAGAAAATTACATGTAATTGCAAATTAGCCGAATCAACTACTTAGAAGCTACTTCTTGCTTGATAAGCTTTACCATTTGTTCAAATGGACTTTTGTTATAACCTATGGACTGAAAAATAATTTTTCCATTTTTGTCTACAAGCACATTTCGCGGAATCGTATCCCAGGCAAAGAGATTAAAAATTTTCTGTTCAGGGTCAGGAATGTAGATAAAGTCATAGCCCCACTTTTTCTGAAATTTCTCTACATCTAGTTGATGATCATTTGCAGCTACCGCAAGAATTGTAAGTTCGTCTTTACTATACTTCTTATTGATACGTTCGTCAATGACAGGGAGCTCTCTAATACAGGGACCGCAATGTGTACCAAATAATATAATAAGTAGCGGCTTGCCTTGAAAGTCTTCAATTTCAAACCACTCCCCTGTAGAAGCTAATAAGGGAAACCCAGGAATTTGCTCACCTACACGTGTTCTAAAATCTGTACCATCCGACTGGGCATAGGTCGTTACATTTGCTAGAACGAGACATAGAATAAATAAATATTTCATAGTATAAAGACTTTAAATAATTTGGTCTCCAATCAAAGATACAAATTGGAGACCAAATTTTAATTAATGGGAGATTACTATAGAAAATTGGAGATTTTTCTGGAAAATATTCCCAGTTCCAACAGGTTCTCCTGTTAAAGTTGTGAATGGTAAACTTGCAGAAGAGTTAATAGTAGGTTTATATGCTAGACCTATTTCTACCCAATCTTTGATATTATAATGTCCTCCTAGATGAAGACTGAATAAGTTCCTATTATCAATGCGTTCATTAATGTGTGTTCGTTGGTCTTCGAAAGAGGTGGCAAAGTTTGCCAAGTAATCATACTGGAGACCCACATCCATATACAATTCATTCCATGTTCTAGTGCTCACAATGAGGGGCAGGTTAAACGAAACAGTTTCAAAACCTACATCCTGTACTTTAGCTCCTTTGAAACTAATACCAGTACCACTTTGAAGTTTAAATCTATGGTTTGCTTTGTAAGTTAATCTAGTGAAAAGAGAGAAGCCAACAAGGTTATCAAATTCAAGATTCTCAGACACGCCTAAGGCATCTAGTGAAATAGGTTGGAAGCTTGATACATTTGTAGCCATACCTATACCATAGGTCCAGTTAGATTGAGCAGACAATTGATTAAAGAATAAAATACTAAGGAAAATGAAAGTTGTTTTTAAAGATTTATAAGAATTCATTAGACAAAATATTTGGTTAGGTCCTGTCTTTCGCCATATATTAATTTGGTGTTTTGATTTAGTGTTTTGTCAATTGATATTACGAGGTATATAACCGCTGAGAAGAGGAGTTATTGTGCACTGCTAAAAACTTAGATGCTAAAGTTTTGAGTTATGCAGAGATGAGTATGAATCCATATCTGTCAGATCCGTTTTCCAAATTACTATTCTAGATGTAAGATATACCATTCTATTTCATCTAGATCCAAATTTTCACGACGTCCTACTTCATGAGGCGCATAATGCTTCTCTAGGTAATCTAAAATAAATACTTCTTTGTCACCAAGATCTACTAGGTTCTGGGTTTCTTGCATCCAATCGATCATGCCCTTCCACCCTTCTCGTGTTGCTCTATTTTGAATTATCAACTTTGAAGAATGGCAGCTCGTACAGGCTCCGATTACTAGCTTGAGGTGTGTATCATCTTTTAATCCCGTTTTGACATGTATCCCATTCTCTACCAAGTTCCAATTATTTTCTCTTTCTTGTTTTCTTGCAATTGCCCTTTGTTTTGAAAATTCTTCTAACTGCGTTTGACTTAGTTTGGGTTTGTTTAAAAATGCATGGAGCTGTTCTTGCCCTAAGAGATAGCCTAGACCTAACAAGATGAATAGGAAGACAAGGTGTATGAGAACCATTGCCATTCTCCATAGATAGGTTGTATCGTCATTTTTATTTTGCATCCACTATGAAACTTTTACAGCAATCCGATGGCAGGCATTATTTAAATACCCCTTAGGGTTCCAACCAGGAATGAGCATGGCCTGTGTATTTCCTTCATTATCTGTTGCCCTTGCCCATACTTCGTAATAGCCCTTTGCAGGAAACTGTACTGTAGCTTCAAAATGCTGCCAGGCATATCTGTTTGTACTTTTAGATACATAGGCATTCTGCCAAGATGTTCCAAAATCAATAGATAGTTCCACTTTTGTAATATTAGAACTTGAGGTCCAAGCATGTCCGGCTACAGGCAGTTTTTGTCCCTGTGTAATAATCGCGCCCGTTTTAGGAAAAGAGATGAGAGATTTTACGGGCATGCGTTCTATGATGCACATATCCTTATCTTCCACACTTGCTCCAGGAGCTACTGGATTACAGGGTATCCTATAGGCAGATCCATTCATCTTTTGGCCATCATGGACTTTATTTCTAATGACTATTTTTTCTAACCACTTGCCAGAACAAGAGGCTGGATAACCACCGAAAACGAGACGGAGGGGGTATCCATTTAAGAGAGGAAGATCTTCATCGTTCATTGCCCAAGCGATCATACTTTCCTCTTCCATTGCTTTGGAAATAGGTACTCCTCTAGAGATGGCGTCTTTGTCTGGGGCACCCGAGAGATGTAGATCCGCTCCATAGTATCCTATATAGACAGCATTTGACTTAATACCTACATCTTCGAGCACATCTTTTAATCTAACCCCTGTCCATTTTGCGCAGCCTACTGCTCCAGTCGTCCATTGGTTTCCCTTGGCAGGTGGACTAAATTCTTTTCTTCCATTTCCACCACATTCAAGCGTAAGTGGATAAGTAATATTTTCAAATTTTGTTTTGAGTTCATTGAGTGTATAAGACTTTGCTTTTCTTGCTGATTCTCCCTCGATGGTAAGTGTCCAAGTTTCTGCGTTTATCTGAGAAGGTACAAGACCATTATTTCTGACAAAAAATAACTCATTTGGCGTTAGTGCATCATTTAGAAGATGCGCAGGCGTTTCCATATTGACAGGTCTATCATTAAGTACTGTCAACGCATTGCTCTTGCCGGGGAAGGTGTTTAAGGGACTAGAATTTAGTCCAATAAGCTCTAGGCCTGGAGGCATGTTCTTAGCATAGACGATTTCCGTCCCTAATGAGATTGCTAAAGAGGCTAAAATGGAATCTTTGATAAAATTTCTTCGATTGTTAGAGCTCTTTTCTTGAGGTTCTTCATTCCTATACATGTTTTAAAAATAATAAAATGCATCGTTACTGGATGTTATAAGGAAAATAAGATGCGACCATATTCTTTTGTAGGTTTAAATTGAGAAAAGGCTTAGTATGAGCAAGAATTTTCTTATTATCTTTAGCGGATAGCATGTGCAAGAAGAGGAGTTTAGCTAATCTTTTTTGCGCAATGTTAGACTTAACGATACTATTAAAATATAAAAATGAAATACTATCTATCTCTGGTCATATTCTTTTCATTCCTGTCTACCCAAATAAGGTCGCAAACAGAAATCTGTGCACAGAATTTAAGTAATCCAAACAATTTTAAAATTTCTCAAATAATCGATTCTGATACAATATTTAGAGAGTTCATTTTGCAGGTACCCCAGAATTATAATGAAAATATTCCAACACCACTTATTATAAATATGCATGGATTTGGAGATTGTGCTTCTGACTATTCGGAAACAATAGGGGACTTTTACAATTTTTCTGAATTAGCTAATGAAGAGAATATAATTGTAGTATATCCTCAGGGTGCTTATCGCCCTGAAAAAGAAGATAGGTATTGGGAGCCAGGAGATAATGGGATAGATAACATTTACGAAAATGATGTTTACTTTATTGAAGAATTAATTGCAAGCTTAAAAAATGAATACAATATTAATTCAGAAATGATCTATGCTTGTGGATATTCAAACGGAGGTATGATGGCGTACAGCCTTGCCTGTAATAGTAGTAGTTTATTTGCAGCGATAGGAATTATGTCCGGAACAATGTTAGATGAGGATTGTGTTATAAATAAAGCTGTCCCAATAATTAAGTTCCATGGGATAGAAGATTGGGTTTTACCTTACAATGGAAATGTTTGGTATCAATCCGTTGAAGAGGTAATACATTTTTGGCTAGATCAAAATAATATAAATAGTAGTAGTCTTAGTTCAACGCAACTCAACGGAGGCAATGTAATCCTTGATACATATTCTGGAGGCAATGACAATAGTTGCATTGCATTATATACGATACATGAAGAATTTGATAAACCCGGCGACCATGTTTGGTTCAGTGAGGCAATAGAAGGGATAACACCAAATAAAATAATGTGGAATTTCTTTAAAGATAATTGTGCTTTAACAAGTGCAACAAATACATCTAATGAAGAATTATTAGAGCTATATCCTAATCCAGTTAAGCATGCATTAGTTATAAATAATGCGAATAAACAGGAGTATTTTATACATGACATAAAGGGTAATCAAATTCTAAAAGGAAGGATAGGATCTAAAACAGAAATGATTTCTGTAGAGCAGTTAAATAATGGATTTTACATAATTAAAGTTGGAGATCAAATACAGAAATTTTTGAAAGTTGAATAAGGGGGTACAACTAAAGCTCATCACGTCACATCTTTTGATAGCTTTTAACTAAAGAGGAGAAAAAGGTATTACAACTAGTATCTTACTATCTTCAGTGGAGAGTTGTGAGAAGATGTGTATAGAACATTATCAAACATGCAGGGGCATCCAACTCAAGATAGCTATATTTAATTTTTTAGCTGATAGTAAATAAACATGCCAAGACCTAAAACAAAAACAGAATTATTAATACAGAGTCAGGAAAACTATGCAAAGTTGATTCAATTGATAAGTTCGTATTCAACAGATGAACTTAATCAAGAATTCCCTAAAGGCACGTTAAACAGAAATATAAAAGATGTATTAGCTCATTTACATGAATGGCATGTAATGATGTTGGAGTGGTACAAGATTGGAATGGCAGGAGACAAACCTGAAATGCCTGCGAAAGGATATACATGGCGCACTTTGCCTGAATTGAATCGTAAAATTTGGGATAAAAATAAAAATATTGAACTCAAAATTGCGAGAGAATTATTGGATCAGTCTTTCGAAAAAATCCAAGCATTGATAAAGAAACATTCAGAAGAAGATTTGTTTGAAAAGAAAAAATACAAATGGACAGGCTCCACTTCCCTTGGAGAATACTTAACATCTAATTCATCTAGTCATTACAATTGGGCAATCAAATTAATTAAAAAATCCGTTAAAGTTTAAATGAAAGATGGTATGCGTTAAATTGTCTTGACTGTGTAAAACTAACTCTTGACAATGCGGATTTGATAAGTTATAGATTGAAAATTGATCCAATCATATTTTAAATTTTCTTTTTCAATAAGGAAAAAAGACTTAACAACTATAGCGATTCAGCGTTTTAAAGCGTCGAAAGGGAATAGTTGACCATTCTAAAGGAAACATTGACATACATCTATCTATTTATTACTCTACTTTTGCACCGTACAATAATTATCAAATAAATAAAAGTAAAATTATGTCCAAAATTAATGTTCCAACTAGAGAAGAAGTATCTGCTGAGAATCAAGCTATCTTTGACAATCTTAAAGGTAAATTAACTTTCGTTCCAAATCTTTATGCGACGATGGCTCATTCTGAAAATGCACTGTCTACTTTTCTTACTTTATCAGGCAGTAAGACATCCTTCTCAGCTAAGCAAAAAGAAGTTATTGACCTAGCTATTAGTCAAGTGAATGGTTGCAGTTACTGCCAAGCTGCGCACACAGCTATTGCCAAAATGAACGGTTTTGATGATGCTCAAATAATTGAACTCAGAAAAGGTCAAGCAAGTTGGGATTCAAAAACAGATGCTCTTGCTAAAATTGCTAAAGAATTAGCTGAATCAAGAGGTAATGTAAGTGAAAGCACAAAAGAAAATTTCTTCAATGCTGGTTATTCTAAAGAAAATCTAATTGATTTAGTTATTGCAGCAGGAGCAATAGGTATCACAAATACTCTGCATAATCTAACAGATGTTGCTGTTGATTTTCCAGCAGCACCTGCACTGTAATGATTCATTAAAAATGCTGGATATGCCACTCAGTATATCCGAAAGTACAACATGCTATCTAGAAAATGTCAATCTAATTTATATCCAAGATTGCGCTTGTCTAGATAGCATTGTATTTTATGGCAAGGACTTTTATGTTGAAAGATTTTCTAGGAATTAGAGAATCGAATCTTCCCTGTACAACAAACTATTCTACCAGATTTGTAATTTTGGATTTGTAACGCTATGGAATCGAACTGCTAACATTAAGTGATCACAGCGTAACTGTTCATAACTCATAGAGACGCTTGATACTATCCTCTGTCAATGAATGGTGGTAACTGCGTGAATTGCCTGGAATGTCAGCTGTAAGCTGAGTCCTCAGGACCGAATTTCTACGATTAAGCAAATTTATATGTAATTATTTATTTATGCATAATTCATAAGTTTGACATATGGTGTTTTTCTTTTAACTACAGCAAAGACTCTATGGACAATTTTGTTCTTAATTGCATTTAGTACT
>CALIAU010000017.1 GCA_938045585.1 uncultured Saprospiraceae bacterium
ATTGCGATTGCCCCTAGACCACCGACACTTTTTTATTAAGGGGGCTACCTTTTGAAGACCACAAATCCGAACACTGATAATCAATGACTTAGAGGTTTAAAAGACCACTTTAAAATATTAACCGGACACCAATGGGTACAAGTTACGAATAGCGGAGTGTGAACTATAATAGCTGGAGTAGAACATGGATTCGTAGGTACAAGTTACGAATAGCGAGGTTTGTAGGTGTAAGTTAGAATAACGGAGGTAGGATATGGATGCATAGGTGCAAGCTACGAATAGCGAAGTGTATAAAATTACTTTCGGAATTTTATACTTTTATGATAACTTATGAAAGATTATTACGCACTATTAGGCGTAGACAGGGGTGCTACGAAAGAAGAGATAAAAAAGAATTATCGGAAACTTGCTATTAGATATCATCCAGATAAAAGTAGTGATCCAGAAGCAGCTGCTAAGTTTATAATTATTACGGAGGCCTATGATGTATTGAGTAACAAGAAGGCTAGGACACAATACGATTTATTTGTCTGGGAAAAACTGAAGCGTAAAAAGCACGCAACTGAAGATGATTATAATGTTGTTGTTCCGCCTCGTGAAAGTACACGCACCCGGCGTAATAAGGCACAGAAAAAAAGAGGCATAGAATTTCAACAGACAAGGGGAGCAACAAATAGGTTTTATCTGATTCTTAAGGAGTGTCTCATTATTATAAGTCGGTATGCTGCCCATGTTTTTGGGTTAACGCTAGCACTTGTGATTTTGCAAGAAGTTATAGGAAAATTATCAGAAGGATTTTCAAATGGGATTTTTGCTGGTGTATTAGTTTCCTTAGTTATCTTAGGAATACTCTATAGTATATTTTATTTGCTGCGTCTTATCTATACTGAATTAAAAAAAGATTTAGAAGCCTTTTCAGTTTTTTACAAATTCTCTCAGTTAAAAGCAGCAAGTTATGTAATGCCAATTTTTTCCATCTTTCTCTTCCTCTATGTTATTCTTCTTTTTAGATATTTTTAAGGTTAAAAAGGAAACTTACCATGGACCATCCTTCGTTATATTTATAAATTTTCCATTTTCTAATCGATAGGCTCCACCAAAACCTACAAACCACATGCGTTTTTTCTGATCTTCATAAATATAAAAACTAGCTGGACCATTTTCACTTTCGCTGATTACATATTTACTGGGTTCCTCCCCTTCTTTAAAACGATAAATATCGCGTAGGTTAGAAATATACCAGATATATCCTTGCGAGTCTTGCAGAATTGCCCCAGCACCTTTAAAGTTACCAGAAATCCCATTCGAAATATTCTCTAAATTTTCCTCATCGTATTTATATAATCCCTTAGATGTCGATAAGTAAAAACGTCCATCTTTATCTTCCATAACTTGATGCACAAAATTAGTTCCTAGACCATCTTTTTCAGATAGATTACGAAGGCTAGCTCCTTCTTTGATGTACACTCCCCCATTCGTACTGAACCATATCCTTCCCAGACTGTCTTCAAAGATGTTATGTACTATTTTCGTACTGGAGACACCACGCGTGGAGTCAATTTTCCCCTCAGGAATCTCAAACCTAGAAAAACTACTGCCGTCGAAGATACAGACACCCTCAATCGTCCCTATCCAAACTGTATTCTCTTTATCAATTGTTATACACCAGGCATCGTTGCTCAAAAGTCCGTTGGATTCATAGTAGTTCGTTACAGATTTTTTTTCGACTACACTGACTCCATCTGTATGTGCAAACCATATTTTCCCTTCCTTGTCTTCTGCAATATCTTTTATTGTTACACCCCGACCACCTTCGTCCTGAATACCTTCTATATGTATGAGTTCATTCTCTACTAGTTTGAATGCACCCCCTTCTCCTCCGAACCAAAACTGTCCTTTTGAATCTTGAAAGACAGTCCTGACAACCTGACTAATCTGATTATCTTTCTTTGTCAAACTTACACTGGACTGCGGACTCTGATTTATTATGGGATTTCTTCGTTCTTGTCCACTGCACGAAGAAATTGCGACACAAAAAAGACATGTGATTATTAGGTATAAGCCTGGGAAGATAAGTTGTCTATATTTCATTGATTAAAATGCACTTAAAGGGCCATCCCTCCTGTTTTCTTAACTGGAATAAATGTAATGTTTGGAATCTTTATCACGTTTAATGTACTATAAGTTTTTCAGTTTTAAACCTCCCAGATGCATCTTCGATTAACCAAGCATACATTCCTGATGGCAGCGTATAGCCTGTACTGAATGACTGGTTCTTATTGATTTTTACAGATTTCAGAATCTGTCCATTTACATTTACAATAAACATTCTAAGATCGTCTGACGAATCTGTATTATCCACACTCAGTTCTAATCTACCTAAAGAGTTATTATTCCAACTGGTAGATAATTCCAAAGAAGTTTCTTCTGTAGAGGATATCGTAAAAGGTGCATATACATAAACGACTTTTCTGTTATTCACGAATACATCATCTATAATTTCTAATGAACATTCGCTGGTCATTTTATCGTCTTCATCGTACGTAAAGTAATGATCGTTTCTAGGCTCTGGGGCCTGCCAATTGTTTCCCAATGCTACTTTTCTATTTTCCAATAATCCTTTTTCATTATACAAATAGTCATCAACTGCAATGAGATATAAGTTAGTATCCTGCAAGTTTACTCTGTGGTTTCTAAACTGAGAAAGCATACCATCAGAATTGTAGTCATATTCTTTTCGCTCAAAGGGTAGTGTGTCCATTTCATTTGCTCTATGTCTAAATGAACGAAGACTATCTAATCTATCTCCTTCAAAGAAGTACTCATTAAAGAGTGTAAAATCGTATTCCCATTCGTTATTATCATCGTCCTCATACCTGATTATATGATCTAATTCATCATGCTCTGTAACGTAGAAAGATTCTGACTTAACGAACTTCTCCCAAATTTGAAGATCTTCATCCCAGAAGAAGCTTTCAAACTCTACTTGTTGATTCATGGAATTATAATTGAATGTTGCCCTATAGTCGTCTAGCCAAATATTCTGACTCGTGTCATAATCTTGCTGAACTAAGCTGACAATATTCCCCTGGTCATCATGGAGAAATTCTGATCTTGTAACTAAGTAGAATTCCCCATTATCATTTGGTCGATATTGAGATCGTATATAGTCTTGTGCGTTATCCCATGCATACGTAAAGTATCTTGTATTTACCCATGCCTCATCTACCCAGTCAAATACATAACTTGAGTCTAGGCGTGTTTCTTGCGCGAAACCAAATTGCAGGGAGATTCCCAAAAGGAATAGAATGAGGGTGTTTTTCATTTTTTCTAATTATGGCGCCAATATACGAACACTTTAAGTACTATGCTATAGTGCCTTAGCCAATTTAACGGCTATGGAAGCTAGGAGCCAATTTGCGATTTCTTGAAATATGTCTACGATTCCTAATCCTAAGTTCTTTGCACTGTTTGAGCGCTTAATTTAGATTATGTCCTAGCTAAACTTGCTCATTAAAACAACAAAGAACATGACAACATTCTTAAAATTTACTAGCATTTTACGTATTACGATCATACTACTATTCTTCTTGTGTAGTGGATATATGTTTTTCAAAGAAATTACAAATACAGCAGGCTTAGAAATTATATTTCTGAAATTCATAGTTGTAATTTTGTTTCTCTTGAGTCTGATTATCCCTGCTAAGAATAAGCCAAGCTACTGGCATGCTTTAGCTGACAATTTTTATATAATCCTTCTAGGCCTTCTTCTTATTCTCTCCGGCATATGGATTAGGAATAGGATTCAAAATAGTTCGCCAGTTAGATTCAAAGCTGAGTACTTCAATGAAGAACAAGTCCTTATTGAATTCAGGGAAAACATGACTTTCAAAGTGATCAATTCAAATATAGTGAGTAGTACAATTCATCATGGAGCGTATGTAGAAAAAGAATCTTTCATTATATTAAAAAATACAGTAAGATTTGGACAAGCAAGATTTAAGGATACTTTGCTTATTACCCCTAAAGGTTTAGAATTTTCATTAATCCAGCCATGGCGAAATGTAGAGCAAGGAATCTTGTACTTTAAAAACTAGCTTCGTAAAAAATGGCTTGTATGAAAATGGATAAATTTTCTTTTAGCCGAATCTTCCCGCATCAGGGGTAGTAAGGGCCTGCAAGGGTCCAGAGATTCTCTGGACGGAACCCCTGGATGACCCGGTCCTCTCGCGCGCAGCGCGAGAGGAGATGCCCAAATTATTCTAGATAATCAAGAGGCTAAAATGGTAAAATCTGGATGTATGTAACATCCAATTAAATAGTGAAATCCTAGCTCAGGATGAGTTAAAACATGCGGGTAAAGCCTCTTTCTACATAGATAAAAAGCTATTTGTATCGCAATTCTGCTAATATTCATCGATTAAAGGAGAATTAGTGGTCTGATTAGCACAAAATTGTACCTTTGCGCACCTATTTAAATTAATGGAAAAGACACAACTAACAGGAGTTTTATTACTTTTTGCCATCATGGCGGGATGGTGGTATGTTAATGCTCCAACCCCAGAAGAAATCGAGGAATATAACCGTATCCAAGATTCTATAGCTCAGGCTGAACTGATTGCCGAAAATCCTGAATTACAAACGACCAATACTGAGACTGAAACAATCGCTCTTAGTGACTCCATGCGCAATGTGCAATTAGAAAATACGTATGGAGATTTTGCGCAGGTGGCGAGTGGAACAGAGGAAATTGTAAGCCTTGAAAATAAGCAGATCAAAATAGATTTTACCAGTAAGGGAGGAATCATAAAGGAGGCCCTTATCAAGAATCATATGAAGATTGTGGAGGATGCTGATGGCAATGAGTCTAAGGTTGCTCTGAAGTTACTGGAGGATGAAAAAAATAGATTTGAATATTTTATACCGAATGGTGGGAGTGAAATATCTACTATGGATATGTTTTCTCAAGTAAATAAGTCTGGTAACTCCGTAAGATTTACTGCGCAGACTCCATCAGGAAAACAGTTTGTCCAGACCTATACACTACCCGACTCAGGTTACTTACTGGATTATAAGGTAGAGACGCGTGGGATTCAGGCAGGCAATTCAAAGGGTCTAAAGTTTAGATGGAAGAATTACCTGGATAAGATCGAATTGAATACCAACTTTGAAAAGACGTTCTCTTCTGTATACTATAAAGAAATAGATTCAAAATCTGACTACTGTAATTGCAGAGGGGATGACGAGGAAGAGTTAGAGGGTGAAAAGTTAGAATGGGTATCCCATGTGAATCAGTTCTTCAACACCAGTCTGATGGCGGATAAGTCCAAGCCGTTTTATGGTGCAGAGATGCGCACAGAAATGATGGCTAAGGAAAGTGAAGACATGAAGGTCTTAGAATCGATTGCCTATGTTCCTGTAGAAAGTGGAGCGCCTTATGCTATGCAGATGTATGTGGGGCCTAATGAGTTTGAAACTTTACGCAGTTATAATAATGGCTTAGAGGAGATCATTCCTTTTGGTCGTAGTATTTTTGGCTCTATCAACAGATGGATAATACGTCCTTCTTTTAATTTTTTATCGGGTCTTATAGGTTCCAAAGGGGTTGTTATCATTGTCTTGATTTTTATCTTGAAAATGTTGCTCTACCCGCTTATGTATAAGATGTTATTCTCGCAGGCAAAGATGCAAGCGCTGAAGCCGGAGATAGAGAAAGCCAGTGCGAAGTTTAAGGATGATCCGCAAAAGAAGCAGATGGAGACTATGAAGATGTATCGGGAGTATGGTGTGAGTCCTCTCGGTGGTTGTTGGCCTATGATGTTACAGATGCCGATCTGGTATGCCTTGTTCCGTTTCTTCCCTGCCTCCATTACGTTTAGACAGGAGAGTTTCTTATGGGCGAATGATCTATCTTCTTATGATGCCTTTATAAATCTACCCTTTGCCATGCCTGAGTTTATAGGTTCGCATATCTCCCTCTTTACTGTTCTATGGGCGGTAAGTACGCTGATATATACCTATTACAACACGAAGCATATGGATATGTCTGCTAATCCTGCCATGAAATATGTGCAGTATTTTATGCCACTCATGTTCTTAGGATTTTTCAACACCTATGCCTCTGGGTTGACTTGTTACATGTTCTTTAGTAACTTGTTTAACATCATGCAAACTGTAGTGACGAAAAAGTTTGTCTTTGACAACGATAAAATACTGGCCGAGCTCAACAAGGAAAAGGCCAAACCGAAGAAGCCTAAAACTGGTTTCCAGGCACGTCTTGAAGAAGCCATGAAGCAACAGCAAGCAGTACAGGCGGAACGTGAAAAAAACAAGGGTAAAAAGAAAAAGTAATGAGCCAAGCGGTTACTGTCATAGGATGTGGCAGCTTTGGACTTGCCGTCTCAAAGTTGTTATCTATAAATACTGATGTACAACTCATCAGTAGACGACAGGAACAGGTCGATGAAATAAATAGTGTACATACCTTACGTGGTATCACTTTACCAAAAAACATCGTAGCTACTTTAGATTCTGAAAAAGCGATAAAGGAGTCTACCGTAATCATTCCAGTTATACCATCTGCCAATTTTCGCAATTCGATGCGAGATATATCTCCCTTTATAGAGCCCAAGCATTTTATTATCCATGCTACTAAGGGACTGGAATACAACTACCCAAAGAACGAGTTTGAAAACTATAAGACGCTGATAAAAACGATGAGCGAGGTTATTCAGGAAGAAACCTCCGCTATGCGTGTAGGATGTCTGGCAGGACCTAATCTATCCTCAGAAATCTTAGAGGGTCAGCCGGCAGCAACAGTCATCGCTTCAGAATTTAATGAGGTCATCACACTGGGTAAAGAACTGCTTGCGAGTGAAAAATTTTATGTCTTTGGTAATTCCGATATTATTGGCGTTGAGCTCGCTTCTTCCTTCAAGAATATAATTGCCTTAGGAGCTGGTATGTTGGACGGCATGGGGTTTGGAAAAAATATGCAGTCTGTTCTTATTACCAGAGGACTCCGAGAACTCATGGTATTAGGCAAGGCCTTAAACAGAAATATCAGTCCATTCCTAGGTGTAGCAGGGATAGGAGATTTGATTGCCACTTCTACCAGTATCAATTCTAGAAATTTTTCCTTTGGTCGCAGATTTGCAAAGGGTGAAATGATGGAAGATATTCTAAAAACTTCTGAGGTAGTGGAGGGTATCCGGACTGCAAAAATCATTGCTGACCTTTCTAAAGAACTTAAGCTGAGGATGCCTATTACAAATATTATTTACAAGATTGTCTATGAGGATTTAAATCTGGAAAAGGCTATTGGGCATTTGATGAAGTTGCCGCCGGATGAGGTTGCGATTATTTAGATTTTGTTTGTAGCATATGCTAAAAACAATGGACGTTAGACGCTAGACGTTAGATATTAGACTAGATATGCTATCTGATTTTTCACAAAAAAATACTGAAGAAACACATAAGTGGCTTCCAAGCGGAGCTTGGGAGGGGTTCTATTGTTATAATCATAATCCAGTACAGCATAAAATGGAAATTGATCTTATCTTCTCTTTGGGGACGGTATATGGAGGTGGTGTCGATGATGTTGCCCCATTTACTTGGAAGGGAAAATATGATTTAGAAAACTATAAGCTGGAGATGACAAAGACCTATGCCACGCATCAGGTGTATTATCGTGGTGATATTGATGAAAACGGAATTTGGGGTACCTGGGAAATGATGGATTTGTTTGAACGTGTCCCGCAACATATGCTAGGTTCACTTAAGCAGGCTTTAGCCCATTTACTAAGGGGCGGATTTCATATTTGGCCGAAGAAGAATGCGAAGAATGTGCATAGTGCGCGTGTTGTTGAGGAAGTGGAAGAGTCAGATATTTTGAAGGAGTTGTTTGTTATTGGTTTGTAGGTGCAAGCTACAAACTACATAGGTGCAGGCTATAAGTAACAGTTTCGTGCACTCAATCAGCATACATGCAGAATTATCATAATATTAGCTGTCAAAAGCTGAGACAATGGCTTTGAATTTTGTATTATCGACAATAAATTTGCTTTCATGTCAGGAATAAAAAATATCAACTGTCCTAACTGCGATCATAAGTTTGACGTAGAGGATGTACTCGCTTCCAAACTGGAGGAAAGCATAAAGGAAAAATATCAAGAACGTCAGCAGGAGGCAGAAAAAAGGATGCAGGACAAGATCTTTGCCTTAGAGGAACGTGAAAAAGAATTTAAAAAGAAAAAGAAGCGAGAGAATGAAATCTTTCAGGACAAATTAAAGAAAGCGCTTAAGGAAGAAAAAGAGGAATTAAAGTCGAAGGTGCGAGAAGACTTTAACCAAAAGTTGCTGGCACAAAAAGAGGAGATTGAAGAGAAACGGAAGCAGTTGATGGAAATGCGGGACAAGGAAATTGAACTGGAAAAAATCAAACAGAAATTAGAAGAACAGGGCAAGGACTTGGAGCTGAAATTCGAAAAGAAGATGCGCATGGCCTTATTAGAAAAAGAGGAGATATTGTCCAAACGCATTCGGGATGAAGAATCTTTAAAACTAGCAGAGAAAGACAAACTATTAGCAGATCAAAGTAAGCTGATAGAGGAGCTTAAGCGTAAAAAGGATCAGGGTTCCATGCAATTACAGGGGGAGGTGCAAGAATTAGCCATAGAAGAAATACTCCGTCATAATTTCCCAGTAGATCTCATCCATGAGGTGCCTAAGGGAGTGCGGGGAGCAGATACTATTCATACGGTTATTAATACGCTACGCGCTGACTGTGGTAAGATTATATATGAAAGTAAGCGTACTAAAAGTTTCAGTAATGATTGGTTAGAAAAGTTGCGAGAGGATCAGCGAGAAGTAGGAGCAGATATTGCGGTGCTTATTACACAGACGATGCCTAAGGATATGGAGAGTTATGGGCAACGTGATGGTGTATGGATTTGTAGCTTTTCGGAATTTGTCGGGCTTGTGCATGTGCTTAGACATATGATTATCAAGGTGCAAAGCATTAAAGCTGCGCAGGAGAACGTCGGAGATAAAAAAGAAGTGCTCTACAATTATGTCTCTAGCGAAGAGTTTAAGCAAATCGTGAATGGTATCGTGGAGGGCTTCTCTGGTATGAAATCTGAGTTGGATCGAGAGAAACGAGCCATGGCCAGTATCTGGAAACGCAGAGAAAAGCAGATAGAGAAAGTCATCAGTAATACCATCAATATGCATTCTTCCATCCAAGGCATTGCTGGGAATAGCATCCCTAGTTTAGAGATTTTAGAGCTAGGAGACCCTGCAGAACCACTCGAAGAATAATTTAGCTCTATCTAAATGAAGCTTTTGTAGAATTATTCCTAAAAATATAGTGTTAAACCTTATATTGAAGCGCCCCATATGGGTGTTGTAATATAAAACCTATGCAGATAGACCTAAGTGAATTATTTGGCGGAACAACTGACCTCGATGTAGATATAGTCCGTACCCTACTCAAAGCGCTTAAATCAGAGCATTCTAACGAATTTGATTTTATTAGTTTCAAGCAATCCGTACAGAATCTGAAAGCAATGAATATGGATGAGGAGACCAGCTTTAAGTCAGCCTTTGCCACTGCCTCAACGATGGGCTTAACAAAGGAGAAATTATTGCATTCTGCCAAGAAATACAAAAATGCCCTAGAAAGTGAACGGAGTTCCTTTGCGAATGCACTTCGCAATCAAATGGAGATAAAAGTCAATGGAAAAAAAGAGGAGGCAGAACTTTTAAAAAAACGCATTGAAAGCTATAAGCAAAAGATTGAAGATATGAAGCGGGAGATGGCTGTGTATCAGGAAAAGATTGATACGGTTGATGAGACTATGGCGGCAGCAAAACAAAAAATTTCTGAAACAAAGGATAGGTTTGAAAAAGCCTACAATTCTATAAACAGTAGGATCAACGATGATCTAACTCAGATAGAAAAATATTTATAATTTAGTAGACAAGAAAAAGAATCAATATGGCTGAAGGAAAATCATTTTGGAGTAAACCTGAGGGTAAAACGGGTGCAGTATTTTTATTAGGCGCTGCAGCATTAGCTGGATATGTCTTACTCACCTTTGGTGCCTCTCTCCTACTCTTTCTTAAGACTACCATAGGTATCGTTGCAGGACTTGCTGTCTTAGGTGTTATATTATACATGGCACTTGACCCTAAGACCAGAGCACTTGTATCGTATATGTACCAGAGTGTGATGCGTAAAATTACCGGAATCTTTGTGACTATAGACCCTATTGGAATATTAAAGAATTACATTGGCGATCTAGAAGATAATTTGAAAAAGATGGGCAAGCAAATTGGTGCTCTCAAAGGTCAGATGCGAAAGCTAAAGACCATGGTAGAAACCAATAATGCAGACATTGAAAAAAATATGGCTATTGCAAGAAAGGCAAAGCAGATGGGGAATGAAAAGCAGATGATTTTGTCTAGCAGGAAAGCGGCAAGACTTAAAGAGACAAATGGAAAATATTCTGCCTTGCATAGTAAGATCTCTGTATTGTACAGAGTACTTACAAAAATGTATTCCAACTCAGAAATACTACTTGAAGATACTAAAGACCAAGTACGTGTTAAAGAACAAGAGCGTAAGGCAATACGTGCCTCCCATTCCGCTATGAAATCAGCAATGAGCATTATCAAAGGAGATCCAGACAAACGTGCCATGTTTGACCAAGCGGTAGAACACATCGCAGACGATGTTGCAAACAAGGTGGGCGAAATGGAACAATTCATGGATATGTCTAGTGAATTTATGGATTCCATTGATCTACAAAATGGAGTCTTTGAAGAGAAGGGCTTGCGTATGTTAGAAGAATATGAGAAAAAGTCTACGCTCCTATTATTAGGCGGTGCAGAGTCAGCTGATGATATTCTTGATCTAGGTTCGGCACCACAAGCTGAGAAACATACACGCGGTGGTAGTACCGACAAAGGGTACGAGGGACTATTTGATTAGAGCTTGACTACAATTGTAGAAAGACTAAATACTACAATAGAGTTTACATTATAAGACACCTATACGTATTTATAAATTTCATAAATAATTACAATGAAAGGAATTGTCTTTACTGAATTCTTAGACATGGTAGAAAAGAAGTTTGGCTACGAAGTCGTAGATCAAATTATTGAGGATTCAGATCTAGAATCTAAGGGCATCTACACTGCTGTGGGTACCTATCCACATTCTGAAGTAGTCAATCTCTTGATGAATCTTTCCGATCGGGTAAAACTAGATCCTACACTACTTTTAAAAGAGTTCGGTAAATACCTCTTTGACACCTTCTTAGCAAGCTATCCGCAGTTTTTTAATTCTGTCGATAATGCATTTGCTTTTTTACATTCCATTGATAGACATATTCATGTTGAAGTTCTTAAACTATACCCTGATGCTACCCTACCCAAGTTTGAATCTGAAGAAACAGAGGATGGCACTATGATTATGACGTACAAAAGTCCTCGAAAAATGGCTGCGCTAGCTGAGGGTCTGATAGAAAAATCAATACAATACTACAAAGAAGAATGTACCATCCAATCAGAAAACCAAGTCGAGGACGGAAGTGAAGTAAAATTTACTATTAAACGCATTGGTTAGTGGAGAACCTCGACATACTTAAAAGAAAACTGGAAAGGGAACGTTTAGCAAGGAAACAAGCAGAGCAAATTCTTGAGTCCAAAGCGCTTGAATTGTTTGAAGTAAATGCTTCCTTACAAAAACTGAACGTAAGCTTAGAAGATCAAATTGACCAGAGGACGAAGGCTTTACAAGAAAGCGAATCTAAGTATCGTAATGTAATAAATAATGCATCTGATATTATCTATACAACGGATAGTAATGGTTGTTTTACATTTATAAACCCGGTAGGCATTAAATCTTTCGGATTTTCTGAAGAGGAAATAATAGGTAAGCAGTTTGCACACTTTGTTTTAGAGTCACATCAAAAGCAACTCTTAGAATACTATATTAATCTTCGAGATCAAAATAAAAAAAATGACTACTACGAATTTCCTATTCGTTCCAAAGATGGCGAGACACACTGGATAGGTCAGAATGTAAATCGGGTTGAAAAACCGGATGGAAGTATATATTTCAATGCTGTCGCAAGAGACATTACCCTACGTAAAATAACTGAACGTCAGTTAGAAGAAGCTAAAGAAAAAGCAATACGGGCCCAACAAGCTGAACAACAATTTCTTGCAAATATGAGTCATGAAATACGGACTCCTCTCAATGCAATAATTGGTATGTCTCATCTTCTTAAGGATACAGAACTTGATGCTAAGCAGTCAGAGTATATAGATATTTTAGCTGACTCTGCCAGCCTACTAAAAGGCCTGGTATCTGATATACTTGATATATCAAAAATAGACGCTGGCAAAGCAGAGATAAATGAAGAATCGTTTGATCTAATTCAACTAATCAATAAACTAAGTAAAACCTTTGCAAACAGGGCAAATGAAAAAGGACTTATATTTGAAACTCATATTGATCCAATACAGAATACGTTTGTTTTGTCTGACAAACAATGGCTTAATCAAATACTAATTAATCTCATTGGTAATGCTGTTAAGTTTACCTCTAGTGGAAAGATTGATGTAGTGGTAGAGAAAATTAAAGAAGACGAAAAAACTAAGACAGTATCCTTTACTGTAAAAGATACAGGAGTAGGCATTAAAGAGGAAGATAAAGAGACAATATTCTACGCATTTAAACAAGCCACTACTGAAACAAGGAGAAAATATGGAGGAACAGGTTTGGGCTTATCTATTGCAAGCAAACTGGTTTCTTTATTAGGAGGTACTTTAGAGTTGGACTCCATCGAAGGCAAGGGAAGTCAATTTTATTTCACTTTGCAATTTAAACATGGCAGGATTGAGGAAAAAAATGCAGAAAGCATTCAAGAGATTGGACAGAAAATGACCAATAGCCTTTCTGTATTAGTAGTGGAGGATAATCTTATGAACCAAAAGTACATACTTACATTATTAGATAAATGGGGAATACAGCATAACATTGCAAACAATGGTCTAGAAGCAGTAGAGGCATTTAATAATGGGAATTATGATCTGATATTTATGGATCTATCCATGCCCATTATGGACGGTTACGAAGCAACTAGTAAAATTCGCAGTCTAAACAAAAAGCAGATACCAATTATTGCTTTGACTGCTTCCACCTTTCTGTCTAAAAAACAATTAGCCTTAGAGTCTGGTATGACTGATTTCCTAGCTAAGCCATTTACTCCAGAAGATTTGGCAAGAAAAATAAAAAAACATAGCCTCCCTCAATATAAAGACGACAGTGTTCAAAATTCTGAATTACACTTTGACACACGTCTAGACGTAGATAGTCTGAATGAATTGTACAATGGAGATCACAAACATGCACTTGATATGTTTAAAACATACCTCAGCCTAGTGGATGATGAATTACATATGTTAACTCAAGCCATTTCTAAAAACAACAAAGCGAGTGCTAAGAAACAAGCACATAAAATTAAACCTATTTTTACCATGGTAGGTTTAAACCAAATAACTGAACATTGTGAAGACTTAGAGCGTGCATTAGATACGGAAAACAATGAGATGATCCAGAAATTTTTTCTTCTAATTAAAGATGCTGTTATACATACAAAACCTATTATAGACAGCAATACCAAAGAAATTGAATTATACCTCAACAAAACGATATGATTAAAACTATAATTGTTGAAGATGAATTAATGGCAAGGAAGTCATTAGAAAATTTGTGTAAGAAAATTAAGGAATTGGATTTAATTGGCTCTTTTGAAAACGCAGAAGACTCTCTTAAGAAAATACAAGAAGAAAGCATTGAGTTGATTCTATTAGATATTGAAATGCCTGGCATGTCGGGCCTGGAACTCATGGAGAAAATACCCTATTTACCTCAGGTTATTTTCACTACTGGTAATAAGGAGTATGCATACGAAGCATATGAATATGACATTACAGATTTCCTTAAAAAGCCAATATCTGTAGAACGCTTTGAAAAAGCGATACAAAAAGTACTGGATATCAATGCAAGGAGAAATGCCATTGCAAGTTCCAGTGCAGCACACGAATTATATATTAAATCAGAAGGTAGATACATACGTCTAGATTATAATGATATCATGTATTTTGAAAATGTAGGCGACTATATTAAAGCTATCACAACACATGGGAATTATGTCTTTCATGATACTATGAAAGGGCTGGATCAAAAGATTCGAAATCCCAGATTTTTAAAGGTTCATAGATCCTATATAGTAAATATGGGCATGATTAAAGATATCGAAGACAATACGATAGTCATAGAAAAGAAGGTAATCCCAGTTAGTAGAGCCTACAAAAGCATCTTACTCAATAGTATTAACTTGATTTAAGGTCCCCGGTTTTACTGACATTCCCTTTTTATATTCCAAAAAAAGTCAATTCTTACCCAAAAATCGAAAGTCAGCAATTTCTGCCGCATTCTGTACCCATCTTTGTATTGTCAATAACGACAAGCAAAAATTAAAAATTAATACTATGTGCGGAATAATGGGATATATAGGAAAAAAGGATGGATACCCAATCGTCATTGAAGGTTTAAAAAAATTAGAATATAGAGGGTATGATAGTGCAGGAGTTGCTATAATGAATGGCAGCCTTAGCTTATACAAAAAACAAGGTAAGGTAAGAGAATTAGAAAATTATATTCATACACAAAAAACAAACGGGAATATAGCACTTGGCCACACGAGATGGGCAACGCATGGTGAACCAAATGACACAAATGCACATCCACATTTATCAGAAACTGGAAGAATTGCATTGGTACATAATGGTATCATTGAAAATTATGCAACACTGAAAAGTTTCTTGACTTCTAAAGGATACACATTCAAAAGTGATACAGATTCGGAAGTTCTTGTTCAATATATCGCTTGGTACCAAAGTACATATTCTCTAGACCTCAATGAGGCGGTTAGAAGAGCCTTAGGAGATGTAGAAGGAACTTATGCAATCGTTGTACTTGACACATTAAAACCAAATGGTGTTATTGTTGCAAAAAAGGACAACCCTCTTGTGTTTGGCTTAAACGAAGGAGAGTTCTATATAGCTTCCGATGCAAGTCCAATATCCAATTTCACTCAGGAAGTCATTTATTTAAAAGACGGAACGTACGCAGAATTATTTGATAATGGAACCTACGAGGTATATGATTTGGAAAAAAAATCTATTGATCCAGAATTAACAACCATACAGAGCTCTAAAGACAACTATAGTTTAGATGGATATGACTCCTATATGCTCAAAGAAATTCATGAACAAGCGCAAACACTGGAAGCGAACATGGAACAGCGCATTGACTTAGAGGAGGGCGAAATTAGAATTCCAGAAATAGATGAGCACAAAAGAATATTTAATTCAGCAAATAAAATCATTTTATTAGGATGCGGGACCTCATGGCATGCTGCACTTATTGGAAAGTATATAATTGAATCACTTTGCGATATACCAGTAGAAGTAGATTATGCCTCAGAATTTAGATATCGAAATCCTATTATTAGAGAAAATGACATTGTCATTCCTATTTCTCAATCAGGAGAGACAGCAGATACTCTAGCAGCTTTAAAGTTAGCGAATGAAAAAGGCGCCTTTACTTACAGTCTTGTTAACACAGTAGGATCAACCATAGCAAGAAATTCAGATATCGTAAGTTACTTGAAGGTAGGTGTAGAGATCGGTGTTGCATCTACTAAGGCATTTACAGCCCAAGTAAATCTTCTCACAATGATGGCATTAAAAATTGCTAGGATTAAAGGAACAATAGAACTTTCTAAATACAAAGAAATTATAAACTGCCTGGATGCACTTCCAGGACTTGTAGAAAAAACGCTGGAATGCAACAAGCTCGTAAAAATCATTGCTGAAAATTACTACAAAAGAGACCATGCTCTCTTTTTAGGCAGAGGATTAAATTTCCCTGTAGCGCTAGAAGGTGCGCTCAAACTGAAAGAGATTTCATACATACATGCAGAAGGTTATCCAGCTGCAGAAATGAAACATGGGCCAATCGCCTTAATCGATGAGCAAATGCCTGTCTTTGTAATAGCTACTAACAGAAGTATCATTCAAAAATTAATCAGCAATGTTCAAGAAATAAAATCTAGAAAGGGAGAAGTCATCGTACTTAAAGAAGAGGGACAAGAATTTCCGAATGACCTAGCATCCTATGCAATAGAAATACCAAAGACACATGAACTACTAAGTCCAGTACTAGCGTCTATCCCCTTGCAGCTGTTTTCATATCATGCTGCAAAACTCAGAGGATGCAATGTAGACCAACCAAGGAACCTTGCAAAATCTGTAACCGTAGAATAAACTAAATCTATTATATAATTTTTAAAATATCCATTTCACAGAAGATGGCCTAGGATAATAATATCTATTAAGAAACCTGAATAAAATAAAATTAAAATGAACACACAGTTAGCAACATTAGAAAATCACAGAAGAGACACAATCGTTTCAAACTTAGAATCACAGCATGCAAATATTTATGAAAAACTTGTTAAAAAAGAAGCAACAATCGCTCTAGTAGGTTTAGGCTATGTAGGCTTACCCATAGCACTAGAATTTGCAAAATCTTTTAAAGTAATTGGATTTGACATAAACAAATCAAGAGTAGACTTGATGAATCAAGGCATAGATCCTTCAGGAGAATTGGCAACCAAGGACTTTGAAGATAAGGACATATTTTTTACAGCAACAGCAGAAACCTTGGATAAAGCAGATGTCATTGTAGTAGCAGTACCAACACCAGTTGGTGAAGACAAGATTCCTAATCTAACTCCACTTACTAAAGCCTGTCAGGCTGTAGGAGTATCCTTAGGAAAAGGAAATATTGTAATTTTTGAATCTACAGTATATCCAGGATGTACAGAAGAGATCTGTATCCCCATTCTAGAAGAGGTATCTGGCCTAAGATGTAATACAGATTTCTGGGTAGGCTATTCGCCTGAAAGAATAAACCCAGGAGACAAGGTGCATACTCTGACTAAGATCACAAAAATTGTTTCTGGATCTGATGCATATGCAGAGGAAGAAATATTCAAGATATACGATCACATTATTGAGGCAGGTATCCATAGAGCGGAATCTATTAAGGTAGCAGAGGCAGCAAAGATTGTTGAGAACACACAAAGAGATGTCAATATAGCTCTCATGAACGAACTTTCAAAACTGTTTGGAGAATTAGATATCAACACACAAGAGGTATTGAAAGCAGCAGGAACCAAATGGAATTTCTTAAACTTTTACCCAGGGCTTGTTGGTGGACATTGCATCGGAGTGGATCCATACTATCTGATTCACAAAGCGGGAGAAATAGGTATGAACCTAGATGTTATCCATGCAAGTAGGACAATTAATGACGACATGCCTGCTCTTGTTGTGAAACAACTAGCTAAGGTTCTAGCTACACAGGGTAAGTCCTTGAAGAATTCCAAAGTACTGGTACTAGGAACTACATTCAAGGAAAACGTAACTGACCTGCGTAATTCAAAAGCTGCAGAAATGTGTCAAATTCTAAACATGGAAGCAAAGCAAGTAGATATTATAGATCCGCATGCGGATGCTACAGAATTCACAAACTATTACAAGTTGCATTTAACTGAAAAAATTGATAGCAATTATGACGCAATTGTATATGCTGTGAACCACAAAGAATTTGAACATATAAACTGGGAATTCATACAAACAATACGTAATGAGAAAATTACAGTGTATGACTTCAAAAAATTACTAGACTCCCCTACCGGGAACAACACAAATACAAAATACATAACTCTTTAGGAGTTATAATGAGAATGAAATGTATAGTGTCTAGTCAAGCATGATTGCAGACCAAGGTGGATGTTGGTCTCAATCATGCTCTTTAAAAAATAATCAAGAAAAGGGTGTTTTGTAAAGGGTGTAGGGATTGGTAAACGTATTGACTCCTACACCTAATTTTAAACATCAAAACACACAATTAATAAATAGCACCAATAGAATACCATTAGAATTTTACTTGAACGCCAAAAAAAAGATAAGGCAGAATTATACCTCCCTAAAAATTACAAAACCCATGAACTCAAGATTTATAATTATTCTCGTAATACTTATATCAACCGCTGGTAATGCACAGCAACTCCAATTCCTTGATGCACTATTTCAATACGATATCTCACAGATAAATCAGGTAACATTGGCACATCAGAATTCAGACATTGAACGTTTGCAAAGGGATTGGGGTTTTTCTTATGGTGTAAATCTGACAAACAGTGTTCAAGATGAAATTGACGCTGGCCTATCAACACGACTCTATATAAAAACGGATTTACTTGCAAACGGCTATTTTGAAAACATAACGCAAAGTCAAATAATAGAAAACCGCATAAAGATTGATAGCATACAGGGTGTCAAAAGAGCAACGGATCATAACTACGGTATCTATTATAACTATGTACACTATCTATACAACAAAGAGAAATGCATGTTAATAGATAGCATAGTCTCTGAATCTGAATACCTCCAAGAATATTTAGAAAAGCTCTATTACAATAAACTCATTAACTATGATGAGATTCTATCTACAAAAAATACGAAAGAACAATTTTCAAAACTAAAAGAAGCACATCTTTCCTACAATACCATGTTCAACTCCATAGCACAGGATAGCCTACTACCTACACTCAATACCACTAGAGACTGGAAGGTTGATTTTAGCGCAATATCCGAGGCAATGGAGATCGACTCTAGCCATGATGCAGTTCTTCTTTTGGAAAGAGAAAACTTAGAGTTACAATTCAATAAGGAAAATGCATCAAGCTTATCCCTTACTATGGGCTATGACATTTCTAGACATAGACCTTTTTACGGCGTCCGTTTTAACAAGAGAATTACTCCCAAAAAGGACAAGCTATTTAAATCAAAGGCGATGATACTTGAAAATGATAAACGATTAGATCAAATTCAAGCAAAAAAAGAGTTACTCAATTTACAATACGAATATCAGTACAAAGAGAAGCAGCTCCTAGGCTTGCAAACCAAACTGCTAAGCTTAGAAGAATTAGGTAGACAACTCCGAGTGAAAAGCGAAATTCTTTCTCTTGATGAAAGCAAACAAGAGAAGAAACAACAATTACTATACCTTCAAATCCAATATGAGATTCTTGACTTAAGAGAACAACAAATGCTCTTACTTCTAGGTATTAAACGAATCCTGGCACACATCCCTATTGCACCCTTTATTCAAATTTTGAATCATACATCGCAAAGAAAAAAATTCGCAGGAACTAGATTTTTATTAGAATCCACAGATCTGGCAATTTCAGAAATCGAAAAACACTTTTTGGAACAAAATGAAATTACAGTTATAAGCGCAGAAGAATTCTTATTGCTTAAAAACTTAGAAGTACTCAAACCAGAAAAATATGACACGCGTTCCGACATGGAAAAAGAAATCATACAACTCCTAAACGCAGGATCTCAAAACTTTGTTTTTGACAACATTGCAACATTGAAAGCATTAGAAATACGAACAATACAACAAAAAGAATACGACCTAGGCATTACTTTAAAATAAAACCAATGAAACAATTTAAATTAAGAGAAGAAAAATCCTTCGTAAAAATATTAAAGGAACCGCCTTTAGAGAAAAAGAAAACTAACTGGAGTCGTCGCGTATATCTCGCCATGTTCCTTATTGCTTTAAGTTTATTTATTCAGCGCCTGTATAAAGCAAATATGATCATTTTTGCAAACGGACAAATTGAACTTCCTAAACAGACGGTCAAATTTCCTAATGATATTAAAATACTGAACTTGAACATAGATGAAGGCGCTGAAGTTTGTGCTGGAGACACCCTATTCACTTACAAAATAATAGGCGATGAATTAGATCAGGCAAGATTAAGCATTCAGTCACCAAGTTCTTCGGATTGGATTTTAAGAGAACAGCTTTCTATCAAAAAGAACTTGGAGCTCAATCAAATTTTGATTCAACAAAAGCGGAAGAATTTAAATTATCTAAGAGAACAACTAAAACTTAAAGAATCTCTTTTACTGGGAGGAATTCATGATGCATATAACTCTTATGCGCAATTACAAGTACAAGAAGCCAACTTAGTTGCAGAACTTGCTATGCACCAAAAAGAAATAGACCTTCTTAAGTCTCATCTAAGAAGGCTTTATGGACATAAAAAAATGTATGCAAGCATAAACTCAGAACATCTAAATATTTACAATGACATTAAACAGTTTATCTCACCTGTAGACGGAGTCATCAGCGATATATTTTATGACATCAATGAAATCTGCTACAAAAAGGAAGAAATGATAACCATACACCAATTGAATAATGCAGCGATCCACACATACTTTGATCCTGAGGAGATAGAACATATTGATGTAGGAGATATTGTACAAATAGAGTTTCCTGATAATAGTACCAGCCCTGGAATCATTTCTAAGTTTTTCGTCAGTACCTATGCCGTTCCATCTGAGTTTCAGAAGAAATATGAACCTACAGAACGAAATGTAGTAGCACAGGTTGTTCCTATAAACAAAAAAGACGCGAACCTTTGGAATAGCTTTTACAAGATGGAGGTCAAAGTAGAGAAAAAGCGATATAATCTGGCTTTGTAACCAAAAAACTGTGTTTTCCTACCAAATATCGATAAGCTCAGAAAAATGCATGAATTATAGTCAATTTTATGTTCGATAGCAGTAAAAACAGCAATGCACTTAAAGAAAGTAATATCAAAGGCAGGTCCTGAACTCATACAACACGGTAAGTTTAACTTAGCTAAACTGCGTCATGAAAAAGATATAAGAGTTCTAAAAGACAAAGAAGTAGATGCTATAATAGTAGAACATACGTCGGTTTTGCAAGCGGTCCTCTTGGACAGTGCACTCTATCTAAAGCCTCTATTCGTTCAAGGAAAAACAGAACACAATTGTGATGGTTTTTTTGATCCTAATCAAATAGATCGCATAATTGGAAAAATTGAAATTCTGACTAAGGAGATAGAGGTCTATCAAAACCTTGCACTCCCAAAAGACCCCAACAAACGACTTATTACTAAAGTTATCCGATACCTACTTACAAGAAAGCTGAATTTAGAGCCTAAAAACACGAGACTAGCGAAGATTGGGTACAGTTACCCTTTGATTGAAGATTTTAGTATCGAGTATGATCCTATTCATATTCTTAAACACTTAAACAACTACACAGAAGAAGGTCTGTTTATAGAAAACACAATTGACAAAGTGAATGTTTGTTATGAGTGCCAAAGTAGCTACTTGAATTTTAGCGAGTGCTGTACAAAGTGTAATTCCTTAGACTTAGAAACAGAAGAACTCGTCCACCACTTTAGATGTGCATATGTAGGACCACAGAGTGATTTTACAAAAGCAGAAGGGATGGTATGTCCAAAATGTGATCACCAACTCAAACACATTGGGATTGATTATGACAAGCCTTCAGAAATTCATAACTGCAAGTCATGCAACCATAGTTCCCAAGAAACTAAAATGAAAGCTAAATGTGTTGACTGTTGCAAAGAAAACGCACTGGAACAACTTACAACCTACTCTATTCACAATTACCAAGTAAGTGAAAAAGGGAAAGCATTTGCATTAGAACATCAGGAAGAAAAGTCTTTTGGCACAAGTTCTTCTGATATGGAAAATTCATTTACAAACTTTGGTGTATTTAATATGATAAAAAAGCATGAGGCCAGACGCATTCATAGCAATGGCTTATCTACATATCATATCGAGACAGGTCTTAAGAAGGAATTGCTTTCCTCATTAAATACAAACTTAAAACAAGCGCTAGTAGAGGAACTTACTGTAATTATTAGGCCCTACTTAAAGGAAAATGATCTTATAGCAATTGATGCGCAGTATAACATACACATGCTTTTCATCGATTACACAACAGATGCGTATGCAATATTACTAGATACACTTCAATACAACCTAAATAAAATGCTAAGAGACAATGCGTGGGGTGAAGATAGCATAGCAATTGAACAGGCCATCAATTTGGAGGAATGAGTCCTGTATTAGAATATATATTACCGGAGTATATTAACTATTGGCTAAGTGCTGGTCTGCCCAAGTTCGTAAGAATTTTCTGGTACTTTGTCATATTTGAACTTACACGATATATCAGTTTAGATTTTTGTATAGCAGCCTATTTTAAATTATTTGAGAAAAAGCGTTCTAAGGAATGGATGCTTGCACGAAATAAATTACGGGCTGAAAATCCCCTTATCTCTATTATAATTCCTGGAAAGAATGAAGGTGCACATTTGTTTAAACTAACTAAATCTCTTGCAGAACAAACGTACAAACACTTCGAACTCATTATCGTTGATGATGGAAGTAATGATGACACGCCTACGATAGGTAAGAACCTTGAAAAGTTAGGATTAATACATACGTTTTTAAGGAATGAAATGCGTGGAGGGAAAGCGTCTGCTGCCAATCTAGCTTTGCGTTTTAGTAAGGGAAAAATCGTAGTACATTTGGATGCAGACTGCTCCTTTGATTGCGATGCGATAGAAAACATTATCATCCCTTTTTATATGGATGACAAGATAGGTGCAGTAGGTGGCAACGTTAAAGTGCGTAACTACAAAGACAGTCTGTGTGCTAAACTACAGGCAATCGAATATTTAAAAACAGTGTCAATAGGAAGAATTATAACCTCTACCCTAGGCATTTATAAAATCATTAGTGGTGCATTTGGTGCATTCAGAATGGATGTACTAGATAAGGTAGGTGGCTGGGATATTGGACCTGGACTTGATGGAGATATTACTGTAAAGATTCGAAAATCTGGATATAAAACAGTTTTCTCGCATACTGCTGTATGTCTAACGAACGCACCCTCAAAATTTAAAGTACTTACTAAACAACGCCTTCGTTGGGATAAGTCTATTATACGCTTTCGTGTTAGAAAACATAAAGATGTCTATTTCCCACACCAGGGTTTTTCTTGGAGTAACTTTTTTGCACTTTTCGAAAATGTATTTTACAATGTCGTCTTAGATATAACTTGGTGGATATATATTACTGATATGATTTTAAACTATTCCTCTGCCCTAGACTTTATAGTGTATATGAATCTGACCCTATATTTCTGTGTAGGCTTTGTCCAGATGACAAGTATTTATATTTTCTCAGAAAGAAGAAATGAAGAACTGTATCTATGGCGCTATCTACCCTTCATGAGCATTTACACTGGGATCTATTTACGTATGGTTCGTTCGAGAGCCTATGTGGACGAACTATTTTTTAAGAAAAGTTATGATGACCCTTGGAATCCACTCAAGTCTAGTAGACAGGCAAAGGCGAATAGTTTCTAGAATTAAACCAATACCGCTGATTTGTGCTAATTTATTCGCTTGACATCCAGAAAAAGAATGCATTCATCGATTGCATTTGGAAAGCAGTATAAATCCACTTATTATTGTCAGAACAAATAGAAACGATTTGTGAAAAAATTTAGCTCTCTCATACTTATTCTCGCAGTTACTTTGCCCTTTAATCTAAGTGCGCAAAAACCTAATAGTATTAAAGGATTTGTTCAAGACTACTTCCAAAACAAATCTACCAAAGGCTTATCTATAGGCATTTATAGCGAGGGAGAAATTGACTATTTTAATTTTGGTGTTGTCTCAGATATAGATTCAGTGCCTCCTACTGAAGAATCCATTTATGAAATTGGTTCGATCACTAAAACCTTTACAGGACTAGCATTTGCACAAATGATAGAAGAAGGTTTGGTTCAATATGATGACCCTATTTCCAAATACTTACCAGAAGATGTTGTGCATTGGGATCCTTCTTTTGCTATTAGCTTAGGTGAACTGGCAACACACAGTTCTGGTTTCCCGCGGATACCTGACAATCTATTTCCACTTGCTATGCGGAATCCTAACAATCCTTATAAAGATTATACCAAGGAAGATTTGTATGCATATTTAAAAGACTATACCCCTATTGCGAAAGATAAGAGAAAAGCAAGTTACTCTAACTTGGGTATGGGATTATTAGGGGATATATTAGCTGATATCGAGGACACAGATTTTGCAGGTTTGATTAAAAAGAGAATAAGTGAGAAATTGGAAATGGAGAATACCTATATGGGTTATAAAGAAGGTAAGCAGATTACAGGCCATAATGGCTTTGGCGAAGCTACTGATGCCTGGGAGTCGCAATGTATGCAGGGTGCAGGTGCTATACGATCCAACTGTATTGACATGATGAAATATCTTGTGGCAAATTTACACGCGGAAGGCCCCATGCAAGATGCGCATTCGCCACGCGTAACAACAGAATCTAAGACCAAATATGGTTTAGCCTGGATTAGCCTCAGTCCAAAATCAGATATTGGAGAAATATTATTTCATAATGGAGGTACAGGTGGTTTTCGAACAGCTATTTTAATTTCCAAAAAGCATCAAACTGGCGTAGTTGTTTTATCTAATAATATTGAGAGTGTAGATGCACTGGGCATGCAAATATTGGGTCTTATTTCAAAATAGCCACTGAACCTACTTTTCGCTAAGCACCAATATCAAATCCATCTACCTGTTTAACATCTCCCGCTAGCAAGTTTCCTAGTCGCTCATTACCTATTCGCACGCGTAGTAAACGCAGTGTTGGAAACCCAACTGCTGCAGTCATTTTACGGACCTGTCTAAATTTTCCTTCAGTAATCGTTATAGAGATCCAAGTCGAGGGACCATGCCTATCGTCTCGAATTCGCTTTATACGGGGTGGAATATCTGGGACCGGAATAAGTTTACGTGCTTTACATGGCAGTGTAAGATACTTCCTACCATGGATTCCTATTTCAACTCCATCTTGAAGTTCACTCATTGCAGCATCAGTAATCTCACCGTCAACAAGAACATAGTATTCCTTTTCCACCTTTTTGCTGCGTACCTGTTCACTTACTACACCATCTGTGGTTAGAAATAGAAGCCCTTCAGAATCTTCATCCAATCTACCAATTGCCATTATGCCTTCAGGAAATTCACCTAGCTCACCCAATAGTTTTTTGTTTTTACATTTAATCTGATTATTCACAAACTGTGACAGGTAACCATCAGGTTTATGAATTATAAAGTGGGAATTATTTGGCATCTAGGAATTTCACGTTTTAAGATTAATCGTCTCACAAAATTAAACCTTCTTTCAATTAATCAGATGATTAGATGTTGTATTTAAGCTTTGCAACTGCGCGTATTGGAGTAAAGTATGAATTTAATTAAAAGGAATATTTATAGTCACCGAACTACCCTCTCCAGGCTTCGTATTAAAATCGATGGCACCTTTTAAATAATCTACGCGAGAATAGATAGACTTTAAACCAAGTCCTTTTTTCTGCAATGCTTCTTCTAAATTAAAACCAATGCCGTCATCTTCTACAAGAACGACTATTTCATTTTCATGTTTACGAATTTGTAAGAATACATTTTTTGCGGAAGCATATTTTACGATGTTGTTACAAAGTTCTTGGATGACTCTAAACAACATAGTCAACTGGGTTTCTCTCAGACTATTATCAAGTGTATCAAGTTGGACATCCACATCCAGGGCATGTACCGATTCTAGATCATGCACCAGTGATTCTACAGCACTTTCAATTCCATTCAAGCGTAGGCTATTCGGCATAAGGTCATGCGAAATCCTTCTTACCTCTGTACAGGCCTCATCAATCAAATTTTCCACATTATCGGACACTTGCATTTTCTTAATCTCTTCTGCCTGAGACATTATATTTGTATAATGTGCTTTTACAGTAGTGAGCATTCCCCCGAGACCATCATGTAAATCTTGCGCTATTCTAGAACGCTCCTTTTCCTGACCTTCCAATAAGGCTTCCGAACGTGCAAGCTTTTTATCATTTTCTAATTGTAGAATACGCTGATTGTCTAATTCGTTTTGTTGTCGATAGATTTCTTGATTAAGCCGATTGCGACGTTTTAAATTATAAATAAGAGAAAAACCAAACAAGCTTAAGAGAGCCAAACCAGCTAATAAATAATTCCTTTGTCTCGTTTTTATCTTTATCGCATGGTCCTTTTCTACTGTCTGTAATTCCACCTGCAACCTATCAATATTATTTTGCGACTCTTCAATGTAAATGCTATCTAAGCCCTGTTGATAGCTTTCATAATACTCTAATGCTGCATCCGAATCTCCTGCTTTTTTCCGATTCTCGTACAACTTACTGTACCGACCTACTCTTTGAAAGAGAGTCTTTGCATATTTTTCAGAATCCAAATGGTATTCCATTGCCTGCTGATAATCTCCTCGTTCTTCACTCATACTAGCCAAGGCACTCAGGGTTGAAAGGGTTAGGCTTGCTCTATCATTTTGTTTTTGAAATGGTAGCGCTTTGATAAGTTTTTGTTCAAGACTATCATCCTCGATATTTAAAATAAATTTTGCCACATCATGTCCTGAATCATCAATATCCAACATTTTAAAAGACTTACCCAATTCAATTGTCTCCTCTAAGTACGTATTGTAGGCTTCAAAGTCTTCTATATTAAGAGAGAGTGAAACTATATTAAACAGGCTTATATACTTTAGCATAGGCTCCTCATCCTCAATATTATTGTAGACCTGTTCTATCGCAGTTTTTGCTGCAATTTTATCTTTCCGATTTATATAAATCTTTGCAAGCTCGATATAAGGCAGACTTGCAAAGCCTTTCATATCATGTTCTAAGAACCAGGCAATAGACTTATTGAGATAAATCATGCCGGTGTCTATCAGTCCATTACTCGCAGCAATTGTACCTCGCAGGTAATCTAGTTCAGCCAATAATTTTTCATGCTTTGTTCCCTTGACCTTCTTTTGCATTTCGACGAGCTCGTCCATTTTTTCACCATACTTCTCGTCATACATAGTCATTTTTAGTCCTAAGTAAAATGCATACACTTCGCCAAACGAATAATCAATTTCTTTAGCTAGGTCTTGCGCTTCTTTAAATTTTACAATTGAATTATTCGGATTAGAGCCTCTCATCTTTTTTGCAAGAAGAATTATGGAATCCACTTTCTCCTCCTGTGCCGTAGATGTGGCAAAGAAGAAAATACAAACAATAAAAGAAAGGAAGATTCTACACATATAAATTAGCTAGGTAAATGAAAATACGACAAAATGATAGATTAAGCGACTAGCAAGAGATAAACTATATAGCAGCTATTTAGAATGATATCAAAAAAAACAATTACTTGTACACTAAAGTAAGATTGCTACACATAAAACATGTATATGAAAACATAGATAAGAGTAAACTAAGGGTTTTCATAGAGGAAAATAGATACAAAAGACTGAACTCAATGCAATAGGATAACTTTCTTAGTCGAATCGTCTACTTGATTGCTTGATCAAAATTGCATTTATAATCCATTGGAAGGCAAAAATCCCTAAGGCACTCACAATGAGTAAAAATTCTGAACCATTCAAGGCCTTTAAGACCAAACCTAGTATTCCAGAACCCACAATACCATAGGTGAGCCACTGCACCTTTTTTTCCTCTTTTTCAGAATAGACTGAATTATACATGTGAGAAAGCGGGATCATAAAAAAGAAAAACAAAATGGCAGCGATAAAAAAGATAGGTTGTTTCAAAAGCACAAGGAGTACTACCATTAGCACGGAGGCAGCTAGAGAGATACCCACTAACTTAGAAGTCTTTAAATCATCCTCATCTAATAACAATCTTCCATATTCATTTCTGGAAAGATATAGATTCATAAGTGGATTTAAGACCCAGGTTAGTATAAACAAGAAGGCAATAATGAAAACTATAGGATATAAGAAGGGCTGTAGACTTGGATTTTTATCGGCTAGGGAACGTAAGACACGCAGCAGAATATAGGATCCTATAACCACAGCCCACATATTCTGGCCACTGAGTTTAGACATTTTCATACCAATCATATAAAACATCTTATAGGGCCAAAACTTACTTTTCATTGCCTCTGCTAAACCATGTTTTGCTAAGGCATTATGTGGGTCTATAGCAAGGGCTTGCTTAAATCTATCTAAGGCATCTTGCGTCTTACCCTGATTTAACATGGACATTCCATGGTTTGCAATCGTGTAAGGATTTTCCGGATCCTGTCTGAGTGCCTCATGGACGGAAGATTCTAAATCGTCGTTTTCTCCAAGTAAGGAGGAGATAGATACTTTCAAATTGAGCGCAGCGAGGTTTTCAGGGTCTAGTTCAAGTGCTTGCTGTGCATACTCTAGGGCACGATCATAATTTCTTTGGGAATACTTAATACGACTCAGCATAACATAATAGTCCGGCTCCTCCGCATTCATCTTGAGAAGATGCCTTACCTTATCTTCCGCTCCCTCATAATCCTCCTTATCAATTTCCACTTCAGCTAACATCTGGAGATAGGCTAAGTTTTCAGGCTCTTCTCCCACTATCATTCGAAGGATAGTTTCAGCTTCTTCATTTCGGCTTTGGCCTAGCAAAGAAACAGAGAGGTAATACTTAATGATACTGGACTGGGGGTATTTTTGCAGTGCAGACCTGAGCAGTTGCTCCGCATCTTCATACCGTTTTTGGCTCAACAAGACCTCCGCACGCTGTATTTCTCCTATCATTATTTACTTTTTATCCAAGTACGCCAGGATACTATCGTATAGGCCAGATTGGTTTGCGAACATGGCATAATTCTTTGCTGTTGTAAACCAATCGATTGTCGACGCTTTATGATGCTTGCTAGCTGCAAGTAAATCTTTTGTACGTATCGGTTGTGGTACCCCCGTTTCCATAGCCTCTACTAATTTACTCTCTGTTGCAATATCAACTAATGCATTGATATCTGCGCCTGAATAATCAGCTAGGGTCTTGGACACCTTTTTATAATCAATGCTATCATTTGGCTTTTCTCGAAGGGCAATTTTTAAAATCTCTTCCTTGCTTTCAACGTCTGGCGGTGGAACAAAAATGATTCTATCAAATCTACCAGGACGTCTAAAGGCAGAATCAATATGCCAGGGTGAATTCGTTGCTCCAATGATCAGGACACCCTCATTATCTGATTCTATACCATCTAGTTCTGCAAGAAACTGATTGATTACATTCTTACCTGCGGACTGTCTCAAATCCGTTCGCTTAGCACCTAAGGCATCTATTTCATCAAAAAATAAAACACAGGGTTTGTTTGCTCTAGCCTCTTCAAAGTATGCATGCAGATTTTTTTCACTATTCCCGATATACATATCGAGAATATCATTTAGACCTACATTAATAAAACCCGCATTTATTTCACCCGCCGTCGCTTTAGCCAGATAGGTTTTACCGCAGCCCGGAGGGCCATAGAGCAAAATACCGCCTCCTACTTTTTTCCCATACTGTGCGTAAAGCTCTGCATGTTCTAATGGCTTTATTATTTTTAAGTCAATTTCCTTTTTAACGTGGTCCAAACCGCCCACATCAGAAAAATTAATTTTTGGCTTTTCCAGAAACATGCTTTGTGCTAAGATCTCTTCTACCCCTGGTCCATCTACTTTTACTCTAAACTCATTATCTAAAGTGGGATCACTCATATCAGGATCCTGTGTAAGTACTTTTTGATACAGCTCACGCGCTCGAAAGGTATCCTCTTCTGCGAGGTAGGACTTAGCAAGAATAATCTGTCCCTCAAGACTTAGGTTATTATCCTGCAATAATTCTTCTGCAATAATAATCGCGGCAGACACCTTGCCCTTATCAAAATATAGTTTTGCTAATATTTCTTTTGCATCAGAGTGCTGTGGACTGTACTGTAAAAGTGCATTGAGATTATCTTCAAGCTGTTGTCTATATTCTGGGTAGAATTGCAACTTCTTGATAAGTAAAAAGCGCAGCGTTACATTTTCTGGCGAAAGTTTAATCGCCTCTGCTAATTCATTCAATTCAGGCTGTGTATACATAGTTCTTTTATCAATGGCAAATATATATCTTATCCAGTCACCATGCCCAGTAGGCATGACAATAATTAAGAAAAAATCTACCAATAAAAATAAAAACTAGATGAGCAGCTCTAAGAAAAATCTGCGATAAACGAAAGCTTATTAGCCTACAATCTCCTTAAAACCTCGAATTCAACTATGTTTTAAGTATTTAATGTATGCAGCCAAATTTCTACTTTCCTCATTCTGCTCCATTGCATATTTCACTCGTTCGGCATTAATGCCATGTAATTTGCATTTTATAAAATCTTTCGGTTTCCAATCTTGAATTCCTAGGTCTAGAATAGATTTTATAAATCCTGGGCTTATATCATGAATCGCATACTTCTTTATCATATTTGGATCAAGCTCAGACAAGCCAATTTTATTTAGCTCTTGTATGAATTTAGCAGTAACCCCATGAATTTTGAATTTCTTCAGCATGTTCGGTTCTATAGAAGTGTAACCTGCCTCTGATATCCCTCTTATATAGTTTGGAGTAATTTTATGAATATAAAATTTTGACATCATCTTAAGATCCATAGAAGCATAGCCTTCGTCTCTAATACTTTTGATATAGGGAATGTCAACACCAGTCGCTGCTAACTTCGTCAGATCTTTAGCTGTAGGATTATATCCTAAAGACTTCAAATCAGAAACATATTGTTTCGTCATATTCCCAAGGAACAATTTGAGCATAGTTATGTCATCAAGCTCTCCTGATATTTGGCTTTGCAAATAGTTTTTAAATTTCGCTGACTCTTGGAATGTGTACTTTCCCATACCCTCCCAATTTTCTACCCTTCCTCTTAAGTGCAGGCTTCCTGTTGGACGTTCCAGTAAGAGTCCTGCATCAGAAGAAGAAAATTCGTCTACAGGAATACAAAACATAAGCTGCCAATTTCCTCTCGTTTCCTTTGGGCTATTTGTTAGATTCAAGCAGACTTCAGAACCATCTTTTAGAGCAGTCCAAAAGCCCTCATTCATATTCGGTTTATCAGGACCATTATAGTTAAAGGTATAGAGGGTAAAATTATCGTTGGACCCTGTATTGATTTGCATCATGGATTGCCCATTTGATATATTGCAGATAGCTATTAGAAAAGATAGCATTGTCCATTTCATAAAATATGTAGAACGCATAATTTTGATATTTTTTATTGTTAGTAAAATATAGTTAGCCCAGGCATTTCAATTTCCAAAATGCAAATCCAACTAACTACAACTTAATTATTTTGACTTGTTTAATAAAGCAATTACATATTGCCGAGTATGCTCAATTTTATATAATCTCTAATACTAGGCATTGTATAGCCTTTCTCCATTTTGGCTCTTATCGAACGGGCCGATACGCCATGAATTTTTGCTTTCTTGATATTAGACAGGGTCAAGTCCTCTAGTTGTAAGGACTTGAGATCCTGAATATACCGTTGTGATATTCCATGGATTTTTAAGTTTACTATATCCTTAGGACTCAGGTCAGTAAAGCCTTCTTCCTGTATGGACTGTATATAAGATTTCTCAACTCCATGAATTGAAAATTCCATCATTTGATCAAAACCTATATCAGGAAAACCGTAGGATTGAATGCTTTTAACTTTTGAAGGTGTTAATCCATGAATTTTAGTTTTTATGAATTCAGATGGAGATAAATCAAACCCAATGGCACGCATACCTTCGATATGATCCTTAGTAACATTATGAATAGCAAATTTCTTTAGCTCACTCAATTCCAAATTCCTAAACCCTAGTAATTGCAAATCTTTAATATATGACGCACTTACTCCATGAATGCTAAGTGTTTTCATCTCATCCATGCTTAGTTTGCCGTATCCCATCTCCTCTATTCTTTTCATATCTTCCAAGTTCACATTATGGATATTCATAGTTACAAGTTCGTTTAGGCTCAATCCTGTAAACCCATACTTTTTCAATTTTTCCACCTGCGATCTATCCACACCGTGTATTTTACATTTCAATATTTCAGATGCACTAATACTGGACTGTCCTGAAATATCCTTGAGCATCTGGGCAAAGTCAGCATTGACACCATGAATAGCCATCTTAACTAGATCAGAATTATTTGCCTCTTCACCAGCCAGTTTAAATATCTGCTTCAGATCATTTAGTCTTTCAGAATTACCCACATGAATAGCAAGTGACATAACATCGTTTTTACTTAAGATCTGCCCCCCTGCTGTTATCTCTTCGATAAAGTTTTTACTTGCATTGCTGACAAACAATTGAAACAATACCGATTCATCAAAATCACTAATCCCTTTTTGCCTTAGATAGGATTCATATCCGGCATCTGGAGAAAATTTAAACTTACCAAAGCCATATTCATCCTCAAATTCCCCTGTAAACTCTAGGGTACCCGGATCTCTTATTACATGAAAGCTACTCTTTCCTTGTTCTTTAAAATTCCTTAACTCACTTTTCTGGAAACACTCATTCATTGTCCAGGAGTGTCCTCCATCTTTTTTTGAATTATTTAAAAAGAAACATACCTCATTTGCTTCCACACTTCCCTGCCAAAATCCAGGTCTTGTATTTTCTCTATCAAGGTTTTTAAAGTTTGAAGAGAATTCTGAACTGAGGGTCGTCTTTATACTTTCCTTCTTACTCTTCAGAATTGTTTTTTCTGTATTTTTTTCTATTTCCTTTTCTACTCGCTTTTTAACTTCCTTTTCTATTTGTTTTTCTATTTGTTTTTCTTTAATCTGTACTGACAATCCTTTGTCAGAATTCTGCTCCTTAAGCTTAGCTGACGACAGAGCTAGATCAGAAAGTTGTTCCGTATTATTTAGAGCAGTTTCACTTAGTTCTTGTTGTTGTATTCCATCCTGATCCACTGCATTCAAGCTAATCATGGATAATCCAAAGAGGGGTAAAATAAAGAGGTATTTCCAACTAGATCGGGCTGAAGACTTTTTTGTGTTCATCATAATAATTCTTGTTTTAAGCATTGATTGGTTATAGTTAGTTGTAAGACTCAGTGCGTGTTGTGGCACGGATACCTTAAGTAAGTTAAGTTGGTACGATTGTTTTTCTGTTCCCTTGTCCAACATGGTATTATCCGTAAGGAATTCTAGATTGTTCGTAATCTCTTTTCGCATTCCCCAGACAAAGGGATTAAACCAGAAGACCATGACTGCTATCTCAGCAAGGAGTTTATCTAAAAAGTGCTTCTGGCGTACATGTATTTTTTCATGGTCTAAGATTTGTGAATAGGTTTCAAAATCATAGAGACTTGGGTTAATAAATATCCAGTGTAAAAATGAAAAAGGGGAATTGTCCGAATCCAATTCATAAATTCTATAATTATCATCTTGTATAAACTGCAAGCGATTTCTATTCAAAATGATCATAACAAATTGAATTATGAAGCTTACCAGAAACACCGCAACACCCATAAGGTATAGTATCCATAATATTTTAGTGGTATTTAACTTAGCATACCAGGGAGTCGTAGCTACAGAAATTATACCCGTTGGATTATCGTGTACAGTCTGAGATACATCTGACTGCGGAATAAGAATTTCATTCGCGGCTATATCCTGATCTATCGGCAGAGTTTGTGTCTTTGCTTCATTTATCCACAATTGATCCTGTATAGACATCCATGCAGGAATAGTAATGAGCGGCAAAATCGCTGAAACAATTAAGACTGCACTCAGGTAGTATCTATTTAGTTTGTAGAAGGTTTCTTTTCGCAAGAGTGCGTAATAAAATACATAGGCTGCAGCGATAAGTAAACCACTATGGAAGAGATAATGTATCATGATTCCTTATTTTTTATGAGACTAATAATATCCTTCAGCTCCTCTTCATTTATTTTTTCTTTCTGGGCAAAGAATGCAATCATATCTGTCAAGGAGTTATTAAAATAACCATCTAAGACATCGTTCACCGCCTTCACCTGGTAATCCTCTTTTTTGACCTTAGCATAATATCTATGGGACTTCCCAAAGGACTCATGTGCAATAAATCCCTTCGTCTCTAGTATTCTAACCATAGTAGATACTGAATTGTAGTGGGGTTTAGGATCTGGCAATTCTTCAACAATTTCCTTGACAAAAGAAGGCCCCTTCTCCCATAATACCATCATAATCTGTTCTTCTCTCTGTGCTAACTTTTTCATCTTTTAGAATTTTATAAAACAAACATATAACTAATCCATTAGTTTTCCAACTAATCAGTTAGTTTTTTAACTAATCGATTAGTTTTTAATAAATATTACCCCATCGATTTACATTTTTAGGCTAGCGAGAACATAGTTATGAGACTCAAGATTTTTATAAATCAACAACGACCATCCTAAATAATACCGATGATTCTAGGCATATTAAAGAGAAAGACAGGCTTGATAATTGGCAAAAGAAGACTTGGTTTTTATTATGATATACAGCAGCATCTTCATAATTTAAAGTAGAACAACTTAGCTATGTACAACTCCACCACAAAAATCACAGTATTTCTGTGCCTATTTATATGCTCCTTCCATTCCCTAAATGGCCAAATAGAGACAATTGCAGATAAGGTGCTCAGTGTAGATCTAAATCAAAGTCTCAGCGAGAAGGACATTGCGGAGGTAGAAGAATTTTGGAAACTGATACGTTTTTTACGGACGGAAGAAAGAAAAGAAAATGGGATGCAGGGTTCGGGCATGTTTGGATTTTACGGCACACAAACAGATTTCACAGATATTTTTACGGTGAACGGTGGCACTAACTTTAGCAAGGAGTACTACCCTGTTGACTTAGATTTTTCAGTGTATTTTGAAACGATATTCAGGAGCAACCAATTTCAAGAGAATGTGTCGAATATCGATATCTCCTTTGACTACTCCCATCCCAATATTGGGGACGGTCTTGTCTTAGAAAGTTTCGTCTTCCTAAATAGAAGCAACAATGCATTCTTAGGCATAGACCAGCGCTATGAAATTGGCGGCGGTTTTATTTTTAATAAATGGATAGACTCCTATTCCGAACCTGGTTTAGCCGCTTTTGAAGAATTAGATAGAAGTCCTATTTATAAAACAGACGAGGAGGGAAATTTGATAAAGTGTTACCAAGACGCTTGCGCACGTATAAATAATCCCAAAAAATTGACCAAGGATGAGGTTGAGTTGATTGAGGAATCTATGGGTCGCTATCGTAAGGTCCTAAAAAAGCGTCATAGCAAATTACGTCTATCCCTCATCACAGGACTCTACTATGAATTGGACAAATCTACTATGTCAGACTCTATCGTCATTGATGGGGTTAAGACCCTAGTCACAGAATCTTTTGATGCTACCCATGAGATGAAAATGGAATTTCGTCCAGGCATTCATTTTCGCCCTACCCATATGTTTAGCGTTAAGCTCTCCCCTTTTATTAAGACGGCCATGCCTTGGAATTGGACGGACATTGTGCGATCTCCTACTGGACAGGAGGACGAACGTGTGGATTACATCATCAACCTTGTTGCGCGTATGCAGGCTAATTTTTCACAGAACATGGCTCTGTCCTTACGCTATGGTTTTAATTATGAGAATTCTCCCCAGCGGCGTTTTTTAGGATTGCCAGGAGCGCCCTTGTTGTTGGGTCAGCAGAGGCATCATAGTTTTATTATGAGTTTTAATTTTGGGTTTTAATACTTAGCAAGACGTTAGACATTAGACGCTAGATTAACTTTCAAGTTGAGGAGGGCGTATCCCATTTCTTACGCGCTGCTACAGAAATCGGTCGCAGTATTCCGGCCTGCCTGCGTGCACAAGCAGGCAGGGCTCGCTGTGCACTCGGTATTCTGAAGTCTTACAGACTCCAGAACACTAAACCCTTCATGTTGCTTACGCGTTCTAGATTTGTAGTTAGAAACTAGGAACAGTGGATATAAATTACCAAATGTGGAATTAATGATTATACTTTCATTACATTTTATGCGTTCTAATGAAAACAAGGCAAAAAAATGAAAATCTCCTCTTATCTCTTTGGCATTATAAGTATGTGTCTTTTGATTTCCTGCGGTGGTTCAGACTGCTATACCTGCACCCCTCTTGATGGCACTGGTGACAGTCTAGAAATATGTGATGATCCAGAGCTATTTTACACAGATATCGACGGTAATATGATCTCCTTTGATCAATTCTTAAGCAATGCAGAAGATCTTGGGTTTGATTGTGAGAATTAGAGTGGCAAGACGCTAGACGCTAGATTTTTAGAAAGGTCGGTGTCAAGTATTTTCAATTGTCTTTTTTTATCATTTCTTCTTCCTTCACTAATTTACCTTCCTTGTCGTAATACTTCCACGAACCACATTTTTCTTCTTTATACTTTGTTTCTGTGATTTGGATTTGCGTTTCATAGGTATCTGGATTAATCACTGTCACTGTGTCTCTGCTGGGTGCATATTCTAAACAAAAATTGCCTGAGCTTATTAGCTGTCCACTGCAAGTACGTTCCTGATATTCTTTCTTCTGCTCTTTTTCGATAGTTCGATTCCAAATACAGTTCTCTCCCTTAAATGAAATTTCATCTATAGTAGCATCAGGCCAGGCGATAGTAGCACTGACATCATGTGTAACTGGTGCATTTTTATTTAAGGCTGCTCCCTGTTCTTTTGAAAATATACGTATAGATACATCATTATCTATGATTTCATATACAGTAAGTCCATTTGCTTGGTTAATACGCTTTGCTGATTCAATCCATTTCCCATTTAAGTAGAGATCTTTATTTCCGTATCGAGCAAATTGCTGTAACCAAAGATCTATATCAAAGATTTGACAAAGACTGTTGAAGACTAAAAAATCGTTGTTGATAACATTTCTCTTTGGGTAAAAATCATCCTTCGAAGTCACGCAGAGAATGTCTCCGTACAGGGAACCGTTTGCTGTGCCAGGATAATTTTCTTCTAAAACAACTTGTCCTTCTGAGTCATAATATTTCCAGTTCCCAGAACGCACTAATTTTTCAGTAAAATTTGTCTTTTGAATTTCTTCTTCGTAGGTCTCTGTGCTGTAGACTTTATTCTCAACAACAAAATTTGTATCAATGTTAGAAAAATTCCCATTGATTATTTTTTCACCCTTATTGCTTAGCTGGGTAAAGCTGCCGTTTTTCTTAAAATCCTTTAATGTATAGATCTGGATATTTCCACGTTCACGTATAATTAATTCCGCAGTCTTGTCCTTTTTAGGAATATAAAAACTGCCATCTCTTCTATTATCTATCAATACTCTATCGCTATGATTTCTGCATTGGGTATTAAAGTCCTTATCAGTATTATTTAGCTCTACAAAGGGAGAGGCAATTTTATCGCCATTCAAGTAGTACACTATTTCGTTCCCTTCCACCTGATAGGTCATTTCGGCATCGCGGCCCAATGCCTTCATCAGTTTATTGTATTTCTTAAGGCCAGTTTTTTGTTTCCTATCAATTTGAACTTCGATTTGGGAAAAACAAGGAATGACGATAGTGCATAGAACTATGGTATAGAATCGTTTCATTGATTGCAATATTATTGGTTAAATCTTGCATCAAAGTGCCTTGCTAAAGTAAGAAGAAAATATTATTTCTAGGTGAAGCGTAAGGGAAAGATGGATATGAGTTCGTAGTTGCAAACTACGAACAGGGAATCTCCTAAAAGGTGCTTACCATTTTCAATTACTTGCCTTGACCCTTGTCTTTAGATCTCAAGACTGTAAGCTGATACAAGAAAGCTAAGGCCATCACAATGTAGGCAGTTAAGGAAAACTGCTTAGTGGCAGTTCCTTGTCCCATTTTATAGATATTTAATACTAATAGAACGATAGCTATTAAAAAAAGAATTATTCCTATCGTCTTTTTAGACTTGTACGAACTCATAAGTGATGCCTATTGTAATTTAATGATGCTTAGTCTTGAATATATAAAAATGGCTTCATTTCATTGCTATCCTCAAAAAAATCCTCGCGTGAGCCTGCCTGTAAGGCACAGGTACTGTGGTCGCATTGCGACCGAGCCGTATGGCAAGCCTTGCCTACGTGCGTAAGCAGGCAGGCCTAGAAGGGAGCGACTCTATGTTCTGATTCCAATCAGGGCATAGAGGGCACGCCCAAATAAAAAAAGCTAAATCGAAATTAAATGAGGCAATGATAAATAGCTAGCCCCATCTTTCCTCTGAATTCCCTACCTTTGCATTCTATGAAAATCGGTGATATAGAGTTTGGTGATTTCCCCTTGTTTCTGGCTCCTATGGAGGATGTCAGTGACCCACCCTTCCGTGCCTTGTGCAAAGAGCAGGGTTGTGATATGATGTATACGGAATTTATTTCAGTGGAAGGGCTGATACGGGATGCGGACAAGAGTGTGCAGAAACTGGATATTTACGATTATGAACGACCGATAGGCATACAGATTTTTGGGTCTAATATCAGTTCGATGCAGCGTGCTGCGGAAATCGTAGAGGAGGCAAAACCGGAAGTGCTTGACATTAATTATGGTTGTCCTGTTAAGAAGGTGGTATGCAAAATGTCAGGGGCCGGAATCTTGCAAGATATTCCGCGTATGGTAAAACTGACAGAAGCGATTGTCAAATCCACGAATCTTCCTGTTACTGTCAAAACTAGACTGGGCTGGAATGAACAAACGAAATATATTGAGGAGGTGGCGGAACGTCTACAGGATGTGGGCATCAAAGCGCTTTCTATCCATGGTCGCACACGCGCCCAGATGTATAAGGGGGAAGCGGACTGGACTTTGATTGGGAAAATAAAAGAGAATCCTAGAGTACATATTCCCATCATTGGAAATGGTGATATTAATTCGCCCGAAAAAGCAGTGGAGTACAAAAATAGATATGGTATTGATGGCATTATGATTGGCAGAGCGAGTATAGGGAATCCTTGGATTTTCAGAGATATAAAACACTACGTAAAAACGGGCGAAATTTTAGAACGTCCAGATATCTTCGAACGCGTGCGTGCTGTTAAACAACATCTCACCCATTCACTCGAATGGAAGGGTCCAAAACTAGGTGTCTTAGAAATGCGTAGACATTATGCCAATTATTTTAGGGGCTACCGAGACATAAAACCTATCAGAAGTCTTCTTGTTACGGAACATGATCCAGCTGTTTTGTTTGAGATTCTGGATGGGTTGCAGGAGAGGTATGCGGGGGTAATCACTGTGTGATTACGGTTTCGCGGTATCACGGTTTCCGGGCTGCGCCCTGGTTTCTCGGTTTGGCAATCTTTAATCGAAAGGCAAGACGGAGAGATGGAAAGATGAAGGGATTGCGTATTGCGTGAATACGGTTTCTCAGTTGCTGGGCTGCGCCCTAGTTTCATGGTATCGCGGATACAAAATATATAAACGCGATCTATGACATGCCTATGAATACTATCATTCCAATCACCAAGACAAGAAAAATCAAAATACGATCTACTTGTTTACGCTTTTCTTTCCTATCAGAAATCTTTCCAATGATATTCGTTCTTTCATAAGAAGACTTCGTTTTGATTATTGTTGTATCAAATTTAAGTGAGCTCTTATAGCTCGGGGTTAACTTAGGTCTTCTATTGCTTACTCGTTTCGTAATCTTACGATTTTGTCTATTCGATATGATATTGCCTTCGGACGATTATATATTTAAGAACTTGGCAATTAGAAAGAATGGGTCATATTTATGCGTAGTTTTGGAAACTACGCAGCACGATTCTGTCCGCTCTGTCCGCTCTGTCCGTTGAGTCCGTTGAGTCCGTTGAGTCCGTTGAGTCCGCTCTGTCCTGCCTCCTAGCGTACGCAGGCAGACTCTTCATCTGGTTCTCCCATAATCATATAAATTGTCTATTTTTAACACTTCATGGTATTCGACATAAAGCCATACGAACGTAAAATTTTTGAGTTAATCCAGGAGACGTCCAAGGAACTGGGGTATCCTGCCTATGTGGTGGGCGGTTATGTGCGCGATAGATTGATTTGTAGAGAGTCAAAAGATATCGATGTAGTCTGTGTTGGAGATGGCATTAGACTGGCGCAGGCTCTGGCGTATAAAATGCGACCGATTCCTAGAGTGGTTGTTTATAGTAGGTTTGGTACGGCTATGTTAAAGCATAAGGATATCGAAATAGAGTTTGTAGGTGCGCGTAAAGAATCCTATTCCCAAAATTCGCGCAAGCCGGATGTGGAAGAAGGCTCTTTAGAAGATGATCAAAATAGAAGGGACTTTACTATTAATGCACTTGCTCTTAGTTTAAATGAAGAGAACTTTGGAGAAATAATAGATCCTTTTAATGGCTTACTTGATTTGGAACAAAAGATTTTAAGAACTCCTCTAGATCCTGGAAAAACGTTTTCGGATGATCCGCTACGTATTCTCCGTGCTATTCGTTTTGCTTGCCAACTGGATTTTACAATAGAAGATGATACCTACCATTCGATTTCGAAGTATAGGAATCGGATTAGTATCGTATCTAAAGAACGGATTACAACGGAACTGAATAAAATACTTGCGTCCCCAAAACCCTCCATTGGTTTAAATTTATTATTCGATACCCAGTTGCTGAATAATATTCTACCTGAACTGGCAGCATTGCAGGGTGTAGAAATTCGGGATGGAATTGGACATAAGGATAATTTCTATCACACCCTAGAAGTGGTAGATAATGTAGCGCGTCGGAGTACGAATCTTTGGTTGCGTTGGGCTGCCCTACTCCATGACATTGCTAAACCCCCAACCAAGCGTTTTGATAAAAAAGCGGGTTGGACCTTTCATGGCCATGAAGCCTTAGGAGCTATTATGGTACCCAAGATATTTAAGCGGCTCAGACTGCCCCTAGATCATAAGATGAAGTATGTACAAAATCTGGTACGATTGCATCTACGTCCCATCAGTTTGACTAAGGAAAATATTACGGATTCTGCAATCCGTAGATTACTCTTCGATGCAGGGGATGATTTAGAGGATCTTATGATTCTTTGTCAGTCCGATATCACAAGTAAAAACTACAAGAAAGTACAGCGCTACCAAGAGAACTATGACATGGTAAAAAAGCGTCTTGCCGAGGTTGAAGAAAAAGACAAGATCAGAAATTGGCAGCCACCGATTTCAGGTGAAGAAATCATGGAGACCTTTGGACTCAGCCCATGTAGAAAGGTAGGTGATATTAAGACAGCCATTCGCGAGGCAATTTTAGATGGTAAGATTGCAAACGATTATGATGCTGCAAAATCCTATATGATGGCGGTAGCTAAGGAGCAGGGCTTGGATCGTTAAACGTGTATGAGACGTTAGACGTTAGACGCTAGACGCTAGACCTTAGACGCTAGATTTTAGATAAGAGCTTGGGCAATAGATAATATAGACGTGGTGGACAATCTAGTACTTTCAATGGGGCATGCCCCTTAGGTAGGGAAAATAGGGCTGACATTCTTTGTTAGGTAGAAATAAACATGTCTTTAAAATACATTCTTTGAAACATATATATTATTTTGAAGAAAATAAAACACTTCAAAATGGCCACTAAAGTGACTACAGTAAAAGAATACTTGGAGAACGTTCCAGAAGATAGAATTAAGCAATTTAAAAAGCTACGTTCTGTTATCAAGAAAAATTTAGATAAGGGTTTTAAGGAAACCATCAACTACAATATGTTAGGATATGTTATTCCTCATAAGATGTATCCCGATGGCTATCATTGTTCACCAGAACTGCCTCTCCCCTTTGCAAATCTTGCCAATCAGAAAAATTTTATCGCTGTTTATCATATGGGCATGTATGCAGAACCTAAAATTTATAAGTGGTTTACAGAAGAATATGGGAAACGCTGCAAGTATAAATTAGATATGGGTAAAAGTTGTGTACGCCTTAAAAAGATGGATGATATTCCATATGATCTTATAGGCGAATTGATGGCAAAGATGTCTACTAAAGATTGGATAAAACTGTACGAAAAAAACATAAAGAAGTAAAACATATAATCAAACAATAGGATGGTAAAATTTAGCTCGAAAAAATCAAGGAGAACGTTTATAAAAAATTCAGCTATAGGAGCTGGTGGATTTATGATAGTGCCCAGGCATGTCTTAGGTGGAAAGGGTTATGTGGCTCCTAGTGATAAAATAAATATAGCTACAATTGGTGCGGGAGGAAAAGGACGGGGAGATACCCTGAATGCTGCAGGCTACGACACACTTACGATGACGGCAAAAGAGCATGTTGTGGCCTTATGTGATGTAGATTACAAAAATGCGGAAGCAACTTTTAATGCCTTTCCACAAGCCAAACAATACAAGGACTTTAGAGAAATGCTGGATAGGCATAGTAAAGAGATAGATGCAGTCATTGTTTCTACACCTGACCATACCCATGCCGTTGCCACTATGGCAGCCATGAAAATGGGCAAGCATGTGTACGTGCAAAAACCACTTACACATGATGTCTATGAAGCAAGAGTTCTAACTGAGGCGGCAAGAAAATATGGTGTAGTTGCACAGATGGGTAATCAGGGAAGTTCGGGTGATGACACGCGGCGTATATGTGAATGGGTATGGGGAGGACTTATAGGTGAGGTTAAAGAAGTTCACTGCTGGACGAATAGACCCGTCTGGGAACAATCAATGCATCCACCGAAAGGCAAGAAAGTAGTTCCTGAACATTTTGATTGGGACCTCTGGTTAGGTACTGCACCTTTTAGAGAATTTAATGATGGCTATCATCCATTTAATTGGAGAGGCTGGTGGGATTTTGGCACCGGTGCTCTTGGTGACATGGCCTGTCATATCATGGATCCTGTAGTACGTGCTTTGAAATTAAAATATCCAACTGCGGTGCAGGCTTTTGCACCATTTAAAGTTGTGAATTGGGGTCGTGTGGACCCAGATGGCAGTCCGCCAGTTGCCTCCACAGTGCATTATGATTTTCCAGCGCGCGGTGATATGCCAGCAGTTAAACTTACATGGTATGATGGTGGAATGATGCCACCAAGACCAGACGAATTAGAGGATGATGAACCAATGGGTAACTGGGATGGCGGCGTGATTATGGTAGGCAGTGAAGGGAAAATAATGTTTGACTGTTATGGTGCGAATGCACGCTTACTTCCACTGTCTCGAATGACAAACTTTGAAGAGCTTCCACAAACTTTAGAACGTGTTAAAGAAGAAAACCATCAGCGTAACTGGATTGCAGCAATCCGAGGGGAGGCAACACTTAGTTCCGACTTTGATTTTGCAGGACCTTTTTCTGAAATAATATTAATGGGGAACCTGGCCATTCGTAGCCTATACATTCAAGAAGAACAGTTTAATGATAAGGGAGAAATGTATATGGGTTATACAGGTGTTGGGAAAAAGCTCAAGTGGGATGGCGAAAATATGCGTATCACAAATTATGAACCAGCAAATAGATTTGTGCGTAGAGAGTATAGAGAGGGGTGGATGTTGTAGTTTGTTTAGACGCTAGATGTTAGACGTTAGACGTTAGACGTTAGATATTAGATCTTAGATTTAGTGTAGGACGGTGATGTCACCGCTGAGCGTTTCAATCTTGCCATCAACGGTTTCTAATTCCAGTATCCACATATATACGCCTGGTTCTACATGGTCTCCCAAGAAGCTACCATCCCAAGCATTTAGAATGGCATTTTCGTCAAAGCTTTGGTCTTCAAAAACAAGACTCCCCCATCGGTTATATATTTCGATTTTACGTAGCTGGCGAGTGGTACATCCAGGATAGATTGTGAACAAATTATTTTCGCCCAAACTATTGGGACGGAAAACATTGGGTACATAGGCCCGCTTTAATTTATCTAAGGTGATATGTGTATCTGTGCTATCTGAACAGCCATTAGCATTTGTCACAATTAGCTTATACGTGCTTTGAACTAGGGCTTGTACTTGTGGAGAGGGACAGTCATTACAAGTTAAACCTTCACCAGGCATCCAATGATAATTTGCATCCTCTAGTCCATCCATATTAGGTGACAAGATCAGATCCTCACAAAAATCAGTTTTTATAAGCTGTTCAATTTGGACAGTTGGAGTCACTTGTATTTTGACGCCAACACCAAGCGTGTCTTGGCAGGCTTGATTGCTTGCGATTAATTCATAATATCCAGCTTGTTCCAATTTTACACCATACATAGAGATTTGCTCCTTAGATGCGCTAAAATCCTGGGGACCAGTCCAACTAAAATTTATCTGAGAGCCTTCTCCCTTCCCTTTTAACAATAATCTATCACGTTCGCACAATAAAGAATCTCCTGAGATGGAAGCCTGCACTTGCGGTTCAATGAGTACATCAATGGTATCGCTTTTTTCACAGAATCCATATTTAATAGTAGATCGATACATACCACTATAATTTGATGTCACTGCGGGTAGCACAGTTTCGGTATTTTCTGAGCTATATAGATTAGGTCCAAGCCATCTTATATCTACTGGAAAATTACTTGTACTACTTAGCTCTAAATCCTGTCCTTCACATACGGGGCTATTGCTTAGAAGTTCTTGCTGTAAAAGACTATTAGGCGGATCTAAGATAATGGTCGTATCTTTTATTGCAACACTACAATTATCAGACAAGGTTCTTAATTGATATACTTGATAATTTCCAGGTTGGAGTGAGTCAATGTGAATGGCTCCATTTTGGTCAATGACTTTTTGGAATACAAATTCCTCCCAACCAATCTTATTCCGCATTTTTATCTCATAGCTTTGTCCTGGAATAAATTCAGGGGAATGTATTCGGATACTTCCGTCATTTGCTTGTATACAATCTGTTGGAAGTGATACGTCCCAGCTTACATTTTCTAATTTTGTGGCAACTATTGTAAACCTAGATGGGTCACCTAACTCGCCAACAGTACCTAGTTCATCCGAAGCCATTACACCTCCGAAGCGATCTGGAAGATCGTATAGAAAGGCTTGATTTAAAGTGGGCCCTACAGGAGCATCAATAGTGCTCACTTTAATTTCTATTGTCTGTAAAGCTTTCCCGAAGATATCTATACCTTCAATTTCTAAGATGTTCGTCCCAATACCGCGAATAGCAGTTACATTATCCATAGTGATGCCTTCCACACTTTCAATTCTAGTACCTATAGGAAAGGTATCCCGCAGAGTTACATCTTCAATGTTGTTATATGAATTATTTTGAATCTGCAGCGTAAAGGTTTTTCTATCGTTAGTACAAAACATGCCTTCACGCGGCACTAAGTTTGAAAAAGAAAAAGAATATGGACAGGAACAACCATCACTCAAGACCATGTCAGGTCCTTGGAGTATAGAAAACGTTTCCCCAGTGAATTGGTTTATGGAAAGCAGATGGTCTTGTTCTGGATTTGTACCTTCCTTATTAGATGCATAGGCATGTAAAACAGAATTTGGAGAAAACATCATTGCTCCAATATGAGTGACTTCTTCTGTGTTTATAGCTTCTAAGGGAGTCACCATACCCAGTGTGGGTCCATCAAAATCTAAATCGATGCGCAGTAAATGGCCGCGTGTTGCTTCTGGGTTAAATCCTGCCCCTTCTCCTAGCCCTTGGTAGCTATAGGCTACATTGGGAATATTAGGGTCCACGGCAAAATCAAATATTGTTGTTTTAAAGGGGCCCTGGTTATCTGATGAAGGATCCCAATAAAGATCAATGCGTTGCAACAAAGAAAAATCATCCACAACGTCAAAGACAAGGAGTTGCTTCAAATTATTTTCATAGATTAAATACAAACCATCCACTGTACAGTCACCAGCATACACGTTTAAGGTATCTACTTGGTTAACAGTACCTACTGTGTCAAAGACACCTCCTCTCTGTAAGCGTATGATCGCATTCGTCTCTTCCTGGACTGCATATATATAATTATCACGTGCATTAAATCCCATTGCGTCAAATCGCTGATTAGGATACACAGCCCAAGGACTTAAAAATGGAGGGCTGAAAGGAATATATACTGGACGGGAAATTCTAGTGGAAGTACCATTATTCATACCGAATAGCAATTGTCCATCACAAGGAAACTCTTGTCCTTTCATCTCCCATGCAGAACATAGTATAATAAAGGTGAAAGATAAATGGATTAAACATTTCATAATGTAGATATCTAAAATACGAAATATGTTTAGGAATGTAATTTATCCACCATATATAGTCATTAGAAACCACTTATGGCATAAATCGTAAATATGTATATGGTGACATGTGACGCTGAAGAAAGCGATGCGTCAAAAAGCCACACGATTTAAATAATTCACATAAACTTTAAAAGAGCATGGAAGAAGCATCAGGCTTAATGAGCAAAATTGACATTGGCGTTTTATCAGACACGGTCCTCGCATGGGCTCCAAAATTAGTAGCAGCATTATTAGTCCTTTGGATAGGATTTATGATTGTTGGTTACATTGGAAAAATTATTGCAAAATCATTGCACGCATCTGGAATAGACAAGGATCTCGTTCCATTTTTAATTTCACTTATCAGCGTAATACTTAAGGTAATGGTTGTTATAACAGCAGCGGGAGTTGTTGGTGTGGAAGTAACTGCGTTTGCGGCACTTATAGCAGGTGCAGGTTTGGCGATAGGAGCAGCGATGTCAGGAACTTTAAGTCATTTTGCAGCAGGTGTTATGGTATTGATTTTTAAGCCATATAGAGTGGGCGACTTAGTAGATATTCAAGGTACTGTAGGTACAGTGGATGAAATACAAGTGTTCAACACAGTAATCAACACGCTAGATAATAAAAAGGTAATTATGCCAAATGGTATCGCAACAAGCGGTGTTATGACCAACCTTTCTGCAAATGGAAAGCTTAGAGTGGATCTTAACGTGGCAATGCCCTATGAAGAAGATTTCGACAAGGTAAAAGGTATTATTCAGGGAGCATTAGATAAGGTGCCATCAAAGATGAATGAAACGCCAACTATTGAAATCGAAAAATTTGACGAGCATAATGTATTGCTTGCCGTAAGACCCTATGCAACTCCTGAAAACTATTGGGATGTATACTTTAATTCATACAAAGAAATAAAGAAAGCATTTGGAGAAGCTGGTATCACAGTAGCATACCCTACTAGAAGAATTCACAATGTCGCATAAGCGATAACAATTCGAAACTATATATTTCAGGGAGGATTGGCGGATGCCAATCCTCTTTTTTTATTGCACAAGTTTTAGATCCGGTATTCCTGAATATTAAGCTTACAAATTAAGCCACTTTATTACAATAATTAACAATCAATTTCCAAAATTGATTGCTATTATCTTCTATTCAATTAAAAAACAAAAAGGCCAATACGAAACGTATTGACCTTTAGATTTAAGCACTATATTTCGAATACTAGATTTTCACAAACTTTAAAGTCTCCATTGCCTTGTGCGACATGTATCGCAGGTAATACGTTCCTGAGACTAGATTAGAAACATTTATACGCAATTCATATTCCCCTGGATAGTTATGTACTTCTGGCAACACGACAGGTACGGTTGCTCCTGTGTTATCTAAGACCTCAATACGTATCTTCCGTTCCTCTTCTCTAATGGAGAATCGAACATTGATAACATCTGTGGCGGGGTTAGGAAAGAGATTAATCTTTATACGCTCCCCTTTTGTTGTTCGTTCGACAACACGCACGGCTTCTTTTCTTTTTTCCACACGCGTTGTTACAACCTCTTCATCCGCACTAATGAAGGCTTCAACATCTGGTTTAAACACTGCTAAGGCTCCTGCAGCAGGAACACAGTTACTTGGATATATAATTACATTCGTCCCGCATTCAGCTCTAAAGCCTGGTTTAAGGTCAACATAATTGCATGCGGTTATTTCTTGTAAAGGTTCACTACCGACAATCCCAGATCCTGGACCTGCTAATCCACCATAGACATATTCGTCACCTATTATAGGTACCTCAATATCTACATTATGTTCCGTATCTATTTGATCAGGGAAATAACATCCTGAAACTCCAACAGCTGAATTCGTGTTATTTATAATATCTAAAGATTCTCCGCCTGTATAGACTTCGAAGGTATCATCGATGATTGGCTGTTCTGCTCCTAACCACTGCTTAAGTACACTAGAGAACACATCTCGATAATCTTTATGATTTCCTGTTGCTACTGTCGGCGCTCCTTGTGCATCTAGATCAGTTACATCAATAGGAGGTCCAAAGACACCTGCATTCATTTTATCAGGATGACCCAATAAAAATATAGGTGCTAGTGTTCCATGATCAGTTCCACCTCCGGCATTTTCGGTAAACTTCCTTCCAAACTCAGAAAAGGTCATGACTAAGCATCTATCCAATAAGCCCATCGCATCTAAATCTGTCATAAAATGATTCACAGAAACAGAAAGGTGGTCTAGCAAATCAGCATGGCGCACTTCCTGATCTACATGTGTATCGAATCCACCTAGCTCTGTCAAGAATATTTTAGTTTTACATCCTCCCGAGACGAGTCTTGCGACTGTTCTTAATTGTGCCGCGAGATCATAATTTCCATAATCTACACTACTATTTGACCCCCGTGCAAAAACTTCAGAAATGCGTTGTCCGTAGACCTGAGATTCTTGATCGAGCAATTTCATAAAGTCTACATGCGTAGTACATGCATTTGGATCAGCAAAGTAGTTATTTCCTATCGCCGTTTCATTTAGAACTGTATAATAACCTTGCGGATCCTTGGTGGATAAGTTAATTGCTGCGAGGTGTTCTGATTCTGAATGAAAACCCAAGGACTGATTTTTACCTCTCAGGTGTATACCTAGAGGATCAGGCATAAATGCACTAGGCGTTCCTTGATAGCCTTCAAAGGTAGCCTCTAAGTACTTGCCCATCCAACCATATTGTTGTTCGTTAATACCATCACTTCCTGTCAACCATAGGTCTGTTGCTTTGAAGTGTGATCTATTCATAGTTGGATAGCCTACTGATTCAATAATATTGACAGCTCCTAGATCGCAGAGGTCTCTTATTTTAGCCATTTGCGGGTGAAAGCGAATAGCGTCATAGGCGGAATCAGATGACTGTAATTGATTTGCAGGATCTATTCTAAGGCTATTTCTATTATCGACATAATCTTGTTCATATTCCGGTCGCATGATGGTATTTAATCCATCGTTTGCTCCCTTTAATTGCACAATAACTAGAAACCGTTCTCTAACTGTATCACAGTCTAATGAGGTAAATAAGTTGAAGCTATTAAATGTGCTTACCGCTCTATTATTTAATAAAAAAGGTGTAGATAAAAGAGGGCCTGATAGTTTGAAAAAATCTCTTCTTTTCATGATTGTTATTTTAATAGCTATTTAAGCTGAAATTCTTGTGATGATAAAATAGATATTACTAAGGCATCCAAATGTGGTCTCACTCTATCCTCATCATTATCTCCCACTACAGTGTCACCAAAAAAGTCTACACCTCCATTGTAGTGCACCCATTCTTGGTGCCAATTTATATCGCCGCCTGGTGCAGCGGTGAAGGTGAACAATTCCTTAATAAAGTTTCTTCTATCGGTAGATACTTCAATAGGGCTTAAATATTCTATAAATAAATCTGTTAGGGTACCTGCTTCCCATACCGGCACTCCTTCATTTAAGAGTTGATGTGCATATGCCAGGGTATCTATTTCTGTAAAGAGGTTTGTATTAAACTTGACGAGCTTACTTGCAATGCCATATCTAGCTGCCAGGGTACCTGGTGAATACCAGTTCTTATCATACATAGGAGCTTGATGATAGGCAGGATGACCTGCAACATTAGGAGGGCCAAATAACTTTTGACTAGCATTTTCGCCTAAATCGTTATACATATAAATGGTTCCGAATTTCCGATAATGATTAAACATCTGGTCAACATCATTTACATCTGTTATTGTAGGAAGGTTAGCACCAAAGAAACTCATAGACTCTGCCAAAATTTCTAAAGGCGATTTTAGAATGGTACCACCACCCGAGTCAGCACTACAGATACTATAGAAATAATCGCTACTTAGAAGAAGCTTGAGGGTTTGTATATAACTATAGCCATTTGCTTCTAAGTCATCTGCCAACTCCTGAATAACAGCCTCGGCTGCGGCATCAATCGTATTAGATACATAGAATCTATACATTTTTAATGCATAATTTTCGGCTGTAGCTCGCTGCGCAAATACGATATCAATAAACTGATTAATCTCATCCACGATATCATCAGCATCTGGGTTACTGCTGCCTGTGACTGTATTTGTTCCACTAAAAAGGTTACTAAAATCTTTATCTCCTGTCCAATGTCTAGATGGAGTAGCGGTTCCAATGTATTGATTATGATCTGGATCCTCTTGTGAATTTGTCCTTACCCCTTCACAGACATAGCCTGAGAATATTTTCGCAGCTTCTGTAATATCCGATTCTAAGTAATTTTCGTTGCCATTCATATCTGCACGACCTATGGTAAATAATTCAAGAAATTCTCTTGCATAGTTCTCGTTAAGATTCGTAATGTTGTTACCTGCACCAGAATTCAGTCTGTTATCTAAGAAACACAACATCCAGTTATCTCTTGTCATTTTAAATGCTGCCTCTTTCAGAGTACGATTCTCCCCTGTTAACCAATCTAAGACATGTAGATGATCAAAGAGATATCTAGAGACATGCTTATTTAAATTATTGGTAACCACTGTACCTACATGTGTAGTCGCGAAAATGGTATGTAAAAAATAGGCTGTTTTATGATTTGCAGAATCGTCCAGTAATGCATTTTGGAACCACCATACTGAGGTATAATGCCTTCGTAAAGATTCTCTATAATTCGTTTCTAAAGGAATCCAATCCATGTTTGCAGGTTCCTCATAATTTCTTGGTCTATCTATATAGGGTGCTGGAGTAACTGCTCCAAACAAATTGTCTACTGCTGCTGTTGCGTCCATATCTTTGAGCATATCCACCTTGGCTTTGGTAAACCTAAAGGAAGTGCGTCTCAGAAGATTTGCTGCTAGCTTTATACCCAGATTTCCTGCTCTTGGGACGAGTAAACTGACGGTATTTAATGCCATCGTTTTAAATTTTTAAGTGAAGAAAAAGTATGTCTTATTTCTGTTTTTTTAGTGCATCTACTTCTTCTTGAAGCTTGATCACATAGAGGCTTAGTTCCTCTACCTTTTTAAGAAGAATTTTGTTCATCTCTCCTACGTCCATGCCGCCTTCTTCAGAAATTTCTTCAGCAGAAGGCACATCCGGTAGATGTTTATTTTCTTCAATAAAACTCTTAAGCTCAGAGAGCGGCATAAGATCATACTCTTTTTCAAACACGTAATCTGGCCAGTTTCCGTACAGTTGTACCCGTACTTCTTCTGTCATAATTTTTCCTCGAACAGCAAAGGCGTATCCTGCAGGAATTTCTTTCGTATTGATACCTATTTGGTTGGAGACAAAGTCTCCATAAATAAGTGGTACTTGTACACCTGCATTATCTATATATAATTTATTGGAGGTCTCTTCATTATATCCTGCTCGGTAACCAAGGAATACATTTCCACTTCCCATATTTTGATATCCTGCTCCATCTCCTATCATTGTATTTTTAAATCCTGTAACATTATTGTGTGCAGCTCGAGCACCTAATAAGGTGTTTGAATATCCTTCTGTATTGCTCCTACCTGCGCTCGCCCCAAATATGGCATTATAGTTACCCGTAGTAGATTCTCTACCTGCTAAAAAACCAATGGCTGTATTATAGTGCGCTTCCGTTACCACACCTCCTGAATAGTAGCCGGCAAAGGTATTTCCTTTACCTGTTGTATTAAAATAACCTGAGTTTCCTCCTAAGAAGGTATTAAATTCCCCAGTGGTCAGATTCTTACCTGCTGCACTTCCTATTAGAACAGAATATCGTGCACTGGTAAGTTCAAATCCAGCATTTACTCCCATTGCTATATTATGATCTCCAGTTGTATTCCTGTACAAGCTATTTACCCCCACGCCAACATTAGATTTTCCAATGGTATTAAATCGTCCAGATGCGGAACCTACGAAGGTATTATTTGCACCATCGGTATTATTTCTACCTGATGAATTCCCGAGAAAGGTGTTTCCAGATGCTAGGTTATTGTAACCAGCAGCATAGCCAAAGAAGGCATTATTTGCACCTGCAACGCCTTGGTAACCAGATAAGGTCCCTGCATAGGTATTGTTATTCCCAGTTTCATTTCTGAATCCAGATAGGGTACCTGTGAAGTAATTATTTTTTCCTAGAGTATTAAATCGACCGGCATGCGTACCTAAAAAGACATTATACGTACCATCTGTATTTGCCATACCTGCATGATGGCCTACAAAGGTGTTACGGTCAGAAGTGGCAGTGGTAACCTTTCCTGTATTTCTCCCAAGATAGGTAGCTTGATCGCCTTCCGTTCCAGCACCTTCACCATAGGAGGTAACTTGTGCAGTAATAGATTGATTAGTAAAAAGGAATGTGCATAGCACTGTTATGACAAAACAGAACTGTTTCATTTTAAATGTTTTAGAGGTGAATAATTGACTTTGCTGAATGCAAGCACAGGTGTGCTAAGACATTATAATTTAAAATGTACAAAAAATAATCAGAGTAAGTAAAATAAATATTCAGTTTTCTTTTTTATTACGTAAGTAATATTTATTGCCCTGAAAGAAAAGTAGTGCATAGGATACTATTCTATCATTTTTCTTTACAACAAGTTTATTTTTTACTAACACTTTTACAAGACAGGCCTCAGTGTCAAAACTTAGAGCTGAAATGAATTTGACATTTCAAAGTTCTATGCGTTTAAAGCAAATGCCTTACAAGTAATAAATACCAACATACTATTCAAGATATAATTAGATCGTGACTAAAGATTCTATTACGTAGACAAAAATGGAAAGAAAGTGGATTAACTATTAAGCGGTCTTTTGTATTTGTAATAGTCTGGGAAGTAGTATTATTTCTTAGCTAATTTATTCGTATTCTTCAGACTCCAAATTTATATTATTACATCTAAGACTAAGTTTACCATCTTTTGTTTTAGCTCGATTATAGTGTTTACTAAACTGCATTCATAGTGTACTTAGGTTTAGGCCCTGATTAAATTCTCAGAGTGGATAAACTGAACATTCTAAATGTTAAATATTGAATTTAATACTTGAAATATGTAAAGTAGCTGACAATTTACTCCTAAAATAGCACCAATATATGGGTAACACATTCTTGAAAACTGTCTTATAAGTAATAAAGGATGTAATGAGAATAAATCAAACAGGTCTACTAAGAACCTTAATCTTAGGCTTATCGTTCGTGGTAATAAATCATGCTGCATTTAGTCAATGTATCATTTCAGTAGAATCGACAAATGGCTACACGGTGGAAATTGTCTTGGAACCCACAGGAATCATAGCTCCGGATAATTGCCCATTCGGCTATAATTATAATATCGAATTTGACTATGATATTACGTTTACTGGCAGTAATATACCTTCTGGACTTTGGACTCTCCAAGGCACTATGGATTGCTCTGAAACAAATGATGCGGGTATCTTCTTTCCGTTACCAAATGGTGGTGGTACCGGAACAGGAGCAACTATAGGAAATCCTTATAATCCAAACACGGATTGTGCAACTGCTAGTGTAGAATCTCTAGGTTGTACGACTTTCAACCTTCAAATTCATGGACCTGGCATTCCTAATCAAGTCTTGACTTGTGAAGCATCTGCGGTTAGCTTACCTATAGAATTAAATTACTTTAGAGCGAAAGAATTAAATAAAGATGTTCTTATTGAATGGGAAACGGAAGTAGAAATAAATAATGACTACTTCCTACTGGAACATTCAGAAGACGGAATTGAATTTGAAACTATTCATATAGAAAAGGGTGCTGGGTATTCTTACGCGGCAATACAGTATACATATGCAGATAGACAGGCTACCACTGGTAAGAATTTTTATAGACTTACACAGGTAGATTTTAATGGGAATACAAGTTCAAGTGACATCCAACTTGTATCTCTCGAACGAAAAGACAAGATCTCTGCATATCCCAATCCTATTGTTGACATTGTAAGTGTGACAAATGTATCTGGTGAGATCATAATATTGGATCAGCTAGGTGCAATTGTTTTACAAAAATCAATCGGTAATAACATTCAAAACATTGATTTAGACCTTGGCAATTTATCGAATGGAGTGTATTTTATACGGAGTAATAATGAAGTAATAAAACTGCTTAAGTTCTAGTGTTTGACTAATTCATTCGAAAATAGTGTTTAATAATAGTGGTCTTTAATTCTTGCCATTTCTAGCAAGTTACGAATGATTAAATGTAATACATACATAATCAGCAGCAAGTCTAGAGCAAAGCCAAAAACCAACAATTAGTCTGATGGCATTAGCTAAAGACAGGTTGATTTTACTACATGATTTTTAGTTGGCAGCTTGCTGGTTTACAATTCTTGAAAGTAGTTTTCAGGATTTGTTAGATTTTTTGCGTGCTTGTAAACATGTATGTTTAGTGATGACCATCATCTAGCTTCATTTCCATTTGCTCCTCACCTATCAATTTCTTTGCGAGTTTACCTACAGTCAGTCCTTGTACAATAATGGAAAATATTACCACTGCATAGGTTATGGTAATTATAAGTTCTCTATTCATTTCTGGTGGTAAACTAAGAGCAAGTGCAATAGAGATACCTCCGCGTAGGCCACCCCAGGTCATTATAGTTGCTGTGTTTGGCACAAAGTCTAATTTTTTTCTGAAGAAGCGCACAGGCAAAATAAGAGAAAGATATCTGCATAGTAAGACGAGCACAATACAAATGATACCTGCCATAACAAAATAGCTCTGAAAGTCTAAGACTAAAAGTTCTAGGCCTATTAAGACAAATAGAATTGCATTTAATAATATATCCATCAGTTCCCAAAACTTATCTACGTACAATTCCGTCGTTTCTGACATAGCTGTACCCCTGACTGTATCATTTCCAACTATCAATCCTGCCACCACCATAGCAAGTGGAGCAGAAAGTCCAAGCGCATGTGCAAGTGCGTAACCACCCGTTACACAGGCAAGCGTTATGAGTACTTCAATATCATAATCATCTATACTCTTCAGCATTTTGAAGGTTACCCAACCAATTAAAGCACCAAAGATTATCCCTCCTATTACTTCCTGTCCAAACAACATTGCTACATCTCCAAAACCTGTTCCTCCATGTCCATGATCCGTACCATGACCTGTTCCTCCTGTTGCTATGCTCATGATGGTTAAGAATACAACTACTCCTACCCCATCATTAAAGAGTGACTCACCTACAATTTTAGTTTCTAGTTTTTTAGGAACGCCAGCACTTTTTAGGATTCCTAATACTGCAATAGGGTCTGTAGGTGAAATCAGTGCACCAAATAATAAACAGTGAATAAATGCTATTTCTATTCCTAATAATTTGAACAGATAAAAACTTGCGCCACCGACTAAGAAAGTAGATGTAATAACTCCTAGCGTTGAGAACACTATGACTGGCCAACGTTGCACACGCAATTGGTCAAAATTCGTGTGCATTGCTCCTGCAAATAGTAAGTAGCCCAACATGACATCTAATACAACATGTCTAAAGTCTATGGACCCAATTATGCGTTCTGCAAAATCATACAGGCTTGGGTTGACCAAGCTTGAACCTAGGAGTACTACTGTAAATAGAATTGCGACTACCATCAGCCCTATGGTAGTGGGCAGTTTTAGCCATTTTATATTGATATATCCAAAAAGTGCAGATAGGGTAATTATTATTGCAGATATATTAAAGAGGTCCAATTTAAGTATGGGAAATAGGCTGATTAAGTCCATGGTTGTGTTTCGTTTGCTTAAATGTAGTATTAATTATGGAAAGACGAAGTGATGAAGCGATTGAGTGAGGGGGCAATTGCCCGACAAAGAGAAAGAGTGCAGGCATGGGACGAAGAGGAGATGAAGAGAGTGACTAACTGTTAGCAATAATTCAATATCTAGTTCTTAGGACTCGTTTTTCTGATACGAGCTTTCTACGCATTGCATGATCTAAGAGGATCAGGATCACCAAGTCAATTTCATAATTACTTTCCATAAAATTACAACTAGTTCCAAATTGTATTAATTTAGCTTGCATAGCTTTAAAATTTGTTATGTATGCATAGCTCTAAGGGTTCTAAAATATATTTTAAAAATGGATGTAGTTTTTTAAAGTACCTGTTCTTCTTGGGCTGGTGTTCTTTAGGAACTGTAGGAGCACAGTCTATGCAAGACTCCATTCCTCAGGCAGATAAAAACTTGACAACTCTAGGTTTTTCTGTTTTAAATTCTGCTCTGGGTATAGATCCGTTTGTATCTACTGAGTTATTTAGTCCTGATAAATTGACCTTGGCAAATCAAGTGTTTATTGAGCAAGAATTTTTTAATGGTTTTGGAATCATGTTAGATGCCTTATACTTTACTGAAAAAGCAATTATAACTACAAGTAATTTTGATGAGGTTCGGCGTTTTAGTGGATTTCAGTTTGAGCTTGCACTTACAAAGAACATATTTAGAGTCGATAAGTTTCTAGCTCAAATAGAAGTGGGGTACAATTTTGCGCCTCAGAAATATGAGATTTTACAAGTACCAAACAATGGTGATCCTGAGTCTCTCATTGAAGAGATCGATTATGACATAAATGGCTTCAAATTTTCTTCTCGATTTGAATACGAACTAAATACTCTTTTTAGTGTGTTTCTTAAATCTAGCTTGAATCAATATACGGCTAATTATGAAGGCCGAGAAAACTCTTTCACAAAGTTCTTTCCCTTAGATGCATTTGGGATATGTAGAAGTTTTTAGTTTGTGCTGTTGGTAAAAGGGGTTACGCTGCGCTGGTTTCATGGTTTTTCGCCCTTGCGGGCTGGGTTTATGCACTGTATACTGGTTTGGATGTTTGGAGTGAGGTGTAATTTTCCAAGAGTTAGGTTTACGTTATTTTTAAGTTTTCTTGATTCGTTTTTTCATTGAAAGTTTCGTTAGGTTAAACAACTACAAAAGAATCTTTCCCAAGCTAAACACCGAGATAGGGATAGAAGTGGGTTGCGCGCAACGCAGTGAGCACATATGAACGGATAGCCCGGCCCGGAACCCTCGCCAGAGGGTGCAGGGATCTCCCTAATTCTTCATCTATATAAAAAGAAAAAGGCCACCTAAATAGGTAGCCTTTTCTTCAATTGAGACAGTATCTCTTTACTGTATTATCTTGCGTAGATCATCTTGAACACTTCTACTGGATGATCTTTGTAACGTATCTCGTATATGTACACGCCGCCTGAAAGGAACATTTTTCCATTGAGCTCAATTACGTTTTCACCGTAGGTCAACTCGTGCGTCTGTGTACTAATCTTCTGACCGAGTGCATCCATAATTTTCATCTCCACTAATCCATCTTCTGGCATATCTACCCGTATCGAAGTGGTGTTGATAAATGGATTCGGTGTATTCTGATGTACTTCAAAAGTGAGTACTTCTCTTTCTGTTATGTCTAACTCTATCAGTTCTTCTGTCAGCGTAGTGCCATCTGCATAGTAAGATACGACTGGTGTGTTCTCCCCTGCTATGGCTATACTTTCTTTCACTGAGTAAGCTCCCTTCGCCTGTACTCTTACTGATACTTTGGTATCTGTACTCAGGCCTTTGTTGTATGGGTCTGTCCATGCAAAGGTGAGTATACCTTCTTCTTGTAAATGCTCAGGTCCAAAGTGTGTCTCGCCCATTTCCATGCTTGTTCCATCTACGGATAGTATCTCTACTTTCTCTGGATCAAGTACAAGGGCTCCCTGGAATGCTACTATTTCTCTATCATCATGGATGTAGAAATCAAGTACATATTCTTCACCTGCTTGCATGTTCATGTCTTCTATGCTAATCGTTAAGGCATCTTTTCCTCTTACATCACTCAGCTCTTCGCCTGTCAAATTCGATGGATCATTAGAGCCATTTACGTCTCCTACTTTTACTCCAATGAAATCTTGTGCGTTCTCATTCATTACCAGTGGCTCTATCATGCTCACTTCTTCAAATGGCCATGGGTTTTCTGCATTTGTAAACACAAAGTCTTTGTTTACAAATCTCCAACTCGTATTGTCTGGGAACTCAGCGTAATGACCTAGTATAAGTTTTCTCAACTCAACTATATCAATTCCTGTTAGGCTCTCACTGTTGTTAATATCACCTGCTATAATCTTGTACGGCGAATCTATGATATCTAAACCAAGAATGTGACGTTGCATCAATAATACATCTAGGGTTGTTACACCATTTAATGGATTATCGTTTCTTGTTGGTGTCACTGAGTAATCAAAACTTACTGGCATCTGTGCATTGTAGTCATACTCTCCTGACTCATCTGTATCTGCTGTATAGATTTCTCCGATACCCATATTCTCCACAGTCACTTGTACATTGTTTACACCTAAGGCATCTTCTGTCTCTACTCGCCCTTCTATTGTTGCCATCGCATTTGTATCATCTGTACATACATCATTATTGTCTCCTAAGACCATCGTTGTTGTACAGAATGCTCCATTTCCGTGTGAATCAAACACCCATACATCTAACTCTATGGATGCTGCTATACCATTCGGTATGTCATCACAGTCAAAGGTCATATTAGGTGTATTGCCATCTTCTGTGAATGAGAAGCTAAGTTGCGACTGATCGTCACAGTTATCTTCTGCACCTAGATTAAAGTCAGATGCCCATATTTCTACCTCACCATTAGATCCTAGTGATGTCGATATCTCTTGGCAGTATGAAACAGGTGGCGTACCATCGAATATATGGTAGTCCTGGGTACAGGTCGAGCTGTTTCCACAACCGTCTGTTACTACCCACTGCACTTCTACATATCCTACAGATACATTTGTCACGGTAATTTCTGGATTACTTCCTTCAATTTCACCTGACAAATCTACTGTACCATTCTTGCCTATATCTATCTGATAGAACCATGTTAATTCAGGTCCAAATCCACAATTATTGTCAGTTGCAGAGTTACTCACTACAAGTTCCGCTAGGATACAATCACTGTTCAGTCCTCCCTGTTCGATAGTCTGACATGAACCTATCTGTGGTCCTTCTGAATCTGTAATCTTAATTTCCTGGACATCAGTCCAAATTCCACCTGAGTTAGGGTCATCTGAATCGTACTGACACCAGTCTATTACTGTCCACTGATTTAAGACTTTGTAACATGCGTCTGAATCAAAGTAGAATGTATCTGACTCTACATGTACTCCTACCATACTACAGGTACTGTTTGTGAAAATAGGTTCGTCATCTGGTATACTAGATAAACAGTCCCCTTCATAATCTGCTGGGAAGGTAATATCGTCTAAGGTAAATGGATCAAAGGCTACCACTGTTATTACTTGCGTACAAGTTTCTGCTTCTCCTACTATTGTCCATTCTCTATAGATAACTCCGTTTCCACATTCATTAAATTCACTCAGGTCATCTTCATATTCTGCATCTGCTGTATTACATACTGTGCCTATGGCAGGTGCTCCTGTTATAAAGAGATTTGTGAAATCCTGATCACAAGTTATTGTCACATCTGCTGGACATCCTAGCTGTGGAGTGAACTTGTCTTCCACAGTTACCTCTACCCAACATTCTGAATAGTTATCTCCTACAGTTCCGAATACACCATTCATATCTGCATCATCCCATACTGCCATACCTACCATTACTGGTGTACCTATATCTTCGCAACAGAAGTGGATAGACTCACCTGGTTCTGTATCTTCTGGGAAGCCACATGGAGTATCTTCTCTGAAAATACGTCTTTGGATATCTGTACATGCATCGTATGATCCTGCGTCAACAGATTCTGCGAACATAGTTCCTAGTCCAGTAGAACTTAGAGATAATACTATATTGCCTACGCACACTACATTTGGTGCAACGAGATCTCTTACAGTAATTGTAAAGCTTGCACTTGCACGGTTATGACACTGATCATTTGCCGTGATAGTGACGAGGTGCTCACCTTTTTCAAGGTTAAGCAACATATATGTACCATTTGCTAACTGCGTTACAGAACCACCTTCTACTTTAATATTTTCTATTTCTGCTATTCCACAGGCATCTGTAATTGTTGGCAAGACTGCGCTCAAATTAAAGTCAGCTGAACATGACCAATAATCCGTTGAGATAACTTGATCTGGAATCACGTCTCCAAATACTGGTACCTGCGAATCATTTACTTTGATAGCTTGAATGTGTCTTAATGGATTCACATCATTTTCTATCTCCATACATTCGTCTCTAACAATCCAGTTACGTAATATCTCGTAAGCACCTGGACAGTTTGCATCAATCAGATACTCATCCCAGTAACCTACGTTTATTTCACAGTAGTGGTCACCGATGATAGGATTTCCATCTATGGTAGGCCATCCTGTATTGACTGGTTCTACAAGTGTAGAGTCTTCTTCTATATCTGTACAATCATAGGCATCATCCAGTACAAAATTCTCTGGCCATGCCACCTGATCAAAGTCAAATGGTAGTACAGTAATTACCTGCTCACACTCTACCACATTTCCATCTTCGTCCTCTACCTTCCAAGTTCTATTTATAATAGCTCTTGGATCATCGCAGATACCTGAACTCAATACCTCATCATGATAATGTATTGAAATATTAGGTTCACATGAGGTTACGATTGGTTCTCCTGTTATCGAAGGATCCTCTGTTTGATTACACATCAGTGTGATATCCGCCGGACACTCAACTGCAGGAATCAATTTCTCCTCAATGTTTATAATACCCCAACAACAATTCACTCCATCGCTACAGTCTTCACATATAGATACCGTAAAGCTCATGCCCACATGACTCAGGTCTAAGACATTTGTTCCATCTTCATTTGTTCCTACCACATTTCCTGCTTCATCCGTAATGGTAACACAGTAGTCATCATAACAACCGTAGTTATCACCCTCTAGTATCATATCTGCTGTAATGGTTGCCGTACAATCTGGTCCTAGGGACACATTGACTTCTCCGTTACATACTAGCGTATTATCAGTAGGTACAAATTCAATTACCGTCACGTCAAATGAACATGTATCAGAATTTCCTGCTGCATCAAATACAACCACCTCTACCTCTGTTACTCCTATTGGGAAGTCAAAGCCTGCTGGTGGGGTATACTGAACACTATCGATTGCACAATTATCCGTTGCATCTAGTGGTGGATAAGGATACGGTGTATCACATTCTCCTGGTCCTAAATTAATAGTCACATCTACGCAGGTCAGTGGTCCAATTACAGGTGGTTCATTGTCTTCCACAGTAACATCAAAGCTACATGTAGATACATTTCCTGCTGCATCCGTTATTGTGTACGTTACAGTTGTCGTTCCTACTCCAAAGATTAGCGTTTCTTCTGTTCCTTGGATAATCACTGGTAAGGACTTTGTCTCTGTATTTAACTCTCCTGTAAGCGGACTTATAGGTAGTGGTGTATCTCCTGTTACTGTATATTCTACCTCAATTTCTCCCTCACAACAATTATCACCTACTCTTGGATGCATCCATGTAAATTCGGCTGCACATTCACCAGGATCATTTGTTAAGATGGTATCTGTCTGTGAATATGGTGCTAGTTCTGAAACCTGTAGTTCCCAACCAGCTAATACGCCCATATCAGTACCAGAAGTAAATATTTCTAGAGTCCAATCTCCAATGGATTCTTCACCAAAGAAATTCTTAAGTGGTTCTATTGGTTGAAATTCTCCTCCTGCTCCAAGTGGTCCACAGGTAATTGCGGATAGAGCATTTGCTGCATCGTCATCTAAACTAATGTCATAGTCTGCTGTACCTGCACAGATATTGTTAAATAAGATTACCTCTGTACCTGATGGACTAACTAGTGTAAAGTTTAACTCACCCATGTCAGGGTAGGTACCATTCAGTCCAACTACGTTTACATCTCCTACTAAGAAATTTGTAGGTATATTCACTACAGACATGTTACAGCCTCCGCTCTGTATTGGTAGAGGCGATACTGCTGGCATTAATGCTGTGGTATCATACTCTGCACAATACGGTGCTTCTGTATCTAGTACAGTAACTGTGAAACTACAGTTAGCACTACTAGGCGCCTCGCTCTGTAAGCTGGTCGTTGTACCGTTATCTGCTAAGATATCTAGTCCATCATTTAGGATTCCAAAGCTAGCTGCGTCACAGTCTGTTGCCATAAACCAATCATCTGCACTATCTGTATCGCAGACACTTGATCTCAGTATATCATCTCCGAATATAGATCCAGACCAGGCAAAGCCTGTAGGAATATACCCATTGATTGCTACTGCATCAATAAAGTTATTCATAAAGCCTATGTAGTAGCCCGCTGAGGTTCCTGCAGGAATATTTGTAAACAACTGTGTATAGACACCTCCTACTGGAATTGTCGTAATATCGTCTACTATATATTCTTCAGGGGTATCTCCTTCCCTTCCGATGACTAGACAACTAATGTCATAGCTCGCAGGTCCAAAGTTTGTAATCTCAACTCCTGACATTACACCATCTTGAACAATTTCTGTAATCAACAAAATAGGTTGATCATAGATAGTGTAGTTCACTGTATTACTACCAACAGGGAACTTTGTTCCACTGGCATCTTCTACTCCACAGAAAATGACATCTCCAAATTCATCTTCAATCGTATACACGACTGCAAGATTATCTGGACAATTATCTTCAATACCATCTGCTGGTGGTGCTATGTCGTTCACCACTGCTCCACACATATTTGGATCGTTCTCTGCTTCTACATCCTCTGGACACGCTATGGTCGGTGGAGTATGGAAATCATTTACTATTATTTTAATTTCACAGGTATCAGATACATTTCCAAACATATCTATCGCTACCCATTTCAATATCGTCGTACCCACTGGGAATAAACTTCCAGTATTTAATCCTGTCATGTCTACCTGTAAAATTGTGTCTAAGCCACACTCTGCTTCTGCCAATGGTGGAGAGAAGTTTGCAAAGGCAGTACACCAACCTTCTGGTGCATCTATAATTACTGGTGGTCTAGGGCAATTGGTAAACATTGGCACCTCACACTCTAATTGGAATACTGTAGGATCATTATTATTTGTAGGATCTCCATCGCCATCAGGATCTGGATCACTACCATCTTGGGATACATCTGTTAACAAGGTTCCATCAGGTGCTGTCGCGGAACCCGTTACTGAATTCATATATGGATCTGTCATGCCATCAGGACAGACATTTAATTTTAAATACACTGCTCCTTCATTTCCTCCAGGCACATTAACCAGTGTATCTAATCCTGTTAATAGGTTCATATCTGCTATGCCATCAAAGTCAACATTTACATCAAACTCTTCAGACTCAAGACTTACTACTTCCCAGATATCGCCTGGTCCAAATACAGCTGTCAAGTCTTCTACTATTTGCACATTGGCAAGATCTACATCTCCATAGTTTTCTGCCTTGATTTCAAAGGTGATATCATAGCATCCTTCTGTACTTAAGATCGGCCCTTCACTTAATCGCTTAGACACACCAAAGCCTGGATCGAATCCAAAGTCGACTGGAGTAGCAACATCATTATTGGTGGGGTCACCATCTCCGTCAGGATCTGGGTCCGTACCATTTTGTGAAAAGTCATCAAATACATCCATACCGGACGGATCCACTGCAGAAACAAATGCAGAGTTCATAAATGTACCGGTAACACCCATACAATCATCCACATTTATTGTAAGTAATATACCTCCAACATCTCCAGGTTCTAAATCAACACTTGGAATTAACAATTCTAAGTCTGTGACACCATCATAACCACCTGGGAAGTTTACATTAAAGTCATCTGAGGTCAAACTCAAGACTTCTATATCAGCACATGGCGCAAAGGCTATTCCTAGGTTATCAATTACTTGAACCATCTCAAGAATTTGATTACCGAAATTCTCTACGTTGAATTCAAAGGTTACTGTAGACGAACCGTCTGCATTATTTATTACCTGTGTAGCGGCTTTTGCTATACCTATAGCTGATTCGAATTCAAATCCAATCTCTGTAGGGTCATTATTGTTCGTAGGATCTCCATCACCATCTGGGTCAGGGTCACTACCATCTTGTGAAACATCCTCAAGCATTTGGCCATCTGGACTATCTGCTGTTACTGTTGCTGTATTCATAAATGGTCCAGTGTCTCCACCACATCCATCTACATTAATAGTAAGTAAGATGGCTCCTCTGTCTCCTACTGGTAAATCATCGTCACCTACTAACATATTTATATCGCCAACACTAAATGCTGGATTTACTGTAAAGTCATCAGAAGTAATTGCAATTACTTCTATATCTGTACAAGGCATAAAGGCTGCTAATAGATCATCAGTCACCTGTACATTTTGAACGTCTAGATTACCATAATTCTCTACATTAAACTCAAAGGTTACCGTTGCTGATCCATCGTCATTATTCACTAAAGTAACTACACGTTTGGCAAGACCAATAGCAGGTACTACATCCAAGTTAGTATCTGTAGTACTCATCTCATCTGTACTGTCTTCACCCATACCATCTGGATCTGGATCACTACCGTCTACGGAAGTATCATCAATCGAATCACCTCCTGGTGTATCTGCTGTAGCTGTTGCACTATTCATTATTACGGTACCTGTAGGACAGCCACACGCTTCTACTGTAAACAGGATTGCTCCTTTATCACCTACTTCCAATTCGTCTGTACCTGTAAGTAAATTTGTATCTCCAAAACCATCATAGGCTCCATTAACTATAAAGTCATCAGAACTAATCTCTTTAATTTCTGCACTTGCACAAGCACCAAAACCAGCTGCATCTAAATCATCTTCTACCTGTAGGTTTTGTAAATTTACATCTCCTAGGTTCTCTACATTTACCTCATAGGTAACTAGAGCACAACCATCATCTTGTAACCATACGCCTACTTCACGCTTAGCCACACCCATATCAGGTGACTCTGTAATCTCAAAGTCTGTTGTATCTTCTTCATCTGAATCTGATTCGCCATCATCGCCTGGATCTGGGTCACTGCCATCACTTGAGTTATCTTCCACATCACCGCCTGCAGGATCTGTACCCGTCGCTGTAGCACTGTTCATAATCATAGTACCATTTGGACAACCACAGGCTTCTACTGTAAGTAGGATTGCTCCTACATCCCCTGGCACTATATTATCCGTACCTAGTAATAAATTATTGTTACCCATACCATCATAGGCTGGATCTACTGTAAACTCGTCACTCGTTACACTTGTTGTGAAACTTCCGCACGCGCCAAAACCAGCAGCTATCAAATCATCTTCTACTTGGATATCATCAATTATAACATTACCCAAGTTCTCGATATTAAATTCATATACTATCTCCGTACATCCATCAGGACTCAAATTACTTGTCACTACTCTTTTAGCTATTCCCATGTCTGGCATAATAGTAAGCTCTGTGTCTGTAGTCCCGTCATCATTCGTTGGATCATCATCGCCATCTGCATCTGGATCACTGCCATCTACTGAATCATCTTCTACTGTATCTCCTCCTGGTGTGTCTGCTGTCGCTGTCGCACTGTTCATGATCATCGTACCACTTGGACAGCCGCAGGCTTCTATCGTAAACAAGATTGCTCCTTTGTCCCCTGCTTCCAGAATATCTGTTCCTGTAAGAAGGTTGATGTCTCCCATGCCATCATAAGCTGGGTTAACCAAGAAGTCATCACTTGTTATCTCTTTTATATCTGCACTCGCGCAGGCACCTAATCCAGCTGCCGCCAAGTCATCTTCTACTTGTAAGTTCATCAGATCAACGTTACCAAAGTTCTCTACATTGATCTCATAGGTAAGCAGTGCACAGCCATCTTCTTGTAACCATACGCCCACTTCTCGCTTCGCAACACCCATTAGTGGATCTTCTGTAATCTCAAAGTCCGTCGTACTCTCTTCATCTGTTCCCTCTCCGTCCATACCTGGATCTGGATCACTACCATCACTTGAGTTATCTTCTACATCACCGCCCGCAGGGTCGGTACCCGTTGCTGTTGCAGCATTCATAATCATCGTACCATCTGGACAGCCGCAGGCTTCTACGGTAAGTAGAATGGATCCTACATCACCCGGTACGATATTATCTGTTCCTAGTAACATATTGATATCACCTGTCCCATCGTAAGCTGGGTTAACTGTGAACTCATCACTCGTCAAGCTTGTCATTACAGTGCCACAAGCTGCAAAGCCTGCCGCTGCTAAATCATCTTCTACTTGGATGTCACTGATAGTTACATTACCTAAGTTCTCTACATTGAACTCGTATATAACTTCTGTACAACCATCTGCTCCTAAGCTCGCAGTCACTACTCGCTTGGCAAGTCCCATGTCTGGCATAATATCTAGAGTTGTGACTGTAGGGTCAGATTCATCTGTATCTGTTTCACCATCATCACCCGGATCAGGATCGCTACCATCACTGGATTCATCTTCTACCATTGTCCCTTCAGGACTAGTAGCTGTTCCAGTAGCTGTATTCATAATCTCTGTTCCAGAAGGACAGCCACAAGCCTCTACTGTAAACAAGATTGCTCCCTTGTCTCCAACCTCCAGGATATCTGTTCCAGAAAGAAGGTCAGTATCGCCAAAGCCATCATAGTCAGGGTTTACTAAGAAGTCATCACTTGTTATTTCTTTTATTTCTGCTGAGCCACAGGCTCCAAAACCAGCTGCTGCCAAATCATCCTCTACTTGTAGACTCATAAGATCTACATTTCCTAGGTTCTCTACATTTAGCTCATAGGTAACTAGGGCACATCCATCATCTTGTAACCATACACCAACTTCGCGCTTCGCTACACCTAAATCAGGTGCTTCAGGATCTGGCACTTCTCCACAAATAATTCTTACTTCTGGGAAACAAATATCTGAATTCCCCGAAGTATCCATGGCCATTATAACTAATTGAATTGTTGTATCTGCTGGTGATAGAATTCCTGTTATAAAGAATGTATCACTCAGGTTCATTGTATCTAATCCTATTAGAAGCGTATCTAATTCACATTCATCTGTACTGAACATACCCAATTGCTCTGCAGTTACGAACGTGTCACACACTTCGCTTTCTCCAAAATCAATAACTATGTTTGTACAAACTGCTTCTGGCGGTTGTTTTTCTTTTACGATAAAGTTGAAGAAACATGAATCCATATTTCCAGCTTCATCCGTAACTCTAATTCCAATCTCTGTTGTATCATTTGGAAAGAACTCGTTGTTTGGAGATACATCTGTCCAACCGGCCATGTCCACATTATATTCAATTATGATATTTGCATCATCTGTACAATTATCTTCTACTGGAAACAAAGGAAGATTTAACGTAGCTCCACACCAATCTTCATCATTGGGTACACAAATATCATTAGGACATGTGATAGAAGGAGGGATTGTATCTGGTTCTATAGTTACTTCTACTCTTGCAAGTGCATTACCACAGGGTTCCCCTTGCATTGTTTCAACAAATAGAGTTACCATTCCATTTGCTATATCACCAGGTCCGGGAATATAACTTACAGCTGTATTTACATCTGTACCTCCATCGAAAGTTCCATCACCACCAGTCAGCCAATCAGCATCAACTGGAGGATCTATATCCACAATTCCTTCAAGGTCTAAAATCGTATCACACATTTCGAACATACTATTTACAGTCACTTCTGATCGTTCAGTTACTATAAGGTCTATAGTACTCGTACTTGTACATTGCCCATTCAATGAGAATTCAACTAGATAACTTTGACTCGATGTTGGATTAATAAATGTAGGTTCTATGGAATTTGGATCATCTAAGAATGTGCCAGGCGTAATCGTAACCATGATATCATCTTGCAATTCGCTTGGAATCATAAAATCCAGTTCTGTAGACAGATCGTTACAAGCTAAAACTTCGTAAGGACCAAAATTAAAATCTCCAACTGATCTAACTTTTGTTATAAATTCTTGATCAACACAAGAACCTATTGAAAAGTTTGTCATAAGCATAACTGCTGCATCAACACCAAATCCTGGGTTAAGCATTATTGTTGCAGTTCCAGCCATATCATCAATTACAACAGTTCCTGCTGCAGGAGGCATAAATTCCATTTCCAATTCTCCACAAATATCTTCTATAACAAAAGGTTCTCCTGGACATACTGCAACATTCTCACCTAGTGCGGCAAGGAATGCGGGTTCTATTTCTGGGAATGGAATTTCTAGCATACTACATCCACAACCTGGAATACTAAGTTTTGCAACAATGGAGCACGCTGTTTCACCAGGGACGGTTATTGCCCCATTTACAGTTCCTGTTCCACTTGAAGGAATAGATGCGGTAGCCATTGTGGTACCAAGACTGGTATCATAAGGATCTACCATTCCATTATTATCAAGATCAAAGAATAACTCTACGTCAATATTCCCATTGAAAGGAGAGCCTAAACTCTCTAGGGTAAGTTCGAATTCTAGATCTGTTAATGTTGGATCAGCATTACAAGCTGCTGACAGAGTAGCATCTCCAACAGATGCTGCTGGCACAACTTCAAAGGGTAGTATTTCTGAAGCAACAATGGATTCCATAGAACAGTTTCCTGTCGGTTCAGAAGGACAAACAACTTCTACTACACTTTTAACTTGAAAGCCTACTTCCAATATGCCACATTCTTGATCTGGATCAATAAGAAGGCTCAGACCAACACAGAAGAATCCTCCTACATCAAGAGAGACTGGTCCATCAAAGCTAACTTCCATATCTCCTGAAGTTCCTAAAGGCGTTGACATAAGATTTTCTATCTCAAAGCCTACAGGTGCTAACACCTCAATATCAGCAGGATCTAACATTACATCTGCTGGTAATTGTAAGCAAACTCTGGTCATTCCAGCATTTGTTTTACCTACATTTAATGTAGTTATCTGCACGTCTGCACCGCCCTCCGTACAATTTATCTCTAGATCATCGACTTGAATGTCAAATTCTGAACCAGATTCAGGAGGCACTGTATTTATAGGTTGTCCTCTATCAAAAAGTTCATAAGGTTCGCAATCTCCTTCTCCTCTGAACAGAGCAGCAGGCATGGTACCACTTCTAAATTCGCAACCTATTTCCGCCATAAACATAAATGCTAGGCCTTCTTGCGGCTCAAATCCCTCTGCTCCTAGCAAGGCTTCAAGCAGTGCTGCATCAATGGTATATGCATTTCCATTTGCTCCACTCAATGCTGGGTCAAGCATTCCACCAACAACCGCAGTCGTTGTACCTCCCATTGCATCCGTAAGCTCCACAGTAAAAGGTAGAATAGGATCCATGCCTACAGGTAGGTAAAATACTGGATCTACCTCTGTAAAATAGGATGAGCCAGTATTATTAAAGTTTATCTCAAAGTTATCGATAGCACAGGGTGTTGGGTTTACTGGGAAATTAAAGCCAGCTTGTATTTCTGGTTCTCCTGCTCGATATCTATAACATACTTTTGCAATACAGTCTAGGTCTTTAGCAAGAACTAACAGTGGATCCACATCACAAGGAAGTGCATAGGCACATATATCATCAGGTCCACAAAATATTAAAGAGGTTTCTAGTTCAAAATCAAAACAGGCACCGTTTGGTGTCCCCATAGTAAGGTCTGCAGAATATATTGTCGAAGTGGAAGTAGATTCTATCTCTGTTAAGGCAGGCGTGCCACCATCTAATGTCACGTTTGTAGGAACTTCTACCATAATTATTCCTTCAGAAATAGTACCTCCGCCCACTGGACAAATAGTGAAGACATTCGTTTCCCCACCACCTGTATCAGGAATTTCTTCTTGATCCACAGTTGCTTCCAATTCAAAACTTGGGACAGGTGTTCCTATTTCCAACATACTTAATGCGCCACTAAACCTATGCGGATTTTCTAAACTATCTCTTGTCCAAGGCCAATAAAAACCGGCGTCAGTACCAGGGTCAGGAGTACATTGAGCAACAGAAGTACCGCTATACCATCTCGCATCATTACATAAATGTGTTCTAATTCTATAATCAGGAATATATGGATATGAGGCTAGGTAGGATGCATCAACAGGTGTTTCGGGTGCTTCATCTGTACATAGTCTTATAATAGGTATTCTAAATTGTAATGTATCTGGATCAGCCAAGGCATCACCTCCCACTCCAACAAGTGGAAAGGTACCACCTGTCAACGAAACGTCTGTATCATCATCAAAACAGTCATATCCATCTTCTCTTAATCCATCTTTTGTTTCAGCATCAACAAAATATAATTCTCCATATCTGTTAGTAGCACAAAAGTACTCACCGTCAATTGTATCTACTGAAGCTATGCTATCAGGTTCATAAATAGTGGGACCAAATGTATTATCTAATAATTCATAGCTAGCTCCCCCTGCATAAATATATGGCTCAGGAAATTCACTAAATAATTGTTCGACACCTACAAGACATCTATATTCTGGAGGATCATCATACCAATCAGAAGGAATTGGCTCATCCACGGTAAAGTTATGTATTATCTCTGCAGCACAATTATCATTGCTATAATCAATTATACTTTCTAATTGGATACCTGGATCTCTAAAGCACAGCGTATCTTGAAAAATACATGCTGTTGCTCCATTGTTTCCGTTAAAAATAGCTCCACCACCAATAAAATTACCAGATAAAGAGCCTGAAGGTGTTAAATCTCTTGCATCTACGATAGCTCTTAAAACTGTTTTTTCAATAATAAGAGGTCCTACTGTTGGAGCCCCATTTGCTAGTGTTTCTGGTGTCAACTTAGTAGGAACTTTAATAGAAAAGCAAACTGTATCATTAAGTTCAAAAGCTCCACCTACTAAATCATACAAGGCTTGGATTCCATTAAATTGCCCTGGCGTCACGCGGTCTTCTCCCCAGAAATAAATCCTAAAAAATGCACCATCCTGATAATCATTGGATGAATTTCCACTAATGGTATGCATGTATGTTCCAGGGGTTAAAGCTGGATGAATATTTTTAGTAGATGTACTACCTGTAGCTCCAAGGAGCTTTATTCCAAGAAAGGTATCTTCGATTCCACCCATAGGTTGAATATCTGACATTGGGAAAACTGTGTTTCCTCTTTTGACTTCAGCAACTTCCAATCTTGCCGCATCCACATCTAATCTTCCTAGCAAATTAGATAGGAGGACAGAACCAGCCTGAAACATTCGCAAACTAAATCCAATTCGCTCCGTCCTATTATTCCATGGGGCTGGATTCGTTACTACGAGTTGGGCTGCAAATTCAATCGTATCACCAGGCAATATCTGATCCAGTTGGGGATGGTCATCTCCAGGGAAATCGTCCATGGTTAATTGGGTAGTTTTAGACCTATCTGTATATCCAAGATTACATCTTCTTGCAGAAACAAAAGTGGTAACATCACATTGGCAATTTGGAAAATCATCCGGATTTACTCGGACTACTGCAACTTGGCAGGTCCTGACTATTGGGGAGCAATCGCAGGTCGGACAATTTTCCACCACCCTAGTATTCATTACGAAATCTGTATTAGGAAGACAGTCAAATGTATCCAAGGTAAGCTCATAGGATATGTCGATTGGAATACCTTCAGTTCCATTGCCCATAGGAATTTCAAAAAGTGTACTAGACCCAAAATTTGTCGTTGTAGCAGAACCAGGAACACCATCCACCATGATATTACTGATTTGCATGTTTTCTGCTGTCAGGGAATCTCCTAAATAAAATATTTCATATGATATGTCACCTCCTGGATCTGGGCATTGAGAAAAATCACCTGGATCAAGAACATATTGATAATTTACTTCAATTGTTGAAGAAACTGGTCCTCCTGCTGTATTACCAAAAACGCCAAAATCATAACCTGGAAAGGCATTATTTCCTGTACCTATTGTACCCAGGTTTGTAAACTCTGATAATGAATTAGAAGTTAATTCTGGAGAAAGAGGATCAATAGGTGAATTTGAACTGGCAGTATTTAAACTACAGTTCCTTCTATATTGTGTCAGCACATTTGTGAATTGACATACCTGCATTTGGCCCGAGTCATCCTGTCCGCAGGCACCACCTGAGGCACAACTTAGGGGTCCTAAATATACTCTTAATCTTAAAGTGTCTGAACCTTCTAAATCATCAAACCCTCCATCACCATCAAAATCTGTAAGCCCTCCAGGACCATCAAAGTCCATAAGGTTTCCACGTAAGCTTAGAGTAAGCCTGCCATCATCATTTATATTAAAGAGAGGGCCTGATAGAGGTAAAGTAACCAAGGCACCTGTTGCAGAGCCTCCAGTGAATACCTGCACTGAATCTGGTAATAAAGCTCCACCCGGACATTCATCAATCAAAAAACGAAGATCATATAAGGCTCCTTGTATTTGTTCAGGTCGACTACTGTATACTGTTAGATCAAAAATATATTGTGCTGGTGCACCCGTTAGAGGGTCACATATTGCAGCATCTTGAACTGTGGTGTGTTCAGTAGTCACTACTGTTCCAAAATTAGGAACTATATTTAAGGTAGCTTCCTCAAAATCTATATTCCCGCCGCATAATATGCCATTACATGTACCAGCAATTGACATATTTGGTCTAAATGGAGATATAAAACCTACCGCAGGACACATTTCCATAGAGAAACAAAAGTCAATTGTAGAAATCTCGTTTTGATCCAGTATCCCATCACCGCCAAAATAGCTTGCATTCGCATTCCCATCTAAAACAACCGTTGCCACTCCATTCGCATCAATCATTATATCAGAGCTTGGAATGGGATTCCCATCTACGAGGATATCATCTAATGATATATCAGGAAAGCCCCAATCAGAAATAGTCAAAGTAGCTTCTCCTGTACTCGCATCTAGGGTTATTTGTGTAATATCTTGACTCATACAAAATTGCGTATTTAGATCAGATATTGTTGTTGTTGCTGCAGCACCAGTAAACACTATTTCAGGTGTTAATGGCTCTGTATCAATAGGATCCAAAGGAAATTCTTCAGAACATCCTGCATAATCTAAATTCAGATTAATACCTGGTGGGTTTGCTACAAAATCATGCCCACATGTCGCTTGAATTCCAAACTGCAAAACCACTGCACCTCCTGCTTGGGACAATTCACTAAGTCTAAAAGTAGGACTTGATGCATTGGATGTATTTAGAGAATCTAATAATGACATCCCCATACCGTCAGGTGTCCCTATTTCAGCAAATCCTCCAAACTGAAGTCCATCATCTAAATCTAAGTTTATAATGACATCTTGAATGGGCTCTTCACTCTTAGTAAATAAGAGAATTGCCAGGGTATCTGGAGCACCACAAGACACTAATTTGTCTAATTGTGGATAGCAAATGGTACCTCGAAGGTCCAAGATATTTACAGCATCTGAACCACCTGTGCTAGTAAGTATCATAGAAGCAACTGTTGCTGCTTGTTCTTTTTCTAATTCAGAAACTTTATCTTTTCCAAAAGAAGAAATAAATAGAACTCCTGTAATTGAAACTAAACTTAAGAATAATCGAAAAGTTTGTTTCCGTGTAATGTGTTTAATCATACTAATATTTTTTAACCAGCTCTTGCCTACATTCTTGAATTTTTTAGGCTTAACTGATTATTTGAATAAGTGACTTGTTTTATGTTGATTTGTTTTGTTCTAAAAGAAAAAGCTAAAGGGGGTTTTTTTGGTGAATATATTTCTAGATGAGTGTTAACTAAAGGGAGTTTGGTTCTGAAGGGGTAAAGGGTTCTGGGGGTAAGGCATGTGCTTGACAGCGATTGCTTAAGGGTGGATAAATTGCATAGTGTCTTAATTGAATTTGTCATGTGAGAATGGACAAATACAAGAGAAATTGAAGTCAGTCTGACTCCAAAGTAACTTAGTCTTTCATTGTTGTTTTCTCTATATTTCATTGAAATATGCTAAAAAAGGTACACCCTTGTTAGGTTAAGTATTCAAAAACAGTTCCAATAATTTGAAAATGCACACCGAATAGGTGTTCAGGTAGGTTGCACAAATATACATATAAATTTTTATAATATATAAAACTTATATATAAATTTTTATAAGTTATAAATAACTACAATTGAATTAGTTATATATAGAAGTAAATCATATTTCAACTTTAGAACATTCAACTTCATTGTATTATGATAATCATCTTGCTCGATTAATTTTTAAAAAACTACTGATAAATAAAGGGTATAGCTAACGGTTCGGACATATGTTTAACGATAGGGTGTCCTTTCTGAATTACTAATTTCAATTTACATTCCCTCCCGAGATAGGGATAGAAGTGGGTTGCGCGGAACGGAGTGAGCACATATGAACGGATAGCCCGGTCTGGAGTTCCGTAAGGAACGGAAGAATCTCCCAAAATATAGTTCTGCCAAACAAAAAAAAGACCACCCAAATGGGTAGTCTTTTCTTCAATTTTAACGCATGTCTTACAGCTGATTTACTTTACAACTATCATTTTAAAGACCTGTGTCTGATAGTCTTTGTAATCTATTTCATAGATATACACACCTCCTGATGGGAACATGTTTTTATCTAGTTCTATGATATTCTCACCCGCATGGAATGTCTTAGTCTGCTGTATCAATTTCTTACCCAATGCATCAAGAATTCTAAAGCTTAGCTCTCCATTCTCTGGCATATCTATCTGAATAACAGAGCTTGTCGTAAATGGGTTCGGCGTATTTTGGTACACAATGAATTCTTTACTCTTCCTATCTGCAATCGATAATTCTATCTTTTCATCTTTGAGTTCTGAACCATCTTGGTAATAAGCAACAATAGGCGTTTTCTCATTATCCATGCTAAGGATATCAGAAATCTGTGTAGAAACATTTGCTTTCAGACGTATTGTAATCTTATCAGTTAAGCTTAATCCATTGTTATATGGATCACTCCAGGAGAAGTTTATAATTCCTTTTTCTAAGAATGCCGTAGGACCAAAATGAGTAGCATCCATATCCATTGCTAGTCCATCTACAGACAGAATTTCTACCTGTGTAGGATCAAATTTAAGACCACCTTGGAATGCAACGATAGGACGGGTATCATAGATATATATATCTACATCGTACTCCTCTCCTGCTGTCATACTGATATCGTCTACTTGAATCGTTAAGGCATCTTCAGTACGTACATCACTTAATTCGTTTCCAGTCAACATACTTGGATTACTGGAACTGTTCACATCTCCTACCTTGATACCAATAAAGTCTTCTTGGTTCATATCCATCACAAGTGGCTCTATCATTCTCAATTCATCGAAAGGCCAAGGCTCTTGCGGATTTGTAAAGATAAAGTCTGTACTTGCAAATCGCCAGCTTGTATTATCTGGCAGCTCTGCATAATGCCCAAGGATTAGTTTACGTAATTCAACTATATCAATTCCTGATAAGCTTTCACTGTTGTTTACATCACCTGCAATAATTTTGTATGGCGAATCTAGTATGTCTAATCCTAAGACATGCCTCTGCATTAATAGAATATCTAAGGTGGTGACACCATTTAATGGATCATCATTTCTACTAGGTGTGACTGAGTAATCAAAGCTGATAGGCATCTCAGAAGGATATGTAAATACTCCTGTAGAATCAGTGCTTGTGTTAAATGTCTCGTCTACTAACTGATTCTCCAGAATTACATTTACATGATTCACTCCTTCCTCTTCTTCTGTATGTACCCTACCAAGTACTGCCGCTGTTGCTGTTGCATCGTCAGTACATACATCTCCAGAATCTGTTAAGATCATGGTTGTTGTGCAGAATGTTCCATTGCCGCTGGCGTCAAACACCCATATATCTAACTCTATTGCCGCTGCTATTCCATTAGGAATATCATCACAGTCAAATTCCATATTAGGTGTGTTACCATCTTCTGTGAAAGAGAAACTCAGTTGTGACTGATCATCACAATTATCTTCTGCACCTAGATCAAAGTCTGATGCCCATACTTCTACTGTCCCAGTCTGTCCAAGGCTGGTAGAAATTTCATTGCAATATGGTACTGGAGGCGTACCATCAAACACATGGTACTCTTGCGTACAAGTAGACGCATTTCCACAACCATCTCTAACAACCCAAGTCACTTCTACGTATCCTTTAGGTACATTATTCACCGCAATAGATGGCGCATCTCCTTCAAACTCTCCTGCTTGATCTACTGTCCCATCTTTGCCTATATCGATCTGGTAGAACCAAGTCAATGCAGGACCAAATCCACAATTATCATCTGTTGCGGAATTACTTACTAATAAAGTCTCTAGTATGCAATCAGCATTTAGGTTGCCTACTTCTACCAGTGCGCATTCTTGTATCTGCGGTCCGCTTTCATCTACTATTGCGATTGTTTGATTTGATGTCCAGATACCTCCTGAATCAGGATCATTGGAATCATACTGACACCAATCAATGACTGTCCATTCATTTACAACCTTATAACATGCATCTGATTCAAAGAAGAATGTATCCGATTCTACATTAATTCCTACCATGCTACAAGAGCTATTTGTAAAGAACGGTTGATCATCTGGCACTGTTTCTAAGCAATCTCCTTCATAATCTAATGGCCAAACAATATCGTCTCCAGTAAAGATGTCAAAAGCTGTCACTGTTATAGTCTGGACACAGGGTGCCTCTTGACCCTCTATCGTCCATACTCTATATATGATTCCGTTTCCACAATCATCAAAGTTGGATAAGTCATCTTCATATGTTGCATCCGCAAGATCACAGGCAGTGGTAAGTGTAGGTGCACCTGTCAACAATAGATTTGTATAATCCATATCGCAGGTAATCGTGACATCCGCAGGACATCCAATCTGTGGAACAAATTTGTCTTCCACTGTTACCTCCACCCAACATTCTGAATAGTTATCTCCTATTGTACCAAACTCTCCATTCATATCTGCATCATCCCAAACAATCATCCCTACTAGGATAGGACTATTCTCTATGTCCTCACAACAGAAGTGAACAAACTCTCCTGGCTCTGTATCTTCCGGAAAACCGCAGGGTGCATCCTCTCTAAAGATCTGCGTTTGAATATTAGTACAAGCGTCAAAGGATCCCGCATCTACTGATTCTGCAAACATTTTCCCTAGACCTGTGGTACTCAATGACAGCACTATATTTCCTGTACAAACTACATTTGGCGATACAAGGTCTAATACTGTTATATCAAAACTACATTCGCTATAGTTACTACACTGGTCTTTCACAATAATCTTCACTGTGTGATCCCCCTTGTTTAAGTGGGTTGCGTAATATTGTCCACTACCAGGTGGATCTTCAAACAGAGTTCCTTTCGTAACATTAATAAAGGTATCCTGAATAGATCCACAATAGTCTTCTAAGATAGGCATGTAATCATTTAGATGAACAGTTGCATAACAAGCCCAAGGATCTGTACTAATTGTTATATCATCTGGACAATCCTTTATTACTGGCGGTACATCATCCAGTACTTTTACAGATTGATAATGTTCAATCGGATTCACTCCTGGAACAATTTCTTCGCACATATCTCTGATAATCCACTTTCTTAGAATCTCATAACTTCCTTCACAGTTCATAAGTAACTGATCGTCCCAATTCCAGAAGTGTGAACATAAACCATCTCCTGTTTCAAAGACTGGCACTCCACCAATGAGTGGATAACCTGTTTCGTCAGGATGGGTTAATTCCGGATTATCTATTATGTCCTGACAGCCATAATCTTCTGTTAGTATTATGTTATCTGGCCAGACAATATCTGTATTATCAAAGTCTTTGATAGTAATCACTTGTACACATTCTACCCAATTCCCCGCTTCATCTGTCACAGACCATGTTCTTACTATTTGTGCTGTTGTATCCAGACACATACCTAGATTCGTAAAGTCATCAACGTAATTTATAAAGATGTCTTCTTCACATGAGGTCACGATAGGTTCACCCGTATTAGAAGGATCAAAGGCATGATTACAATTAATGACGGTATCCGCTGGACAGATTACCTCTGGTAAGGCTTTTGTCTCAATGAGTATATCAACCCAACAACAATTACCATCCTCACAATCTGTACAGACATTCGCTCGTATAATTTGATCTACATATTCTAAGCCAACGCAATTAGTTCCATCAGTACTGTTACCAATTTCGATTCCTGTAAGTGTCATCAAGGTCACACAAAAATCATCAAAACAACCATATTGGTCTCCTTCTAAAAGCATGTCTGGGGTTATGCAGGCCATACAATCTGATCCCAATGAGACATTAATCTGATCATTACATGCTAATTGATTACTATCTGGTTCAAAACCATTTATTGTAACAGTGAACATACAGCTGGTAACATTTCCAGCAAGGTCAGTTACCGTTACAGTTATTACATGTACACCTGTTGGAATACCATCAGAGAAAGCAGGATCATACACTATAGATTCTACTCCACAGTTATCTTCCGTCACTGGTAGATTTAAACTATTCAGCGGGAAGGTACATTCTCCTGGTTCTAGATCTATGACCTGATCCATGCAACTAAGCGGATCAATCACTGGATCTTCTGTATCCTTTACTTCTACATCAAATGAACAAGTAGATGTATTTCCAAATTGATCCATTAGGGTATAGGTAACTGTCGTTGTACCAACTTCAAATACCTCTGTAATAGTAACACCCGACATCACACTTCCACTTGGTGGCGTACTGATATCGTCTAAGGTTGAGTACTCTACTGAAATTGTTGCTAAGCAACAATTGTCAGCTGCTATAGGAGGTATCCAAGAAAATTCGGCTCCACATTCTCCAGGGTCATTATCGATACAAATATCTCCTACACTATATGGCGCTAAGGCAAGTACTTCCAATTCTACACTTGTAAGCATACCCGGAACAGCTCCACTATTCGCTATTTCGAGAATCCAATCTCCAGATGGATTTTCTCCAAAGAAATCTTTGAAAGAACCTAGAGCTTGGAAATCTGTTCCTCCACCGAGTGGTCCACACAGTATTGATCCAAAGTTATTCACAGAAGAATCATCTAGGCTAATATCTATATCTGCTGTATTAGGACAAACGCCTCCAAATAAATTAACTGTAGTACCTGATGGACTTGTTAAGGCCATGGAGATGTCACCAGCATTTGCGATACTCATTATAAGATCATTAATATTTATATCACCTACAGGATCTAAATTAGTGACAGGGAATACAACCGAAGTACAAGCGTCAGGAGCAACTACGATTGGTAGTGTTACCATATAACTTGTTGTATCATGTTCTGCACAGAACGGAACTTCTTCATCTATAACCGTTACCGTCGTTGTACACACTGCGCTACTAGGCGCCTCTGCCTGCAATCCTACAGTAGATCCATTATCAGCTAGTACTGGTAAGCCTGGATTTAACAAACCAAAACTTCCTGCAGTACATCCTGCTGCAACTACCCAATCTGCGGCATCATCATGATCACATACTATATCTCTATAAATATTAACACCTGAAATACTTCCAGCAAATGTAAAGTTCACGGGAATATGTCCGTTTATCGCAACACCATCTATGCCATTTCCAGCAAAGTCAAGATAGTATCCTGCTGGAGTACCAGCTGGCACATTCGTAAACAGCTGTGTGTAAACTCCACCCACAGGAACAATAGTTCCATTTGGAATATTATAACTTTCGTTATCTGGTCCCTCTCTAGATATATCCAAACAAGATAAATCTACAGAAGCTGGACCAAAGTTAGTTATCTCCACACCTGTTACTCCCCCATCTTGTACAATCTCTGTGATCAATACTAGTGGTTGATCAAAAATTGTGTAACAGATCGTACTTACTCCTTCTGGGAATTTTATTCCGCTTGCATCATCAAATCCACAAGCGACTATATTTCCTGCTGCATCTTTCACCTCATAGGTAACTACAATATTATCTGGACAATTATCTTCAAAACTAATTGGCGCTAAATCATTCACGACTGCACCACACATATCTGGCGTGTTAGGCACTATGGTATCCTGTGGACACACTATGGTAGGTGGCGTATGGAAATCATTGACAATAATTTTAATCTCACAGAAACTTACATTCCCACAATCATCGATTGCTTGGAAACTTAGAATAGTAAGACCTACTGGAAATAATGATCCACTTGTTAAACCTGTGCCATCAATCTGACTTATCTCTGCATCCCCACAATTATCTGTTGCAATTAAGTCAGGGTAATTCACAAAGGCAGTACACCATCCTACTGGCGCGTCTACTACAATAGGTCCTGCAGGGCAATTTAAAAATTCTGGTGGGGTTAAGTCTCCAGTACTAAAGGTATGTGTGATACTAGATGCATTTCCGCAATCATCCGTTGCTGTGAAAATGACTTCAATACTCCTAGAGTCATTACATCCATCTACCCAATTGTCCACATCAAAATTATTCGTCCATGTAACGCCTCCACAGACATCTGTTGCATCTGCATTTGCATTGTTTGATAACCAACTAATCAGTTCATCATCATTCCCTGCTCCACTTTGATCACATTCTCCGCTAACGTCTTCTCCACCAACAATTTCTGGAGCTACTGTATCTTCAATTGTGAAACTACCCTCTGTTGTGCTTGTATTTCCACATTCATCTTCCACTGTAAATCTATAGACCTGAATACCTGTTATTCCACAACTATCCTCGTCCATGATAAGATCCCACTCCCAGGTGAGATTCGTACCCGAACAAATATCGGTTGCACCTGCTGCAGCTATATTTGCTAACCAGGCATCTATTTCTCCATCATTACCAGCTCCATCACATTCTACTACCATATCCATTGCCATAGGATCAATTAATGGTGGAGTTGTATCTTCTACTATAAAGTTTGCAATAGTCACTACCGACTCATTTCCACAAGAATCAATTGCTGTAAACATATATCTATACGTCGCAGTAGGGCCACAGCCATCCACTACATCCATAAGAGTATGAGTCCATATTTCCACTCCACTACATAGGTCCTCCGCTAAGGCACCTCCATTATTAGCAATCCAACTTAATGAATCCATGGTCACTGTAGCTGGATTACATTCTACGATAGTATCCTTTGCAGGCGAAACAATAGTAGGAGCTTGATTGTCAATTATTTCTACTGTCGCTGATAGACTTGCTGCATTTCCACAAGCGTCTGTTGCGGTAAACGTTACAAGAGCACTACCCGTCAAAGCAGAACAACCGCCGGTAAGCCCAGTAAAGTCATTTGTATAAATTATCAATGAACAACTATCTTCTGCTTCACCCCCACCTACAGTATTTAACCAGGCGTCAATTGCACCTAGTGGATCTACATTTCCATCACAAATGATAGTCAGGTCCTGTGGTTCTATTTCCCAGAACGGCGCCACATCATCATTAATTTCGAAGGTTGTTGAAGTACTTGTACTATTGCCACAGTCATCTGTAGCAGTAAAGGTTACGACAACCTCACCTGTTGTTCCACAGTCTGTAACTATTGTACCATAATCGTTTGTCCAAGTAATATCCCCGCAGGTATCTTCTGCTTCAGCGCCTCCATTACTATTTAGCCAAGAGATTAAATCTATAGCATTACTGGATCCATTACATTCTCCAACAAATGGCATGGCCGGAGTTACTATTACGGGATCCGTGTTGTCAACAGTAACATATTCTGCAATATCAGATGATTCATTTCCACAAGCATCTACCGCAGTAAATTCATAGACTAATGTTTCTGTGCCTCCACAGCCACTGATAGTATTAAATAATCTGTTGGTAATAGTCACATCACCACAATCATCCATAGCAGAAGCTTGGTCTAACCAATCATCCAATGTTATCATCTCCGCAGCACATTCTTCTATTAGGTCTTCTGGCACCGTTAATTCAGGCGCTATATTATCCTCAATTATTACACGCGCAATTGTTGTACTTTGATTCCCGCAAGCATCTGTTGCTGTGAATGTATAGCTAGTTATTGAAGCTAATCCACAGGTAGGTATTGCTGTATCCGCAGCAAAAGTCCAATCTATGGGTTCACTACAAATATCACTTGCCACAGCCCCACCGTTTGCTAACTCCCAAGCTGCAATTGCTGCAGCATTTCCAGGGTCTGCGCATTCAAGAACCAGATCTTGTGCTGGAGTCTCAATTACAGGTACTGTGTTATCTTCAATGCTTATCGTTCTTACGCAGGTAGTTGTATTTAAACATTCATCTACTAAGGTGAAGGTCACGGTAAATACTCCTGCCCCTCCACAGCTAGGTGTAAAGACATCTGGATAATCTGTTGTATAAGTCAGCTGTCCACTACACTCATCAAAAGCAATTCCATTTCCTAGCCAATTTGTTATTACAGCATCATTTACCGGATCACCACATTCTAGTACTATGTCATCAGGACAAGACAGTTCGGGTGCAGTCGAATCCTCTATAGTAAAGGTCGCTACTGTTTCTGAAGAATTTCCACAAGCATCTGTTGCAGTAAAGGTTACTGTTGTTGTGCCAGTACCTCCACAGTCTGCAGTAAATACACCTACATAATCATTTGTCCAAATTACAGGTTCGCTACAAGCATCTGTTGCCATAGCACCTCCATTGTTTGCTAACCAACTAAGTAAGGCTTCATTTTCATTTCCATCACATTCTACAACCATGTCCATAGCCATTGGAGCTATTACTGGAGCAACTTCGTCAATTGTAGAATAGGATGCTAAGCAGGTACCAGTATTGCCAGCCTGATCGGTAACTGTGAATAAGTAGGTCTGTTCAAAGGTGCCTCCACAACTACTGAAATCTGTTACGAGTTGGTTTGAAACGACAAGATCTACTAAGTCATCACAATTATCTGTGACGGTTGCTGCAATGGCTGCCATCCAAGCTGCCACGTCTTCTGTTCCACATGCAACATCTAGTTCGTCTGAGCATGTAATCACGGGATCTTCACAATCTTCCACTAAAACATTAAAGCTACACGTTGCTGAATTCCCAGCAGCATCTACTATTGTATACGTTACAGTACTTATCCCTAGAGGGAAGAGTGTTCCAGCTGGTACATTACCCATCGCTCCCACTACATCAATACTTCCATCAGCGCTTACGATATCATGTGTAAACGTACTTCCTGGACAGTTGTCCGCAGTGAGTGAATTTATACTGGCATCACTTGGCCAAGTACACGTGCCGTCCGCATTACAAACAACGACTGTATTACTCGGACAATCGATACTTGGAATATCACTATCTACTACTGTTATATCAAAACTACATACCGCACTTACATTACCACAGGCATCTGTAGCCGTATAGCTAATTGTTGTTGTTCCAATTGGGAATGGCATTCCTGACGGAATGTTATCTGCTCCCGGTGTTATTGTTAAATTATCATCACAGGAATCAAATGCAATTGGTGTGCTATAGACTACATTCGTTTCACATAGATCTACATCCACATTCACGGTCATATCTTCTGGACAATTTAGCCAAACTGGAATAGTCGTATCATCCATCATTATTGTAGCTGTACAACTTATCTCATTTCCGCAATCATCCGTCGCTGTAAAAATCACATCGATTCCTGCTGCTCCGCAATTATCTGGCAAACCACCTGGGTAATCATGTGTTATCGTAACTGCGCTACAATCAAATTCATCCGTTGCTGTAGCTGATTCTAACCATGCTAAAATCAATTGATCATTGTCTGGATCTGCACATTCAAGTTCGAGTGTAGGAGGACAAACAATGCTAGGAAGTCCTGTATCTGTAATTGTATAATTTGCAAATCCAGTTGTTTCATTTCCACAATCATCTGTTGCAGTAAATAAGTAAACCTCTGTATTTGTACCGCCGCATCCACTGATTGTATTCCATAAAACTGCATCAATTGTTGGCGCTGCTCCACAATCATCAGTCGCTGAGGCCATCAATATCCAAGCAGCAACATCTGTCATAATATTTCCACATTCTTCTACTATATCATCTGGTGGAAATAACATAGGTGGAGTCGTATCTTCCAAGATAATACTTGCTGTAGTTGTACTTGCGTTCATACAGTCATCTAGTACTGTAAACACATAGGTGGTATTGCTATTCGCTCCACAGCCAGGAACAACTGTACCTCCGTCATTACTCCATGCAGTCAAAGGATTAATCAAACTACAATCATCACTTGCTACAGCTCCTCCATTGTTTGCTAACCATGCTGCTATTGCTGCAGCATTTCCAGGGTCTGCACACTCTAATACTAAATCTTCTGCTGGAAGATCAATTGTAGGTGGTGTTGTATCCACCAGAGTAATTGTACGTGTACAGGTTCTAAGATTCCCGCAGGCATCTTCTGTTGTAAATGTTACAGTATACACACCTGACAATCCACATGCAGGTGCAAACACATCATCAAAATCATTTGTTACTGCCACAGTACCATCGCATTCATCAATAGCTTGTGCGCTATTTAACCAGTTGTTGATTACGATATCATTTATACCAGCAGAACATTCTAATTCTAGATTATCAGGACAACTTAGGTCAGGTGACGTTGTATCCACTATTTCAAAAACAGCTGCTGTTTCTGAACTGTTTCCGCAGGCATCTGTTGCTGTAAAGGTCACAGTAACAGAGCCTGTAACTCCATCTGTACAATTCGGAATAAGGTCACCCGTAAAATCATTTGTCCATACTAGAGGCTCACTGCAATCATCCGTTGCTGTTGCGCCTCCATTATTATTTAACCATGCAAGTAGAGCAGTGCTTTGACTTCCTCCATTGCATTCTACCGTTTCATCTATTGCATCCGTAATAAGAGGTGGCACCTCATCTACAGTCATATATGTTGCTAAGCAAGTTCCTGTATTTCCTGCTTGATCCGTCACTGTAAATAAGTACACCTGTTCAAACGTGCCTCCACAACTACTAAAATCAGTCAGTAATTGGTTCGTCACTGTCAGGTCTGCAAGTTCATCACAATTATCAGTTGCTGTTGCAGCTATATCTGCCATCCATGTGGCAAGATCTTCTGCACCACAAGCAACTTCTAATTCGTCCGTACATAAGATAACTGGATCTTCACAATCCTCCACAACTACATCAAAACTACAGCTTGCTGTATTTCCAGCAGCATCTGTAATTGTATAGCTTACAGTGCTGGTTCCTAATGGGAACAAGGTTCCAGCGGGAACGTTCCCTGATGCACCTACTACATCAATACTTCCATCTGCACTCACAATATCATGCACAAAAGAACTACCAACGCAGTTATCTGCAGTAAGTGAATTAATACTTGCATCACTAGGCCATGTACAGCTGCCGGTCGTATTACAGACCACAACTGCATTACTTGGACAATCAATGCTTGGCGTATCACTATCTACTACCGTTATATCAAAACTGCATACCGCACTTACATTTCCACATGCATCTGTTGCTGTATAACTTATCGTTGTTGTTCCAAGTGGGAACGGCATTCCAGAAGGAATATTTGTTGCCCCTGGAATTATTGTCAATGCATCATCACAAGCATCCACAGCAATAGGTGTACTATAGACCACATTGGTTTCACATAAATCAACATCTACATTTACCGTCATATCCTCAGGACAGTTTAACCAAACAGGTACTTGGGTATCTATCATTGAAATTGTGGACATGCAACTGATTTCGTTGCCACAGGCATCTGTTGCTGTAAAGTTTACATTAATTCCGGGTGCTCCACAATTATCTGGTAATCCTCCCGGATAATCGTGTGTTATTGTTATTGCACTACAATCAAAGGCGTCCGTTGCTGTCGCTGCATCTAACCATTGCAGAATCAATTGATCATTATCTGGATTAGCACACTCTAAGACAAGAGGTGGTGGACAAACTATGGTAGGTATACCAGTATCTTCTAATGTATAGCTTGCAAATTCAGTGCTTTGATTACCACACGCATCTGTCGCTGTGAATAGATATACTTCTGTATTTGTTCCACCACAGCCACTAATTGTGTTCCATAATACTGCATCTATTACTGGAGCAGCATCACAATCATCTGGTGCAGTAGCCATCGCTATCCACGCGGCAACATCGATTCCCACATCCCCACATTCCTCAACTATATCGCTTGGAGGATTTAAATCTGGCGCTGTCGTGTCAATTAATATAATACTTGCACTTGTTGTACTTGCATTCATACAATCATCTAGCACAGTAAAGACATAAGTTGTTGTACTTGTTTCTCCACAAGCAGATACGACTACACCTCCATCATTACTCCAGTCGGTCAATGGATTTATAACACTACATGCATCACTAGCTATCGCCCCACCATTACTTGCTAACCATGCTGCGATCGCTGCATCATTTCCAGGATCTGCACATTCAAGTACGATATCACTGGCATCAAGATCTATAGTTGGAGCTGTATTATCTTCTAAGGTTATTGTTCTTACGCAGGTAGTCTCATTTAAACATGCATCCACTAACGTAAAAGTAACCGTAAACACACCAGCCGCACCACAACTTGGTGCAAATACATCGGGATAATCGGTAGTATAACTTATAGCCCCACTACAGTCATCAAAGACTACACCTGTTCCTAACCAACTGGCTATGAGCATATCATTCATAGGGTCAGCACACTCTAAGACTAAATCATCTGGACATACTAAATCTGGATCTGTTGTATCTTCTATTATAAAGGAAGCTTCAGTTGTAGACATGTTTCCACATGCATCTGTCGCTGTAAATATGACTGTCGAACTTCCTGTTCCTCCACATTCTGCGTCAAACTGACCTGCATAATTATTGGTCCAAACAACAGGCTCACTGCAAGCATCTGTTGCTGATGCACCTCCATTATTTGCTAACCATGCTAATAAGGCTGCTCCTTCATCCCCATCACATTCTACCGTCATATCCATTGCGATAGGATCTATCACTGGTGGTACATCATCCGTAGTCATATATGTTGCAAGGCAGATTCCTGTGTTTCCTGCTTGATCTGTTACTGTAAATTCATATACCTGATTAAAGGTACCTCCACAACTACTAAAGTCAGTAATGAGCTGGCTAGTAACTACTAAGTCAGCTAGATCATCACAATTATCAGTGACTGTTGCTGAAATAGTTGCTATCCATCCTGCTAAATCCTCTGCTCCACAAGCTATTGCTAGTTCGTCTGAACATGTTATGACTGGATCTTCGCAATCTTCTACTAGCACATCAAAACTACAGCTAGCGACATTTCCTGCAGCATCTGTAATCGTATAAGTTACTGTACTTGTACCTAAAGGGAATAATGTTCCCGCTGGCACATTTCCTGAAGCAGCTACTACATCTATACTTCCATCTGCACTCACGATATCATGCACAAACATACTTCCTGTGCAATTATCAGCAGTAAGAGAATTGATGCTAGCATCGCTAGGCCATGCACAGCTACCATCCGCATTGCATACCACAATAGCGTTACTAGGACAATCTATACTTGGTATATCACTGTCTTCAACAGTGATATCAAAGCTACATACAGCACTTACATTACCACAGGCATCCGTCGCTGTAAAACTTAAACTTGTTGTTCCTAATGGGAAAGGCATGCCCGATGGAATATTTGCTGCTGCAGGTGTTATAACTAATGCATCATCACATGCGTCAAAGGCAATAGGTGTACTATATACTACATTCGTCTCACATAAATCGACATCCACATTCACCGTCATGTCTGTTGGGCAGTTTAGCCAAACAGGAAGTTGCGTATCCATCATCTCAATCGTTGACATACAACTTACCTCATTTCCGCAAGCATCCGTAGCAGTAAACGTTACGGAAATTACTGGACTACCACAGGCACCAGGAAGGCCTCCAGGATAATCATGTGTAATTGTAACTTCACTACAACTATTTTCATCAGATGCTACAGCACTTTCTAACCATTGTAAAATAATTTGATCATTTGCCTCTACCCCACATTCTAAAACGAGTGGAACAGGACAACTCATGATTGTAGGAAGACCAGTGTCCTCGATGACATAATCTGCCAATCCAGTCGTCTGGTTTCCACAATCATCTGTCGCAGTAAATAGATACGTTTCGGTATAAGTTCCCCCACATCCACTGATTGTATTCCAAAGTTCAGTAGAAATAACTGGGAGTGCATCGCAATCATCTTCGACCATTGCAAGTGCTAACCATTCCGTAACCGTTAATGCTATTGCACCACATTCTTCTGTCTGATTCGCAGGTACAGTCAGAGTCGGTGGTGTTGTATCTTCAAGTATAACTTGTGCTATTGTTTCTGTTGTGTTTCCACATTCATCTTCTACAGTGAATGTATATTCTGTAATAGTATTCATACCGCAGGTAGGAACTGGAGTTCCAGCTACAAAGGTCCATGTTAAGTCTGTAGCACATTGATCCGTTGCTATAGCCAAACCATTTGCTGTTTCCCAGGCTTCAATGAGAGCGGCATTCCCTGGATCTGCACATTCAAGCACTAAATCTTGGGCATTAATTGTAATAGCAGGTGCGGTCGTATCTTCAATAGTAATTGTCGCCTGTGTCAATCCAAAATTTCCGCATTCATCTTCTGCCATGAACATTACAGTGATTTCATTATTTGGTACAACGCAGGTTGTTGGCAGGGCTACAAAATCATTCTGTACTGTTACTAAATGACAATTATCACTGGCCTGATAGGTATTTAACCAGGTCGCAACGATGGCATCATTTGCGGGATCATTACATTCCAAAGTGATATTTGCAGGAGGTAAAATCATCGGTGATTCATCATCATGAATTCTGTATGTTGCAACTGTAGTTGCCGTATTTCCACAGGCATCTGTAGCAGTAAAAGTCACCTCTACCGTTTCGTCACAGGTATCATCAAAGCCAGACACAAAATCATTTGTCCAAGTGACACTACCACAATCATCCTCAGCTTCTGCTCCGCCATTATTTAATAACCATTCTATAAATTCAAATTCTCCTACTTCACAATGTTCTTCTATTGGAACTGCTTCTGCAATAATATTTGGAGGAATATTATCTTCAATAATAAACGATGCGGTGCATACTGAGGAATTACCTGCATCATCTGATACTGTAAATTGATATACTGTTGTATTTGATTCTCCACATCCAGAAATTGTATTAAATTCTTGCTCTGCTGCAACTAATATCATATCACAGTTGTCTGTAGAATTTGCCTCAATACTAGCTAATGAAGTCGTAATCCAAGCTGCCAGTTCTGCTGTATTTCCTGCACCATCACATTCTACTACCATATCCATAGGACAAACAATAATTGGGTCCTCACAATCACTCACAATAACATCAAAGGAACAACTCACCATATTTCCAAATGCATCTTCAATCGTATACGTAATTGTACTAGAACCTAATGGAAACAAGGTACCTGCTGGAACATCTCCTGCAGCATCTACTACATCGATACTTCCATCTGCACTTACAATTGTATGTGTAACTACTCCCATGCAATTTTCAGATGAGGTAGAATTCGTAGATGCATCACTAGCCCATGTACATGTTGTTGCATCATTGCAAACAACAATATTTCCAGGACAAGATATAGTGGGATCAGTTGTATCTTCTACAGTGATGCTAAACTCACAGGTAACAGCATTCATACAAGCATCTACAGCTGTAAAGACAATATCTGTTGTACCTACTGGAAACGTCTCACCTGATTCAATTCCAGAAGTAAAACTGACTGTTACATCACAATTATCTTCAGCTATGGGTGTCGAGTATATAATCTCCGATCCACAATTTGCAACATCTGAATTCACCGTAATATCTGCAGGACAATTGATAAAGCTAGGAGGAGTGGTATCATCCAGTATTATATCTGCTGTGCACGTTGCCGTTAGGCCACATGCATCTGTAGCTGTAAACACAACCGTTGTACCAGTAGCACCTCCACACGACAAGGCAGGAAGTGCTCCGTTAAAATTATTCGTTACTACAACATCCGAACAAACATCTGTTGTTACTGCTGTATTTAACCAAGTGATTATTGCCAGGTCATTATCAGGATCACCACATTCCAAAACCAAATCTGCAGGGCAGGTAATGGTAGGCACTGCTGCATCAACTATGGTAATGCTGGCATATCCATCAGAAAGATTCCCACAGGCATCTACAGCCGTAAATCTATACGTTGTTATATTTCCTCCACCACAAGCAGAGATGGTATTAAAAACTTGGGATTCTACAATTGGTGCTGCATCACACAGATCCATTGCCATTCCTCCCATTTCAAAGGCCATAATATCTCCTATATTACCAGCGCCATCACATTCTACTGTCATGTCTGCAGGTAATGTCAAATCTGGTGGTGTTGTATCTTCAATGATAAAGTTAGCAAATGCCTCTACCTCATTATCACAATCGTCTGCCCATCTAAATTCATAATTTAAAACATCCGAACTTGAACATCCAGGGTTATCACCTGTCATTGTCTGAACAAGGTCTAAATCATCATCACAATCATCCACAACCATAGCGCCACCATTTGTCGCCAGCCAAGCCATTAATGCTGCAGTATTTCCTGCGCCATCACATTCCACTGTCATGTCTTGTGGCTTCATTAGGATGAGGGGAAGTTGCGTATCCTGCACTATAATCGTCGCAGTGCACATAGCCGTATTTCCGCAAGCGTCTTCTGTTGTAAATGTTACTATCGTTGCTGCATCTCCTTCGCAAACTGCTGCCCCGTCAGCATAATCATTTTCAATAGTTAGATCAAAATCGCACTGATCCACTGCGTAGGTAGTGGCTAGCCATATGTCTATAATACTTGCATTATTTGGATCACCACATTCTAAAACTAAATCCTCTGGGCAATATATCTCTGGCTCTATTGTATCTTCTATTGTTATAGTCCCAACTGTGGAAACTGAATTTCCACAATCATCTGTTGCAGTAAATTCTACATCTACGGAACCGGTATTATCCGAACAATCAGGTACAAGAACACCTGCACCTAAATACTCAAAACTCCAACTGAAATCACCACACAAATCAGTCGCTGTTGCCCCACCATTATTTGCTATCCAAGCATCAATTTCGGTATTTGCACTTCCAGAATTACATTCCACAACCAAAGGGGCTGCTGCTGTTATTGTAGGTGGTGTAAAATCTGTAACTATATAACTTTGGATTTCAGAACTTACATTACCGCAGGGATCTGTAGCAACAAATTCATACACAAAGGTCTGCGTACCACCGCAGCCCGATATCGTATTTATCAGATTGGATTCCAGAGTTACATCACAATTATCCATTGCAGAAGCTGTAGCTAACCAAGCTGTTAAATCTTCGGCACCACACTCTTCACCATCTGTAAACGCTGGTGTTAACATAGGCAGTTCCATGTCTGTTTCACATAATAAGGTATAGCTGTTTACACAGGCACCATTTTGAATATTATACGTTACAGCCGTTGTACCACACTCTGTTATACTCAGACTTGCTGTTCCATCTCCGTTATCCACTACACCGACTCCTTCAAATAATCCACCTGGAGTTACTGCCGTAAATATAATCTCATCTCCAATACAGGCTGACTCGTTATCTTTTGTAAAACTAGCATCGAGTGCCTCTCCATCCGTTACTATTATTTCTGCTACATAGCTATCACAACATTCGAGTGCCGGAAAGGGACCACAGGCAGGAAATTCTAAACAAATTTCTAACTCCAATAATATTGTACCAGCTCCAGTTACACTCAATTCTCCTGTTATGGGATCAATTATAGTTCCAGGTCCACTTAAGACAGTCCATGTTTTGTTTTCAAACCCAGGGTTTGCTAAATCATAATCTGTTATCGTTTCAAAAGGCACCATGCTTACTGTAGAACCTGGTGTATAACACGCTTTCGACATGATCGTAAAAAATGGCTCTGGCTGTATGCCACATTGTACAAAGGCAGATTGCATATTAGGTTCCCCCATAGTACAAACATCTGGCACCTCATAAATTACTTCAAAACAACCACCTCCTGTTTGTATTAATGTTTCGTTTCCTATGGCAGAAATACTTGCAGCCGTAGTATAGGGGGTTGCCACCACTGCAGATAAAACACCATCTCCAGTTGCACCAGGGAATAAATCTGATAGGTTAAACAAACTACTTGCGTTAGCTACATCTATAGGTTTGCACTGTCCTCCTATGTCAATCACATTTGGAATTGCATTTGTTTCATTTATTGTTAGTTCAACGCCCACTCTTTCTGCAGCACATCCATTACAAACACAGGCTGCAAAAAACACATAGGTACCTGGTTCAGATGCATCGAACACTTCAATTCCGGAAAGAGATACACCATCAATCGGTGTAAAAGACGTACCCGTTCCTTGCAATGCACCACCAGTAGGTAGGTTATACCATTCTGTCATGATAGGTGAACCATCACCACAGGGTCCAGAACAAACAGCTGAAATTGCTGGAATTGGATCTCCTATACACATATTTGCTCCCACTATGGGTGTTGCAACACAGGGTGGAGGTACATAACTAAAGTCGTCCATCGCAGTACATGCATTAGGATCATCTGGTGTATACGTAATCACATATTGTACCTCAGGTCCTCCACAGGCTAAGGCTGCAACATTGATTTCTCCAGTAGCTGGATCAATAGTTGCTGGACCTGCTGGAACCATGCTAAAACTTCCAGGCGGTTGGTCTGGTCCAGTATAAGGAATCGTTGTAGCTTCATCCTCACAAAGATCTTCATAATCAAAACACTGCGCTGCATTACCTGCTACTTCTAACGTAACTGTTATATCTTGAAAGGTCATTTCACCTGTACAGAGATCAGTAGTCTCCATACGTACAGTTATTGGATACGTACCTGGGCCACCACAGGGTGCGTCCATGGCTGAACACCCATCTGGATATGCCGGAAAGGCTAATCCAAAAGTACCTGCAAATGGTGCATCAGTAGATGCCGTACAAGGCGTTGGATTCGGTGGTGTACTCCCTATTGTAATACAGTCTGGTCCGCTCAAAATAGTCCATGTATTTTCTAATTGTGTTCCTGGTATATCTCTACACGCCACTACATCATAGTCTATCAAAAATTCTCCTGCAGCATCTCCACATGCAAGTACCTGAACGTCATCGTCTGTAGAAAGACTTAGCACAGGAGCAACTGGAAGTCCTGGAATAGTAAATACACCCCCAGGACTATTTACGCTGACTGCTGGTAACCAGTCCGTAAACGTACTGAATGCGCACCCAGAGGTACAAGCATTTGGTATCGCTCCGATTCCACCACAGTTATTAAGTGTAGTTCTATTAATCGCTAAGACCTCCACCATATATTCTTCGCCAGGACAACCCTCAAAACTGAAGGGTATTTCTACATTTCCCGGATCTCCTAAATTAGCTGGACAAGCAGGTAAAACAGGATTTGTTGCATTGTAGGGTGGACCTACAAATCCTGCGTCGATTGGACCAATAATAGTAGGAACACCTCCTGTTGGACAGGCAGCACAGTCGCCAGAGACCTGTGTAATTCGAATATACACATCGTGCAATCCACCACAACAAGTTATGTTCGTGCCGGTACACCAGCCATTACAAAAGCCCAATGTAACCATAACATCAATACCTCCTGTGGCAGTGCCTGTCTGAGTAATATCAACGATATTCCAGTTCATGGTATGCGAGGCCTTGGAAATACTCGGCAGATGTAACACGAATAATAGTGCTAAAAAATATCTAGAAAGGCGGAATAAATTTCTTTTCATTATCAATATTTACTTAAAAGCATGATAGTAATCATAATACATAACACCATAACCAACTAACATTCAGTTAGTTACGTAATTGATTGATTTCCAAGGGTGTTCCAGAAATATAGTAAGGTCAAGATTTATGCCATGAATTGTTAATGAGGGATTAGCTTTTAATGCTTGATAATTGGTTTAGACAACTTAAGGCACCTATTGTAAAACTAAGATAATCAGCAAAATATATAAGCAAATTGTTTAAAATTTAATCGGATTGTTTATTTCTAATACATGGGTATATAGGCATTAGATTTGGATTAAAAGTATATTTTTGGGTTTTGAAAAAAAATACACAAATCCATGTATATAGCAATCATATGTACCTTTGTAATTGGTTACCTAGCAATCGTATTAGAACATCCACTAAAACTTGATAAAACGGTCCCCGCTCTTATTATGGGTGCTATATGTTGGGCGCTTCTTGCGCTCGCTTTCCATAGTGGAATCTTAGATGTTGTAGACTCACATGGACATATTTCAAGTATGGCAGGAGGCCATGGAGATGGACATTCTGCAGAAGAAGGATTTACGAATACCCTACTGCATCATTTAGGGAAAACAGCAGAGATCTTGGTATTCTTAATAGGTGCGATGACCATAGTAGAGATCATTGATTTACATCGTGGATTTGAGATTCTGAAATCTTGGGTAAAGACAAAAAAGAAATCTAAACTACTCTGGATAATTGGCTGGTTATCTTTTATTCTTTCCGCTATTATTGACAACTTAACCGCTACAATTGTACTAGTAACCTTATTAAGAAAATTAATTCCAAATAGAGCAGAACGAATCTGGTTTGTAGGAATGGTTGTAATTGCCGCAAACGCAGGGGGCGCATGGTCACCTATTGGGGATGTAACTACGACCATGCTTTGGATTGGTAAAAAAGTAACAACAATGGGATTGATCACCTATCTTATTGTTCCTTCTTTAATTTGCTTTTTAGTACCTACGTTTATTGCCACCTTCTTACCGGCTTTCAAAGGAAATATATCTAACAAAGACCAAGACGATATTCAGGTTGAAAATTACCTAAGTAGTAAAACCATGTTATTCTTAGGACTAGGTTCTATTGTTTTTGTTCCATTTTTCAAAACCATAACACATCTTCCTCCCTATGTTGGAATGATGCTATCACTCGGTGTCGTTTGGTTGGTTTCAGAATATATACATCCTGAGGAAGATTTTACAGAGGAACGCAAACATCATTTTTCTGCCCACCAGGCTCTTTCACGTATTGAGATGTCAAGTATCCTTTTCTTTTTAGGAATACTCATGGCCGTTGCGGCAATTGAATCTATGGTGACAGGTGGAGTGGGAACACTTCGATATCTTGCACAGGGACTTGATGATGCCATTCCAAACCAAGATATTGTGGTTATGCTTCTTGGTGTCGGTTCAGCAATTATTGATAATGTACCCTTAGTTGCCGCCTCTATGGGGATGTATACATCGGAGTTAGATTCTAAACTTTGGCACTTCATTGCCTATGCTGCAGGTACAGGAGGCTCCATGCTTATCATCGGTTCAGCAGCAGGTGTGGCAGCAATGGGAATGGAAAAACTGGACTTCATATGGTATCTTAAGAAAATGACCTGGCTAGCTGCAATCGGTTTTATAGCAGGTGGAGGTGCTTTCTTGGTACTATATAATATCATACATTAGAAGTGTAATTTGGGTATCTCCCTTATAATTCTTAGCAGATTTATAAGGGTCGTTCCCTTACATACTCGTTATCCACTCGGTCTTGCAGACTCCCTCATTCTATTCGGGATATTCCAGGCAACTGATACGGTGCCTTTAGCTAACAACATAATGCATAACATAGACTTTTATATGCGTTCAAATGGTAGTTAGATAATGTAGATTATCACAAACTTTCTTTTTACCGAAATTTATAAGCCTTTATCCCTTTAACTTTGGAAACGTACCAAGTTCTTGCAATTGAACAAAATCATAAATCAAGGCATCTAATCTTCCCTGCACATTCAGACCAATGTATATTTTATCTTCTTTGATAATGAGATGTTTAATAGAACTATCGAGTATATCTATCTTAAATTCTGCTCGTCCCTTATCATTAATTTGGGCTACATATTCATCAATTTTCTCCTGTGCTAAATCTACATTTTCAGATACCGATATAGTCAGCATCTCACTCAGACTGTTTTTTATTTTTGACTTAAACAACCACGAACCTGCCTTATGAAGAAAGTTATTTGTCTTAACAGAGATATCTAGATCATCCACGTAAATTTCTTTTTTCTCGTCATCGTATTGTGGCTTACCCTTGATAACGAGTGTACCATTAAAACTACCAGAGGTTTCCGTCTCAACAGCGATCATATCCTTTACTCCAAATAATTTAGCTTTATGAATTGTAATCTCCTTACCATCATTTTCAAACGTCTTGCCTACAAAGTTATCATTGATTAATTGTTCAACTTGCAATTTATCTGCTTCAAGTTGCAGATTAATATTACTTACACTCTCTACCCCATCGACCCAATTAAACCCGGGCAATTGCAAACCTGCTATACGTTCTGACTTACCTGAACTCATCTTAGTTTCAGAATACACACCCAATGTTCCCTCCGTCCAGTTTCCATTTTTTCTTAGCTCAGAAACGGACACGGAATCAGGACTAAGCAGCATCCAAACATTGTATCTTGGATCTACAAGAATAGGCTCTTCTACATACTTCATCACCTCCAAGACCTTATTACGTAGGCCAAACTGTTCTTTAATGGACAGATCAATATTTCGTGCAATTTCATCCTTAGATTTTTCAATAATACTATTCGCTACTCCCTCTATAGGCAGAGACAATGCCCCCATCTCTAACTTTGGTTTCTTAATCCACTCGTAATTTGCTAGACTTGATTTCGTATGCAAGCTCCAAGTGCTATCAATATCTATATCACTTTCAAAAGTTAAATCCAATATGCCATTTGCTTTTAAGTTTTGGAATATGGTTGCCTTTTCTACTCCAATTGCAACCGGCATATTGATACGTATTTTTCTTCCTTCAAAATCTAAGCTAGCCTCTTCTTCTTTCTTAATTGTGACATCAGCTCCATAGGCATCAATTTCTAAATCGCCAGTTAGAAATTGATCTACGATTAGATTAAACGTATCCTGAATTCCCTGTCTATCTAGTTTATAGTTAATTGCTAAATACGAATTAAATTCTACTGGAATTTCCATATCCTCATTATTATAAGAGTCCATTGCCATCTTTTTACTCTTGCAAGCTCCAAAGAAAATCAACAAACTAAAGAAAAACACGATTCTTAGCTTAGGCATCTTTCATTATTTATTTGTACAAATTAGATAAAAAAAACGAAAGCTAAATGAATAGCTTTCGTTTAATCAGATGTCGTTAAACACTAATGTATAATTACAACGTTCTTAGCCTAATCAATAATTAACATGCGATTCGTTTTAGTAAAATCTCCTGCTTCAATTCTATAATAAAGAACTCCACTTTCTGAGATTAAAGATCGCGCAATTTCAATACTGTTAATTCCTTTAGTAAACGCACCATTGGTATTATAGATCAATTTACCAGCAACATTGTACAAGGACAATTTCACCTGCTCATCTTGTGCTAAATAGAATCGTACCTCCGTACTTGATGTCCATGGGTTTGGTACATTCTGGAACACAGTGGTTCTATCTATATTATCCAAAATAACATCCAAGCTAATATCTGCCTCTCTGCCATGTACATATGCTTCTGCGTCAGTAACTGTAGAACTCATAATGAATGGAGCATCTGTGTTCGTACTTGTGTACTCTATTTCAAAGTAGGATTGCAACTCACGTATATCCATACCTTCTACATTGTTCCAACTTATAGTAATAAAGCCATCCCCTACATAGAAACCAGACTCTGCTCTAAACTCTTCCGCAAATATAACATCAGTAACCTGCGTCTCACTTGGGTTATATTCCAACGTAAACTGGAATCCCATCAGTCCCTCTACTGGGTTAACACTAAATTCTAAGTTGTTGTCTTTTGATCTTGCCAGCATCTCTACCTGATCAAGGTTCCTTGTCTCACTAACGAGTTCTCCTGTAAAGTTTAATGCTGCTGATCCATTTACATCTCCTACTTTCACTCCTACAAAGTCAATTCCCATGGAAGAGTCAAATGAGTAAATATTATACTCTTCTGGAATTCCAGGTCCTGAGAAAGGATCAGTTGGATCAGGGAACAGATGCGTCTCATCTACCATTCTCCAACTTGTATTGTCAGGGAAAGTAGGATATACACCTAGGATCAATTTACGTAACTCTACAATATCAATTCCTGTCACCTTGTTAGATCTATTAATATCTGCTGCAATAATTTTATAAGGCGAATCCAGAATATCCAATCCAATAATATGTCTCTGTATGAGTATCAAGTCAAGCGTACTTACTCCATTCAATGGAAGCACATCTTTTCCTGCTTTCACCTTGTATTCGCCACCAGTCGGCATATCCAAGAACGCATAGGATCCATATTCATCTGTCATTTCCATTGGTAGTCCACTTCCTTCTAATTCTATCTCTACCTCTTGAATTGCCTCTCCATCTTCCGTCAGAACTCTTCCTGAAATATCACCATCATCTGTGATATTTGGAGGACATACGTTAAACGGATCAGATAATTCTATCTCACCTGTACAGGTATCTATCACCATTCCCTCATAATGTGCATACAGCGGGAAGAATGAAATTCCTAAATCATCACAGGTAAGGCATAGTAAAGAATCAGTTGGATCTGTTTCTGACAATGAAGTCGTAACATCTAACTGAGTACCACACTCAAATACTTCCTGTTGGAAAAGTGCTACATTCAGTTTTAATGTATCCGTATCCTGTAGGTCGATAAACAATTTACCACAACGTATCGCATAAGAGATAACACGTAACTCTGTTGAACAGGTTGTTACATTCCCACACACATCCGTAATAGTCCAAGTAATCGTATACTCCCCACTTTCATAGGTACCTGAGGCATCTAATGAATTGTTATCATCCGCAAATGGTGAATCATTGGTTACTGATTCTATGCCTGAACAATCTGTCGCTGTTGCTACTAGATTCACAAAAACATCACTACAGTCTATAAGATCCGGATCTGTATCTGGTGCAAAAACATCCAGATCAGCTGGCGCCATACATATAGGACCCATATTATCCGTTAAGAATATTGTCTGTTCAAAGGTAAATGTATTATCAAAACAAGAATCCACAACTGTCCATGTTCTAAGAATTGTATCCGTACACATTGGCATTTCCACATCATCTTCAAAATCAACAGATATATTTCCACATGCGCCCATGAAATTAATTACTGGTGCACTCATTAAAGAATCTGGATCTAATGAAGAACAGTCCGTCACATCAAGTGGTGACATCGGCCATACGATATCACTCTCCATAAGTGCCTCTACATCACCTCCTACTGTTATTACTTGAGAACACATCACTGAATTACCTGCATCATCTGAAACTGTCCAAGTTCTTGTAACAGTTCCGATATTACATGCATTTAATGTACTTACGCTTTCTTCTACGATATCCATAACAGGATCACAATTATCTGCAACATCATTTTGTGTTATATCACCATAATCCGTGAGTACTCCCGTAAATGTATCACAGTCCACGCTTATGTCTGCTGGACAATTTACTATAGAAGGTGGCATATCATCAATAACAGTGACAATAGCTGTACAACAGGTATCTGCACCACTAGAACTAGAAACCGTAAACTTGACCTCATTGTCCCCCATATCATTACAGAAGAATTGATCATTATCTATAGTGAAGGTAGTCGTTCCACCACATCCTCCTGAGCTACCGTTATTGATATCATCTGGAGTAATTGTAACTTGACCCGTAGGATCTAGACTTACAGTAATATCTACAACTGAACAAACAAGTTCTAGAGCCTCAATGGTTACTACTGTTGTACACGTACTTACACAACCATTTGCATCCGTAATTTCTACTGTGTAGGTTCCTGCATCTGCAAGGGTAGAATTTGTAATGGTATTGTTCTGATCTGTAGAAGTAAAACCATTTGGACCTGTCCAAGACCAACTCACAGCATCTCCTCCTGTTTCCATTAATTCAAAGCTTTCTCCTTCACAAACTGGACTTGTATTTGTTGCATTACATACAGGTAGTGGATTTACAACAAGTGTCACTGTAGACTCTCCTGTACATCCATCAGCATCTGTTGCTGTAACTGTATAATCTGTTGTCACTGTAGCTGCTACTGTAACTACCTCTGTCATATCTCCTGTACTCCACAAGTAGGTATATGGCGCTACTCCACCTGTCGTATTCGTAACAGATATCACACCTGCTTCACCAATACAAATCGCTGGTGCAGCTGTTGTAACAATTATATCTGGGCAAATAAATACATCAATCTCTGCTCCATCATGATCATCCTCATCTCCACCCATATTATCTATTTCACCATCTATATAGGTATCATTTCCATCTGTATCATCTGGATTACTATCAATATCTACATTTCCACCATCATCAGATATTTCTGCAAAGTTTAACCACACTCCCATAGCACATTCTTCTACCATTAGGTCTACAGATATACTTGTAGAAGCACCTGGTGCAAGTGGACCTGCTATTGTAGTCACCGCTGTATTTGTTACTGCATCAAAAGTCCAAGATGTATTGCCCGTTGCTGGCCATGAGAATCCACATTGTAAGTAATCAGTTACTTCAATATTAGTTGCAGTTACATTTCCTTGGTTAAAGACTGTTATATCAAAAGAAACAATATCTCCGATTTCAATAACTCCGCCTGTTGTCAGATCTTTCAATAAAGCTAGATCAAATATTTCAATTTCTTCAGGATCATGATCATCTTCATCCCCATTGGATCCATCTACTACATTATCACCTCCTACAGGATCTGTATTCGTACCATCTGGATCACTATCCACGTCATCTTGCGGATTACCAGCTGCATCTTCAAAGCTCTCAATTTCTGCAAAATTTAACCATGCATCATCATCCGTACATGCAGCTAGCAATAACTCTATACTTACTGTAGTACTTGCTCCTGGAGCCAAGGGTCCAGCGACTGTAGTTATTGCAGTATTCGTCGCAGCATCAAAGGTCCATGTTGGATTTGTTCCATACGTGAAACCACATGGGATGTAATCAATAACATCAATATCTGTAACTGTCTGATTTCCTTGATTGACAACTTCAATATCAAACACCACAGGAGATCCAATTGTAAATGGTCCTGTGGACATAGTCGTTTTGATCAATGCTAGATCAAATAATGGAATCGTTGCTGGATCGTGATCATCTTCATCTTCTCCTGCACCTGGTCCACCTCCATTTAAATTATTATCATCTGCATCCCCTGGTTCCACCATATTTTCACTAGCTGAATCACTACCTGGTGTACTATCTGTATCATCTGCAGCTGTTAATCCAGTGGAATCCATTCCACCTGTTATTTCTGCGTAGTTAATTACATCATCTGGTCCAGCACCTGCATTTAATGTCAGGGTAATTGGTACTGTGATACATCCATCAACAGCAATACCTGCTACAGGAATTATTCCTCCACCTGCTGTTAAGTTAATAGAAGCACTCGTTCCTGTACTTCCTGCTGAACCTGCAGTCCAATTTGCATCATTCAAAGTAAAACCTGAAGGAATATAGTCAGTCACTTCTACTGAAGTAACTGGATTATCACCTTGGTTACACACCATGATGTCAAAGACAATATCACCTCCCGAACTAATCGGCTGCGGTGTTGCTGCAGCATTGTATGTTTTCGCTAGGGCTAAATCAAAATTATCACATAGATCACAGTCATTGTTATCCTGTACATCTATGAAAGTTGTACAGAATGACTGTAATGGATTTCCATCCATATCTAATACAATATTACCATTATCATCTAGCACTGTTACCCACATATCCACGCTTAGCTCTCCTAAATCATCACAGTCTACAATTAACTTGGTATCAGAGGTATCTGAACTGAATGAGTACACAAGATCATCATAGCATGGGTGGAAACTGCTTGCATTAAATTCGGAAGCCCAAACACAGGCCATCTCTGTATCCACTTCCCCATCTCCATCTAAGTCCATACATTGTAATCCTGTAGACAGTCCGTTTACACAGACCGCAGTTGGTGCTAGACAATTGGTTATACTAAATTCTTGTAAGCAAGATATTTTATTACCACACATGTCTTCAAAGGTCCAAAGTACAGTATGATTCCCTATAGGATATGTGCCACTTGCTGTTGCACAATTTCCTTGCATATCCATTTCAATATCGATTACTCCATCAGAATCTAAATCTATGGCTGCTGACCAAACTAAATCTTCATCTGCTGTACAATCGTCCGTAGCTTTGGCAGTTAATTCTATAAATCCATCCGTACATGTTTCATCAAAAGTACACACACTTAATGCCTCACAACTACTAGTAATCACAGGATCTATAGTATTCGTAATTAATATTGCTTGCTCATAGTAAGTAACTGTAGGATCTGGATTGCAATGATCTATCACTGCCCAAGTTCTTAGCAATTTCATACAAGCATTTCCTCCGTCATCAAATGAGAATAGCTCATCTGAGAATGTTACTCCTACCATATCACAGAATCCTTCCGTAATTTCTGGCTCATCAAAACCATCTGGTAAATCTTCAGGCTCTAGGTCCGCATTACACATATCTATCACTTCATAATCACCTGGCCAAACAATATCCGTTGCTGGATTAAATGGATCAGGGTTTATTATTGTAATTGTCTGCGTACAGCTACTGCTTCCTTGTGAATCACTTGCAGTGAAGGTTCTAGTAATAGTTCCTACGTTACACGTGTTGATATCCATAGAAGCGGACTCCATCAATTCAAACTCACAACCATCAGAAACAATTGCCTCTCCAAATTCTGACAGGTCATCCAAATCATAATCATCTTCACAATTTATCGTCATGTCAGCTGGACAGGTAATACTTGGCGCAAATTTATCTTGCACCTCTACCATTACCATACACTCATTATAATTTCCTTGCCTATCCCATACTCCTAAGATTACCGCCACATCTGTTCCTACATCTGCGCAGCAGAATGAAACATGTGGTCCAAAATCTGGTTCATTAAGATCACATGGCGCTCCTGCATCCATACGTCTTACTGCCATTGAGTCGATATAACAATCATCAAAACTTCCTGCATCAAAAACCATTGCATATATATTCGCAGTTCCTGATGAATTTAAACTCACAACTAGAGTTTCATCGCATATTACAACTGGTGCAGTATTATCTACTACCTCAATTGTCATACTACAGGATGATGAGTTTAAACAAGCATCTGTTACTGTATATGTAATTGTATGCACACCTGGAGGAAGTGTTACTAAACCTCCATTTTGATTATTGAAGAATCCTCCTGGATAGACTACATCTACTGTAACATCATCTGAACAATCATCAATTGCTGTAATCGGAGGAAGATTTACAATCGCCTCACATGTAAAACCACTCGTAGTAACTGTCATATCCATAGGACAGGTAATTACAGGCGGCACTAAATCTTCTATTTCGATTATTTGTGTATCTCTCACTACAACACCAGTAGTACACCAATCTTCATACACTACCCACTCTCTCATGAATTTTTGATGACAGCCAATGACTGGTATCTCTGTATCATTAAATGCTACTCCCAAATTACAGTAGAAATTAAATTCTGGCCATAATGGAATTCCATCGATAGTAGGAACTCCTGTAATATCCGTATCAGGGTATCCATCACCATCTAGATCAAATTGCTCACACTGTAATGTTGTCATATCACTGACTAAGAAATCATCTGGAAATACAATGGAATCCAAATCTATACGCTCCACTAAAATAGTCTGATCACATACACCACTTTCATTTCCATTAGAATCTACTGCTTTATAAGATCTCACTACTTCTTTAATATACGTGCTATCACAGAATAAAGGAGTCACAACTTCATTCACTAGAGTCAGTTCATACGTTCCACAGTTCTCTGAAACGATTGGTGAGTACGCTGCTAATTTATGACACGGCATAGATGTATCACCACAATCGATTTGTGGAGGCAATTTATCTTCTACTGTAATAGTAGACCAACATGTATTTCCACTACATGCATCAAATAACTTTGCAGTAATTGGAATACCCTCATGTGCATCTGTCAATGTTGCAAAAGGAATCATTGTCCCATCTGGCAACATGAGAATTACTTCATATGCTGCATTCGGAAGAGGATCACCCGCAATAAGCATTTGAGGTGTCACCACAACTTCACACAAATCATTTAAGGACATATTTAAATTTGCAATACAACTCATTTGTCCTCCCGTAGTTCCTATAGTTACATCGATCGCTGAAGGACTGATACATCCATCTGGACAAGTCTTTATCAGTTCAACTATATTTCCTGATCCTGCGACTGCTCCCCACTCTACTGTAAATAAAAAGGGTGTAAGCGGATTTGGAATAACGGTTCCTCCACCAGACAAGCTCCAAGAATAAGAACAACCCGATTCATCTGGAACAGAATATGTAACAGTTTCTCCTTCACATACTGCTGTTGTTCCATTTATTTCTGGAGTATCATAAATACAAGCATCTCCATTTACCTCATAGATATCTCCTACATTATTTACAAACCTTCCAAAGTATCCCATATTATCAATATGAATACCTGCAAGTACATAATCACTTATACCGCCTCCTGCTGGAATTTCAGTCAAGATGGTTCCCGTAGCGATTGCTAATGGAGCCGCAGGTGGTGCAGGACTTGCAGCATCGTAAAAGTTCACTAACGTATCTACAGTCCAAACCTGTCCTGAAGGCGCAGTTACAATAATGTTATTTGAAAATTGACCATCTGCAGCAGTCGTTGCATTATTTAAACACATACAATCTTCAGTCCCTGCAATCACAAAATAAACAAGTGCAGGATCATGATCATCTTCGTCCATTGTCCCATCATCATTCACCTCATTATCAGTATCACTGTCTGCAATTCCTCCATTATCGTTGCTTCCGTTCATATCTGGATCAGAATCAATATCATCGTCGGAAATATCATTTCCAGCCTGATCTGTCAAGCCACCTATTTCTGCAAAATTTATAATCGTACTTGGTTCAATGTCTTCGTCTATCTTTATTGTAATGTCTACTGAAGTCGAATTCCCTGGCAACAAACCATTTTGCAAGACAATCATTTTATAGACTGTCAAACCTGTAGGATCCGCAGCTAAATCTACTGTCCAAGAATTATCTTCTAGTGTTGTTGATTCAGGTAGATAATCTACTACCATGATATTATTGGCAGTAATTGTTCCTTGGTTATATACAGTAATTGTATAGGTAACTAAGTCACCCGGAGAAATAATCTGTCTGTCTGTTTTTTTATCTAAGGCAAGATCAACAAACTCTAAATTGACAAAAGCAGGATCATGATCATCTTCATCATCCGTTCCATCTCCATTTAATATATTATCCGTACCTGAACCGATATCTCCGCCATTATCATTTGAGTTAATAACATCTGGAGTAGAATCAAAGTCTTGTGCTCCTGGACAATTTACTGCACCAGCTTGTGCAATTTCTGCATAATTTACTATTTGTCCTGTTGTTCTATTTTCATCAATACAATAATTTATAATAACACTATAAGACTGACCTGGATCTAAGTTTGGTATATTTTTATTTACATATCCAACGCCTACTTCATAAGTCCATTCTGCATTCTCAGCTGGATCAAAAAACAGATCAGCTGTAGAATAATTGACAACGGAAACATCTTCTGCTACCGTGTTACCTTGATTGAAAACAGTCATCTCAAAACTGATACAATCTCCTCCTTGATGCGAACTAGTATTACCTACTAATTCGTTCCTTAGTGCTAAATCTAAAATTTTAACAAGGGCATCATCTATATCATCCTCTCCAGCTGGATCATTTGTTAAATCATTATCAGGATCACTATCTATATCAGAATCTGTTGCCCCATTCTCATCTTCCGCTCCTGAAATCTCAGCTATATTTAAATAACTATGATTTCCTAAGACCAAACCTAATCGAAGCGTATAGCTTCTATTATCGCCTGGGTTCAAGACGTTATTATCTTGGAATGTGACCATATCACCACTCCGTGACCATCCTGGATTCAAGGCGGCATCAAATGTAAATCCATTCCCTATAAAATCTGAAATTTCAAAACTATTGGCTGTTAAATTCCCTTCATTTGTTACCGTAATACGGAAGCTAACAAGGTCACCTATTTGAGGTGTTGATGTGGAAATTAAATCTTTCTTTAAAGCCAGATCAAAGCTGTTTGGTAATACTAATCCAATATCAAAATTATGATCTGTGGAACCATAGTCTCCAGTTTTCACTTCAACTAGATATGTTCCATTCGTGTGTAGTATCAGGTCTGAATTGATACTTAAATTTGTTGCATTATTTCCTGTTATTAAATAATCACCTCCATTAATCGAATAGCTACTATTCGTACTATTAAATATTGTTGGATCTAATCCTACGTAGTAACAGGCATTCGGGTCAAGACCTGAATTAAATACGTAATTTCCATTTGCATCAGTTGCTGTTGAAGCAATTTGTGTAAATGTATCATCATATAAAATGATGGTAGCATTTGCTATTGCCGGTTCACCTGCATCCTGATACCCATCATTATCTATATCTGACCAAACAAAGTTTCCTATCTCTATTTCCGCTGGTCCACATAATGCAACGATATCACCAAAGCCAGTTGCTTTACCGAACTGAGGATTCACCTCATGTGTATACAATTCAATAGCATTTAATAGGTTTCCATTTTTTGTACTATATCTGTGTAAACCACCAGAATACGAGTTAATAAGAGGATCATAGTTAGCACTAATTACCTCATTTGTACCAGGTAATACCATAAAACTACCTAAGGCAGTCTCAGGGTGACGGGACGGATCTGCTGGCCAAAATTCATCTCCAAAAAACTCTCCGTTAACTGGTCCTTGGCCATTTCCTACTCCAGTACCAGTAAGGGCTCCTGCAGTTCCATTTGCTTCAAGAGTCCAAGTACCATTGTTGTCCCATGCCATTAATAGGTCAGGAAACTGTTGGTCAACTCTTCCTGTTAAGCCATCACAATATCTATGTCCCTTTCTATCCGTAAGACCTAGCAACATATTTCCATCGTCAGTAAAGTCGATATCAGTTAACCAGTGTGTCGTAGTATGTGATCCTGGTAAATTAGTCTCCCAGAATCCTTTTATATAGTTGGTAGTAAAAATCAGGCTAAATGCTCCTGTAACAGGATCCATTTCAAATACATTTGCTGATGATTGTGTAGCGTCTAAGCTAATATCTGCTGTACATGTAACACCTACATATATTCTTCCGTTTTCCTCTGTTAATGCAAATACTCTATAAGAGCCACCTGCACATCCTGGGTCAGGCACTACAAATTCTGACGTAGTTGCTGCAGTTGGATTATCTGCATCTAACTTTACAACACTGTTATTATATAGGTTAGTAACAAACAAATGCTGTTCATCTGACGACATAATTAAGGCACCCAATCCTATCTTTCCTACTTGTTCGCCATATCTGCATTCATACGGATCAGTTTCTGATAAAGTACCTGTATTGATTCCTAAACTTGATAAATTGGTAAACAGACTAGTCGTATAAGCACCTCCGGCCTCTACTGTTTTGAATATTGCATCATGCCCATGGCTTGTAAGCCCTGCATATTGCTTTATGAAGGCAGAAGAATAAATCTCATCTGTTGTATTTCTCCATGTTATCCCCCAGATAGAGCCTGTTTCGGCTTTTGTCGCAAGGACATTTACACTGCTAGTGGCGGTGAAGTCATGTTCCAAGGAAATAATGGTTTCTACTCCATCATTATCTCCTAACCTACCTTCTACAAAACACGTCAGTGTGATATCAGGATTTGACCCACATATAGATGTTCCTTGTATAACTCCGTAAGAAGCTGTACAATTTGGAACTGTCACAAATTGGATACTTGAATTATTGTTAGTCCCCATCCAAGAGGAATTATAGCCAGGAGGCGTCGTAAAAGCAACTCTATATTGGCTATTAGATAATCCAGTAAACTGGTAATCTCCATTAGAGTCTGTAAATGCTTGTTGGTTTGCACCTGTGGCATCCGTGGCTACAACTAAAACATTGGCAACTCCTATTTCAGAGCCGTCCATCGTTCCATTGTTGTTTAAATCGTGAAATACCGATCCACTTAAAGTGCCCGGATTGCATTGGCTATGGCCAATTTGAATAGCTGCTAAGCTTGTTGTTGTTAAAATACAGAGTGCTTTGCACCAAAATGCAAGCACGTTTGTAGTTAGATGTAGTTTTCCCATCGAACCTTCGTGTTTAATACGTCGATTAATAAATAAAATCCTTAGTGTTTACTGTAGTCTGTGATGGGTGTGTAAGGTTTTTACACATTACACTTAAGGCAAATATATAAACTATTTCTGATAAGACAAGTACATATTAAAAAATATTATAATTTGTTTTTTTCTATATGTTCTGTCTCTTCATCTAATTGGTGACGGTCAGGGCAAACACGCTACATCGAGACATAATTATCAAAATAAGTCGTATCAAGAGTAAATATTCTCGCCAAATCTCACGCTCCATGCACCTAATTGCTCATAAAAAGGAGTGCACAGTTACAATATTAATATCTTAGAATATCATGAGCCCTATAAATGATATATACCGTGATCGCATAAATCAGGTAATTGATCATGTCAATCAGCACCTCGATCAATCATTTAAATTGAATGATTTAGCGGCCATTGCAAATTTCTCACCCTACCACTTTCATAGGATCTTTGTTGCGGTTACTGGTGAATCTCTCAATTTCTATACGAACAGGGTTCGACTCGAAAAAGGTGCGCGCTTAGTTAAGTACTCAAAACAAGCAATGCGCGACATAGCTTTCCATTGTGGATTTTCTTCTCCCGCTAGCTTTTCAAGGTCCTTTAAAAATTACTTTGGGATTAGCCCCAGCAATTATAAAAAAGGTGTTGAATTTGAAAATAGCAAGATTTGCAAAGAGTTGTTCCCCATGAACGACTACCTTGAGGATATGCAATTAGAAGAGAAAGAAAAATTATTTCCAGTTACTGTAACTGAATTTCCAAAAAGAAAGGTGGCCTACATTCGTGTTACGAATTCTTACGCGGAAGGAGTAGTTGCAAATGCGTTTAACGAACTTATAGAATGGACGAAAAAAAATGACCTATTTTCTAAAGCTACATTTTTTGGGATGTCTATGGATGATCCATTAGTTACACCGCAAGAAAAGTACCGTTACGAAGCCTGTGTTTCTATTCCCGATAAACTGAATATTGTCAATCATCCGCAGATACGATGTATGGTCTTACCAAAGGCCTATTATGCAAGTACCGTAGTTTCTGGAGATATAAAACGTATGGCTACAGCAACACATTATCTTTTTGATGAGTGGTTATTAAATAGCAGCTATGAGCCAGCACATATGCACGGCATTGAAATCTTTCTTGATAAAGAAAATATTACAAATTGGGAACATTTTGATTTGCAGCTCTGCATTCCTGTCGTTCCTTTGAAAATGAAAACATGAAATATTTTTGCAGTGTTATTATCTTAGGACTATTCATTCTGATCGGTCCTAAAGAACCTATCAACGAAACAAATGCATCAATTAATAATCACAAAAAAGAAAAGCAAATGAAATTAGGAGCATTCTCAAACAGCCTCAGCGTAAAAGATTTACAAACGTCAAAAAGTTTTTATGAAAGCTTAGGCTTTACAGTTTTGGCTGGAGACATGGAAAAGAAATATCTAATAATGAAAAATGAAAATGCGCTTATCGGACTATTCCAGGGTATGTTTGAAGGGAACATAATGACCTTTAATCCTGGCTGGGATGAACACGGAAAAAACATCGAATCTTTTGATGATGTCCGCGCTATACAAAAAAGTCTCAAAGCACAAGGCAAAAACTTTCTTACAGAAGCAGACGAATCCACTACTGGTCCTGCTAGTTTTATGATGACTGATCCGGATGGTAATATGATATTAGTGGACCAGCACAGGTAAGGTAAAGCATACCATTACAAAAACGAAAGAACCCTTGTAATCTAAGACTACAAGGGTTCTTTTTTTGTGACTCCGTCAGGATTCGAACCTGAGACCTGCTGATTAGAAGTCAGAAACTATTGACTTAGATAAAGTTAAACATATGATAGACAGACATATATACATTTATTATAATTTAATACGATTAATATGTTTGTCAGAAACCAATCAATTTCACTCAAAGTCTCATTAAATTCTACACCTTCCTCAAAGTATTCAGATGGAAGTTATCCAGTAGTCTTACAAATTATTCACAAGAGAAAAGTTTATCGTAAGCGCTTAGGATTCAGGTCTTTTCCAGATCAATGGGATAACGAAAGATTTGTTTCAAACAAACAAATAATTAGTGACTATCTTATTCGGAACAAAGAATTAGAAAACATCGAAACGAAAGCAATCAATATTTTGAATAAAAAATTCAAGGATTCTTTCAATTATCAATCGTTTTCAAAACTTATGGATTGTAATTCGTCCGACGCTCTCTTCTTAGAATTTGTAATAAAAACATACATAGACGAACTATATTCACATGATAGAGCTGGCACAGCAATGTATTATGAAAGTGTTCTCCGTAGTGTAAGAAATTACAAAAAGAATGTTTTACTTGAAGATGTTGATAGATTTTGGATTAAAGACTATGTAAAACACTACACCCATAAAAGTGTCAAATGTATAGCATACCTAAGAGGACTCAAAGCAATATTTGGATATGCAATCAAAGAATTTGATTTAGAATATTCTATCATGCCTTTTAAAACTGCATACCAACCTAAAGGCTACGATATTTCAGAAGCAAAAAAAATAAAGGTTAAAAAACTACCTACTCTAAATGGCAGGTTAATAAAGTGTTTAACTGACTTAGAACTTGAACAGGTTAAAAACTACAAGCCTAATAATCAAGGAAAACAACGTGCATATGATTTGTTCATGTTTAGTTATTATAGTGGGGGTGTAAATGCAAAAGATATTGCGTTAATGAAATATACTGATATCAGAAACGGAATATGGTATTATAAAAGAGAGAAGACTGGTCTAGGAGGTGAAGGAAAACCGTTATCTAAAAATGCATTAAGATTTATTTCGAATTATGAAAACCAATCAGAATATGTTTTTCCATGGATATTAAATGGTAAAGCGCAAACTGATAAAGAAATTAAAAGAAGGCTTAATAGCTTTATGAGCAATTTAAAAAGAAGATACTACACGATTTCAAAAGAGTGCAAACTTGATGGTTATTTTAGTTTCTATACAGCTAGAATAACAGCAGCAACAGTTTTAGCTAATAAAGGGGCAAACCTAAAGGCAGTTCAAACTGCACTTGATCATTCTAATTTAGCAATGACTTCAAAGTATATACGTAGAATTGATAA
>CALIAU010000018.1 GCA_938045585.1 uncultured Saprospiraceae bacterium
ACGCCTAAATTTCTACATGGTGCTTAATCAAAATGGTAGTGGAGGACTAATTCGGTCCTTAAGCCTTTAGCTTGCGAGCGAACATAGTTCTCCTCCACTACTTATATCAACATAAAAATGTGGATTCCACAAAAGAAAAAAGAAGCAAAAAAGAAAAGTATACATAATTATTATTGTTATGTGTGATAATCAATAACAATACAATACTAAAGGAACGAAGTGGAGTATGGAAGGGAATGACCTCCATCAAAGATGGATGGGCACGCCCAAAAAATAAGAATAGTAAATGGTGTACTGTCTCTTGAAAAAAATAACTTACTTTAACAGAGATTAAACTATGCGATTATGGGAAGGTATGTATTTTTTCTTATCGTTTTACTTAGTGCTTGTCAGGTGAAAAATGAGACTGGGGAAAAAGACAGGTATGCACATATTCAAGACTCAAAAGCACGTGCAATTATCAAACGTTCTATCCAAGATGCAGGTGGTCTGAATAAGTGGGAATCTATCAAACAGATACGTTACAAAAAGAATTTTAACTTATATGATAGTACGGGGGCTGTTGAAAAAAAATATGTGCAGGAACATAGTTATAACTATCCGGAAAATAATTTGGAAATACGTTCGCAAGAAAATGATGATCTTATCTATTCGCGCTTTTCTGAGGGTAGATATACACGTGACAAAAATGGCAAAGAAGTAGATATTGACGCAGCGAGCTTACAGAAGTCTATGAACAGTTCTACGTATGTTTTAGGTATTCCCTATAAGTTAGTAGATCCTGGTGCGGAGATACGATATATGGGTGAAGAAAAATGGAATACTGGTATCGTAGATGTTATTGAGGTGCGTTATGATCCAAGGGTGCATGCGAATCATTCTAGTAAGAACGCCTGGAAATTTTACTTTGATAAAAAGACTGCGCGCGTTGTAGGCAACTGGATAGAGAGTTCTGATCATTATAATGTAGTAGAAAATTTGTCTTATGAGCAGGTAGATGGTTTGCTATTCCATAAGGAAAGAAAAAGTTATCGCACCAATTCTAAGGGGGAAAAACTGTACTTACGCGCAGATTACCACTATTATGATTATCAGATCAATAAATAGTCTGCAGGACAGAAAATCAACACTCTAATTTCTTAGTTGCTGTAAAATATTTCCTAATTTTAATCCACACACAAATTTTCCAGTATAGTCAACGGAAAATCCCAATAATTCACATAGATCTTGCGGATAGCTATGTCCGATACATTTTTAAAACATTGAAAATTTTAATATGTCTATACACCTTTTACATCATGTCTCAGATAAAATTACTGATGCAACGATTTCAAAATTATCGTCTATTATGCAGCTGGAAACGGAGACCATCCGATTAGCAGTAGATGCCTGCCTTCCTATTTTATTGCAGGCTGTCGTCCGCAAAGGAGGTTCTACGGATGAGGCAAGTGCGCTAAGAGGATTTATACGAACGCAAAATATCGCCAGCAATGTTGCTACAGATTTTTTAAATCTAGATAGAGATTCCACAAGAGAGTATATAGGTATAGGAGATAAATGTGTGGAATACCTACTGCAGGATGAACGCAGCTCCATTGAAACATCTTTAGAAGAGAAGACTGGTATGGAGAAGCATCAGAGTAACTTATTAAATAAGTTAATCACACCTCTTGCTCTAGGTCATGTCAGTAAACTGGGTAATAGAGAAAATATGACAGATGCGCAGTTTTCTAATTATTTAAAATCAGAAATGACAAATCTGATGAATCCTGAGGAAAGAAAAACGGCTGATGCAAATAACGCAAGGCGCAGCAGGGAGGCTAAGAAAGAGGAGAACCCGATAGAGGCTCCAGTCTGGTTAAAGTGGTTAATTCCTGCGCTGGGTGCGGCTGCCTTAATTTGGTGGTCAGGGCAAAAAGCTTGTTCTAGCTCTATAGATGGCGTAGCTGAGAAAACTGAAATCAAGGCTGAAAAAAGTGATGCTCCGTCTTCACAAAAAACACAAAAGACGAATAGTACTGAAACAGAATCTATGCATACCAAACGAGAAGGATGGTATGTAAATGATAATGGCGATCTGATAGATGCCAACGGAGAGATTAGTAAAAAGGCAGGTGCATTTTCTGTTACTGGAGGTTACTACGTGGATACGAATGGGAAGTCCTTGTCTCCGGTTAACAACCCATTAGATAAGTCAACGGATGAATTTAAGAAGAACTTTTCTAACATGTTTATGAATAAAAAATCTGTGGGAACAAGGTATACTCTTTCTCAAATAGAATTTGACAAAACTTCGCATACGATAAAGCAGTTTTCTAAAAGAGAGGTAGAGGGCTTAGCGAATGCCTTACGCACCATCCCCGGTGCAAAAATAGAGGTACAGGTACATTCAAATGATGGTGCTGATAATACAAAATTACGTGCACAGGTTGTGAAGGATATGCTAGTTACCCTAGGTGTCTCTAAAGATCAAATATCTTCAAAAGGGATGGGCAATCAAGAAAAGGCAAAGGCTGATCTAGATAAGGTAGAAATACGTGTATTGGAGATAAAGTAATACCTAGAAAATTTCTTTTTATTACTTTTGGAAGATAAACTATTGAAGGTGAAAAATATTTGTTTTTTATTACTCTTAGGCATCTGCAGTCTTGTGGCTTGCAAGCAGGATAAATCAGCGTCGACCACACAAGAACAGATAAGGAAAGACAAGACGTCAAGATCGACAGGTCTCAAAAATGATGCGAGAAGTGATGCCAGAAGTGCTGAGGATAGAGAATATACATCCAAGGATCTCATGGCTTCAGGGAAACGAGGTAATGTATTGCATGTTCCACCACAGGAGAAAAAAAACATGGAAGATGCGTTTCGCATTATGTATGAGGGATTTGTAACGAATGCAGATAAAATAGGTAAATCCACTAGCATGTCCATGTTTAGCTTTAATCCTGCAGGTACGCAGGTCTATGGACATAATCCAGATGAAATTATAGGATTGGCAGCTGCTTTGAAGGATAATCCTAATGTACGGGTACAGATTCACTCACATTCTAACTCTGACCTATCAATAACACATGCGCGCGCAAATGCTGTTAAGCAACTACTGATAGAAAAAGGGGTGCCGGCAGGTCAAATAAGTTCAATGGGTAAGGGACGAGAGAATGCTGGGAAAGCTGCTGGAAATTTAATTTCCGTTAAGTTGCTCGCAAATTAGTCTTATATTTATATTAGATATTGGCTAATCACAAGAACAACTTTAGAAGCCATGATAAAAACAGCAATTTCCATTCTACTCCTTTGTGTGTATGGTTTCCTGTCTGCACAAGAATGCGGCCTTAAAGGTCAATCTATGGGTATACTATCTCAAGAGAACCTAGATGACTGGGAGTATGCAGGCTGTAGTCAATTTTTAGGTAGCATATCTATAGAAAGTCTTAGCAATGAGGGCTCTCGTGTTTCAGATCTTAGCGCTTTAGAATCCTTAGAATATATTGGTGGCGACCTTGTTATTCTTGGCAATGATGCGCTGAGTGATCTGGCTTTTCTAAAAGGACTTAAGCATGTGGGTGGTGATCTAATTATTCAAGGCAATACCTCGCTTACATTAATACGATTGGACTCCTTAGAATATGTGGGTAAAGACTTAGTCATTTCTGAGAACAAGAGTCTAGTTCATCTGGATGGTGGAGACTACCTTAGCAAGATAGGAGCTCTGCATATTCGATCAAATAAAAACTTGAAAACACTTATTGGGTTTACTGCTCTAGAAAAGCTTAATGGTGATTTTGCAATACATGGAAATTCAGAGTTGGACAGCTGTGCAAGTTTTGCACAGGTAGATTCGATTCATGGCAGTATTCAGTTTACCGGAAATTTAGAAATCAAAGATCTACATTTATTGAATAGTGTTCGCTATGTAAAAGATATAATCAGCGTATTTAACATGCAGCAGTTGGTATCGCTTACTGCTTTCAATAGCTTGGAAACTCATGAAGCGGACATCGCTTTTAACCTACTCCCCGCCTTACAAAAACTAGATGTTATCCAGGGACTAAAATATATGAAGGGAGACATCAGTGCCAATAGTATTTATCTTATCCCAGAACTAGATTTTGGCAACTCGCTAGAAAAAATTGATGGAAATATTTCTGTGCGTGTAAACCAAGAGTTAGTTCGCTTAAAAGGATTTACTAAGCTTAAAACAATCGTTGGAAATCTAGACATTTCGCATAATCCAAAATTAGAACAAATTTCAGGCTTTGATGCGTTAGAGAACATTGAGGGAAAACTGAGAATGCTAAAAAATGATGCACTTAAGACGCTAGACAATTTAGAAGCACATAGCAATTAAAGAGCTATTTCTTCTTTTATGATTTCAAGCTTAAAGAAATTCTTTTACGCTGCACATCTACCTCTATTACCTTGGCGTTCACTTCTTGATTTAACTTTAAAACTTCTAGTGGATCCTTGACAAAACTGTCTGACATTTGAGAAATATGGATAAGTCCTGCTTCCTTAATCCCAATATCTACAAAGGCTCCAAATTTTGTGATGTTATTTACGACACCCTTAATACGCATTCCAGTTTTTACATCCTCAATGCTTTGAACCCCTTCCGTAAAGTCGAATGTTTTTGCAGAGCCCCGAATGTCCAGTCCTGGTTTTAGCAATTCGTTTATGATATCATGAATGGTAGGTAGGCCAACAGACTCAGAGACATAATCGTGTTTATTGATGGCTTGTACTTTGGATTTATCAGAGATAAGTTGCTCAATATTTTTTGCATGATCCTTAGCCATTTTCTTCACTAGAGAATATCGTTCTGGATGCACACCCGTATTATCAAGAGGGTTTACACCATCTCGGATACGCAGAAAGCCAGCACATTGCTCAAAGGATTTGGCACCCATACGAGGTACCTTTTTCAGTGTTTCAATTTTAGTAAATGCTCCATGTTCGTTTCTGTATTCCACAATGTTTTTGGCTATTGTGGGTCCCAGTCCAGAGACATAGGCAAGGACATGTTCTGAAGCTGTATTGAGATTAATGCCTACAGCATTGACACAGCTCTCCACACATAGAGTCAGGTTTTCTTTTAGTTTGGTTTGGTTTACATCATGTTGGTACTGCCCTACTCCAATTGACTTAGGATCTATTTTTACCAATTCGGACAGTGGATCCATCAGGCGGCGACCAATGGACACTGCACCACGTACAGTAAGATCATAGTCGGGAAATTCCTTGCGTGCTATTTCAGAAGCTGAATAAATAGAGGCACCATTTTCATTGACCATATACACTTCAACAGAACTAGCGGCGGGAATTCTCTTTACAAAGGCATAGGTTTCTTTACCAGCAGTTCCATTACCTATCGCTATTGCCTCTATCTTATATTTTGCAATAAGATTGGAGATTCTTGCTTCTGCTTCTTGCCTATTATTTTGGGGTGGATGGGGAAAGATGGTAGTATTATATTGGAGGCTTCCCTGCTTATCCAGGCAAACGACTTTACATCCAGACCTAAAGCCAGGATCAATACCTAGGGTAGACTTACTTCCCAGTGGAGCGGCAAGGAGAAGCTGTTTGAGGTTTTCTACAAAAACCGAAATAGCATCGACGTCCGCTTTATCCTTGTATTCTTTTCGGAATTCCGATTCGATTGATGGCTGTAACAATCTGTTATAGGCATCTTTTATAGTGCGCTTTAATTGGTCTTCCGCTTCATAGCCAGCATTTCTTTGAATGACGAGTCGTTCTAGCGCGTGCAAGGCCTCGTCTTCTTCGACAGTGATTTTTGTTTTGAGAAAGCCTTCTTTTTCAGCGCGGAAAACCGCAAGGATTCTATGAGCAGCAGCGCGCTTCAGTGATTCTTTATAATCAAAGTAATCTTTATATTTTATTGCTTCATCCTTTTTCTTTTTCACCAGTTTGGACTCTATCCATGCAGTATTTCTGAAGAGTTTGCGTACGCGTTCTCTTGCCGGCGCTCCTTCATTTATGCGTTCTGCTAATATATCTCTAGCGCCCTGCAATGCATCTTCTATAGTTTGAACATCCTTATTAAGGAAGGTTTTGGCAGCGCGTTCCAGCTTTGTATTGTCTTGACGCCATATGATTTCCGCAAGATCAGAGAGACCTTTTTCTTTTGCTATCGTTGCGCGTGTTTTTCGTTTTTTCTTGAAGGGTAAATAGATATCTTCAAGGATATTTGCTTCCCAGCAATTATCAATTTTGTTTTTTAGGGCTGGTGTTAGTTTGCCCTGTTCCTGAATTGTTTGAATAACAAATTCTTTGCGCTTGATCAGTTCATTATAGTCTTTCCATGCTTTGCTGATATCGGCAATTTGCACTTCATCAAGTGAACCTGTGACTTCTTTACGGTATCTGGAAATAAAAGGGATACTAGCTCCATCTTCTAGAAGTTGGATTGTATTGTCAATTGATTTTTTGGGGAGACTGAGTGTATTGGCGAGGTAATCTAGGTAATTCAATGCTATGGTCTTTCTTTACCGCAAGGTAAAGAAAATTGGGTAGAATAAAACCCATCGCCCCTCAGGCATGCATGGCTGAGGGGGGATGGGGGGGGGGGTTTAGTCTAGTTTCAAAAATTTCTTACGAATTACTTCTTTGTCTAGACGAACTGAAAGATTGTAAACACCTGGAATGAGTGCCTCAATATCCATACTGTGATTTACTACGGCTGTTTGTTTTTCAGGTTCTATCTTCTGAACCATCACCAGCTTACCGTCAGCAGCAAATAATTCAATAACTATTTCGTCTACCGCAACGAAATTGCTTATGTCTAGATACAATTCATTTTGTACTGGATTCGGATACATAGATAGATTCACTTCCGCATTTGCATCTTTAATAGATATTGCAATCACACCACTTAGATCAAAATTACCATTGTAATCGACCTGCTTTAACCTATAATAATAGACACCTGCTTGTGCGATATCAAAATCATCAAATCTATAATCTTCTCTTCCTGAACTTGTACCCTGGCCTTCTATGCGGGCAATTTTTTCAAATGTACCATTCGAGTATCTTCGTTGCAGTTCAAAATGACTATTATTTACCTCATCACTTGTGCTCCAGCGAATTGCATTAAATTCTCCTTCATTTCTTCCTTCAAATGAAAGGTAAGTAACAGGTAATACACCTTCAATCAGACCCATATCAATGTTTGGTCTATGCTCTCCAGATTCCATTATATAGAAATCAGTAGTTCCAGGTCCATTACTATTTGTAACATCACTATCAATTGTTTCATCACTCCCTTCATTTGCCTGCGTTACTCCAAAACCACTCGGAGGGATAACTTTAAAGAAGTAATCTTCTTCTTGTAAGTTATCGATTAAGTATTGTCCATTATTATCAGTAACATCTTCAGCAATTTTAGTACCCGTGTTATCATACGCTTCTACTATTACTCCACTAACTCTAGGCTCGAATGATTCTCTTTTACCATTTACATTGGTGTCTTTCCAAACAATGTCTCCTGCTGTTGCCATAAGATAAAACCCTGCACCTAGATCACATTTTGGTTGACCACAGATTACTGTAAATTCGTCTGAGGTGTTGGGTCCAAAGTAATTATCTAAGTCACTATCTATCTCTTCATCATTGCCCACATCTGGTTGTGCAAGTACTAATCCATTTAATGGCGTACCAATTTCTATATAATATGTACCAGGCGCTGCACAGAACTTAAACCAACCATCATCAGATGGTGTACCTGGCTTGTGTCCAGTAAAGGTGACATCTACTAATGTAAAGTTACCTGTCATTTCATCCTTTCTATATAGGTTTACTTTAAGACCATTAATTCCGTTTTCAATGGAATCCCAGATATTATCTTCATCTGAGTCATACCAAACATTATCTCCAATGAGAACGCATTGGTACATTCCAGTATCATAGAAATCATTTTCTGCGCATTGCTGTCCTGCTCCAATAGATATTAAATCTGTAGTACCTACTCCAAAAAATCCAGTTACATCTGAATCCAAGGCTTCATCTGTTCCTCGGTCAGGGAAGGTAAAATCATAACCAGCTGGACTTACAAATTCTAAGTGGTAATCTCCTGGGAAGATAAATTCAAAATTGTATTTACCATCCATATCTGTAATCGTGGACATTACCACTACCCCTGTAGCGTCTATTAAATTTACAAGTACATTAGGTATCCCCTCTTCCCCAGCATCCATTAATCCATTTCCATTACAATCGTTCCACACCATATTTCCAATACATGACAATAATGGTACTGGAGTAGGATCATCTGATGTTCCTGCATCACCAGGTTCGTCTGGATTAGTTGATTCAAAGTCAGCACCACTATCTGTATCATCGTCAACAGTAGTTGTTTCTCCAGAATTTGGATCTGTATAATCTCCTGATGCAGTTGCTAAATTAAATAAGGTGTCTGGTATAGCCACTCCTACATCATCTGATAAATCTAATTCTATTCTGATATGCACATATACTTCTTCATCCACATCAAGCACTCCTGTACCGTCAAAAATTTCGGCATCAGAAATACCACCATCAAATGCAGGATTTAATCCACCTGGCATTAAGGCTGTTGAATTCATAGTAATGTTTGGATAGGTTCCATCATAAACTATTGATTCAAATAGAGCTCCAAAGCCTCCTGGTATTGCTGTTGTCATATCGTCAGTAAGGCTAAGGTTATTTAAAGGAACGTTTCCTATGTTCTTTACGCCTATCTCCATTACCAAATCTAAATGACCCTCTTCCCCACTTTCAGCAGGCAAGTATTCTATTAAACTCTTTACTGCTGCAATTAATGGAACTCGTATCTCTGTAGGATCATCTGTTGTTCCTTCATCTCCAGGCTCTCCTTCGTTTACGTCGTCAGGCATGGTACCACTATCTGATTCATCTGAGACCTCAGGGTCACCTGTTACTGGATCATTTACTGGATTACCATTTTCGTCAATGGGTGTTCCAGTAGCGGTTGCTTGATTTTCGAGTGGAACTGGTGCTCCAGCTGCGTTAGGATCTATTTCAACAGTGATTGAAATATTAAAAAATTCATCTCGCATGAGGAATCCATCTGAGCCAAGAAACATATTTTGAGCTGGCATGCTACCTGTATATGCTGGATTAACAGTTGGTAACATACTTGCAGTTCCTGGTATCAAAGTAGGCACACCAATAACTGCAACGAAGGCTGTGCCAAACTCAGCAAAAATATCATCTATTAAACTGATATTCATAATATCTGTATTACCAATATTGGTAATCTGAAACATGATAGTCAAGTCCACATTTCCTAGAACCCCAGAAGCTGCAGTTTGAATATCTGCTATATCTTTTACTAAATCAATAGCTGGTACTGGTGGAATTGGTTCGCAAACTGCATCCGAATCATTGGGAACATTATCAGAAACTGCTGCACAGTTTAGCAAACCTGTTCCTGCTTCTCCGGAATCCAAGTTACAATCCTCACTCATTTCTGATATTTCTTGAATATCTACAGTATACACAACAGTAACATCCCAATTTTCAGTAGCGCCTACTTCAATCGTTTCATTATCCGTTATAAGAAAATCTGTAAGCCCATCAAAATTCGCAGAATTGTCTACTCCACTTAAAAGTTCTGTTCCTCCACCTAAGTAGCTAACAGATGTACTTACAATACTCACTCCTGTTCCAAATTTTAAGGTATCTGTCAAATCATAGAATGCAATGGCATCACCTACATTACTAATCGCAATATTATAACTGATACTATATTCATATGGGTTACCTGTCCATGTACTTGTCGAAGATATTGTTTTATCAATCTCCACTGCTGGCATTGGTAATGGTTCGCACACATCTACCACTTCTTCTGGAACACCGCCACTTACTGCAGCACAGTTTAATAGACCAGTACCGGCTTCGCCTCCATCTAAACTACAGTCTGCACTTGTTGCACTTAGAATATTTGGATCAATCGTAAAGA
>CALIAU010000019.1 GCA_938045585.1 uncultured Saprospiraceae bacterium
GAATCCGTAGTACACATCTCTACTGTAGTCGTTCCTACTGGGAAGTCTCCTTCAAGTCCTGTAGACTCAAACTGGATATTCACATTTGGATCCGAAGCTGTCACTGTAAGTGTCGTTGGATCTGTTGGTGCTAAAGTACCATCACAGTTATCTTCAAATATTGGATATGCCCAGTCAAACTGATTAAAGCACTGTCCTGTCAAGGCATTATCTATAATGTCTGTCTGACATGCGCTTGCTACTGGTCCTAGATTATCATACACAAATACATCACAGGTAACTACACTTGTCAATCCACATGCATCTGTTGCTGTAATATCTACTGTTATGGAGGTCGTCCCATCTATGGAAATATCTGCACAGCTAACATTCACCTCTGGATTTGTCTCCGTTACTGAACAGTTATCTTCACTACTACCATCTCCTGCTGCATCCGCCGCCAGAGTCGCTTCTCCATTTTCATCTAAGAATAACTCTATCGGTGCTTCTGGACACATCGCTATTGGTGCCTGCTCGTCTAAGACCGTTACCATCGCTGTACATGTACTTACATTACAGTTCTCGTCTTCCACTGTCAGGGTTACCTCTACTGGTGTACCCCAATCTGCACATGTAAACTCTGTAATATCTATACTTAAACTTACTGCGCCACATGCATCGCTACTGCCATTATCTATATCTGAAGCAGCTATCGTTGCTACACCATCCATATCTAATACAACTTCAACATCTTGACACATTGCTATTGGTGCTGTCTGATCATCTACTGTAATGACATGGCTAACTGTTGTACTCAATCCGCCGCAGTCTTCTACTAGGTAGTCACGCGTTATTACTAATGGATCGCCACAGCCTGTGCCGCCTGTAGTACTCTCACCTGCTAAGCTTACTGTCACTTCTCCTCCACAGTTATCTGCCTCATCTATAACCACTGCTGGATCTGCTGCTGGTACATCTGACTCACAATCTACTGTAATTGCCTCTGGATCAGATGCCGTAGGTGCTGTAAGATCTTCTACTACAAATTCTTGCGTCACTTCAACAACATTCTCTCCACAATCTGTTACTAGGTAGGTACGCGTTACTACTAATGGATCACCATTACAGCCTGTACCTCCATTGTCTGTATCAGATCCCCAGCTCACCACTGGATCAGGACAGTTATCTTCTACATCCGTTACTAGACTTACATCTGGCTCTGGAATATCTGCTGCACACTCGTAACTTGCTCCTTCTATCGTAGTTGTAGCTGTTGGGAATTCATCATCTAAGACAACTATATCAAAACAACATTCGTCATTTAGGTTATCTGCATCATCATATACTTTATAGCATACCGTAGTTGTCCCTTTAGCAAAATCTAATGGCCCTACTATCGCTGCATTCCCTGATGTCTCCTGATAGGTAATCATTGCTGGTAATAGGTCTGGATCTATATCATCACTGCTGAAGCAGATCTCCATCCTATTACACTGACAGTTATCCTGATAAGATGGATTCTGCCATGAGTACGTCGTCTGACAGGTACCATCGTCTGTATCTAGCTCAACATCAGCTGGACACTGGGATAAACTCATAAACGGTGGTATATTATCTACTACAGTTATTGTATGGACATCCTCTGTACTTAATCCACAATCATCTGTTATCGTAATCGTAACATTTGTTACTCCTGCCTCAAACGTACCTGTCCAGAAGTAACCTCCTGTCACTGCGTTTTGTTGGATTGGACCAAAGTTTACAAATGGATCTGCACTGATAGACACATGTGTAAGGTTCATTTCTGTACAGTTGTCTGTATACTCTGGTACAGTAATAAACACTACCTGTGAACAATCTGTTCCTATAATATCTACTACCTGATCTTCTGGCGTCGTCGTAAACTCCGGTGCCTCTGTATCGCCTCCCGTATGTACTATCGTACTTGGTGTAGTAAGACCGCAATCATCTGTAACTTGATAATTTCTTGTAAGCGTCCAATTACAGTCATCCCCTTCACATAGTTCTTCTAATAAGCTTACACTTATACCTCCACAAATATCTGAGTAGGCGTCTTCTATCGCTGCTATATCATCCGCTGTTGGAAGTGCTGCACTTGCATCGTCCTTACATACATTTAATTCAGTTACACCATCTGGATCTGTTCCCGTTGGCGCTTCTGTATCTACTATTGTAAAGGTCGCTGTAGTTTCTGATGCGTTCCCACATTCGTCAGTAGCTATAAACGTAACTTCTACTTCGCCCGTCGCGCCACAACCATCTGATAACTCTGCTGGGTTTGGTGCATAGCTCCACGTAACATCTCCACAGTTATCTGTTGCACTTGCGCCACCATTACTTGCTAGCCAAGCTGCTAGATCATCTACATTCCCCGCTCCATCACACTCTACTGTAAGGTCTTCTGCTGCTGGATCTATTACTGGTGCTTCTGTATCTACTACTTCTATTATCTGATCACAGCTGGATACATTGCCACAGCCATCATCGGCTGACCATGTACGTGTAATTGTATACTCCTGTGGACATGTCCCTGGAGTGATTACATCTGAATACGTTACTATTGGTGCATTACAATCGTCCGTAGCTGTTGCCATTCCTGTGCCTACACTCTCATAGATAAACATATCTGAGATCGTTGTCGCTGAGCCTACTATACCATCTACTGAATTCTGAACAAAGCAGAACTCTTCTCCAGCTAATAAACTCACTATCGCTGTTCCCGCCTGTGACTGACCTCCACTATCATCTGATAATTGAGTAAAGACGCCATTTACTGAATAGCCAAATGGATCCCAATTTGGTCCATTATCAACCGTTGTAAAGGACCAAGAAAAAGCTATCGTGCCATCTGCTGGCGCTGCTATACAATATTCTGTATCTATATCATCTGCACCATTATCATTACTCACTAAGCTTATACTGTTAGGGGCTCCTGACTCATCTACTGATCCGTCACCACCATTCGTATCTATTGTCCAGTTCGCTGGATCAAAATCGCCCGTAAAGCCTTCGCTTATCATCGTTGGATCCATACTCTCGTCACACTGTACAACTACATCTGCTGGACATACTATCTCTGGAGCTACATCATCTGTTATTGTTACTATACAAGTAAAGTCTGGACCACTTTCGTTTTCACAGGCATCTGATGCACTAAAAACTACTACTACCACTGTCTCGCAATCGCCTAGGGTCGTTTCTATACTTACTACATTGTAGGTCACATCCGTACAATCATCTTCCGCTAAGCCGCCTAAGGAAGGAATTGTATTGCCTCCAATAGTCCAATCATCTGATGGCAATAGAACATCGCCTTCTGATATACTCACCATAACATCTGATGGACAATCTGAGCCATCCGACGTCGAAAAGAAAAACTCGTCTAAGTTATCATTCCATACTGGGGCTACATCATCGCTCAAGCTTATCAACTGGTCTTGCGTCGCTGTATTGCCTCCACAATCTGTTACCTGCCATACGATCAGCCACTCTCTATCACAGTCATCCTCATTATCAGCTATACTCAATACTTCCAGATACATCTCTGGGCAGTTATCTTCGTAATCTGTACTTGCTGGACCATCTATTACTACTCCTCCTACTGTGAAGCTATCATCAAAGTCAAAGTCTCCTACCTGCAAGTCTGTTGTTGCTCCTGATGGACAATCTGCACCACCGCTGGTTGTTAAGGCATGATCTGTCTGATCTGCAAACATAGGATCATCATTATCTTCTACTACTACATCAAAGCTGCACTCATCATTTACATTCCCTGATGGATCACTTACCTTAAAGGTGACTGTCGTCGTACCCTTATAGAAGGTCGCTGTGATATCCTCTAAAAATCCGCTCGTCCCTACATAGCTCACATTCGACGGTAATAAACTTGGGTCTATATCATCACTTGTGAAACATACTTCCATCCCTGCACATAAACAGAAATCATCGTATTCTGGATTCGTAAACGTCAGCGTCGTATCACAGTCGCCGCCATCTGTTGTTGCCAATATATCATCTGGACATGCTGTCTTGATAAATGGTGGCTCTACATCTATTATTGTAATATCATGCGTGATACTTGTCTCGTTACCACAGCCATCATCTACTGTTATTGTTACTTCTGTCGTACCTAAACTAAACATTCCTGACCAGTAGAAACCAAAGCCACCGTTTGGATTAAAGCCTGGGGTTACTGGTGAAAAGTTAACGCCAGCTGCACTTATACTTACATTACTGAAATTTAAATTCTGACAGTTATCTTCTGCAAATGGCATATAGATAAACACCTGTTGTACACAGCCTGTAAACGTAGCTGTCAACTCTTGGTCCTGTGGCTCAGTGCCTGGTGTAATCTCTGGAGCTGTATCGTCAACAAAGGTATAGATACACGTAAAGGTTCCTTCTACATTTCCACATGGATCCTCTGCCTCAAATGTAATTGTCAATACAGAACTACAATTGTCCTCTGCTACATCCTTGGTCTTATCTGTTACTCGTATGGTTAGATTTGATTCAGCAGCACAATTATCGGATACTGCTCCCTCTAGATTTGGAATTTCTATACCTCCTGCCAACCAAGTATCTGTAGTTGTTATCTCATCCCCTACATTCAAGCTTATCTCTGCATCTGCTGGACAATCCGCTCCTCCTTCTGTTGTATAGGTCTCATCTAATTGGAAACTCAAATCCCATACAGGGGCAGTTTCATCACTTACTGAAATCGTCTGATCACAGCTGCTCGCATTCCCGCAGGCATCTGTAGCTGTCCACGTCCTTACAATATCATAGGTATAGTAGTCACAGGCCGCTGGATCTGTTCCTTGACCACTTGCATCTTCTTCTGTAATATCAAAAGTACTGCAGTTATCTTCTGCTGTTGCTACTCCTGTAGCTGCTGAACTAGAATCATCTTCACACGATACTTCCGCATTTGCTGGACAGGTAATCACTGGTGCTTCATCGTCTACTACCTCTATTATCTGATCACAGCTGCTTGTGTTACCACA